>OY970356.1:0-778136 GCA_963718685.1 uncultured Candidatus Saccharibacteria bacterium
TACTCGAGACTGGCTTGATCTAAGCGACGCAGCGCGAAGCGATGCTAGTCGCTGGTTCGTTGAAGCGAAAACTCTCGCAGAAGCTTGCTTCGAGAAAGTTTGAGCGGAAAAGGCAAAGCCGCTATCCAGTCCCCGGAGCCAGGTTCAGCACTAACAGAGTTAGACCGAGTCAGGAGGGAGGGTTTGGTCACCACGTGGCTATAAACTTCTAGCAGGGGCTTTATATTGCCTTCAAAAGCTAGCTTATCTGCGCGTATAAGTTCATCAGCTGACACTTGGCTGTAGTCCAATAAATAGCTAGCATAATCAGCAAGCATTATTAAGAATAGACGGATAGCACGACCGTTTCCTTCGCGAAATGGGTGCAGAGCATTAAGCTCGGCCGCCAAGACGGTTATTTCTTTTGCAAAATCTTGTTTACCTAGCTTCCTTAAATATCTTTTGCTTTTTAGCTCACCGAAAATACGCTTGCTTTCAGGCTCCAAAAATCGTACATGCGCAAACGGAGCTTTGGCGTCGGGTTTTGCAATATCCACCGTACGGAGTTTGCCGGCAAAATCATAAATATCGTCAAATAAGATCTTATGGATATGTAGCAAATAATCTAAGTCAAATACTGTCGGTGATTCGCCCAGTATGTCTGCAGACTTATTGGTTACAATTTCTTGCTCTTTGGATTTAAGCTCAGTGGCGTCCGTGATGCCTAGTTTATTCTCAAGGGCATCTTCATCGCTATCAACGAAATAGTCAGCCATTGGCTTAAGCCTTGGTTGATTGCAGTTTCTTTTCGAGAGTTTTTTTGACAGCCTTAAAATTGAAGCCTTCTGCTTCCATGCTGCGAGCCACGCTGGCTATGAGACGTTTTTTCTTGTCATTGCTCATAGTTATATTATACCTAAGTGCAAGCAAAATAACCAGATTAAATTTGACAATTTACAGGGGTAAGCTAAAGTGAAGCGAAAAAGCCACTTGCCTTCATAGAGAGACAGCAAGTTATATGGACTTTAACAGATGTAGGTGTTTAAAAACAGGCTTTATTGCTAGAATAAAATAGTCTAAGTCAGTTGCAGCGATGCATAATTGTTTTGTATTGAGCGATATTGTCCAAAATGCGGCACTCGTTCGACAAACACAAGGACAATATCCTTGCTGCTGGTTAGGCACCTAGAGTGGGCGCCTCTTTTTATGTGGGTATTCCTCTAATAAAACCGATAACTAAGGAGAAATTATGGGACTACGGGAACTAGCTTTATATGGAAGAGACAAGCAGTTTGGGAGGTGGTTTCATCAGCAATGTACTTATATACAGAGCAGTTCTGATATAGCAGCAAGACAGTTTAGGAGCGAAGAATTAGCAGCCAGTATAAGCAAAAGAAGTGCTCGTCAGCTCGATCATTTAATTGGCTTATATGTAAGTGGTATATGTATCGCATACCTCGCTCTTGCTATCGCGGCAGACCAAAGCGAAGAATACCTACTCAAACGACAGAGTAGGATTACAGGTATCATAATCACTGTCTTTGGCCCTCAAACTTTAGAAGTTTATCACCAAATAATAAATTACATCGTGGACAATAAAGTTAATCCCGAGAGTGCTGCTACTCACTTAATGGTTGACGGTCTAGAGATCTCTTCAAATACGAAAATGATGCTCTCGAGGTCGCATTTAACTTCTTTGAAAGGAGCGTGCAAGAACTTCTAATCCCGAGACTAAAAGAAGTTTACTCTCATAATAAAAGTACGCTACACGATTTACTTGATAACCTTTGGACATAAAATGTAGCTATGTACTTTAATTTATTTGGCATAATATGTGGCGGTGTTTTAAGCTATTACCTTATCGCTATCCGCTCGCGTCGGCTTTTACTTGTTACTTCTACCATTTACCATATCGTTTTTGGCAATCGTATAACGAGCTATATGATGCGGCCGAAACTAAGTTCACCTACGAAATGGTGGGCGACGGTTCAAGCAAAAACCATGCAGGCTTTTTGTGCTCGCTACCGCAAGCTACAGCCCCACGCCACAAGCCGTCTTAATAGCTTATGGAACGCACTTGCATGGCAAGTTGGGCGTGATTACGGAATTGTTTTTATAGCTTCTTTAGCGCTTTTTTGGAGCAATTACTTAGCATTCATTGCGCCGTTTTTAATAGTCCAAGTAGCTTGGTTTGTTTACCTGTATTTCTATAAACGGTACCGGCTAGATTTTTACGCAATTTTAATGGTAAGCCTTTTACTAAAATCTTAAAGTTACAGACGGCTCGAGATTGGTTTGACTCAAGCGGCGCAGCAGAGCGATATCTACTACTGAAATTTATAACTGGTTAATGATGCATAAGCGAGTTATTTTACTAGCCTATGCAGGGATTTAGTAGTGATATTCAAAGTCGACAACGGGATCGTTCAGCCACTTCCAGTAGAGAATGGTATCTTCACCGTGCTGTTGGGCGGGCAGCTCAATCACGGGCGTTCCAATTGAATCACCGTAGGATCTTCCATTCGCTCTTGGTAATTTGCGGATGGATTGCCTCGTCACCTTTAAAGCGCGCCGCGATTGACAGCGTAACGTGCCCAGCGGCAATGACTGTGCCTGGCAGTGGCGCATATGCGCGGAAACTGAATGTTTTAACGCCGTTTACATCTTGTGGCTCGACAATCGCCGACAGTTGTACCCGGATTGACGACTGTCCTGTCGGGATACTGATAATGCCAGCGCGGAACTGTTTTGCAATGGCTCGCAGTTCCTTCTTGGTATCATACTGATCGGCTGGTAATTGCATTTTGCTGAGGTACGGCTTAATGCGTTCCAAGTTACCGGTGATTTTACTCAGGCTATCGATACGCTTGCGATACGCTTCGGCACCTGCCGAAATGACAGCTACACTCGCACTGAAGCTCTCGGTCTCGTATGGAACGATGAACTCGACATCCCGGGCTTCGCCGGGGTTATTAATAACAAACACGGTCGAAATAATGGCCGTGTCGTATTTGCCACCCATTTGTGACGTTGGCTCCACGACTACCGTCGCGTGCTGTTTGGTAATTTGTAGATTGAGTGACGGGTCGCCCAAAGTGATTGGATTTGGCATAATGCCTCCTTATATTCTTGCGGCAGTCTTGACCGCTCATTAATAGTTACAGTAAGATATAAGGCATACAGGGGAATAAATCTTGTATACCGAAACGTCAGCGAAAGCTGGCGTTTTGTCTATCTTCGTTCGGGCTGGTAGACCCTCCAGCGACCGGCCTCATCACTTATTTGTTTTGAATACCGATATATAAATTATAAAGTATGAATGTCAGTAATGTCAACATAAATATAAAAAATGTTACGTAGATTGCCGTTAGGTTGTAGTTAATGATACAATGAAGGTATATAAAAAACGAAAGGTATAGGTATGACACTTGAACAAAATATACGTGAACTGCGTAAAATTTATGGTTTGTCACAAGAGCAGGTGGCGGATGCTATTGGCATTAATCGCACTACGCTCGTAGCTGTAGAGAAGGGCGACCGAGAACTTAACAGCGAAGAGCTAGGCAAATTGGCAGATTATCTAGGCATAGATATCGCCGAGCTGGTTGCCCAAGAAGTCCCAAACTACGAGAAGTATGAGCAAATGATTCTAGAGGTCGTAGATACTTATTGCAAAGAAACAAAAAAGTCATTACCAAAAACTTTTCTTGCAAAGCTTCTATATTTGACTGACTTCAGTTGGTTTTATAACGAGCTGAAGCCTATGAGCGGTATGAAGTACCGAAAAATCGAATATGGACCAGTTCCCGATCAATTTTTTCGTATTTACGAAGAGATGGCGGAGGCTGGAAAGCTCTCGGTTGAACAGTCGGACAAACGCGCTTTTTGGACGACTTTAACCACGCGTGCAGGTCAGGTAGACCGTCGGTCAAAACTTTCTGTTGACGAGAAGCAAGTAATTCATCAAGTAGTTAAGAAGTGGAAAGATTCTAATACACGCGAGATTGTCGCTTTTACTCATAGTCAACTGCCTTATCAAGCTAGTAGGTTAGAGCAGTTTATACCCTACGAGCTAATCACTCAGGAAGAACCGGAGCATGTCTACTAATGTTGGCGTGCCATTTCGAGTAGTGGTTGATCGCTTTGCAGAAAAGCATTATATTAAAGACTTTCAAAAAAACCACAAAGCACACTGGTTAACGACAAGAAAAGCAATTATCGCTCAGTTCAATAATATTGACTTGCTTTTAAAAACCGGAAGGATTACTCCGCCTATTTTTATGTCGAAAGATATGAAGCACTCCATACATAAACACAGCTTCAAAATTGCAGGAATTAAGCAGTCAGCTAAATCTTCGGGAAACCGAATTATTTTATATATTAATTATGAGCTTCGCACCGTTTTTGTTCTGCTTGTATACAATAAAAACCATATAAGCCCACCTAATGAAACTGCAAAGTGGCAATCCGTTATAGCCAAACAGTTTCCTGAGATTATTGCGAATTTTTAATAATTAACGATTCATAAAGCAATTTTTGTTTTGCGGTATTGCCGGTTTACATATCACACGACACTAATTAGCATCGTTCTGCGATAGAACCAGATCGCGTATGGCAGGCAAAGCTTCTTCGGCCGAGCCGCGGACTACCGCATCTGCATGTCGGTCTGCTTTGATAGGGTTTGGATTAATAAATGCTATAGGGCGTTTAGCATCTGCACGAAAGTCATTAACTGCTTGCTCCCACGTCATGAGCGCTAAACTTGTGCCAATAACGACCAACATGCCGGCCTCGTCTATGACTTCCCAAGCCTTGTGCCAATCTTGAGCTACATGTTCAGGCACTAGTACGTCATTGAAAAGTATAGTATCTGGTTTGAGAAGCGCGCCATCGGCCGGACAAAGAGGTAGTGATGTTTGGTCATTGGCGGCAAGCCATTCTTCAGTCGGAATAGTAAAGTCACACTCTTCCACCCTTGTGCAACTTAACGACCTGTCATGGCCATGCACTTCAAGGATTTTAGACGGCGGTGTACCGGCTCGCCGATCCAAGCCATCAACATTCTGAGTCACGATAGTGTCAATCACCGAAGCTTCTACCATGTCTTTCAAAGCCCGGTGTCCAAGCGAGGGCGACAGGTTGCGCCGCAGGTTATAGAACCGCCAAAAATTGGCATACCAGCCAGCCGGATCCGCATCAAACGCGTCTCGCAGTGACCAGCGCCGAACATCCACGTCCTGCCACAACCCATCTGTATCGCGGTAGGTAGGTATGCCGGAGGCTTTGCTTAAGCCCGCTCCAGTCAGAGCAACTGCGGACTCAGAGCTCAACAGTAAATCGGCAACCTTATTGATTTCTGACATTTGCTTACTATAGCATTTTTTACCTTGGTAGTAAAATAATTTTACAGATTATACAGAGATTCCAGGCCGGTATGTTGAGCCATGAAAATAGGACCCTACTAATACTTAGCGTATATTCAGGTCCTTTTTGCCAGGATGGTCATCGATGCCATCCTGGCTGTTTTTGAGAGCTGCCACACTCATGCAGTCTCGGGTTTTTGACGAGAACTGGTAGGCCGACGTTGCTTCTTTAACTTTTTGCGCCATAGAGCCCATAGGATTATGAGTCCAAAAATCGTCGCAAAAAACGTTACAGAAAATGCTACCCCAATTTGATCTTCCACTGAAGGCCACGGAGTATCGTGCGATTCCTTGATTGTAGAATTCGTTTGCGAAGTAAGCGCTGTGGGGACTGTCGTCGTAGAACCATGCCTTAAGTTCATCGCCAACGTCCACGCTTCCATCAAGCGGCACATCGCTGTAGCGCCAATGTTCACCGGAAGGCAGCGTTACTCTCACTTCCGTGTTGGTATAGGTCGAGCCCCAGAGAGCCAAGGATACTCGCCTACGGTCTTTGGCTTGTCTGCTTTGACGACCTTTGCAGGAAGGGCGGGGCCGTAATGAGCCTTGGAGTCGGAACGACTGTGAAGCTCATGAACGGACACGCCGACAAATACGGCTACAGCCAGCGCGGCGAGTATGGCGTACTTCAAAGGTACTGACCTGTCAAGAAATGACATCGTAACTCCTAGATAGGGGTGGTCATAGTAACAAATTATAACATCAGCACTTCAGAAAGCAATCAATGGCCTATACTCCTGCTTAGACTCGATATTAAGATTGCAAAGCTCCCAACCTTATTTGGTATACTGAAAATATATGGCCGTGCCGATAAAAATTACAAACGTTACTAAATACTATGGGCGCTCGAAGGTCCCAGCGGTGCACGACTTGTCTTTAGCGATTCAGCCAGGCGAAGTTTATGGGCTGCTTGGCGCAAATGGCGCTGGCAAAACGACAACTCTGCGGATGATTTTAGATTTTATTCGGGCAAGTTCGGGCACGATTGAACTGTTTGGCAAAGACAACCAGCAAAGCGGCGCAAGTCTCCGCGCCCGCGTTGGCTACCTACCAGGTGACGTGGTGCTGCCTAGTGGTGCCACCGGAAAAGAATTCCTGAGGTATTTAGGCAAATTAAACGGCAAAGCAGACCACACTTATATGCCAGAGCTCGCGCAACAGTTTGGAGCGCAACTAGACAAAAAAATGAGCCAGCTTTCAAAAGGTAACCGGCAAAAAATAGGCATCATCCAGGCATTTATGCAACAGCCCGATATTCTTATTCTCGACGAGCCGACCAGCGGCCTTGACCCGCTAATGCAGGAGCAGTTTTATCATACAATCAATGAAGCACGTGAACGCGGCGCAACCGTGCTGTTGAGCAGCCATAGTTTTGAAGAGGTTGAGCGAGTTTGTGACCGCATAGGTATTATGCGCAAAGGTAAGTTTGTGTATGAAGGTTCGGCTACAGACGTCATTGCAACGCAGAAGCCCCGCTGGCGCGTTACGTTTAAACACGCCAAAGACGTTGCAAAGCTCAAAGCCAGCCCTGCGCTTAAAGTGATTGACACAGGCAAAACCACTCTGACAGTTGAGCCGGCGCACACTATTGAAAAGGCGCTTGCAGCTTTGTCGCATAGCAATATTGTCTCGATGACAACCAGCCAGCATGCTCTGGAAAATGAATTTTTACGATTTTACGAGGAAGAGGAGGAAGCGTAGTTATGAAGGCAGCCATATTATGGGAACTCAAACGCCGCCGACTTTTCACTCTGTGGTGGACTCTTGGCATAGCCAGCCTAGTTGTCATTACCGTACTGGCGTATAAGGCCATCGGCCACGACGCCAACCAGCTCAATTCTACATTTGATAGTATTTCGTCCTCGGCCGGCGGATTCTTCGGCGGCAGCGACTTTTTCTCGCCAATCGGCTACATGAGTTCACAGATTTATTACATATTGCTACCTATTTTGATTATCATAATGGCCGTTACGTTGGCATCAGGGCTGATGAACCGTGACGAAAACGATACTACGGTTGAATATACTCTGGCGCGATCTGTAAGTAGGCAGCAGCTGCTTTATTCCAAGGCGATTGTTTGGCTGGTTGTAGTTGCCGCTATCTGCGTATTCACCTATGTCTTTACATTAGTGAGCGTTCAAATTGCAGATATTAAAATCAACCAAGGTGATCTAATCGTAACGCATCTATTGTCATTTGCATTTTCAGCGTCGTTTGGTTTAATCGCCTTTGCGCTCATGGCCGCTAGCCAGCTGACACGCAAGATTGCCAACAGCATTGCAATCGTGCTGGCATTCAGCGGCTATACCATTTCGTCGCTGGCCGGTCTGGTTCACTGGTTGAAAACGCCTGCTAAATTTATGCCGTACCATTATTACGACACGGTCGGCTTGCTGAACGGGCATATCGACCGCGGGCTGGTTATATATCTAGTAGGCACCGTTGTTGTGGCTGCCGTTGTTGCTACGATAGGCTATACACGACGTGATATCGGGTAAAGCATACGAGCATTTTTAAGTGGGGGAGCATAGCGATATCTAGTCCCCAGAGCCAATTTAATATAATATTGAACTCGGAACCTTTACTTTTCGCTGTTTCCAGCTCATCAGCATGAGCACACACTCATGGAAGTAAGTAACAAGCAGTAGGGTCTAAAGAGAGGAGGGGGCACGCAAGCAGGCGCGGCGACGGTTATTGGCCGCCACGCCCACATTGCGATGTTGGCACTTAGCCCGCAAGGTTAGCCCCCGCAAGTAGTACACAGAACAGTCCCCAGGTAAACGCAGTGATGATGTAAGCCGGATACACGACCAGCCTGTCGGCTCCATCTTCAGATTTCATAGCCCTAAACGCCACTACTGGGCCGCCGATTGCCAACACCCACCAAAGGCACGCGTTGCAGAAACCGATTGCCAGGTCAGGCAACGTCTGCTTGTGGGCAAGCATGATCAGAAAAAGCAACCAATCACGCCAGACGTGCATACCCAGGAAAACGAAAAACAGGACGAGGATAGCGACAGTGGGCGCCATGAAAGCATCCAAGGCCCAGTGCATATCCTTTTTTTCAATCGCATCGCAAAGGCTCTTGACGGACGTGAAGAAGCCGAACAGGGCTACCGCTATAGTCGCAAAGATTACTGCGCCTTGGTAAGCAGCCCAGACAACAGGTCCCAAAAGCGCGCCCGTGCCGATGAGCAAAATGATCAGGCCCTGCGTGGCGAAGTACATAGGTCCCACAATCACGACAGCTCGCATGAGACGCTCCTTTACACCGTAGGTTTCAAAACTCGCAACTCCCCTTAGACACACAAGATGAGGCATCAATGCATAAGCAAAGCTTACGCTCTAATCTCTCACCTCGTGCTTACTACTTATTAAGGTTCCTCCGGAGCCTCACAGCTCAACAAAGTTGTATTATAATACCATAAAAACGCAAATAAATCATCCCCCGGAGCCATATCCAAGCTAATACTAGATAAAGTATGCTAATGCTCAAGATTTACAATTTGAGGTAAAATAGAGTTATGACTAAGAAAGAAATCGCCACTGGTGTAGTGCATGAAGTGCCGGCAGATTTGCGCAAGGCTCTACTGGCTGATGATTCCGCTCTAGAAAGATGGGAAGACCTGACACCACTGGCTCGTAATGAGTGGATTTGCTGGACGATTTCTGTTAAAAAACCTGAAACTAGAAAAGAGCATGTCAAAAGAACGGTTACGGAACTACTAGAAGGCAAACGTCGTCCCTGCTGCTGGATTGGCTGTATTCACCGCACAGACAAGCCGATAAGCCCATCGGTGAAGTGGGCACTCGGTAAAAAGGCAAAGTCTAAATAGTTTTCTAAAAACATCTGTTGACTTTATAGAGTTTTTATGTTAATTTATAGTAAGTCTCAAAACACTTGTTTTTAAGAGGCACATACACAATCGAGTTCGGATAAGAAAGGAGACGAGATGCGCAAGCTTCTCGTAGTTGTCCTGGCAATCTCAGCGCTCGCTCTGGCGGCGTTCGGTTGCGGAGGCGGAAACTCCTCAAGCAGCGTGGAAGAAACGTCGAGGAAAGCCGTGCATGTCAAACCGGCGCAATTGCCGCCATACAGAGCTCCCAAAGTCGATGGGCACACCTTCAACGTAGAGGTTGTGTGGTGGAAATCAGGGAAAGAAAGGTTTTTCCCAGAAACCGTCGCATGGACCAAACGTGATCTCGTCAACAAGCCAGGGCTGGCACACTTGATCGCCACCCCTAGAGGATTCCGCATCAAGCTGAGCAACCCGAAAGCAAAGGCGGTGAAGGTCAAGCTGTGGTACGTACCACAGCATGGCGCTACCAAGCGTTTCTCATGGCACGGTCAAGGTATCATACCCCTGATAACTCTGACCAAACCCATAACGACCACGAACGGCGGAAAGACCAGCGCAAAACTAGTGGAAATTTCCCTAGATGCCTACGACCCTCGCTTTCTTGGTCCCCACATCAAGCCGCACACTTATCCGGGAGTAGTTGACATTCCACCTGGAGCGACTGAACCGGTGGGCTAAGTAGACGCCTGCATAGGGGGCGAGTTTCTCCGTTAAGGAGAGCTCGCCCCGCAGGCGACCCCGCTACGTCTTGCCGAACTCGATTATTTTCATAAGAGATTATTTTACAAATCGCTAGCTTGTTGCTGGCGGTTTTTTAATATTTTACATCTTATGTATGTTAAGCTATAAGCATTATTAACAAAGCATGGAGGGAAATATGCTTTCAAAAATAGTAGATGAAGTATCAGGCGCAGTTACGTCAGCCATTAAGGGCGTGGACAACATTTTAGATGCGCTGACTGATACTGTGAAAAATCAAGTTGTAGGTGCGCTACAGGACGTTGGCGACGTAGGCAGTGCTAGTGTCGAAACCATAGCATCCGTAGCTAGCGGTGCTATCAAGGGAGTTGGCCAGGTAGGTAACTCTGCAGTTGATACAGCGGCCAGCACCATGAGTGGTGTTATTAAAGGCGTTAGCCAGGTTGGCGGAGACGCTGGCAGCGCTGTACGCGGCGCAGCTCAGGGTATTGTGCAAGGTACTGCCGAAACCGGCGGTGACATCGGCGGCGCAGCTGTTGGTGCGGTGCAAAGTGCTATCAAATCAGCCGGTGAAATGGGCGCAGATACTTCAGAAGCTGCTAAGTCAGCTGTTGGCGGAGCGCTAGATGCTGCTACAGAGGTTGGCGGAGACGCTACTCAAACTGTGCGCAATGCACTTCTTTCTACTGCGGCATTGCCTAGAGACGTTATCGAATCTGCTCTTAAAGGCAGCGGCGAAGACAACAAATAATTAGATTATAGTGATTCGCTAGGTTGAGCTTCGTTATCCTCAGCCAATATTTCCTGAGCGGCCTTTCTGCCTCTGTGTAAACGTAGCTTAAAACTACTTCACAGCCATAAACCAGTTGTAAACTGGAGTATAGCTGAGTTGGCCATACCAATTTTTTTCAAGCTCTTCTTTCTCAAGTGCCCTCATAAAATCCGTAGTCGAGCAATCATGAAAATCGCTAAGCTTCATCGCTTTCATATTGCGAAGCCACCATTCTATTGAATGAATGCCCCACGCCAGAGAGCTTTCTTTTTATAAGTCGGATCGCTCAATACGGTTATACAAACACCATTGTGACCGGCATCAATATTGCGTTCAATATCGCCTTTCAGCTCTGAAAGCGTTTTGTAGAGCTTCAACTACCTCCAGCCCAATATTCTTTGCAAAGCGGGTTGTTATCATAATTTTCGACTATGGAAGAGAAATTTGTGCCATAGCGCTCTGCAACCTGATGCGGTAATTATCCGCAGATCAGGCGGTTTTTCGACGTGGAATCATCAATTGCGCCATCATGATTTATTGCCTTTAGGTCTGGAGAATATTGAGTAATAGTATACAGACCTGTACAAGTATAAAGACCTTTTATTTGAATTATCACTGAGTTAATTTAAAATGTCTTATGTAAATTTTTTTTACTACATTTAACAAATGATGAGCGGAATGCTCAAGGCCATAGTTGGCGGGACGCCCAAGAGAGGTGGTGTTTATTAATGCCACAGTGGTAAAGAGAGGGTTTTCCAGTTCTCGTGAGTACCCGTTTCTCAAGTTCATCTACGAGCATGAGGAGCAACTGGCTAAATCGCACGGTTGTGCATTCAATCCAGTGATTAAAGTTAAACGAGGTCAAGCTAACCTGAGTTCCGACAGGCGCACAACACACGCTAGACGAGGTTCTTCATTGTGGATCCAGAGAAGCCTGAAAAATAAGGAAGCTGGAATGCTACTGGCCCGTCAACAGGCGAGGCAAGCTCGGAAGAATGCGAGACTGGAGGCATGATAGCAGTCATTACCTCCGCGCCTTGTTAAGTGAAGAATGTTCCGATTGGGTCGGGCTGATGGCGTCAGGCGGCGATAACCCATTCAAGGTGGTCGACAGTATCGTCTGGGTTACTAGGGAAACTTGGTATCCTGAAGACACCGATTTCAGTGGTTTTCATCCGTCGGCAAAGCCTACTCGTCTCGACGTGCGGATTACGATTTACAAGGAGCCCAAAAAAGGTTGGCGTCAGCTGTACCGAATCGCTGACCCATTGAAAAACGTCAAGCTGTATGGTTGGCGTTTGATGCCCGGACCGAATCTTCGGGATTCATTTCGCGAAGCTATCTATGATCGGCTTAACCAGCTGGCTCAAGAGTTCCAGCAGAAAGTCTGGGAGCTGGGTTAGGCAAAGTTGTCGACGATTCGCATATGCACGGTATGTCAGGCCAATACGGCAACGTCAAGGTTTTGACGTACATCATAGCTGGGCGCTTGAGAGTTCAGTTCGAGCTTGACGGTGCTATGTTTAATCTCGCCGGCTTGATGAAGCGAATCCCAAATGGGGTTTCGCACAACGAACGGTGCCCAAGCCGAAAGAATGGTTCGGGACGTCATCAAGTTCTGGGAAAATGCCGATGAGGAGACTCGTCAAAACGTTCACCAGGATAACGAGGGCGTTAGTCTCGGTTTCTAACCTGACGACCCGTCCACTCCAGGGGAGAGGCTCGAAAGCCTCTCCCTTAGAAACCCCTAACTAGTAGTATTTACTTGAAATTACGAAGTAAATATCTTACCTATTCTTTAATGTAAAATGCCCTAAAGGCTATTAGAACCATAAAAATCGCAATCAAAATAAAGATGGCTTGGTCGTAAAATATCGCTAAAGCTATTCCTGGCAGTATCCTTGATATCATGCTGCCAACGGGCGAGGAAGTGACATATATCGGGTAAGCCTTTTCTTCTTCCAGCAGCGACACTTTACTAAAGAAGAACAAGTCGCTAATAGGCTCTAAAAATGCCAAAGCCAGAGAACTTAGCAAAACCAAGCCCAGCACAATTGGCAGGTAAGATTCCAGCGATAAGAACGACAAGACGCTTATCACTGCTAAGCTGGCGTAAGATAAAATGAAAATTCGTTTGAAGCCTATCTTTTCAACGAAACCCACTGTCTTGAACTCGAAAAGAAATAGCGGTAGCTGAGTTAGTGCAACCAGCAGACCTATAGAAGCGTTGCTGTAGCCACCCTTTAACATAAAAATAGGGATGAATGTAAACACGATACCCCACCAAAGATCGATGCCAAATCTTTGCAGGTAAGCAATCCGCAGCTGGGGGTTTGATAGGTAAAATTTAATGTTAGCTCTTACTTTTTTATCGATGCCGGCTCTTTTCTTGACAACTGTTTTAAAAGGAAACAGCAGCACATATAAACCGCCGAGTAGCAGTAAGGCGCCGACTAATAAAAACATTCCCTTAAAGCCAGCTACGCTAAGCGTGAAACCGCCAAGCATAGGGCCGATAAACCAGCCGAGATTAGTAAACGACCCTAAAAAGCCGGTGTCTTTGGTGAATTCGTGCTTGGTACGGGTGGAATCTTTAAACAGCACTCCTAAGGCGCTGCTATTAATATTTAGAGAAATCTGTCCCAAAGCTAAGAGAACTATTGACAGGAGAATAGATCCTGCAAAACCAAACAAAGCGAAGCAAATAGCAGCCACAAAAGCGCTTAAAACTAAGAGCTTGCGCTGGTTGAATTTCTCCATAACCGGCGGCATATAAAAAGAAACCAACACAATTAATAAAGATACGGAGCCAGCTACGATACCTACTTGAGAATCGCTCAATCCTAATTTAATAAAATAAAGCGGAATGCCGATTATTGCCCCTGAAGCGCCAAGCGAAAGTAGAACTTTAGAAATTATAAGTTCGTAAGTAGGCCTGAGGTGAAGAAGTGATTTAGTGTATAAAGGCATATAACTGAAGTTTATTATACGCTATGGATGAAGTGCTCAAGATAAATCTAAACAAGATTTTAATTTAGCAATATTGATACCTATATATAAATAATGCAAATATATCGTAGTATAGTATTAATATATCAAAAGTAGGAGAGTTATCTATGAAAGAGAAAAATAAGAATTGGTTTTCAGAGCATAAAGTTCTTACTGCTATTATAGCTTTTGTAGTTTTAATTGCGATTGTAGGGGTAAGTGGCGGATCTGATAACAGTAAACCAGATAATAGTTCACAGGCTAGCAGCAGCCCAGCAAAGACTACAAAAACTAAACATGTAAAAAAGCCAGCGGTTAGAAAAGTTAAAGGCAAGGCTACTACGCTAGGCGCGGGCACATTTACTGGTGGTAAAGATGTTGTTGTAGGCTTATATGATGTTACTCCTAGCCCAGGTCAAAGCGGTAACTTTATCGTTAATGACGGCAGTTCTTATAACGAAATTTTAGGCACCGAATCTGGTGGGGTGAGTAAAGTTAGGGTTAAAATATCAAAAGGAGATAAGATACAGATATCTGGTTTAAGCATAGTAAGTTTTACTCCAGTAAAAACACCTTTTGTGACAAGCCACAAAAAAACTAAACTTTATGCCGGAACATTTGTTGTGGGAGAGGATGTTGGACAAGGTCGCTATAAGGTAACTCCAGGTCCAGGTCAGAGCGGTAATTTTATTGTTAATGATGGACTTTCATACAACGAGATACTTGGCAGTAGTGCAGGCGGAGTCTCGAGCGTATCAGTAGATCTCCAAAATGGCGATAAAATTTCAATATCAGGCTTAGGCGTAGTCACGTTTACGCCAAGTAGTTAAGTAAAGAGGCTAATTAAGACCTATAAAATATAAGTAAGATTTCTATTATTGACTTATGACGCACAAAATAAAGAGTTACTTTCCTCTCCCTGACTATTTGACTATCAAAAAATCTAAGCTACATGGCTTGGGTTTGTTCGCGACAAAAGACATTTCTTCGGGCCAACATTTAGGCATAACCCACGTTCCAGACCAACGTTTTACCGATGGCTACATCCGCACGCCTTTAGGTGGATTTATCAACTACTCATCTAAGCCTAGCTGTAATTTTTTTGAAAGTAAGGGTATGTGGGAACTAAAAACAGCCAGACCAATCAAAAGTGGCGAAGAGCTAACTGCGGAGTATGAGGAATATGACAAAGAGGTTTTAGCTGCTTACAACTAAAAACTGCTTCATCTGTTATTTGGCATAATAATACTTTTGGTAATAAGGGGAGCTTTTGATAGTATGTAAACAGTAGTAATATCTGATTGGTGAAGTAATTCAAAAATGGACAAAGAGAGGGTAGTTTCTAATAAGTCTAATAGAAGAGTTTCTTCTGCTCTAAAAAAGTCTCTCAAAACTACTAAACACGTCTCTAAAAAAGCCCATCATCACTTAGCTAAAAGACCTCATAACTATCTTTCAAATAAATTCCCCAAGTATGCTAAGTGGCATCAACATAAGCATCACAGAAAAGTCCACTTTTCAATACTTGCCGCCTACGCCATAGCCGTAGGGCTTTTTGTTTTTTACTCTATAAACACAGCCTTTGCGCTGAGCACTTGGAGCCAGTCAGACTGGAGTGGTGGCGCAGCCACCGGAGCTGTCACCGGAACAGTAAATACCTATGAAAGCGCCAGCAATATCAAAACTGATTCGGGCGCTTTATCCCTAGATGGAAGTGCAGATTATGCTGTTATAAAAGGAAGTACTTTAAGCACGGGCTCGACAAATCTTAACGTTACTACGCCAACTGCTTTAAAATTTAACACCAGCCAGAGTTATAACACTAGCGATTTTTCTTATAGCTCTGGCTCGCCAACTAAACTGACGGTTCAAAAGAGTGGTAATTATTTTCTTTCATATACCCTAGCTGCCGCGAGTGATGGCGTAGACGATTCTGGAAACAGGAGTGGAGTAGCTTCATACGTTTATGTTAACGGCTCTAAAGCGGATGTAGGCGGCGGAAGAAGTGGTTATATTAGAAATTACACCGGCCATTTTGAATCCTCAAACCACTTAGGCATTATGCTAAATAATTTATCGGCTGGCGATGAAATTGAAGTTAAAGTGTCTAATATTACTAGTGACACTTCCCATACGATAACGGGTGATGCGACTCTTTATGCAGAATATCTTCCTTCCGGCGATACCATTTTTAGCGCCAACGGAACTCAAACGACTTCCGGCACTAACTTGAACTCAACCGAAGCAAATATGGACTGGGACCATACAACTGCTGACACCGGCTTCACTCACACTAATAGCGATCCTAGCGTTACCTTAGACCAAGCCGGCTCTTATCTTGTTTCGGTTAATATACCGGTAAGTGCCACTGTCCAAAGGGCAAGTATTGAAGGGCGCGTGCTTCTTGATGGCAGCGAAGTTCATAGCGGCGAATTTCAGCAGGGTTATATTAGGGACACCAACGGTCATACCGACAGCTCTATCCACTGGTTTGGAGTGGTGCAATCTTCTTCGCCTAATCAGGTTCTTACTATTTCGGCTCAACAAAAAGCTGCCAGCGGCACAGTCACCGTAGGCGGCGAAAAGGCTACGCTATTTATTAAAAAGCTAAGCACAAGTGACCTTTATGTGGGTGAAGCCACGCAGGCTGGTGGAGCGTCAAACTGGAATCCAAACACTAAATCTACAGTTGATTGGGCAACCGATAATGCAATAGACACCAATACTTTTTCACATAGCACGTCGTCGAATAACCAAAATATAACGGTCCAAAAAAGCGGCGATTATCTTTTGTCGTTTGATGCCGGATTTAGTTCAACCGGTCAGCGCGTCAGCCCTAAGGTAACTGTACAGGTTAATGGAGTGAATGTTACTGGGGCGGAAGCAACAACTGGTTACATACGAGCTGCCAGTGGCCATAATGAGTCTTCTGACAATGTACTGGTTCCGCTGACAGGGCTTTCTGCCGGCGACGTGATAACCGTCAGTGTTGAACAAGGAAGCGATCTTACTACTTCTACCAGTCTAACTGGTAGTGCGGCTCAGTTAATGATCCAAAGAGTGGGTTATCCTTCGTCTGGTACCTTAACTTCGAATGTTTTCAATGCGACTTATCCTTCTAACTGGAGCACGATTACTTATAACAAGGGCGGTAGCGGCACTGTTACGGTGAAAGTCCGAAGTGATAGTAATAGCGATATGAGTGGGGCTCCGTCTTGGAGTTCTTGCGATCCAATATCTTCGGGGACGATATTGGCGAACAATAACTGTGTTTCGGACGAAGATCAGTACTTGCAGTATCAAGTGACTTTACAACCCAGTGGAGTAAGTACGCCAACGCTTAGTAGTATTTCATTTAGTTACACAGCCAGTGACTATACTCCGCCCGATACTAACGCATCGAACTTGGAGATGTATAAGAGCAGCGGGGGCGATAGTGTTGCTAGCAATGGCTGGACAAACGCTAGTCAGCCATACTTTAGCTGGGATGCAGGTTCTGATGCCTCAACCAACAGCTCAGGCGTTAAAGGCTATTGTCTTTATCTTGGGCAGGATGATACAGCCGATCCTGTTACTACCAAAGGCTTATTAGGAACAAGCCCGGTTAACACGGACGGCGCTTGTCAGTTTGCAGTTTCTAATGACCATATAGATTTAAGTACCAGCGGATATATTGGCACAGCTCTAACCTCTTTGGATTCACCTTATTACCTAAACGTTAAGATTATCGACAACGCTAATAACGTTTACACTGGTTCACCAGCACAATTCCACTTTAGGTTTGATAACACCGAGCCTACTAATCCAGCATTTATAACTGCTCCTTCCCAGTTTGTTTCTTCAAAAGATGTCACGCTGAGCTGGGAGACTAGTGGCGGCAGTGCGGCTTCGGATGCCAATTCCGGCCTGGCAGGTCTGCAATATCGCATTGACAACAGCGGAACTTGGTATGGCGACAGCCACAGCGGCAGTGAAGATGCGACCGACTTGCTAGCTAATGACGGGTCTTATACCATGGCGGATCCGCCTGACTTCGATAACCTGCAGGAAGGTAACAATATTATTTATTTCCGAACATGGGATAACGCGGGCAATGTTTCTACTGCAAACGTTACGACTGCCGTTAAACTCAACACTTCTTCGCCTAGTTCGCCACAAAACATTTCAGCAACCCCCTCTACGAACACGACTAACTCGTTTGCATTTTCTTGGCTAAAGCCAGCCAGTTATACAGGCTCGGCCTCTAATTTGACGTATTGCTATACATTTAATTCCGTGCCAACGGCAAATAATTGCACGTATACAGACGCTGGCGTAACTTCACTGCCAGCCGGGGCCTATGCTACTCAGCCAGGGGAAAACACAATTTACGTAGTAGCCAAAGACGAAGCGGGTAACGTAAACTATGCCACCGCATCCTCAGAGACATTTACTGCTAACACTTCGGCTCCGGGCATACCGCTCAATATGGAGATTGCTGATGTGTCTACTAAATCGACCAAGAGCTGGAAATTGGCTTTATCGTGGAATGCGCCAAATGACGTTGGAGCCGGTGTATCGACATACAGGGTGTATCGTTCTACTGATAATTCTAGTTATTCTCAAGTTGCAAGCAGTTCTGGCAGCAGTATAGTTGATACGAACCTTAGTCAAACTACTTATTATTACAAAGTCAGAGCTTGTGATTCTGCCAATAACTGCGGTGCGTACTCGTCAGTTGTTTCCAAACTTCCAACAGGAAGATTTACTAGCCCGGCAAGCCTTGTGGTACAGCCATCGGTCAGTAATATATCAACCCGAAAAACTACTATCACTTGGGCTACTGATCGAGATAGCGATTCAAAGATAGCGTTCGGCACGCAATCTGGCGTATATAACAATGAGGAAGTTAGCAACTCTACCCAGACGACTAATCATACAGTTAATCTAACTAACTTATCTCCGGGAACCACTTATTACTATAAAGCCAAATGGACAGATGGGGATGGCAACACCGGCACTTCAAGTGAGCATACTTTCACAACTCTGCCACCACCTACTGTAAAAGACGTTTCGGTTAATGGAATTAGCTTGACCAGCGCTAATATTAGGTTCACTTCTAAAGATGCTGTTCAAGTTAAGATATACTATGGCAAGAGTGAGGGTTTTGGCGGCCTCAAGACCATTAATACGTCTTCTAGCGAGTCAGCCTACACCAAAGAGCTGCAAGGCCTGGACGATGGAGCCAAGTACTTCTTTAAGGTGGATCCGATTGATTCTGACGGCAATGAATATGACGGCACAGTACTGAACTTTGAAACACCGCCGCGACCGCGTGTTAGTAACTTGCGCTTCCAGCCTGTCAAAGATCAACCTACCAGCACCCAAAAAATCACCTGGACTACTAACGTGCCCTCTGACTCGCTCATACGTTATGGCGTTCAAGGGCGGGCAAGTGATGAAATAGTTTCTTCAAAAGTTACCACTGATCACGCGATTACCATATCTGGCCTTCAAGACGATAGTGAGTATGTGCTTGTTGCGGAGTCTCGCGATACGGGTGGTAACTTAGCCGTATCTGACCAACAGGTTTTCCATACCGACTTAGACACGCGACCACCAAAGATAAGTGATGTGGTTACGGAAACGAATATTCGTGGTAGCGGCGCAGAAGCCAGAGGGCAGATTGTAGTTTCATGGAAAACTGATGAACCGGCGACTTCGCAAGTGGCATTTGGCGAAGGTTCCAGCGGCAACACTTATAACAGTAAGACATCTGAAGACAATAAACTTACTAAAGAACACTTAGTGATTGTCAGCGACCTTTCGACTTCACAGGTTTATCACTTGAAACCGATTTCCAAAGATAAAGCTGGTAACGAAGGCTCTGGGAAAGACAGGTCTGCAATAATCGGCCGGGCCAGTGACGGGGTACTGGATATTATAATTAATACCATAAGAAACATGTTTGGTGTATAAAGGGTAGATATGGGTGGAGCATTAATACAAACAAAGAAAGTTAACCAAGAGTTTAAAATTGGAGATAATAACCTCCACGTTTTACACGACGTAACGATTTCAATACCGGAAAACTCGTTTACTATAATTTACGGATCTTCAGGTAGCGGTAAATCTACCCTGCTTAACTTACTAATAGGCCTACAGAGACCTAGCGATGGCCAAATTTTATATCGTGGTAAAGACCTTTATCAGTATTCGTCTGATCAGTTAGCTCAGCATCGTGCCAGCGAGTTTGGAATGGTGTTCCAAACTAACTATTGGGTGAAGAGTCTGACCGTTTTAGAGAATGTTGCCTTACCTTTATATTTCTTAGGACAGGTTCGTGCTGAAGCTAATAAACGAGCCATGAAAGCTCTGGAGATGTTGAATATGGCAAAACATGCGCACAAGCTCCCTACTTTACTGTCTGGCGGTGAGCAACAGCGTGTGTCGATGGCCAGAACATTGGTGCGTAGTCCGAAGTTGATTGTGGCTGACGAACCGACTGGCAACTTAGACACCGCAACTGGCGACCAAATCATGCAGTTGCTGAGAAAGTGTCAATCAGAGCTGAAACAAACGATTATATTGGTAACGCACGAGCTGGAATATCTTCCGTTAGGCGATCATTTATTCCATATACAAGATGGCACAGTTACCGCATTGCAAGGCAAAGATATTAGAAGAACAACTAACGAACTGCTTAATGGCCAGAAAGATCGAATAGATAAACTAATGAGGACAAGAAATGAAACTGCCAAGATTCAGTAGCAAAAACATTCGTTACGACACCTTGCTGCACATGTCTATTCGTAACCTTAGTTTTAAGAAGTTTCGTTCAGGGCTGACCATATTGGGAGTTGTAATAGGCATTGGTTCGGTCTTTTTGCTTTTGTCATTCGGGCTGGGGTTGCAGGAACTGGTTCAGAGACAAATCATTGGCTCTGAATCAATCAAAACTATAGATGTATCTTCTGCCCACTCTTCAGTCGTTAAGTTAAATGAAGCTTCCATCCGGCGGTTTAAAGACTTTTCTAGCGTTCAAGATGTAGCTAAGACATTCTCGCGCGCTGGTAAAATCAGTTATAAAAATGCCGTAGTTGATTCGGTCGTGTTTGGCGCTGACACTTCGTTTGTAAAGCTAAGCAATCTTAAGCTTGTGGCTGGCAAAGAACTGCAGCCGGACAATACTAAAGAGGTACTTTTGAATACCTCGTTGCTCAGTAGTATGGGTATTAAAAAACCCAGTCAGGCTGTGGGGCAAAGTATACAGCTGAGTATACCTCAAATAACCGAGCAAGACCCTAAGTTTGACCACACTTTTAAGGTAGTTGGAATTATAGATTCCGGTAGTGGTGCAGAAGTATTCACCAGCGACAAAACCTTCAGCTTAGCTGGATTCAAAGAGTATAACCAGGCAAAACTTGTCGTAGATCAAGAAACGCATATTCCTAAAGTCAGAACCCAAGTAGAAGCGCTTGGCTTTGATACTACCTCACCGGTGGACACATTAAATCAAGTCAACCAGGTATTTAAATTCTTTAACTTTATATTACTTGGCTTTGGCGGCATCGGTATGATTATTGCTATCGTTGGTATGTTGAACACACTCACGATTTCTCTCTTAGAGCGAACTCAAGAAATTGGCTTGATGGTATCTCTTGGGGCTCGCAAGCAGGACATGAAGAAGTTATTTATTACAGAGTCACTTGTAATGTCTATGATTGGAGGAATAATTGGAATGCTTGGGGCAACTCTCCTTGGTTTTGTAGTGGATGCCTTCTTAAATCAGTTAGCTCATTCAAGAGGCGTTGCGCAAAGTTTCTCTGTATTTGCCACTCCTTTATGGTTGGTTGCGATTATCCTTGCGTTTGTCACATTGGTTGGCTTTGCAGTGGTTTATATTCCAGCTAGGCGGGCTTCAAAAATCAATCCGATTGACGCCTTGCGCCACGAGTAAGCCAGCCCATAATTAGCCTGCTTGATTTAGTATGTGATAATAGTAAGTAGAGTAATCATAAACAAAAAGGAGGCGATTATGAAACTCAATCCTAAACAACTGGCAATAGCCGGCGGTATTGTCTGGGGCGCATATGTTCTGCTAGCCGGCTGGGCAGCAGCTATCGGTTGGGGGAATCATGCGCTAGTCAATGCTCTAGCCGGTTTATATATAGGTTATAAAGCAACATTTTGGGGTAGCGTAATCGGCGGTCTTTGGGCAATAGTGGATGGAGTTATAGCAGGTTACCTAATAGCTTATCTTTACAATTGGTCCAAAGGTAAATAGCAGTAAGTTTTAATCTAGTTTAAAGCGCGTGCGCTCGCCTATCCGAAGGCAGTGGTTGTGGCCCAATAGGCCTTTGATTTGAGTTATTTCTAGTTTGGGAGTGGCCATTTTGGGTGGTAATTGGTTCACCGTGGTAACAGCCTACAGTGTAAGGATATTCTAATGTAGCGTCGTAGTGGTAGATTTTAGTCTTTTTGCCGTTCCACATTACCGTGCTGGTGCGCCCGTGACAAACATCTAGGTCGGAATTGGTGGGTAAGCTACCTTTAGAATCTCTTTCAACGTAGATGCCGTAACCATCTATTGCATAGCCAACTAAAGTTGAGCTGCTTTTAGCCCTGGATCTAATGCAAGAAGGCACGTTATGGTAGTGGTATTCTTCTTGCCCGTCTGGGTGTCCATTGCACTTATCTTGAGTTTCGTGAGCTACGGCGTCTCGGCCAGCTGCGTCTAAACCGTTGAATAATAATACTCCGTCACTGAGTACACCGATTGCACCCAAACCCGTGCAACTTGGCTGCGCGGCTTTAGTGGGGCTCCCCGGCAGTTTATAAGTTACGCTTTGTGTGCCTATATGATTGGGGTTGCTATCATATTGAAAAGCAGGGTCGGTTGAAGCGATTGGGAAGGTACCGGTTGGGTAACCTTCAGGCAAGTCGTTTGTAGTTAGTGTTCTAGTTCCGTCTTTTACTATCATTGTGTACTGAGCCTTTGGCCAGTAGACCGAACCTTGAACGGCCACTTTGGTTTTTAAGTTCCAAGTCTTTTTAGCAGAGTTAATCCACGGGCCCGCATGCTCAGCTCCTCCGCCGCGAAAACTGGTTGTGCAGGAATAGACGTAACCCTTGCGGGGGCTAGTGCTAACATTGCCGTCGCCCAAAGGCAATTTTGAAGAATTTATGGATTTAGACCAAGAATTACTAATGGCCACTGGATTTTCTGATTTACTCACTTTGGAGTTATTATTTGACGCTCCGGTAGAGCTTTTAGATTGAGAGCTGTTGTCGCTAGATTTTTTGCCTGTAGTTAAAAACAAGACCGCGGCGGCAGTTATCATCACTAACAATATGATAATGACTAGCCAGTAACTTTTCCAAAAAGATTTTTTATCAGTAGAAGTATTAGTAGGCACTGGTTTTTCTTCAGGCTCCATAAGTGTAATATACCACACAGTATCTAATAATAAGTAAGCATTAGCGTTGAGCTAGCGTATAATATCTAACATGTACAAACTGAGACGGTTCTTGCCTGCTTTGGTCAGTGTATTGTTACTGTTGGTTTTGGTTTTTTATGCACCGTGGCCCAAAGTATTTAAAACCTTTACCAATCTTCACCCTTCTATAGTAATTTTACTAATTGTCCTAAGCCTGGCTTATTACTTGGTTAAAATTATAAGATTTTGGTTTTTGTTAAGAGCTATCAAAATAAATAAACCTTTTTGGGCGATAGCTCTTAGCTACATGAGTGCTCAGCCGGTTACTTTACTCCCGGGGGGAGAAATTTACCGCTCAAAGACTCTGGAGCAATTTACCGGCGTGCCTATGAAGAAGTCTATCTCACAATTTACTACCCAAGGCGTACTGGAGGGTTTAGCCATGGCGATAGTTTCTTTTGTCACGGCCATGGCTTCCAATGAACTAAGGCTGCCATTTTTAATAGCAGCTCTGGTAGTACTGATAGCGTTTTTCTTTGCCCAAAGAGGGGGTTTAGCACATCTGTATAAGCCTCTAAATAAACTGCCTTTTGTGAGCGTTAGCCAAAAAGCCATTAACGATTTCAGTAAAGCCAATCAAAAGATACTAGCTAGAAAGCGATTGCCGTTACTATTAGTTCTGTCGGTGGCTGGTGAGTTGTTTGGAGTAGCAATTGCTTATGTAGCTATCGTAGGAGTAAGTGGCCAAGCAGAAGTTTCTCAGGCAGTTTTGCTATATGTCATACCGATGATTACAAGCTTCATTTCGCTCTTACCCGCTGGGCTAGGGGTAGCTGAACATAGCGGTGTAGTAGTCTTGGCGCTTGATGGCGCAAGCACTGCCGTAGCCGTAGCCGCTACTTTAGTTATGAGGATAACAATAGTTGGATTTGGCGTAATTTATGGCGTATTAGTAAATGGTTTTAGTAAGTTCCTAAAGGCAAAAACTACTAAACTACGTAGACCCTAGTGGCAAGAAAGTGCGGTTTCTAAGTTGGCTAGGTTTTCCCGCTGAACGCTTAAGTAGTCTTGACCTTGTTTTTGCGCCGCTTCACTCAAACCTTCGATCGGGTCAAATACGATGGTTTGAGCACCGGTTTCCTTTGCAATCGTATCGGCTAAGCGCGGGCTAGTTAGGGTTTCAAAAAAGATATATTTTATTTTCTTACTTTTTACGAGCCGGCTAAGCTGGGCAAGTTTGGCCGGGCTAGGTTCTTGGTCTGGGCTGATGCCAGCAATTGGAAGCGCTTTAAAGTTGTAGCGCTTTGCCAGGTAGCCAAAGGCGGCGTGAGAGGTGATGATAGTATGGATTTTACAGTTGCTTAGGCCTGTGAGGTATTCTTTATCAAGCTTGGCCAACTGGCTGTTATAAGCTTTGGCGTGTGCTTCAAAATATTTCCTGTCACTGGGCTTAGCTTTAATAAGCCCGTTTTTTGTATTGCTTACTATTTGTTGTGCTAATACCGGATCTAGCCAAAAATGCGGATCTTGAATATTAGCCGAAGCCGCGCCATTTTCATTTTGGCCAGTTTGCAAATCTATACCATTGCTGGCTTTTACTACAATATGATGATAATCAGGCAAAAATTTACTTATCCACGGCTCTATTGTTCCGCCATCATATATGAAGACTTGAGATGCTTGAGCATTTATCAACTGCCTGGGAGAAGGCTCATAGTCATGCGGCTCCGCGCCAGCTGGCGTAATATTGGTGACCTGAACCTTATTACCTCCGACTTCTTGGGCAAAATTATAAAGAGGGTAAAAGCTTGCGGTAACACTGACCTTACTATTCTTAGTATTAGTAGTGGTATTTGCCCCGATTATTATCAAGGCCAAAACTAGCACAGTTACTAACAATAAAACTAAAAATCTTTTTTTCACTGTTTATTCCTTCATAAGCCATACTAACATTGAAGTTTCTTAGTATATAACTATTTCCTTTGCTTGATGGGCGCCAGACTATTATAATTAACTTATGAATGATAGAGCCGAGGCGTTAGTGATATTGGACTACGGCTCACAGTATACTCAACTCATTGCTCGGCGAGCCCGTGAACTTAATGTATTCAGTGTTATTGTGCCGTTTGACGTTACGCTAAAAGACATTAAAAAGTATCATCCAAAAGGTATTGTGCTTTCGGGTGGCCCTAATTCTGTTTATGAAACCAATGCTCCACAAATTGATAAAAGTATCTTAAGAGCCGGCGTACCTATTTTGGGCATTTGCTATGGGATGCAGCTTTTAGTTAACTTACTTGGCGGGAATGTTACGTCTGCTAAAAATCGAGAGTATGGCTTAGCAAACATTAAGCTAGCTGGTGCGTCTCGTCTGCTATCTAAAAACATAAACGGCAGCTCTATTTGGATGAGTCACGGCGACCATGTTACTAAACTACCCGCAGGCTTTAAGGTGGTGGCTAAAAGTCAGTCAGTTATTTGTGCGATTGAAGATGCTAAAAGAAACTTATATGGCTTACAGTTTCATCCGGAAGTTAGTCACACTGAACATGGCCTTGACGTGTTAAAAAAATTCATCATCACTATTTGTGGTTTTAAAACAGATTGGACTGCTGCGTCATTTATTGAAAGCAAAACCAAGGAAATAAAATCTCTAGTAGGCTCTAGAAAAGTTATTTGTGCGCTGTCTGGCGGGGTGGATTCTTCAGTAGCTGCCAGTTTAGTTAATCAAGCAATTGGCTCTCAGCAAACTTGTCTATTCGTCGATACAGGCTTGCTACGCCAAGGCGAGTATGAAGAAGTATTAAACATTTACAAAGGACAAGGGTTGAACGTTAAGACGATTAAAGCTAGTAAGCAGTTCCTAGATAAACTATCCGGAGTAGAAGATCCTGAAAAGAAACGTAAAATTATCGGTGCTGAATTTATTGCTATTTTTGAAGCTGAGGCCTGCAAAATAAAAAATGCTGACTTTCTGGTTCAAGGTACTTTATACCCAGATGTTATAGAATCGGTTTCAGTAAATGGCCCTTCCGTAACCATTAAGTCTCATCACAATGTGGGCGGTTTGCCAAAGAACATGAAGCTAAAATTAATTGAACCGTTGCGTGAGTTGTTTAAGGATGAAGTTCGTAAAGTGGGTAAAGGTTTGGGTTTGCCTAACAATATAACTCAGAGACAACCTTTCCCGGGTCCGGGCTTGGCAGTTAGGATTATCGGACCTGTAAGCAAAGCAAATGTACGACTTCTTCAAGCAGCTGACGCGATAGTCCGTGAAGAAGTAATTTTAGCAAAAGCGCATAAAGATTTATGGCAGTACTTTGCAGTACTGTTGCCAATAGAATCAGTTGGTGTCATGGGTGATGGCCGCACCTACGAGCGGGTAGTGGCTTTGAGGGCTGTTACATCTCAAGATGGCATGACGGCCGATTGGGCTAAGTTGCCGCATGAATTACTTGGAAAAATTTCTAGTAGAATCATCAGTGAAGTTCAGGGTATTAATCGTGTAGTTTATGACATTACTTCCAAGCCGCCCGGTACGATTGAGTGGGAGTAATACTATTTAGTTAAACTAAGTAGTACTAGATGGGTTTAAGTAAACTTATTATTTATATAAAAATTTGCGTGTTAGCGGCAGGTCGTTATTAAGATCTTTGGTAAATACAAGTTGAGATAGGCTTAAATCGCCGTAGCGAAAAGCTGCTGAAGAACTGGCTAAATAAAGTCGCCACATGCGGTAAAACTTTTCGTCGTACATGTTTAAAACCTTAGTTTTGTGGCTCTCAAAACGCCGCCACCACTCATCGAGAGTTTTTGCATAGTGGATGCGTAAGTTTTCGTAATCGGTTAATTGAAAGTTGTGGTTTGGCAGTTTGGCAACGGTTTCTCTTACAGACGGTATGTAGCCACCTGGAAAGATGTATTTATCTATCCAAGGATCTGCCGGAGTTTCTTGAGTGTGGGTGATAGTATGCAGAACCGAAACGCTTTTAGGCTTGAGCATTGTGTTCACCGCTTTAAAATAATCAGCTTGGTTGTTTTGCCCGACGTGTTCAAACATGCCGACAGAAATAATACGATCGAATTTTTCGCCTTGTTCCGCTAAGTCTTGGTAGTTTAAAAGTTCGAACTTTATTTGTTTATCGACTCCAGCTTTTTTAGCGGCTTGCCTGGCATGTTTACACTGGTTTTTGCTCAAGGTTATTCCCATGCCAGTGACGCCATATTTTTTGGCAGCCTGAATTAAAAGCGTGCCCCACCCGCAGCCGATATCAAGTACTCGCATATTATTTTTTAGCTGGAGTTTGCGCAGTAAATGCTCGACTTTTTGATCTTGGGCTTTTTCTAAGCTGTCGCTAGGTTTTCGAAAATATGCACAGCTATAGGTGAGTGATTTATCAAGCCATAATTTATAAAAACTATTACTGATGTCGTAGTGGTGGGCAATCTGCTGTCGTTGTCGGCTACGAATATTTATATTTTTTGACCGCATCCAGCGCAGACGAGTGAGAGATTTTAGAGTGGGTGTGTTTTCGCTCGCTAAACGATTGATTTGATCGAGTGGGCCTTCGATATCGATTAGACCATTCATATAACTTTCGCCAAATCCTAGCGACAGATTTTTAAGCGTAGCCCTAACGGCCTTAACGCTTTTTATCGTTATGTGGATCAAAGGCTTGCCTACGCCATAGATTTCTTCAGTACCGTCCCAATAACTAACACGAATTGCGCCATTTTTAATACGCTTTAAGACTTGGTGCAGTAACTGTTTTTCTAACATATGCCTCCTCTTAAGCATATTATACGCTTGATTTGCTACAATAAGCCAATATGACAGATAATATTATTAATCTTTTAAAAAGCTATCAATCGACCGTTTCAGCCAAAGAGCTTGTTAGAAAAACCAAACTCGTATTGTTGGTGGGAGCTTCCGGAGCGGGCAAAACTACCATAACTCATCATCTGCTTAGTTTAGGAAATTATTATCGTATAGTTTCTCATACCACAAGGACACCGCGCAAAAATAATGGGATTTTGGAGAAAGAAGGCAGGGAATATCATTTTATAAGTTTCGATCAAGCAAAGTCTATGCTTGAAAATAAAGAATTCATAGAAGCTAAGATGTATGGCAAAAATATTTATGGCACAAGTATTCAGGAATTTCAGCTGGCCAATAAAAAGCATAAGATTGCTATTACGGATGTTGAAGTTCAGGGCGTGGCAGAATATATGAAGTTTGATCCACAAAATACCTATCCGATATTTTTACTACCGCCAAACTATGAAGTGTGGCATGAGCGCTGGCGGCAGCGTTACGGGAAAGAGCGTAGCGATGCGGACTTTAAAGAACGTGCAAAGACTGCCATCAGGGAGCTAGAACATGTTCTAAAGGCTGATTACTTTAGTGTGGTGGTTAACGACGATATTAATCAATCCGTGCAAAAGGTTAATCATATTGCAAAAACCGGCCACCAAAATCCTGCTGAGCGCGAGGCAGGTCTTATAACTGCTCGTCAAATTCTATCTAGCATTAAGAAACAGATTAGCACTCGTTGACTTTGAGTGCCAAAGCAGTTATATTAAAAACAGATTATGACTGAGAGACAATCCCAAATTTTAGCAGCTATTATTGAGCAATATGCTGAAATTGCCGCACCGGTTGGTTCGGTAATACTTGCTAAGCTATTTAATGTTTCCAGCGCCACGGTACGTTCTGAAATGGTCAAGCTTGAAGAGTTGGGCTACATCATGCAACCTCATACCAGTGCAGGTCGAGTGCCTACTGACAAAGGTTATCGTCACTATGTGAATGGCTTAGCTGAACAAGAAAAGTCAAAACCAGATCGTAGTACCAGAGCGATTGAGGCTCGCGTTAATACTCATGCGGAAAATGCCGACAGAGCAATCCGCAGTGCGGTAGACAGTTTAGTAGAGCTGACCCATAACTTAGGGCTAGCTACTATTGGCGATCAAATGTATATGAGCGGCATTGGTAACTTATTCAGCCAACCGGAGTTTGCCCGGGGGAGCCATGTTCGCGCGGTAGCAAATCTACTTGATAACCTTGAGCCGTGGTTACGCGAAACTACTCCCAACAAGCCACTGAATGTTTTTATCGGCCAAGAAAATCCGATTGGCAAAAGTTCAGATGCCACACTAATTATCAGTCGTTTTCGCTCGCCTTACTCTGATCGTAGTTATATCGGTGTGCTGGGTCCTACTCGTCAAAGTTATGCTAAGGTTATGAACTTAGTCCGACATGCCGGTTCCATGCTTGAGGAGGTGCTTTAAATGCCTAAAAGTAAGAAACAGCAAGAATTGGAGCATCAAGTTAAAGAGCTGACTGCTGATTTGCAGCGTTTAAGAGCTGACTTTGAGAATTACCGCAAACGCGTAGAGTTAGAAAAATCTGAAGCCCGCCAACACGGGGAATCGGCAGCTGTCTTAAAGCTTTTGCCCGTAGTGGACAATATTGAACGAGCCACCACTCATTTGCCAGATGACTTAAAGTCTAATGCCTGGGCTCAGGGTGTAGTTAAACTGGGCAAAAATTTGGAACAAGCACTGTCTAACTTGAACATTTATCGCATAGAAGCTTCTCCCGGTACACCGTTTAATCCTCAGTTACACGAAGCTATTCAAATGGAAGATGGCGAAGGCGATAATGAAGTTGTCACCGAGGAACTACAAGCCGGGTATACGCTAAATGGCAGTGTTATCCGTCATAGTATGGTCAAAGTTAAACCTTCTGATAAAAATGGTCGCCGCGGCGAAGACTAGTTTATTTTAAAGCGATTTTTCCTAGAGACAGCATATGCTTTTCGCGGTAGTTGGCAAATGCTTCATGCGAAGTGCCGTGGCGGCGGATAAAGGCGCTTAAACGTTCGCTGCCAATGTAATGAGGTAAGATTACATAAGTTGCTCCATAATGATAAAGGGCAACAGATTCCTCGTAGTTATTAGCATGGCAAATCATAATAGCTTTTGGATTAACGCGGTGCACATACTTAACAAGCTGCTGGTTAATGCTGAAGTCGGTAATTGTACTAACGATCAGCCGGGCATTCTTTGTGCCAATTTCTCGCAGCAACTCAATATCGGTGGCATCGCCATACATAAACGGCAGCTGCTGTCTTTCAAGCAGTTCAATAACGGCCGGATCGTAATCGACAATCAAATAGCGTCGCTTCATTTGCTTAAAGGTTTTAACAAACTCGTGGCCGCCTTTTTTATAGCCGAACAGAATCATTGAGTGGTTTACTACGGCGCTTTTTTCCTCGTGGGAAAGCCGGTCTTTAAAGAAGTGAAATCGCTTTTCTAGCCAGGCGAATATGGCGTTGTCATAGTGCATCAGATAAGTGGAGATAGCGATAGTTATAACTGCTACCAGCGTGATAATGGCACTAAGCGTAGGGCTCACAAGGCCGGAACTTTGAGCAAGCACAATTAAGATGATGGAAAATTCACTAACTTGCGACAGGTTAACAGCTGCTTTAAAGCTAGTGCGCTTAGTGTAGCCAAACAAGTTTACACTTACAATCGCAGCTAGCGGTTTGAGTATTACGACAAATGCCGACAAGATTATTGCCGGGCCGATGCCAGCAGCTAAGTGGCTGATATTTAAACTCTGGCCTAAGCTAATAAAGAACAGCACTACAAAGAAATCACGCAAAGGCTTTAGGCGTGCAGCCATTTCTTGACTATATGGTAAGCTGGCTAGGCTTACGCCGGCAAACAAAGCTCCGACCTCAATTGAAAATCCTGTCCATTCAAATAAAGTTGCTACTCCGAATCCCCAAGCAATAGTAAAGAGAAATAGAAGTTCTTGGGTATTAGCAAAAAACTTACTTAGTCGAGGCAAGAGCTTAACACTTACTAGATATAGTATGGCCGCTAAAACAATCCCCTTTATAACAAGTAGGCTTATTTCATCCGCACCAAAGCCGCCTTTGCCAGCTGCCACAAACAAGAGTGCTACCGTTGCCACTATATCGTCCAGCAATATAACACCAATTGCTATCTGGCCGTGAAGGCGAGTCTGCTCTTTTTTATCTGACAGTACTTTAACGATGATAATAGTGCTACTAAAGAACAGACATAACCCTACGATAAGCGCTTCGGTAAAAGAAAAGCCAAAAGATTGAGTTACTAATAGACCAACCGAAACCATTACTATTAGCTCAACAAGGGCAGTAACTAATACTACTCTACCTAGCTTCTTAAAGACCGACGCATTTAACCCTAGGCCGATTATGAAAAGTAGCAGAGTAATACCAATGCTTGAAAAAGTCTCAAAAGTAGAACTAGCCGGTATTAAATGCAATATAGAAGGACCGACCACTATGCCGGTTAAAATATAGCCTAAGATTAAAGGCTGTCTAAGTAAGCGCACGATAATTGAAATCACAGTTACAAAAACAATTATTATGCTGAGCTGTGTGAAAATTTCTAAATGGCCCATGGGTTAAACTATGTGTTTTAAGTTATAACAACTTATGCTTAATTATGCCTGGTGAGAAGGTAATTAGCAAATCACTACTTATTTAGTTAGCACTCTTGACATGGGAGTGCTAATTTGTGTAACATTTAAATATTGGCAATCTCTAGCTTAGAGTGCTAAAATATATATAGTTTTTACATTAACTTATATCTAAAAGGAGAAATAAATGGGTAAAATTATTGGTATCGACCTGGGGACCACCAACAGCGCCATGGCTTATATGGTAGCTGGTAAGCCTGAGGTTATTGCAAATACTGAAGGTAACCGCACTACGCCAAGTGTGGTAGCTATTAACAAAAGTGGCGAGCGCTTAGTGGGTCAGATTGCACAGCGTCAGCGCGTAACTAATGCAAAAAATACGATTTATGGTGTAAAGCGCCTGATTGGCCGTAAGTTTTCCGATAAGGAAGTTCAGAAAGACCACGACATTATGCCATATGAAATTGTTAAGAGCGGTACTGGCGTAAAAGTGAAAATGTCCGACAAAGAATATAGTCCTGAAGAAGTTAGCGCTATGATCTTAGGCAAGCTGAAGGCTGATGCCGAGAGCTACCTAGGCGATAAAGTTACGGAAGCTGTAATCACGGTTCCGGCTTACTTTGACGACTCTCAGCGCCAGGCTACGAAAGATGCCGGCAAGATTGCCGGCCTAGAAGTAAAACGAATCATTAACGAACCGACGGCGGCAGCTCTTGCCTATGGCTTAGACAGGAAAAAAGAAGAAAAAATTGCTGTCTTCGACCTTGGTGGTGGTACGTTTGATGTTTCTATCCTTGAACTTGGCGATGGAGTGTTTGAGGTTAAATCTACTAATGGTGACACTCACCTAGGTGGTGAAGATTTCGATAACCGAATCGTTAATTATTTCTTGGAAGAATTTAAAAAAGTGCATGGTGTCGACCTTAAGGGTGACAACGCAGCTATGCAGCGCCTGAAAGACGAAGCAGAAAAGGCCAAGAAAGAACTTTCAACTACGACCGAAACGGAAATTAACTTACCATTTCTTACTGCCGATGCCGAAGGTCCAAAACACTTTGAGACTAAGTTGACTCGCGCTAAGTTGGAAGAACTAGTGGCTGAGCTGATTGATAAAACAGCTGCTCCATGCGAGAAGGCTCTGAAAGACGCCGGCCTGAAGACTGGCGAGATTAATGAAGTGGTTTTGGTGGGCGGTATGACCCGAATGCCTGCAGTTATTGAAAAAGTTAAGAAAATCTTTGGCAAAGATCCTCTAAAAGGCGTTAACCCTGACGAAGTCGTAGCCGTTGGTGCTGCTATTCAAGCTGGCGTATTGCAAGGCGACGTGAAAGATGTGCTGCTTCTGGATGTTACGCCTCTTTCTCTTGGCATCGAGACACTTGGCGGCGTGACAAATAAGCTTATTGAACGAAACACGACCGTTCCTACCAGCAAGTCTGAGGTTTATTCAACAGCTGCTGATAACCAGCCGCAAGTGGAAATCCACGTGCTACAAGGCGAGCGTGAAATGGCAACTGATAACAAATCACTCGGTAGGTTTACCTTAGACGGTATTGCTCCCGCACCCCGTGGAGTGCCGCAAATTGAAGTAACGTTTAATATCGATGCCAACGGCATCTTAAATGTGACCGCTAAAGACAAAGGCACCGGCAAAGAACAGTCAATTACGATTTCTGATAGCGGTAATCTTAGTAAAGATGATATTGAAAAAGCCCAAAAGGAAGCTGAATCTCACGCCAGTGAGGACAAGAAAAAGCGCGAAGCTATTGAAGCCCGCAATGTGTTGGAAAACGCTATTTACCAGGCTGAGAAGATGCCTAGTGAATACAAGGATAAGATTTCCGATGAAGACAAGAAAACAATTGAGGAAGCCGTAACTGAAGCTAAGAAGCATCAGTCTTCAGAAGATAAGGAAGAGCTTGAAACTGCCAGCAAAGAGCTGATGGAAAAAATTCAGACAATTGGCGCAAAGCTTTATGAGGCTTCTAATAAAGAAGAAAAGTCTGATGAAGAGGGTAAAAAAGAAGATAAAAATTCGCCAGCTGGCGAAGATGAGCCAGTTGAAGGCGAAGTTGTCGACGAAAAAGAAAAATAAAATAAATATAACTCAATCCAGTTTAGTTTTATAACGATAAAAACAACGCCACCCACACCATGCCTGGGTCAGCTTTATAAAGTGGTGCTTTGAACCACGAACCATCTGGATTGGTAAGCTCAGGATAGGTGCCATGTCGCTTGATTAATTTCTCGAACTTAGCATATTCTTCGTCGTATTCTGGACGCTTGAATTTTTTTAGACTGTGCAAATAAAATGTGCCATGCCATGTCCATATGGTTGTTCCCGTATAGTTTGGCATTAGCCACTTACCCATACCAAAACGATAGTGAAATTTGCTCCAATCTTTACAATATTCGAGCGGATAGAGTTTCTGGTAGCCGCTTTCTTGCAAGTAATCAAATGTACTGGCAGCTTTTTCTTTACTATCCACGACATCAAGGAAAAATGGCATGAGCCCACACTCAGAGCTCCAGGCATTTGTGGAGCGGTCGGCTTTATAAAAACGGCCGTTCCAATAATTTTCATTCAATATTTTTTGATAAACTTCTAAGCTAAACGGAAAGTCGAGTTTGAGCTTTTGAGCACAGGCGCTCATACGGGCAATCATTGCGATTGCATAGGCGCTACGATCGTAATTTACCGCATCTCGCATCTCGGCGTAGCGAACATTAGTCTTAAGGTCGCCGGTCTCGGGGTGCAGATATGTTGCGGCATAATTTTTTAGTCGTTTATTAAGAAGTTTAGCTTCCATTGGCCGGAGTTTGTACTCGCTAACCACCAAACTGTGAAGTAACCAAGGAAGTGCATCAATAGATTTTTTAGCTGGAGCGTTGAAAGTGTTGCCGGCTTTGTCTATACAAAGCGTGACGTGATCTACTTTCATGTAATGTAACAGCGCCCAGTTTAGTGTATGGCGAACATTGTTTCCTTCCCCCAACCTAACTAGGCTATCTGCCACTGTCCCGAAATCTCTCATCCAGAAGAAATCGAAATGGCCTAGGCTAGTGCGATAAAAATCCCCTTCCCATAAACGATCTAGGATTTGCTCACAAATCTCGCGGGGTGTACCGTCAAACCGTTCAATCTTACCGAAGTAGCGATTATAAATTTGACGAGACCAAACCCGGATTGTCCCAATTACTACACCTATACTGCGATAAAGTCGCTCCATGCATAAAAGTATAACAGACAAGATGCGTTATTACTGGTTATCTGCCGGTGGCTTTCTGTTTAACCTTATCGGCGTTAAAAATTTACCAATTAGCACTCTTGTTTCTTGAGTGCTAATTCTGTATTATTGATAAAGATGTCAAAACGCGATTATTACGAAGTTTTAGGAATTGGTAAAAACGCCTCGGCTGATGAAATTAAGAAGGCGTTTAGAAAACTTGCCGTAAAACACCATCCCGACAAAGAAGGTGGTAGTGAGAAAAAATTCCAAGAAATCAACGAAGCTTACGAGGTTCTAAAAGATCCTTCAAAAAGGCAGCGTTACGATCAATTCGGCCATGCCGGTGTTGGCGGCAATGGCGGAGGCGGAGGCAATCCGTTTGAAGGTTTCCAGGGTTTCGGCGGCCAGGGACAGAATGTTAATTTTGATTTTGGAGACATAGGACTTGGCGACATATTCGGTAGTTTTTTTGGTGGCGGCCGGCAACAACAAAGCCGTGGTTCTCGCCGTGGCCGTGATGTTGAGACTGACGTAAGCCTAAGCTTCGAAGAGGCAGTATTTGGTACGGGAAAAACACTTCACTTAACGCTTGATGATGAATGCTCGCATTGTAAAGGCACAACTGTTGAGCCTGGGCATGAGATGAAGACTTGCCAAACATGTAAGGGTTCTGGCCAACAAACTCGCGTTATGAACACTATGTTCGGCCAAATTCAGCAAGCCGTAGTTTGCCCTACTTGTGAAGGCCGCGGACAGGTGCCAGAAAAAGTTTGCAGCGTCTGTAAGGGCAAGGGTACCGAACGCAAGAAGCAAGCCGTTAACTTGAAAGTGCCGGCTGGCATTGACGACGGAGCAACCGTTCGTTTACGTGAGCGCGGCGAAGCTGTGGCGACAGGCGCCAAAGGTGACTTATATGTTCATATTAGAGTTAAACCTGACAAAAAATTCACTCGCGAAGGCGATTTAATTCTTAGCGAAGAAGAAGTAGACATGATTGATGCCACGCTGGGTACAGAAATTGAAGTAGAGACGGTAGATGGACCGGTACGCATGAAAGTACCTGCCGGAACCCAGAGTGGTACTGACTTTAAACTATCCAGCCACGGAGTACCACATCTAAGAGGCGAAAAACGCGGTGCTCACATAGTCAGCTTAGTAGTTAAAACTCCGACTAAACTTAGCAAAAAGCAAAAGGAACTCTTAGAAGAATTCGGCTCTGCCCCAAAGAAGCGCGGTATATTTTAAAAGGATTCAGCAAAAGCTGCAGTATTGATAAGTTGAGAACAAGCTATAGTCCCAGAACTTTGCTGGAATAAAGTAGGCGCCACTTCTAATTTGCGGGCCATAGCTCCCCGAGCAGTATTAATGCCGCCATCTACTGGATCCAGATGGTATGGGTTGCAGCAAGAATGCATGCCGACATAGATGGTCCACGGATAAATCGTCTACCGTTTCGCCTCTCAAGATAGACAAAGAAGCTCGATGGGCCATTTTATTTTTCAAGTTTAGAGCTCCTAGTGTTATGCTCGGGTACCTTGCTCGCCCCGCCTTGTCATAAGAAGCTTTCAGTGGCAGATGCCAACAACCCGTCTCTTCGTCAAATACAAATCCTTCTCTAGAAGCTAGGTATTGAGCGAATAATACTACTTCTTCAGGCTGATTAATTTGAGGCATCACAGCAGTTCTTATTAATTCTTCAAACTGCTTGCGGCTAAAATCTACCGAAGGTAAAATTCCTCCCCAGCTGGTGACGAGAACTTCATCTTCCGTGAAGTCATGTCCTTCTGGAAGGAGAGGGTCAGGCGGCAATCGCAAAGCAAATCTGCCTCCAGGATGGTGCAGAGTGTCAATAGTTTTTGGCGGCTGCTGGTCATTTGATGAGCCAGATAGTTCCAGTGTTGCCATATACTTTACTAGCTAACAATAGAGTTAGACTTTCTCCTTACTCCCACTATAATAATCCTATCATAACCTTAAAATTTAAAAGCATAATTAGTTGCAACTCCAGGGTTATCGTGATATTATCGTATAATATTGTTTAGTAATTTCATGGTAGAAAAACCTCCAAAAGTATCATTACTAAAAGCCTTCCGGCCCGATCAACACAAAGTCGCGGATACTACCCTTAGCTATCCAAATTTAGGAGCAAAAGTTATCAAACATAGCAGCTATGATGCTGCGCGTTGGGAACAATTTTTAATTGAAGATGACGAACTGGCTCAAGCTGCTCACGCAGAGGAGTTGGCTTCACAGTATCTTTTACAAACTTCTTTGCAACTTAACGAAGCCTATTCGCCAGAGCTAAAGGAGATGTGGTCTCGTCGATTTACTGAAGCCTCAATTGAATTATTTGGTCGTCCGGATCCTGAGATTGCTAACCAATTATTTGCTCAGCAACGGCAAGAATTTGAGGCTTTAAAAGACAATCCGCACGTTGATCAATCACTACTTAAACACGTGCTTGCTACTTATGCAGCTTCGGAAGTTGAGATGTCGGCAGAGACTAAGCAACCAGAAGACTTTTCTGAAAGTGCTAAAGCCTTCAAAACTTTCTTAGAAGAAGAATACAAAGAAGAACTTTCGGTTTTTGATAGCTTAGATGATGAAGCCCAGGCTTCTCCTGCTGAAACAGCCGAATTATTCACTAGAGCTTTAGATAAGTTAAAAGCTAAGGATTCCGCTTGGAATGAGTGGGCAGTAGAAATAACAGACACTACGAGCTTGGCTATAGTTTCTAAAAGTAAAAGAATCCGAGTAGGCAAGAATAGAGTTCCCTTTAAGGCCAGTGAAATAAGAGGTCTATTCGGCCACGAAGTCCTAGTTCATACTAAACGTGCTATTGAGGCTCGTAGGCTCGGTGACGAAGAGTTGGCGCTTGGCCTGCCCAACTATTTACAAGGCGAAGAAGGCGTAGCGATTTTTATTGAGACAAGTCTAAATGGCCAAGTACCTACAAAGATTATTAATCGCTATGTTGATACGGCCATAGCTCTGGGTGATATTTTGCCACAAGCTTTCACTAGGCAGGAGCTTTTTGATTTTGTGATGACACGCGAAATTGTGCGGGCTCAAGCTGAGCAGCAAACTAACATAGTAGACATCAGCAGCTTGCAAAAACAAGTTTGGGAACATGTTAACCGGATTTATCGCGGCTCTTCGGGCGATGAACATATCGGTGTATTCACTAAGGACGCACTTTATTATGCTGGTTTTAAAGATATGGCAAAGTATATTCATGAGAAGCTACAACAAGGCATGAGTGTAGACCAGTTATTTACTTACTTAACTGTTGGCAAATTCAATCCATTGAACCCGCTACATGTTAAGCGTCTCGTAACTTCCTAACACGGCCAAGGAAGTGTAGGATATAACTATGGGTAAATACCAAGTTATTGTTGGACGTTTTGAGCACGTCGATATTGTAGGTAAGTTTAAAGACATCCCTGCCAAAATTGATACCGGAGCTTATCGCTCGTCTATTCATGCTAGCGATATTGAAGTGGTAAAAATAAACGCTAAGGAAGTCTTAAAATTCACTTTGCTTGGGCATCCGGTATCCAATAAACGACGCACCCTGGAGACGCGCGTTTTTAACATTCGCAAAATCCGTAATTCGAACGGGCACATCACTACTCGCTATGAAGTCACCCTAAAAGTCAGGTTAGGTTATAAAATTTTTCGTACGCCTTTTACTTTGATTGATCGCTCAACTAACATCTTCCCTATCTTAGTGGGGCGCAAAGCTTTGAATAAGCGATTTTTGGTGGACCCTAACTTAGCTGGGATGAGCCGAGTAGAGCTAAAGCTTGCTGCCGCCAGCGTACCTATTGACGAGGAAGACTTGGAAGGGGTAAACGCATGAGGATAGCCATACTCTCTAACGGCCCTGGCAACTACTCTACTAAGCGGCTTAAAGAAGAAGCCTTAAAGCGGGGGCATGAGGTTAAGATAATTAAATATCGTGATTGCTATGCCAGCATTGAAAAAAGTAATCCCCTAGTTGGCTATAAAGGCGAGGAGTTGAAAGGCTTTGATGCCGTCATTCCTCGTATCGCCAGCAGTATGACTCGCTACGGCTCAGCAATCGTGCGCCAACTTGAAATGCAAGGTGTCTATACGCCTATTAGCTCGATTGCGATTACCCGTGGACGTGACAAATTACGAGCTATGCAATTATTGGCTAGAGCCGGCGTAGGCATTCCTAAAACGGTATTTTCACGCAATACGGCTGATATTGATAGCATGCTTGATCAACTTGGTGGAACGCCGGTGATAATTAAGCTGGCGCGCGGAACTCATGGTAATGGTGTGGTTCTAGCTGAAACCAAAAAAGCCGCAAAGTCTGTGCTGCAAGCCTTTTATCTTAATAACGAAGACGGAACTAATATTTTACTTCAAGAGTTTATTAAAGAATCTGCCGGTGAAGACGTTCGTGCTTTTGTAGTTGGCAGGCGGGTTGTTGCCAGCATGAAACGCCAGAGTCTTGACGATGATTTCCGCTCGAATTTGCATCAAGGAGCCGAGGGGAAAGTCGTTAAACTAACTGACGAAGAAAGAAAAACCGCTATTAAAACCGCTAGAGCAATGGGTATGAATATTTGCGGCGTAGATATGATGCGCTCGCGTCGCGGGCCTTTGGTTTTAGAAATTAACTCTAGCCCTGGCTTTGCTATTGAAAAAGTAACTAATCGTAATGTAGGCGAAGCGGTAATCAAATATATCGAGCTGAATGCTAGGCGCAGTCATAAAAAAGATAAGGTTGGAGCTTAAAAGATGACTTTTACGACTATTTTTATAATTTTCCTGGCAGCTTTATTCACCTTAAGTTACTTAACTAAACGTCGTTTTGGCGTGCTGGGCTTGGCTCTAGCTGCCGGCGCAATTGTTAGCCAATATTGGGCTAATACTCTGACACCGCTAATTCGCGACCAAGGAGTACAAATAATTAACCCGCCGCTAGTTAATGTTGTGGCTGCGGGCCTAGTGCTTTTACCGGCGATTTTATTGCTTTTCAGCGGTCCTACTTACCGCCAACGCACGCAGCGAATTATCGGCTCGGCGTTATTTGCTCTGTTAGCGGTGGCTTTCTTGCTTGATAATTTGGGCGGTAGTTTACAGCTAGATAAAACCGGCCTTGCGGTATATGAGTTTATAGATAACTTTAAGCCAACTATTATAGTGGTTGGCTTGGCTGCTGCCTTGGCGGATGTTTTAATGACTCATACTCCGCGCCGGCGTTATAAAAAGAGTGATTAGATTGACAGAGAGTAGTAAAAAATGATAAGGTTTTCTCTGTTAACCCGCTATGCGGGCCGTTAGCTCAGCTGGTTAGAGCACCTGCCTTTTAAGCAGGGTGTCCCGGGTTCGAGTCCCGGACGGCCCTCCAATATATTATGCCTAAACCTAGATTTATTTTCGTTCATGGGAATCAAGCAACTCATTGGTCTTTTGCTTGGTCACCATGGCTAAAAATCGAATTAAAGCGACTAGGATTTAAAACATTTTTTGAAACCTTTCCTGACTCGGTTATTGCTAGATCAAAATATTGGCTTCCATTCCTTAGCGAAAAGGCCAAAGTCGCTGAAAATGATGTTATTATTGGCTGGTCTTCTGGTGCTACCGCCGCAATGAGATACGCAGAAGACCATAAAATCCGCGGCTCTGTTTTAGTGGCCCCTAGTTATACTGACCTGGGTGACGAGCTAGAGAGACAAAGTGGTTACTTTGATAAACCATGGAGTTGGGAGAAAATCAAAAACAACCAAGAAAAAATTGCCCTAATTTATGGCGATGATGACCCCTATATCCCACAAGCTGATTTTGAGCATATTGCTGAGAAATTAAATCCAGAAGTTATAAAAGTTCACAAAGCAGGTCATTTTAGTGAAAAACAGGAAATACCGGAACTTCTAAAATATATAAAGCAGAACTATTTATAGAAGTAGCGGCTGTAGTATTTATGATGACTCTTCATTATTTTTACTTAGTGTCTATGCAAAAGAAACCTGCTTTTCCTGATATTTGAAAACTCTGCAAAGAATAGGCCTATAAATACTAAACCTGTGCCTAAAATAAAGGTCTGTGATGGTTTTTCAGCCAACACAATATATGCTATGACGATTGTAGCAATCGACTCAAGGTAATCATATATGCCAGTTTCCATAGCCTTTTTATGTTTGAGGGCGAACAAGAACCCGGGTTAGCTAGTGCAACTGCAAGGGCACTGCCGGCTAAAGCTATCCAGCCTGAAGTGGCTGTTGATGCAATATCCCAACTGTGTAACTGCCCCAAAGAATAAATAGCTATCGGCAATACGCCAATAGTCATATGCATAAAAGTTAGCTGTCGAATATTTACTTTTTTAGTCAAAGGCTTACAAATGACAACACTGATCGTTGCACAAAAAACCGCAACGACAATTAATAAGTTGCCAATTAGCTCAGAACTATTACCATTACTTACCCATGGTTTACCAATAATAATTAACGAACCAGCGAGAGCAATGCAAATTCCTAGGAACGTTCGAAGATTAAGGCGTTCTTTAAGAAATGATGCAGATAGTACCAACGTGAGTGGCCCGAGCATATAAATAACAGCAGAGTTGCTGGCAGTGGTTTTAGTTAATCCGATATAAAGCGCCAAAGAACTGAGAGTTATATAAAATACAGAGGCCAAGCTAGCTAGTAAAACAACTTTTAGTTTAAGCGACTTCCAATGACGAATAGCGGAAGGTGACAACAAGATTGCAGCTATCAAAAATCGCATCGTCATGAATATTGCCACCGGAATTGCTATCACGCCCATTTTAATGAATACTACGTCTGCACCCATTAGAATGCTAACTATTGTTAAGGCCGCTATAGGTAAAATAGTTTTTTGTTTTCGCATGATTTTATTTCATGTTACCACAAACAAAAATATATTGAACTTCGTGTTTTAAAAGACCTGGCTTTTATACCAGACACGTACTTTTTTTTTAATTCTAAGTTGAAGCTGGTGTTCCGGCTGATGGGGTTGGTGTTAGGAGCGCTGAAGACGTGAATTGGCAGTAGTTGATTGTACAGTACTGCAAAAACTGCACTATACATAAACAAGAAATAGATTGTTATCAGGACTCCCACGATAGTGATTACTGGTAGTACCATTAAAATCATTACACCAATTATTCCCCAAACACTTCCAACATTCCCTCTGGTAGATTCCCAACTAGATTTTATGGCATCTACAACGCCCATGTCTTTATCTACCAAGAAATAAAACGATAAAACTAACCTAGGCATTATAAAGAAGAAGGGGATTATAAATAGTAGAAGACTTACTATAGATATCAACCCTACGGCTATCTCTAATAACAGTAGCTTTGGCCACAAAGACAGGCCTTTGCTTAGCGCTTCTCCAATGCTTAAAGCTTTGTTGTTTACTCCAGCCAGATAAGTAGAGACTTGAGCACCTACTATTATGATGAATATACCGAAGAAAATGAGGTTAGCTGCACTATTTCTTAGCGAAGGCAAGTTGAATATGGCATTTAAAGCAAAAACAATCAACGCAATAACTATCAAAGTTTCCAGGTTGCGAAGCACGGCCTTTTTAGAGTATTTGTAAGCCTCAAAAGCTCCCGGCCACTTAGTTGGTATAGGAGGGTTAGTCTGAGGTTTTTGGTCCATCGTAAAATTCCTTATACTACATTAAGCTCTTTTGCATAATATAGCATGAGTGTTGTATTAAAAGCAAACTACTTACTGTAGGCACTTGAAGCTTATGTCATAATTATTTTATGTATTTAAAATTCAATGCCAGAGTGCATAGCTCTTGGCTTGTGGCCGTTGTGTCGTTGAGTGTGCTGCTTGGTGTAGCATTAGCTTTAGTAGTTTCCACTTCATTTTCTAATCCAGGTTGGTTGGTATTGTCTTTAGCTTTAATGGCGATTGTAGCAATTGGCCGTACTAGAGTTTTATTGGTGGTCGCTATTTCCGCCGGACTGATATTAGGTTTGTGGCGTGGTGCTTTAGAGAAGGTTAGCTTAGAGCCGTATCAGTTTTATATCGGTAAGTCCGTCTATCTAAGCGGTAGGGTTGCTCAGGATCCTACTAGTGATTCCAGTAAGTGGCAACTGCAGTTAAGTGATGTAGTGATTAATCATCACCACCTGCCCGGCCAAGTGTGGGCATCAACTTTCTCACACATAAAATTAAAACGTAGCGATCACGTTGAGCTGGCTGCTAAATTGCGCCCGGGATTTGGAAGCTTCCCGGCTAGTATGAGCTTTGCAAAGTTGGTAGGCGCTACACGTCAAAAAAACGGCGATGTTCCTCTTCAAGCCCGTGATTTATTTTCTAATGGTGTGCATCGTAGTATTAATGAGCCAGAAGCGAGCTTAGGGCTAGGCTATTTGGTTGGGCAAAAACGCACTTTGCCCAAAGACTTAACTAATAACTTGCAGATTGTCGGTTTAACGCACGTAGTGGTAGCCAGCGGCTATAACCTTACAATTTTAGTACGTTTAGCCAGAAGATTATTTGTTAAAGTTTCAAAATATCTTGCAGCACTTTCTGCCGGCACAATGATACTGGCCTTCATTTTAATTACCGGCTTTAGCCCTAGCATGTCGCGAGCGGGGTTGGTAGCGGGATTAAGCCTGGCTGCTTGGTACTATGGCCGTCGCATACATCCGCTTGTTTTGCTGCCTTTTTCTGCTGCAATCACAGTATTAATCACACCCTTATATATCTGGGGTAATGTTGGCTGGTATCTTTCGTTCGCAGCTTTTGCAGGAATCATTATTTTAGCCCCGCTAATTAATAACTTTTTATATAAAAATCAAAAGCGCCCGGGTACAATCAAGCAGATTCTTGTAGAAACCGTTATCGCACAACTCGTTACTTTGCCAATTATTGCCTTTACATTTGGCCACTACTCTTTGTTTGCTTTGCCAGCTAATTTACTGGTTTTACCTTTTGTGCCAATCGCTATGGCATTTACTTTTGTAGCCGGAGTGGCTGGTTTGCTAATCCCTGGCTTGGCTACATTTTTTGGCGCGCCGGCTAGTGCGCTACTAAGTTATATGACAAGTGTCGTCAATGATTTAGCTGCTTTGCCGCTAGCTCAAGGGCAGCTTAACTTTAGTGTATTTGTTTTGGTCGCAAGCTATTTCACACTAGTCTTACTGGGCGTATTATTGTGGCGTCAAACAGGACACGATTTTAGTAAAGACAATATTATCGAATAAGTTGGTATAATATATAGTAAGTAAAAATCAATAACCTCAGGAGTTTTATGTCCGGGCATAGCAAATGGTCTACAATTAAGCGCCAAAAAGGTGCCAACGACGCCAAACGTGGTGCAATATTTACAAAGCTAGGCAACCAAATTGCCATTGCTGCTCGTGCTGGCACTGACCCGACTATTAACTCAGCGCTTGCCATGGCAATTGAAAAAGCTAAGAGCGCCAACATGCCAAATGCTAACATTCAACGCTCGATTGACCGCGTGAAAGACAAAAGTGCCGCTCAGCTGGAAGAAGTCACTTACGAAGGTTATGCGCCGGGTGGCGTTGGCTTGATTATAGAATGTGCGACAGACAACAAAAACCGCACTTACCCGGAAGTACGCACAGCGCTTACAAAAAACGGCGGTTCCGTGGCAGAGTCGGGCAGCGTAGCGTTCCAGTTTACTCGCAAGGGCGTAATTCGCGTAGCAGCTAGCGGCGAAGAGGCTTTGATGGCAGTTTTAGATGCTGGAGCAGAAGATGCTAGTGAAGAAGCCGGAGAAATCATAGTTTATACTTCCGACAAAGACTTAGCTAAAGTTCGCGATGCCATCAAGCAAGCTAGCCTGGAGATTAAAGAGGCCGAACTGGCTTACGTGCCAAATAATGAGATTGAAATTGCCGAGCCAGGCGTTGCGCAAAAAGTTGTGAAACTTATCAACGCTTTGGAAGATCTAGACGATGTAGTAAATGTGCATAGCAGCTTTGCGCCAGCTGATGGTGTAGTCTTAGATTAAACTACCACCCCAACACCTTTAAAATTCATCCTTCGTACCCGTTCGCTCATGAATTGATACTCGCTCACTACTCGGGAAACGAGAGTGCTCAAGATGAGTTTTAAAGCTGGCTTTTTGACGACAGCAAATCTGCGTAGTAACATTAATATTAATTATGAAAAAGCTTTTGACAGCTTTATTAGTTGCGGTCTTTTGTTTAGTATCGTTTTCATCTCAAGCACGTGCGGATACCAGTTCAGATGTGTTTATTACTGCTCTGCAAACAAGCAACCAACTTGATTATGCAGAATTTTATAACAGCTCTGAAAGCCCCATTAATATGAAAGGCTGGACAATTGAAGTAACGATAACTGATGCCGATCATTCTTCATCAATATCTATATGTTCAATTCAGCTAAGCGGCGGATGGCTGCGCCCGCAAGGCTATGGCATAGTGGCTGGCCAAGGTGCTGTAACAGATGACAAAAACCAGCTAGTTTACGATAGCTCACAGTGTGAGCTGACTGGGTTTAAGGATCCTTACGTTTTAAAAATTGAATTAAAGCAAGCTGACAAAAGTTTAGAAGATTCAATTGATGATATTCCTTTACCGCAAACTAATCAAAACCAAACTATTAAGCAATGGGTGCGAAGATATATTTCGTCAGCCAGCAGTAAGTATAAGGATACAGGAGATTTTAGTGACGATTTTGATTCAGCAAGCAACACTTCCAGACGTCCGATCTTATTAACAGGTGGCTGGTATGGCGGTCCGCCAACCTCAACCGACGGTTTGCAGATTGTAGAAATTTTACCAAATCACAAAGACTGTTCGCCGCTTGATGCCAGCTTAGAATGTGGCGATTATGTAAAGTTGTATAACTCGTCTAACCACGACATTAACTTAGCGGATTATAGACTAAGAATTGGCTATAAAGGCCAAAACCCTAGCATTAGCAATACATTTACTTGGGGCCAAAGTCTTGATCCGGGCAGCGATGAGCTGGATTTGCCTGCTGGCCAGTATTTTACTTTGACTACTCGTAACGACGGCTCGCTATTAAGCGTGCCGGACGGCGGAGACTTTGTTTGGTTGGAAGATGCTTACGGGCAAAAGATATATAGTCCTGTCGTAGAGTATCCTAGCGCAACTTCAACCACCAAAGTAGGATATTCGTGGGCATTTGACGGCCAAAACTGGCAATGGACGAGCACTCCTAATCCTGGTGGATCAAACTACTTTTATCTGCCGCCTGTTGTATCTAATACTAGCAGTGGTAGTGAGTTAAAACCATGTCGCCCTGATCAATTCAGAAACCCGCTCACCAATCGCTGTAAAAAGAAAAGTAGCGCTTCATCTAGCTTAAAACCTTGCCGCTCAGACCAATTTAGGAATCCGGCGACTAATAGGTGTAAAAGTAAAGCCAGCGCTTCAAGCTCGCTCAAACCTTGTAAACCAAACCAGTTCCGTAATCCTGCTACGAATCGTTGCAAAAGCAAATCCAGTGTCGGCTCCAGTCTCAAGCCGTGCAGGCCCGACCAAAAGCGTAATCCTTTAACTAACCGGTGTCGAAAAGTTGGCCAAGTGGCGGGAGCAGCGGTGCAGAAAATTCAGGATATTCCTCAAAAAACCGGCGTTAGTTGGTGGATAGCTGGCGCGGCAGGAGCAAGCGCTGTCGGCTATGGTGTTTACGAGTGGCGTAGCGAAATTATTACTCTTTCGCAGCGTTTACTGCAATTACCAAAAGGCGGCTCTCGCTAGACATAAGCTATACTAAAGTTATGCGTATTTTAGGCATCGATCCAGGGACTGGGATTTTGGGCTTTGGGGTTATTGATCATGAGAAAGGTAATTCTAAGCTAGTAGATGCCGGTGTGATTCGTACGCCTGTGAAAGAAGACGATGCCGTACGGCTAAAAACCATTTACGAAGAACTGACGGAAATCATAAAAACTACCAAGCCTAAAGTTATGTCGGTAGAGAAGCTGTTTTTTGCCAAAAACGTGACGACCGCCATGACGGTGGCGCAGGCGCGTGGCGTAGTGCTGCTTTGCGGGCAGCAGGCTGGGTTAAAGATTTATGAATATACGCCGCTGGAAATCAAGCAGGCACTAACTGGCTATGGCCATGCTACAAAGCAGCAGATTCAAGAAATGGTGCGCATAAGTTTGGGGCTAAAAGACGTACCCAAGCCAGATGACTGTGCCGATGCTCTAGCTGCGGCTATTATTCATTCTGCTACTGTGAAAGGTAAATAAATTTATAAGCACTCTGGCGAGGAAAGAGGTATTTGAACCGCAGAGCTATTATTTGTACTGCCACTACCCGTGAAATATCCTAGCGTGGATTTAACGCAAGTCCCCCAAAAGCCGGACCCTTCTTTCTCGAGGATAATATACGGATCACCTCTGGCATCACCCTTTTTCAAATCATCTAAGTTGACGTCGGCGGCAGTAGCGATATCATCTAAAGCAGTGTAATAGTATTGCCAACAGGGGGTGGATGTTGCTAAATCTCTTGGTTCGGGGCTGCCAGAGTAGCCAAAAGCGCAGTCGAACCAAGAATATACCCCTGAGTTACTAGTAATTTCACTAAGCGTCTTGCCTTGGTTGTACCTAGCTGTCTCTATAGCATCCTCCAAGCTCTTCAGGTCAGAATCTCGCTTAGAGTCAGCCGCCTTTTGTCTGACAGTTCCGTAAGACACAGTTACTATGGTGGCTAAAATGGCGATTACTATAATTACTGTCAACAATTCTACGATAGTGAAACCGCCACTTAGCTTACTAGAAAGTCTTTTCCTTTTTAAAAGCTGCATATTGTCATTAATAATAGCTAACCCTAGGCTTAAGCGCAATGTAACTAAGTTTACAAGCACTCTGGAAGAGATAGTGGGACTTCAAGCCCCGTAGCACTAGCGCCGCCATTGCCCGTGTAATAACCTAACGTGTCTTTATTGCAATTTCCTCCCCACAAGCTGACGCCTTCTTTTTCAAAAATAATATACGGGTTACCCCTGGCATCACCCTTTTTTAAGTCGTCTAGATTAACATCAGCGGCAGTAGCGATGTCATCTATGGCCGTGTAATAATATTGCCAACAATAGGTGGATGTTGATAAATCTCTAGGTTCGCCGCTATGAAGGAAAACGCAGTCAATCCATGAGCCTAGCCCATAGCCGTTGGTAATTTCGTAAAGTGTTTTCCCTTGGTTATACCTAGCAGTCTCTATAGAGTCCTCCAGGCTTTTTAGGTCAGAGTCCCGCTTGGAGTCAGCTGCTTGTTGCCTTACAGAACCATAAGACAGAACCACTATGCTGGCTAAAATAGCAACGACCGTAACTACTACCAATAGCTCTATGATAGTGAAACCACTGCTTAGTTTATGGGAAAGTCTTTTTCTAGCCAGCAGCTTCATAAACTAATAATAGACAAACCCAGACATAAGCGCAATCTGTACTCTATGACGGCAAGCCAGACTGTGCAATAATAGTGTTATGATTGCAACTCTCAAAGGTACCGTTGCTAAAGAAACCGACAGCGTAGTTATTGAATGCGGCGGCATTGGTTACGGCGTTTTCTTGAGTTCAAACGACTTGGAAACTCTCAATAATGGCGAACAGGCAAAAGTTTATATTTATGAGCATATTAAAGAAGACGCCCACGATTTATATGGATTTTTGTCTCTTGGCACTAAGCAACTTTTCGAGCAACTTCTAAGTGTAAAAAATGTCGGGCCAAAGGCGGCTTTGGCTATCTTAGACATTGGATCAGCCGATGCCGTGCGCGTGGCGATTGCCAGCGGTGAGACGAAATACTTACAAACCGCTAAAGGCGTTGGCAAACGGGCTGCTGAGCAAGTGGTAGTAGAACTGCGCGATAAAGTTGGCGCACCGGTTGGCGAATCGGCTGAAAATTTAGCCGGTCGCGCAGGTATTAATCAACAAGACGAAGCGTGGCAGGCTTTAGTGAGCTTAGGATATTCGGAAAATGATGCCGCGCTGGCTTTAGATAAAGTAGATAAAAACCTGCCGACTGAAGAAAGAGTAAAATTAGCATTGAGCAAGAACGGTTAATTATGTCTATTGAAAGAATCGTAAACACAAGTTCACCGGATGAAGACCAAGACGAGAAGCAGCTGGAAAACAGCTTGCGTCCACGTGATTTTACCAGCTATATTGGTCAAGCTAGATTAAAGAAAAATTTGAAACTGGCGATTGATGCAGCTAAAAAACGCGGCGAGCCGGTCGACCACGTGCTGCTTTATGGGCCGCCAGGATTAGGCAAAACTACCATGGCTAGCGTGATAGCCCACGAAATGGGCGCACAAATTCGCATTACCAGTGGGCCGGCGGTAGGCCGAGCAGCTGACTTAGCGAGCTTACTGACCAGCTTGCAAGACGGTGATATTTTGTTTATAGACGAGATTCATCGCTTAGGCCGTAGTGTGGAAGAAGTGCTCTACGCTGCGATGGAAGATTTTAAACTGGATATTATTTTAGGTAAAGGCCCGAGTGCTAAAAGTCTGAGGCTTGATTTGCCTAAGTTCACATTGATTGGCGCTACCACTAGAACCGGCGCTCTAGCTGCGCCTCTTAGAGATAGGTTTGGAATTATGCACCGGTTGGATTTTTATACTCCGCGCGAAATTACGCAGATAGTTAACCGTTCGGCAAAAATACTAGACGTGAAAGTTAATTCGGAAGCCGCAGATATTATTGCCTCGCGCTCTCGTCTGACGCCCAGGATTGCTAATCGTCTTTTAAAGCGCGTGCGGGATTACGCTGACATTAACGGAGATGGAGTTATTGACACTAAAATTGCTCATGGCGCCCTGGATATGCTAGAAATTGATAAAATCGGCCTAGATCCGGCAGATCGCAGATTACTGGAAACTATTATTGAGCATCATGGCGGTGGCCCCGTAGGAGTGGAAACTCTAGCGGCGATTACAGGTGATGAACGCTCAACCATCGAAGACTTTTTTGAGCCATATTTGCTACAAATCGGTTTGCTGGAAAGAACGCCTAGAGGCAGGAAAGTCACACAGAAAACTCATAAACATTTAGGCAAGCCTGCCAAAAAGCAAAGCGACCAGCAACAACTGCTATAATAATTTTATGAATCCGAATCAACCCAACCCAGCGTCTCAAGAAGCCGAAGTAAAACATAAAGACTCAAAACAGCGTTATCCAGGGTTGACCTTGTCTCCAGGCGAATACGTTATCATGATAGTCCGCCGCCATCCAATAGGGCTGATATCTATTTGGTTCGCGGAAGGGGTTTTGATATTTATAGCTATTTTACTTTTGGGATTAGGGTTATTCGGATCAGATGTTTTGGCTAATACTTTTGGTATTAATGCTAACGGTGGGATTGTAGCGCTAATTTCAATTTTCATTATAGTTTTAATGTTAGCTATAGGAGTGGTCAGCACATCGATTTATCGAGATAATCATTTTTACTTAACCAACGAGAGCGTTATTGAACATGTAAGGACTGGACTTTTTTCTCGTCGCGAAAAAACTATTAGCTTGGGAAGCGTAGAGGACGTCAGTTTTTCTCAGGGTGGCATTTTGCAATATATGCTTAACTATGGTTCGATTCGTCTTTCTACGGTGGGAGACGAAACGACGTATCGTTTTACAAACGTCTCCAACCCTCGGGCGCAAATCGCCACCTTAACGCAGGCAGTTGAAGATTTCAAAAATCACCGCACAGTTAAAGGTTAGTCAAAACTTTGAGCTGCGTACTTAATGTAGTCAGCTTCTTTTTCTAAGGTAGTTCTTAATTTATAGCTTTGGCATTTATCTTTTGCGCAGCCGCTTGGCAGGTAGTGGTAGCTTGATTTAGGATTATTAACCTTATAGCCGTTCGGATCTTTAAATAAATCAGGGTCGATTGCTGTAAGATTCTTAGAGTCGATATGGTCTGGGTAATAGTGATATTTTGGGTAAAAGACTTTTTCTAAGTCGTAATACATAGCGTTAATAGCAGTTTTACGCTGTTTATCACGAGAAGCCGCATTGATATTTTGCTTTTGGATAAAAAATAGGGTTGCAACGGCCAACGCCAAAATAATAACTACAATAAGCTCAATAACTGTAAAACCTTTTTGACTACGCATGTAAGTATTGTAGCAAATCACGTATAATATAGTTAGCAGTTGTTTATAAAAGAGAGGGTTTTAAAACATGGCGGATAGTAAAAAAAATACAAAGACTAATAATAATGAGGCAAAGTTAAAGGCTTTGGGCTTGGCAGTTGATCAAATCACCAAGCAGTTTGGCGACGGGTCAATTATGAAGCTCGGTGAGTCGTATAGAACTAATGTTGAACTAATACCATCAGGCACGTTGAGCCTCGATTTAGCGCTTGGTGGCGGTTATCCAAAGGGCCGGATTATTGAAATCTACGGCCCGGAAAGCTCAGGCAAAACTACCCTAACCCTGCATGCAATTGCACAGGTGCAGCGAGAAGGCGGCACTGCAGCTTTTATTGATGCGGAGCATGCGCTTGATCCAAGCTATGCAAAGAGGCTGGGAGTAGATACTGACAATTTGTTGATTTCCCAGCCAGACAATGGTGAGCAAGCACTGGAAATTGCTGAAACTCTAGTACGCTCTAACGCGGTAGATTTAGTAGTAATTGATTCAGTGGCGGCTCTTGTGCCGCAAGCTGAGATTGAAGGTGACATGGGCGACGCCCATGTCGGTCTGCAGGCTCGTTTAATGAGCCAGGCTCTCAGGAAGTTAGCCGGGATTATCAGCAAAAGTAAGACTACTGTTGTTTTCATTAACCAAATTCGTATGAAAATTGGTGTTATGTTTGGTAATCCGGAAACCACGGCTGGTGGTAATGCTTTGAAGTTTTATTCTTCAGTAAGGTTAGACATTCGTCGTATTGGCCAAATTAAAACTGGCGATGAAGTAATCGGCAACAGAACAAGAGTGAAGGTCGTGAAAAATAAAATTGCGCCCCCATTTAGAATTGCTGAGTTTGACATTATGTATAACGAAGGCATTTCAAAAACCGGCGATATTTTGGACTTAGCGGTTCAGCATGGAATAGTTGGCAAATCAGGAGCTTGGTTTGACTATAAAGAAGAAAAACTTGGCCAAGGACGCGAAGCCACCAAACAGCACTTGAAAGAACACCCGAAACTTGCCACGGAACTTGATAAAAAGGTTCGTGAAAAGGTTGTTGCAGAAGAAGAGTAAATATAGTTTATGGCACAGGCTGGCCGCATAACCTCTATTAAAAGACAAGCCAAACGCGCCGACTACGTTTCGATTTATATCGATGATAAGTTTGCTTTTTCACTGCATGATTCGCAGTTGGTTACAAGCGGTTTAAGAACGGGTAAGCAGCTAACAGAACCCGAGATTAACAAATGGCAACAGGAATCTGACTTTGCCAAAACTTATGATAAAACTCTAAATTTTGTTACTATTCGGCCGCGCAGCCAAAAAGAAATCAATGACTATTTGTGGCGCAGGCAAGTCGAAGAGTCGTTAAAAACCCGTATAGTTGAACGCCTTAAAGAACGAGGCTACATCGATGATAAAAAATTTGCCCAGTTTTGGGTGCGATCTCGCTCGCTTGCTAAACCGACTAGCCGCCGTAAACTGGAACTGGAGTTAAGGCAAAAAGGCGTAAGCAGCGAAAATATTAAAGAAGCTCTTGGGTTAAGTAAAGATTACGACGAGCAAGCAGCATTACAAAAAATTATTAGCAAGAAACGAAAAGTTTACGATGATCCGCAAAAGCTAATTGCCTATCTGGCTCGCCAAGGATTTAACTATAGCGATATTAAGCGAGAACTCAGCGACCAATCGTAGCAGTGCTACTTTCAGTCTGGGGCTTTCGAAATGGATTATTAAAAGATCCAGGCTCTGTCAACGGAGCTTCCGCTCCGGCTTTTAAGCTGGCTGAACTGACTGCAATGTGATTATCGGTAACTTCAATTATTTGCGAACGGTTAATAAGCAGCTCAGAAATTTGCAAACTTTTTATCAAAGGGCGTTTTACATGAAGTTGGTGAATCAAAAAGGTTAACGGGTCTAAACTGTATTCTGCCACTTTGCCCAGCTTGGTTTTCGTATCGTCGATAACTTCCAAATTGATAAGCTGAAAGTTCATTTTGATAACTTCCTCGAATTTTACTAAATCTTTAGCGGCGATAAGTTCGTCTACAGAGTCAATAATAATTCGAGATTCATTAGCTTCGCGGATGTCGTTAGTTTTTAAAATTAACTTCTCTTTACCTTCTTGAACGGGGGAGTCTACAAAGTAGCCAATTACCTTAAGATCGTGCGGATTAATGATAGCCTCTTTAACGGTTGCGACCTTGCTGCCCGTGTGGAGGCTAAGCACATCGCTTCCTAATATCTGCTGGTAAAGCATTAACATGATATTTATTATAACAGTTTATTGCGTAAACGGATTTATCCTACCGCCTGGTAAATTAGGAACGTCATGACTAGTCTGGGGGTCTCGCAGTTGCTGTATTTTGTCAATCGTTTCTTGGTCGAACTGGGTTTTTACGGCCTTTTCGTTTCTGGATTGGGTTTCGTATTTCTGGTCTTGGGTTTGGGTTAATATGATGTCCACTTTATAGACCGTAATCATAATTGATGTTAAAGCAAGCAGTATAACTAATAATGTTCGATGCTTAACTATTGGCGCCGTTGTTTTCTTAAACTGCCGCTTGATGGTTGTCATATTGATGTTGAGATTGGAATTTTTCATTGAACTTACCTTACATACACTATTAAACCTATTGTAGGGTTAGATATTTGACCAGGGTGTTCTGTATCCGGAGTTAATGATACTCCTGTTACTTGCATCTTGGTAACGTTTTGTTCGATAAGTTTGAGAAATTTTAGGAAACTGGCGTAAGGAACGGGATTTTTTAAAGTTATATTTGCGGTCACTGTCTTTATCCCAGGCGGGGTAGAATTTGAAGATTGAGTAGTCCCGGGGACGTCTGAACCAGGCGCGGGACTGGTTGTTGTGCTACCCGGTGTAGAGGTAGGCGGCGCAGATCCATCTTGGTTGTCGGTAAAGTTATAGCCCAGTACAGTAATCCCTACTCTGTCTGCAAAGGAGTTTATATCCTGCACTATTTGATCTTGGTATTGGTAAGATTTACTGTCGGCTACGATCTCTTTCGCCCTTTTTACCGTATCGCTATGGGTTTTTAAATCTTTATTGAGCTGTTCAAGTTGTTTAACGTTATCGCTTCCTATGGATGCATCGGTTTGGGCATGGTTAACTTGCAGAGCCTTGCTCTCTAATACTTTGCCTAAAGCTATGAAGCCAAAAACCGCACCTATAACCAGCAAGAATATTCCTATCAGGAATAACCGTTGTAGAGTGACTGCCGTTAATTTACTTTTTTTCACCGTGTAGCTCCTGATTTATGTAATCTAGTGCGGTTTGTTTATCTGCGAACTTGGTATTTATAGTCACGTCATAGCCCGAGTGTCCGCTGCCATCGCGAGTGATATTACCAATATTAACGTCGGTAAATAAGGGTGATTGGCTAAGCTTAGACTTCAGGTTCAAAGCCCCGTCATAACTATCGGCTCTTACTTCCAAAGACATTTGTGACCCAAATGTCTGCGGCGATAGAGACAAGCTGCTAAGTACTGTATTTGGGGGAAGAGCTTTGGCGATTGCAATTGTCAGATCGCTGTAGCTTATTTCGTTGGAGAGGATAGATCTGGCTATGCTTAAGTTATTGGCAAAACTTTCAGCCTGAGCTTTAATGCTCGCGTACTTTCTAGAACGGTCTTGGTTGTCAGCTACGCTGCTTTTTGCACTTTGCTGCTCAAAATTCATAAAAATGAAACTTGCAGCAAACAGTAAACCTACTACTACAATAGTCGCTAAAGCGAGAATAATATAGTCAAGCAGTATCGAATTTATTCTGGCTGCTCTAAGCTGTTTCTTGTCTTCGTACCCTAATAAGTTAATCACTGCCAAATCTCCTTGGGCTTAACACTGGCAAGGCCCGCCACGGTTATATAGCGCGGTTTAATTTGCTTGGCTGGTTGTTTCAAGTTGCCGAAGTTAAGTATCTGCCACGGGCTGGCTACTCTAGCGGGCATAACCATAGTATTTGTGAAGTATTCTCCCATGCCAGGTACGCCGGATCCGCTGCCTACAACCAGCAACTGTTCAAGTTTGCGACTATTTTCCAGCCTTTCGTTATAATAACGGATTACTTTTTTGGTCTCAGCAATTATGCGCCTCAGACTAGGCTCTAAAGAACTTACTAACTTTGTTTGGTTATTGCCCGGACTAAGCCCTTGTAGCACTTTTAGTTGATGGGCGTTCTCCAGAGGAACTTTAAGTTTCTTAGCAATTTCCAGCGTAAAAGTATTGCCACCGATCGCTACACTGCCGGTAACTCGAATGGAGCCGTCAAGAATTGCAATGTCAGTAGTAGCTGGGCCGATATCTACGATTACGGTAGGCAAGCTTCCATCTTCTGTAAAAGTCAACAGACGAGCAATAGCACTAACGCTTGGTTCAACCATTGCTACCGATAGGCCTGCGCGGTTTGTGGCGCTTACGCAAGCATCAACGATTGTTTTTGGCACCGCGCACAACAAGATAGTGATTTTGTCTTTCTCTCGACTTATAATTTCATAATCAACATATAGCTGAGCCATAGGTACAGGAATGTATTGCTCTACCTCAAGCTCGATAGCTTCTTTTAAGTTGACCTCAGCGCTGGCAGGAAGGCTGAAAGTCCTAGCATATGTCTTTGAGGTCGGGATACTCAAAACTACATGATCGCTATTAATTTTGCCAATAACTTTTTCTTTTAACAAATCTTTCAGGTTGGTACTTAAGTAATCATCATTATCATCAAGGCTTTTCTGTATCTTTACCGGGTCTAAATCTACAGAGCCATAACCCAGCACCGACCAGTGGTTAAAATCTAGAGCCATGACCTTAATCCCGGTCTGGCTAATATCAAGTCCTATGATTGGTTTGTCTTTATAAAAAAGTCGATTCATGATGCCCACATTAACTTGTCGTTAGTATAACATGAGGTTATCTGTTGGTACACTGCTCTTCTATCCTTTAACGTTTTGCGCCAAACTGGTGATTGGCATAATAACGCTAGCGGCGATTAGTCCTACCATTGCGCCCATTAGAATAATCATCACAGGCTCAATGATGGAGCCCAGGCTGTTAACTACAACATCTACCTCTTCCTCATAAAAATCAGCTACTTTTATAAGTACGGTGTCAGTTTGGCCGGTTTCTTCGCCAACGGCCAACATCTGGCTCACTATATCAGGAAACAAAGGGTTGTTAGCAATAATTTCTGAAAGTTGTTTACCGCTTTTGATTTCATCTATGGCATTATCTAAGGTCTCTTGGTATACCACGTTTCCTACCGCTCGGCCGGTAACTTGCAGCGCTCCGACTACGCCTACGCCTGCGGACATCAGTGATGCAAAAGTTCTTGCAAAACGAGCTACGCAAACTTTAATGACAATACTTTTGACTATAGGAAGCTTTAAAATCAGGGTGTGGAAGTTCTTTTTACCGGTTGGGGTGCGGACGTAGCGGGTAATCAAAAATACTCCGCCTACTAAGATTAAAATGATTAACCACCAGAAGTTTTGTACAAAACTGCTGATACCCAGCATAACTTGGGTGAGAGCTGGCAGCTGGGCGCCTTGGCCACCCAGGCTCTTTAAAATAACGCTGATTCGCGGAATTACAAAAAGCATAAGGCCAAAGAATGCTGCAGTTGTAACCACCAGCAGAACTGCCGGATAAGTCATTGCACCTTTGACTTTCTTGCGGATAGCATTATTCTTTTCCTGTTGTAAAGCCAGCCTTTCCAGCACCTCTTCCAAGATACCTGCAGCCTCACCGGCGCGCACCATATTAACATATACATCACTGAACACTCTGGGGTGTTTAGACATGGAATCGGCAAGTGCTGATCCCCCCTGAATATCATCAATTATTTTATCAAGAGTACTTTTAAGAAGGGGGTTGTCGGCATGACTCTTCAGAGCATTGAGCGCTCTTAGCAAAGGTACGCCGGCACCTATCATGGTACTTAACTGGCGCGTGAAGATAACTAAAGTATTAGTTTTTACCTTTGAGTTAAAAAATCTGTCAAATATGTTCGATAAGTCGTTGCTACTGGGGGTGCCTGACTTCAGGTGAATAGGGCGCAATTTTTTCTTAGATAAGGTAGCTACGGCAGCGGCACGATCAGTGGCTTCAATATTCCCATTGACGCTTTCACCTTTTTCATTAACAGCTAAGTAAGTAAACTGTGCCATAGTATCATTCTCTAGTTACACGTAAAATTTCTTCAATGCTCGTTTCGCCTCGCAAAGATTTTACTAATCCATCAACCTGCATAGTATCCATACCCTCTTTAATAGCCTGACTTTGGATCATGTTACTGGTAGCGTTACTAACAATAAGTTTTTGGATTTCTGGCGTGTTGGGCAATACTTCATAAATGCCGAGGCGGCCTTTATAGCCGCTGCTGTTACAGTTATCGCAGCCTTTTTCAGAAGCTCGCCATAATTTAGTGATGCCAGTGGGAGTTGAGCCTAGGGCGTCACCGATGCTTTTACCTATGCCCTCCTTTAAAGCGGCTACTTCCAGGGCATTAATCCGCTCAAGCATCTGGTTAGTCATGTTGAAGGCATGAAATACTTTTTCTATTTCGTTAGGGGATGGCGTGAAAGAAATGCGGCATTTAGTGCAAAGTCTTCGTACCAATCGTTGACCAATGGTAGCTCTTACGGTACTGGCGATTAAGAAAGGCTCGATTCCCATATCAAGCAAACGCGGCAAGCTAGTGGCTGCATTATTGGTGTGCAGAGTAGTGAATACCAAGTGTCCGGTTAAAGCAGCTTGTACGGAAAGGTCAGCGGTCTCAACGTCTCGAACCTCACCGACCATTACTATGTCGGGGTCTTGGCGCAGCAACGCTCTTAAGCCCGATGCGAATGTCATACCGGCTTTAGGATTAACTTGGGTTTGGTTAATGCCTGGAATCTTATACTCAACCGGATCTTCAACGGTTGAGATGTTAACTTCGGGGCTATTTAAGATAGTTAAAATACTGAATAAACTGGTTGATTTACCAGAACCTGTAGGACCGGTAACCAGTATCATGCCGTGAGGTTCTTGAATAACTTCTTTGGTAGCCTGCAAAGTGCGTCCCCAGTAACCCAGATCCTGTAGACTAAGAGCTTTGTTGCCTTCATCTAAAATACGCATTACTACTTTCTCGCCATCAGCTACGGGTAAAGTAGAGACACGAAGCGCGTAAGTATGGCCGGCAAGAGTAATTTTAAAACGTCCGTCTTGGGGGGTGCGGCGTTCGTCAATCTTTAAGCTAGACAGGATTTTTATACGGCTGATTAAGGCTCCGGCGGCGTCTTTAGGCAAGCGGTTTACTTCTTTTAGCACGCCGTCGACTCGGTATCGGATTTGAATGAATTCTTCCCGCGGTTCAATATGAACGTCGGAAGCGTTAGCGCGCACCGCATACTCAAGCAAGAGGTTAACTGTTTGGGCAATCGGCGAATCCTCGGATATGTCAGCTTCAGAAATTTGATCGGGATGCTCAGCATCTTCTTCCTTATTTACCTTGATAATGTCGCTCAGCTCTTTATTGGCATCTCCGCGATAATTATCCAGTGCGTGAAGTATGTTTTCTTTAGTAGCTAAATATATTTTTAAATTTGTACCAAGCTGTTTTTGGATAAAGTCTACTGCCTGAATATCATCAGGGTCTTCCATTGCCAGATACTTAACGCCGTCTTCCTGTTTGAATACTACAGCATTGTACTGGCGGGCGATTCTCTCTGGTATAAGAGATAAAGTTTCACTCGGAATCTTACTAGGGTCCAACTCAATATAAGGAATACTGGCATAGTCGGCATAAAGCTTAGTCAGTTCTTTGTCGCTAATCAGTTCATGGCGAACAACCAAGTCTTGCAAAGGCCGGCGGTTTTCACGCTGCTCTTCGCGCAACTTTTTTAGCTGTTCGTCGGTGAGGTGACCACTTTTCTTAAGCAGGTCCTCAATAGTAACGTCAGATATACGCATATACTAGTAATACTATAAGCAATTTTAGTGTTTAGTGCTAATGTTTTTAAGTGGTTTTACTACTAAAGGCTCAGCAGGATATAATATAGAGAATATGCAAGAGACAAGTCTTATGATTTCGTCAGCTGACGAAATGCAAAATTTAGGAGAAAAGCTAGGTCGCCAGTTAGAGGGCAAGTCGACCATTGAGTTAGTTGGAGATGTGGGCGCTGGCAAAACTACCTTGGCAAAAGGTATCGCCAAAGGTATGGGCATTAAAGACGAAGTGTCCAGCCCAAGCTTTACGCTAAGCCGTAGCTACCAAGCGCCAAGCGGTCTGTGGTTACATCACTACGATTTTTACCGCTTGGAGGGTATCGGTTTATTGACTCACCAACTGCAAGAATCGTTAGATGATAAAGACGGAGTTACGCTTATCGAATGGGCTAAATCTACAGCTCAGCTTCTGCCAAAAGATCGCGTTACCATTGAAATTAAAGCCAAAGGCGAGCAAAGTCGAGCAGTCAATATAAATTCCGATTCTAAATTATCGGAGGCGCTGAAATGATTTTAACAATTAAAACGTCTACACCGTTATGTGAAATGTCGTTATATGATGGCGACATTTTAGTGGCCGAAAATAACTGGCAAGCCGACAGGCGGCTTTCCAAAGATTTGCTTAGCCAGCTGGAAAAATTCTTAAAGTCCAACCAGTCAGGTTTTGATAAACTTACAGGCCTGGTAGTTTTTAGCGGGCCGGGAAGTTTTACCGGTTTAAGGATTGGCACTACGGTATTTAACACTTTGGCTTATTCTCTTAATATTCCGATAGTCGGAGTGTCTGGCGAAAACTGGCAAAAAAGTGGCCTGGCTAAGCTAAAAGCCGGTAAAAACGATAAAATAGTCCAGCCCGAATATGGCCACGCTGCTAATATCACCAAACCCAAAAAATAAGTTGCTAAAAACCTAACATAGCGTTTACAATATAAGTTAAGAGACCGCTTTTATTACTAGATATATTTTGCTGAAACGGTGGCTCCTACTGATTGACTTTTTTGTATTTCTTTAGCGCCAAACGGACTGGTCTCAACCATATTGTTGCGATACATTTTAATTTTTGTATAGCGCCACCGGTGTCAGCATTTAGGAAAGGGAGACGTTATGATAGAAGCTATATTTGCCGCGCTTATAGGGGCAGTTCTTGGCGTTGGTGGTGCCACGGTAGCTGTTCGGCGCAGTGGCTCGAACAATGCTAAAAAAGTTGAAAAAGAGCTTGCCAAAGCCAAAAACAAAGCCAGCGACATCGTTTTAAAAGCGCAGGAAGAAGCGCAGAGCATACATCAGGAAGCTAAAAAAGACGAACAAGACCGCCGCAAAGAAACTAAAAAAATTGAGAACCGGCTTGCCGAACGAGAAACTAGTCTGGACAGCAAACTGGAAGAGCTCGATAAACGGGCCGAAAAACTGCGCAAGCAGGAAAGCGGTGTCGAAGAGCTAAAAGACGAGATTCGCGATATCCGGAAACGCCAACAAGACAAACTGGAAAAAATTGCCAAACTTAGCAAAAAAGACGCCGCTGAAAAATTAATGTCAATGACCGAGCGCGACATTAAGCAAGACCTTGTCGGCTTGGTTGAAAAGCTTCAAGCAGATACTGAGGCGGATGCCGAAGAAAAAGCCCAAACCATCTTGCTTAGCGCCATGGAGCGCATGTCCAGTGAAGTTACGGCTGAACGAACGGTTACGGCCCTGAAGCTTGCCGACGACGATATGAAGGGTCGTATTATCGGCAAAGAAGGCCGCAACATTCAAGCACTTCAACGAGCCACCGGCGTAGATATTTTGGTAGACGATACGCCTGGCATGGTAGTGCTTTCCAGCTTTGACCCGGTACGTCGCCAAGTTGCTAGGGAAGCCTTAGAAATGTTGATGAAAGACGGCCGCATCCACCCGGCGCGCATTGAAGAGATAGTTGAAAAAGCCCGCAAGCAAATTGATAAGGATATTGACCGCACAGGCGCAGACGCTGCCCGCGAAGTTGGCGTAGTCGGTATTCCAAAAGAACTTTTGCGTTTGCTTGGCGAGCTGAAGTTTCGCACCAGCTATGGCCAAAACGTTTTAAAGCACAGTACCGAAATGACACACCTAGCTGGCTTGATTGCTGAGGAAATCGGCGCGGACGTTCGCACCGTGAAAACTGCTACCTTGCTACACGACATCGGCAAAGCCGTTACGCACCGCATGGAAGGCAAGCATCACCATATTGGCGCAGAGCTGGCACGTAAATATGGCCTAAGCAAAGAAATCTGCCATGCCATTGAAGCCCACCACGAAGATATTGACGCTACCACGCCGGAAGCTTTGGTTGTGCGCGTGGTTGACTCGCTTTCCGCTGCTCGCCCCGGCGCACGCAACATCAGTGCCGAAAACTTCATCGAGCGCATGCGCGACCTTGAAAACGTCGCCACCAGCTTTGAAGGAATCGACAAAGCCTATGCGCTTTCTGCCGGCCGCGAAGTTCGTGTGATTGTGCAGCCAAAAAATATTGATGATCTTTCAGCCATCAAGCTGGCCCGCGACATTGCCAACAAGATTGAAAGCACCATGCAATATCCTGGCACCATCAAAGTAAATGTAATCCGCGAAACCCGCGCTATAGAATACGCCAAATAAATTGCCGTCAGAGGTAAACTCCGCTATAATTATCGCAGCCTCTTAAAATTAAAGAAACTGACAGGCTATCCCGAAGACGGGGTGTGGCGCAGTTGGTAGCGCGCGCGGTTTGGGACCGTGAGGTCGCTGGTTCGAGTCCAGTCACCCCGACCACGTCGAAATATATTTTGACCCTGCAGTACATTTTTGCAAAATAAATTTGCCAAAAATGTTAGCAGGGTCTTCATGATTTCTCCTTTAGAATTTTCAAACGTTCGCTTTAAGCGAACTGGTTTAAAAATTCTTAAACGCTTAGCTTGGTTTAGAGTTTTTGTTAAGTTAGAGTCCTTGGAATAATACTTCTAGCGATATTCCTAAGGTTTTAGTTAGTTTATGCAAAGTGCTGAGAGTAGGTTGACGGCGGCCTTGCTCGATAAATCCCATGTGGCTTCTGTCAATTCCAGAGCGTTCGGCAAGTTGCTCTTGGCTTAAACCCTGTGCTTTTCGAAGTTTGCGTATTCTCTCACCGATAACTTTATAAATATTGTTAGTCGCATTTGTCATTACTTTTAGACTATTGCTTACATTCGTCAGTAACCACTGACATTTGTAATAGTAAGGCAGTATGGTAGTATGTTTACTATAAGCAACAAGGAGGTGAAATAATATAAATTATGAGTGCTGAGGATAAAATGTCACTATCATCAATGATTGGACTAATTATATCTATAATTGGCTTACTTTTATCTGCTGTCCCAATTATTAATAACTTTGCTTTTCTACTTTTAGCTATCAGTTTAATACTCGGAATTGTGGGTGTTATAAAGACTAAAAAGAACAAGAAAAGAGGACGAAAACTTGCTATTACCGCAGTCATACTTTCAGTTATTGGTATAGTTGTAGTTATCGCTAGCCAAAGTTTTTATGGCTCTGTTCTCGACAAAACGGGTGATGAGATTAATAAGTCAGTAGATGAGTCTACTGGTAAAAGTACAAATAAGATTTTAGGTAAAGATGTTGATGTAAAACTAGGAACTTTCACGGCAATACCTGGAGAGTTTATGACTAACACTAAATTGCCAGTTACAGTAAAAAATAAAACTAAGGAAACGAAGTCGTATTCTATTCAAATTGAGGCGATTGACGCAAGCGGTAAAAGAATTACTGATGATACAGTATCCGTAGATAACCTTGGTGCAAATCAATCACAAGATTTCAAAGCCTTTGAATATGTTGAAGATGGTCAAATAAAGGCATTAAAATCAGCCACCTTTAAAGTGGCATCTGTATCACAATTTTAAGCACACATAACTAACGTGGGCGTTTTTTGGCGACGGCTCGGGCTTTTTGGGCGAAGCTGTCGTCGATTACGCCGGGTTCGAATTCGCCGTATTTTTTAATAGCGGCTGCTTCAATTAGCTTGTCTGCCAAGTGTGGATTTTTAGGTAGCAAAGAGCCGTGCAGGTAAGTGCCGTAAACGTTTTTATAAATAGCTCCTTCGGTTTTATCTTTGCCATTGTTGCCGTCGCCCTTTTTGACGGTTCCTAAAGCTGGCTGGCCTACATCCAGTGCGGTAAGTCCGCTGTGGTTTTCATAGCCTATAATTTCGCCCAGCTCGGTTTCAACCACCACGTTGCCTATCAGTCGTTTTGGCCCGGCGTGGGTTTCGGCTTTAAAGATTTCTATGCCTTTAATTGTTTGTTCGCTTGTTTTGAAAAAACGGCCGAAGAGTTGGTAAAGCCCACACACCATTAGCATCGGCGTGTTGTCGTCGGCTAGTTTATGCAATGAGCTGCTAATTTTATGCAAATCTTCTTGCACCTTTAGTTGGCCTGAATCTTGCCCGCCGCCGCCGACGATAATGTCGGTATCTTTAGGAAAGTCTTGCCCAGGCAGGTATTCTAAAATTTCTGAGTCGTAGCCGTGCCACTGCAGGCGTCTGGCCAGTGCGAGCACATTGCCCCAGTCGCCATAAATGTTCATTTCATTGGGGTAGAGTTGCAAGACGGAAATAGATTTTTTGTTTTGGCTCATAGGGCATTCTCCACTTTAGTAACGTTTTTTAGCTCTTTGCGCAGAGCCAACATGGCGGTGTAAGTGCAAAAAATGCGCTTTGGTCTTTTAAGATTTGTACTTAGCAATTGCTTCAAAGCAGATTTTAAATTGGTATCTACACTTGAGACTTTTACTTCGTCATATTGCAGTCGCAGCGCCATATCATAAGCGCGGGTGCCGCTAACTGAGGCGACGCCGGAGGTTTTTAGGCTGTTAAAGTTAACATCCCACAGCCACGACATGTCGCGCCCGTCGGCGTAATTGTCGTTAATGGCAATCATGGTATCGACATTTTTTGAGTCAAAAGACTGAAGGCTCAAACGAAAGCCGGCCGGGTTTTTTACTAACACCAATTCCAAAGGCTGGCCATTGACGGTCAGGGATTCGCCGCGGCCAAAAGCCGGCGTTACCTTAGAAAGAGCCTCAAAAAGTTTGGTTTGATTACATTTGCTGCCACAAACCACTTTAACTAGAGCTAGTGCCGCTGCGGCATTGAAAACATTGTATATACCGTTTAGCCTGAGACTAACTTTAACTGGCTGATTGTTATATAAAAACGTCGCACTTTGGCCTTTTAAGCTTTCTAGAATAACACCGCTAAGTTTTTGGCTGGAAGGGGAAACTTTTTGGGTGTAAAGTTCGTCGTCGTTAGGGAATTGTTGGCGCGTCGATTGGCTCAGTCCAAAATAGCTAACATCAAGCGTTTTAGGCAGACTTTTGGCGATTTTATTGAGTTGATTGTCTTCGCGGTTTAGCACCACTCCTTTTTCGGTGTTTTTAGCAATTGTTTCCAGCAGCTTAGTTGTGGTGTCTATTTCACCAAATCTGTCTAGCTGATCACGCATGACATTTAGCAGCAGACTGTAACTTGGTGGAACTTCACGCACAAAGTGAACGGCGTGGGCTTCGTCTAGCTCTAAAACTGCTATATCAGCGTCTAGCTTGCCATCCAAGCTCATGGCGCCCAGTAAAGAGGAAATAACGCCGCGAATAAAGTTGCTGCCGCTACGATTGGTAAAAACTTTTAAGCCCTGGCTTTCCAGCAGCTCGGTTACCATTTTGGCAGTAGTGGTCTTGCCGTTGGTGCCGCTGATAACCACCACACCATGGGGCAGTTGGCCTAGAGCGTGGGCCAAAAAATGTTTATCTAGTTTCTCGACGACTAAGCCGGGTAGCGCCGACCCGCCGCCACGAAATTGTGCAGTTTGCCGAATAACTTTGCCAAGGAGTGTAATGTGTGGTTTTGCCATGTATCCTTCTCATTATACTCTAGAACCCATCTCAAAATCCCGTTTTGCCTCGGAAGTGGACTTTAAAATGGGCTCTAAGAATCTGTTACAATAAACACATGCTTATTATAGGGTTATTTTCGTGGTGGTATGGCGACGGCTGGCGACAGCGTGGGGTAATGGCGAAAAACCGCTTGGCTAGCTTGCTGGACACCTTTTCTATTACGTTGCTAATTAAAACCCTTTTCGCGCCATTTCGTCAGATTGATGCCGGGAAAGCTGAAGGCACTCTGAGCATAAAAATCCAAGCGTTTATTAGTAAATTAATTTCAAGATTTATCGGCGCCTTTATGCGTATTATTGTGATTTTTGTAGGTATTTTAGCTTTGATTGTAAGTTTGATTATTAACGGCGCTACATTAATTTTGTGGCCGCTAGTGCCGATTTTGCCGGTTGTGGGGCTAATTTTAACACTTTCAGGGTGGGCGCCATGAGTGCGAACGCAGCTATAACAGTTGGCAGTTCTTTAAGGGTCGCCAAAGCCAGAGCGCTACGCTATTACACTAAACCGCTTAGATTGATTTTAGCATCGGTAGTCGTAATCTTTGCGGTTGGCGGTCTAGCCTTGGTAATTACTCACTCTGCATTTTCATGGTTGTTGTTTGGGATTGCTGTGTTGCCAGCTATGTGGTTGGAGTGGTGGCGCGGAGATTTGCGCGATTTACCGCCAAGTTCTAGCTCGCAATCTATCGGGGCTTTGCTGGAAGGCGAAGTGTTAAGCCACTTAAACAATAATCCGTCGCCGGCCGATTTGGTTAAAGCAATTTTGCAAACTAACGGCGGCAAGTTTTTTGCTGTCAGGTTTGGTCTTACCCCAAGATTTTTAGATGAAATTACTTCTAAAGATGCGACCGACACACAGGCCGTTTGGCAAGAAGCTTTGAAGCTACAGAGCGAAGTGGGCGCAAAAGGCGTTTCGGCTGGTATTTTGCTAACGGCCATCGTGCGCCACCATTCGCAAGCTGATGAGATGTTAGCTCAACTGCAGATTAGCGTTAATGATTTGGTTAGCGGCGTTCAGTGGTATCGCCACATGGAGGAGCTCTTTAAAAGGGCTAAGGATCCTAAGCGTACCGGTGGGATTGCTCGCGATTGGTCGTTTGGTTGGATACCGGCTCTGCAAAAATTCGGTGTGAATATAAGCAAGCAGTTAGCTTACGGAAACTTGTCAGCAATTCATCTGGAGTCCCATAAACAAGCACTGGATCAAATGATAGATACCTTTAGCAGCAGTGGGCGCCAAAATATTACATTGGTCGGTCCGGCAGGCGTAGGCAAAACCACTTTGGTAAATGCTTTTGCCGAGAGGTTAATGGACGCATCTTCTAAATTGCCAGGCAAATTAAAATTTCGCCAAGTTATTATGCTTGATGCCAGTGCACTTATTTCAGCTGCGCCAGGACGCGGCCAGCTTGAAGGTCTGATGAGCCAGCTTTTAAACGAGGCCTATCATGCTAAAAATATCATTATTTGTCTGGACGACGCCCAGCTTTTCTTTGAAGAAGGTGTCGGCTCGGTTGACTTAACCAACTTGCTGGTACCTATCTTAGAAGGTGGCGGTTTGCGGATGATCCTTACTATGGACGAACAACGCTGGTTGCAGATTTCTCAGCGTAATTCCAGCTTAGTGAATGCTATGAATCGAGTTATGGTCAAGCCAGCCAACAAGGAAGAAACTTTAAAAGTTCTGCAAGACCAGCTTATTTTTGTGGAATTTCAGCAGAAAGTTTCTTACATGTACCAAGCATTACTGGAGGCTTATCGTTTAAGTGAACGCTATGTACATGACTTGGCTATGCCGGGTCGGGCGCTGAAATTGCTGGAGTCGGCCGCCAGCTACAACGAAAATGGTTTGGTAACGGCGCATTCCGTACAGCAGGCAATTGAACAGACTATGGATATTAAAGTAGGTGTTGCCAGTGGCGGCGAAGAACGCTCAAAATTGCTTAATTTGGAAAAGAAAATTCACGAGCGCATGATTAACCAAACGCGTGCGGTTAAAGTGGTGAGCGATGCCTTACGCCGGGCACGGGCGGGCGTTCGCAATCAAGACCGGCCGATCGGCACATTCCTGTTTTTGGGTCCAACCGGCGTAGGTAAGACAGAGCTTTCGAAGGCTTTGGCTGATGTTTATTTTGGCGGCGAAGACCGCATACTTAGGATTGACCTTAACGAATATGTTAAATCAGACGATGTTTCACGCTTGATTGCCGACGGCGCTGACGATCCGCACAGCTTAACGGCCCAAGTTATGAAACAGCCATTCAGTGTGGTGCTGCTTGATGAAATTGAAAAGGCCCATCCTAATGTGTTAACTACTTTGTTACAGCTGTTGGATGAAGGAATCCTGCGCGATATTAAAAACCGTGAAGTCAGCTTCCGTGATGCTATCGTGGTAGCTACCAGTAACGCCGGCGCGCAGAAAATTCGCCAGCATATTGAAAAAGGTGAGAAAGTTGAACAGTTTGAGGAACAGTTTGTTAATGAGCTTATCGACAGCCAAGAATTTAGGCCGGAGTTTCTTAACCGCTTTGATGAGATAGTAGTATTCCGCCCGCTTACAAAAGAGGAGTTGCTCCAAGTGGCAGACATAATTTTAGTCGGCGTAAATAAGAACTTGGAAAACCAAAAAGTTAGCGTAAAAGTTGCCGATGACGCCAAGGCTTTGCTAGTTGAGCGTGGCTATGATCCGCGGCTGGGTGCCAGGCCGATACGCCGCGAGGTGCAACGCAGCGTAGAGAATATAGTTGCCAAACGGATGCTTGAAGCCCAAACAAAGCCTGGTAGCGTGATTGAAATATCTCGCGCCGATATTGAAGCTATCAAAGAAGAAGAGTAAACTGGCGTGGTATAATCTAAGCGTTTAAGCGGGTGTTGTATAGTGGCTATTATGCTAGCCTTCCAAGCTAGAGACGCGAGTTCGATTCTCGCCACCCGCACCAATGTTTAGCTCTCGGCAAGCCGAGGGTTAAACATTGGTATGTAGATGGGTGGGATTAAACTCGCATATTAGCGAGCAGGGCGAGCGGCGAGTTCGTGAAACGAGTGCGGCGCGCAGAAGTTTACTTCGAGCACTGTGCGAGTGGATATAACGGAGTGCTTTCTCGCCACCCGCACCAAGTACTATTTCTTTTTTACTGTAGTAGTTTTAGAATGTGGAGATAACCATACGGCTACAGAAGCAAAAGCCAACGCTATTAAGCCGTATACCACCATGGCGAAGATTGCTGAAAAATCAATAACATGATCACGCCCAATAACAGTAGTTGGGAATATGCCACGAAACGGTTGCATTAATACATCGCTTGAAGCGTATACCCAGTGCACAAACGAAGCGTCGGGGTTGGCTGCGAAGAAGCGTAATATTACTCGCAATCCCAAAAACACCTCTGCCAACGCTAAGAAAAAGTTAATTATTCCTAGTACAAATCTTGTTACCATTTTTCCTCCTTTACCTTAATAGTTTCTAGCTTTATTATATCGCGTGGAGCAAACCCATAAAAACTCCAGTGAAGTACCAGAGATGGTTAAAATAGTTTGATATACTTTAAAAAGGTATTGATATTTGCCCCGGTAGCTCAGCTGGATAGAGCAGGAGACTTCTAAGCTCAAGGCCGTAGGTTCGAATCCTACCCGGGGTACCAGTGAATGTTTGGCCTTGATGGCCAGTTATTCACTGGTAGATTCGTGTTAGCGAATCACGAACCGTTAAGGTTCGGTGAAGCGAAAAAGCGCACAGAAGTTTACTTCGAGCACTTTTGAGTGGAAGAGCGTAGCGATGTCCTACCCGGGGTACCAATAGTAGAACCAAAAGAAAGCTTACCTTGGCGCGTCTTACCTTGCTTTAGATAAGCCCATCGCTTACACTACCTAATATGAGGCATAAGCTTTTTAGTTCTGACTCTGCCTTTACGATAGTGGAGCTGTTAGTAGTTATTGTTGTAATCGGTATCCTTACCTCTATTGTGACAGTTGTCGGATCTTCGTATCTAAAAAAGTCAGCCGATACTACAGTGCAATCTAATCTGCAATCTGCCGTTACAAAATTTCGTTCCGTAAAAGCTAAGAATGGCGAGTACCCAACTACCCAGACAGAGCTAGACAATCTTGTAACTCCTAATTCAGATGTGACTTTAACGCTACTTTCCGGCAGCAGTAGCACTTTTTGCTTAAAAGGCGCCAGCTCAAAATATAGCAGCATTGTCTATTATATGACTCAAAGTTCTACAGATCCTACCACCACCGCCTGCAGTTAGCTCTTAAATTAGTTCATGGTATCATAAGCTCAATGAGCATTTATGATTATCTAGGCGGGCCTGGGGATAATAAGCAATTTCATACTTATGGTTTTGCCGATAACGCGCGCGCCAGGCAAATGGGGGCAGATGGCTTTAGGTCGTTTAAAGAACGGCGGAGAAGAGAAAATAATAGGCGAGTTATTCGTGGCTATACTGATTCTAGAATCGTGAAAGTGCCAGAAGCTAAGCGGGAACTGGCGGTTGCCCAGCGCGAGGACACTAAGCAGCGCTTTGAAAAATTGCAGGCAAGACGCGAAGAAGACAACTCGTCACGTCTTGCAGCTCAACGCCGTTCCAATCAGCCAAAATGATTTTCTATTAGCGGCGAACAAGCCTTTTTGGTACAATATTGCTTAGACAATCCGCCGGCTGGCGGAGCGAGTTGGCGGATGTAGCTCAGTTGGTTAGAGCGTCGGGTTGTGGTTCCGAAGGTCGTGGGTTCAATTCCCATCATTCGCCCCAAAAAATTTATGAAATACTATTATCAAACAGGCGTAGTTAAACAAAAGAGCATTCGCGGAGGGTACAAAATTATCGTTCTAGCGTTGCTGTTAATTGCTGCCGCTGTATATATTGGGCTAACGGCGCTTACTCCTGCACTTGGCGGCTGGCCCTTATTCAACCCTAACCAGACTGCTCAAATGATTCAGGCGGATCCACCTGTGAAAAAAAGCTACAAACTTTATATACCAAAGTTGAATGTAGTAGCAGGTAAGAGCCAGGTTAACCTTACCGGCGATCCAACTTCGCAAGACATAGTAAAGATACTAGGCGATACATTTAAGCTGGGTGTCACACCCAAGCAAACTAAAGACGATTCGCCTTTTTATAGGCTAGATCAGCTTCGTAACGGAGATAATATTTTCCTTGATTATCATTCGCATCGCTACGCTTATCGTGTTGAAAAAAACGACAGCAACCTGAATGATGGCGGACTTTTACTGCGCGCTAAGGGTAAAAAGATCATTATTAAAGCTCAGCCAATTGGCACGGTAGCTTGGCGAAATGGTAAAGCTGCGATCAATACTGCAGCTTTTTAAATTTCTTGGAAAGACTCAATATCGGCGCCAAGCTGGTTTAACCTATTCGCCAGATCTTCATATCCACGAGCGATAGAATAAACGTTGCGTAGCACTGACGTTCCAGGAGCGGCTAACATGCCTAGCAAGATTACTACAGCTGGCCTTAGCGCTGGTGGACAAATAACCTCGGCTGCCCTCCACTTAGTGGGCCCTTCTACATAAACGCGGTGAGGATCAAGCAAACTGATATTAGCATTAAGCTTTGTTAACTCTGTAAAATAAAGTGCTCTGTTCTCGTACACCCAGTCGTGGATTAAAGTGCGTCCCCGAGCCGAAGCAGCAATTGGTACAAAAAATGGCAGATTATCAATATTTAAACCTGGGAACGGTTGCGGATGAATTTTATCAAGAGGTGCCTTTAGGTTAGAGGCATGGGTTGTTATGTTCGTTAAGCGGGTGTAGCCATTTTTTGCTTTGTATTCAGGAGTTTGAGTATATTTTAATCCCATCTCACTTAGGGTTTGAAGTTCAATCTCTAAAAATTCGATTGGCACTCGCTTGACGGTGATAGTCGACTTGGTAACAATGCCGGCAGCTAGTAAACTCATAGCTTCAATCGGATCTTCGCTAGGATATACTTCAACGTCAGTCGTGATATTTTTCTTGCCACGAATGGTTAGGGTAGTAGTGCCAATACCTTCAATTTTTACACCTAATTTTTGCAAAAATAAGCAAAGGTCTTGGACCATATAGTTAGGACTAGCATTGCGGACAACAGTAACACCCTCATTCTTAGCAGCGGCTAGCAATACGTTTTCGGTAACCGTATCGCCACGTTCGGTTAAAACTATTGGTTGAGTCGGCGAAGTCTTTTTTACAGTAGCCTGATAAAAGCCGGTACCGGCTTTTACGTCCAACCCAAAATGACGCAGGCTTGCCAAGTGAGGCTCGACAGTCCGCTTACCTAAGTTGCAGCCTCCGGCGTAAGGCAGTTGAAAGGATTTAGATAAGTGTAGCAGTGGGCCAAGAAACATGATTATAGTGCGGGTACGACGAGCCGCATCAACATTGATTTGATCTAACTTTAAAGTAGCTGGCGGAGTTACTTCAAGATCAGTTTCATTAACCCATTTTACTTTTACGCCAATACTGGTCAGCACTTCAATAATGCGATTTACTTCTTCAATTTTGGCTATCTGGCGGATTGTTGTGGTGCCGCGGTTTAGTAAAGCTGCGCAAAGTAAGGATACGGCAGCGTTTTTACTGGTTTTAACTGCAATTTCTCCTGACAGTTTCTTACCGCCACGTACCCGGAAGTTTAATGCACCGGTGCGGTTGAGCGATACTATTTCGCTTGAAAGCACATCTCCGATTCGAGCCAGCATCTCCAGAGAAACATTTTGTCCGCCGCGCTCAATGCGGTTAATAGCACTTTGGGAAGTGCCCAAAGCTTCGGCTAGTTGTTGTTGTGTAAGGCCACGCTGAAGACGCGTGTCTTGAATAAGACGGCCGACTCGCATTTTATAATTCGCATCCATTTAAAATATAATATATCAAATACGATATATGTGCAAGTGGATTTTTAAGGTACAATAAGTAGTAAAGTGAGGTAAAAATGAAAGACAAAGCAGTAGCCAAGCTCATTGCTAAAGAGATTGAGCGCCAGACTAAAGGATTGGAACTTATTCCCTCCGAGAATTACGTTAGCCAAGACGTGTTGACGGCTATGGGTAGTGTGTTTACTAATAAATATTCCGAAGGTTATCCCGGCAAGCGCTACTATGGCGGCCAAGAAAATACTGACCAAGTTGAGCAGTTAGCTATTGATCGTGCTAAAGAATTATTTAAATGTGATCACGCTAATGTGCAGCCCCATTCCGGGGCACCAGCTAATGAAGCGGTATATTCCGCTTGGCTAGAACCTGGCGATACGGTCCTAGCTATGGACTTAAGCCATGGTGGACATCTAACTCACGGTGCTCCGGTAACGCGTTCAGCCAAGCTTTATAACTTCATACGCTATAAGATGAAAGATATCGAGACTGGTGAGATAGACTATAAAGAATTACGACAGCTGGCTTTAAAACATAAGCCAAAGATTATTTTGGCGGGCTTTAGCGCTTACCCCAGGGAGCTTGACTATGGTAAATTTGCAGCCATAGGCAGGGAAGTTGATGCATTATTAATGGCCGATATGTCCCATATCGCCGGTCTGATTGTCGGTGGAGTGGCGCGTAATCCGTTTGATGATGGCTTCCATGTTATTACCACCACCACTCATAAAACGTTACGCGGTCCACGCAGTGGGCTGATTTTGAGTAACGGTGTGGTAAGTAACCCTCTTAAAAAACCGGATAAGACTTTAGAAAACATACCGACGCTGATTGACCGTGCGGTTTTCCCTGGTATGCAGGGCGGCCCTCACATGCACATAATAGCGGCTAAGGCTGTAACTTTTTATGAAGCTTTGCAGCCTGAATTTAGAGAATATATAAAGCAGGTAGTAGCAAATGCCAAAGTTTTCGCCGATGAACTTATGAAACGCGGTTTTAAACTAATCACCAACGGAACAGATAATCATTTACTACTTGCGGATGTGAAGTCCAGTTTTGACATTGACGGCAAAGTGGCCGAGGAAGCGCTTGATAAAGTTGGCCTAACGGTAAACAAGAATGCTATTGCTGATGATATTTTACCTCCGTTTCGTCCAAGTGGCATTCGCCTGGGGACTCCTGCAGTAACAACCAGGGGTTTTAAAGAAGATCACATGAGCCAGTTAGCCGAATGGATGCTTCTTGCTATTAAACATCGTGATGACGTGGCTAAACTGGAAAGCTTGCGCCAAGAAGTTGAAAAAACAACTAGGCAGTTTCCACTGCCTAGTTAGTATTACTGTCCTTTTAATTTAACTGCTACGTTATATTACGATATTGCAGTACAGGTACCAGAAGTGTCACCAGCATTTATCTGCTTAACAGCACTGGTCTGCTCACTCCAATAAAAGATCTGGTCTCCCTTGTTAGTGCCACACGCTTTTACCTGAATTATATCAGGACTACCTGAGCTAGGGATTGTACCGCCAACGGTGATAGAGGAGTCAAGTTTAATAGTATTGCCGCTAGCGGTGAAGTTAGCTACAGCTGTTGGGTAAGCGCCCGTTATCGGCGTTATATGATTCAGCAGCCTTTTGAACTTCGCTAGCATTAGACTGTCGCTTCACATCCCGTGCTTTTGCTTGCACTCCGTTATAAGCAGTAATTACCAAAGTCGCTAAAATTGCAATCACGATAATTACAATCAAGAGCTCAACTATAGTAAAGCCGCGGCTGTCTTTTAATTGTTTTAGTTTATTCACTGTATATTTCTCCTAATTAACTTATTAAAATTTACTAACCTTTATAAAGCACTATGGCACGATTGTCGCAGCACAGCTTGCACTACTACCAGCATATATTGTTTGTGCGGCGCTACTTTGTTCGCTCCAGTAAACGATTTTGTTTCCCTGATTTGTGCCACAAGCGAATACGCCAATCGCATTTGTATGAGTGCTGTCTGCCGTATGAGTTATATCTATACTGCTATCTAATTTTACGGTATTACCGCTGGCAGTAAACGCAGCTTGAGTAGTGGGGTAGGTGCCATTATCGGCGTAATACGCCTGAGCGGCATTCTTTACACTTGTTGCGTCAACTTGTCGCTTCACATCCCGTGCTTTTGCTTGCACACCGTTATAAGCAGTAATTACCAAAGTCGCTAAAATTGCGATCACGATAATTACAATCAAGAGCTCAACGATAGTAAAACCCTTACTGTTGCGCAGGTTTTTTAATTTGCTTATTTTCATATGTTGTTTGCCCCCTAATTAGGTTTTAGCATTATGCGCTTATGATAATACATATCCTACCATAAGCGCAAGCACTTTGTGGATTTATAGTGTTTAACTCAGCAAAACTATCCTAAGGCTGTTGCTGGCGGTAAGCTGTTTACCGGCTACCGTTTTCTGGGCGGTGATTGAAACATCTACGCTGTCTGCAGCGGCAGGATCATTACCTGTGCTACAGGTGCCGCTCACACAATATTCCACAGTAAAGTTAGTTACATCAGTTGCCAGCGTGGTGTCATCGGCACAGCTGGAAGTTATATCAAATGCGCGGCAATTATTTGGGTTAACACTGGCTCCGCCGCATGGTGAGCTGGATTTAGTTAAAACTCGACGTTTTAAGTTCTGAGAAGTGTCCAGGTAGTAAATAGTAGCGGTTGGCCGAAGGTTGTCGGAACTAAGTGGTTGGCCGCAATCTTCTTGCGCTGGAGCTACATTATTGCCAGTTCCTGTTTCATCGGTGGTTATCCCAATCAGTTTGGGCCGCGATGAATAATCGCTGGAGTTTGCATTCTCTAAACCCAAGCCTGAATCAACAGAGCTAACGAAACCTTTTGCGGGCGCTAGCGTGTCTTCCATGTCACTGAGCGCACCGTTAGTGTTATCTTCAAGCGATAATCGGCTGCCTGTTATGGCATTGCTTGAAACAAAATTGACTAACACTACTAAAATCGCAGTGATTACCAGTACTACGATAGGAGCTACCACTACAATCTCAACTAACGTGAAGCCGCCGGCTGACTTGAAGTTAGATTTATTTTTTTTATGATGCGTCATTAACATATGTAGTATGTGTTACGGTTGTTCTTTGCCCGGTAGGTCCATAAGTTACGCTTGATTCGATTTTGATAACATCGTCGTTATCGCCACAAGGGAAAGGGTAACTGGCAGTGACAGCTTGGGTCACGCTGCCCGGCAGACCGCTGACAGACCCAGTTATCGGAGGATTAAATTCACTTGGTTCGTAAGTATAACCTGAGCTGCAAGAACTCATGCCGGAAGGTTTATTTTTGAATTGGTTGAGGTTTGAATAAGCCAAAGTACTAGCCGTGGCATAACGTTTCGCATCTATGCTGTCTTGGGTTGTGGTTACAAAAAGTTGATAAAAAGCTCCCACAAAAGCTGCTGCTACAAAGAGGGTTACAAGTAATTCTATTGTGCTGAATCCGGCTGCTGAAGATAATTTTTTCATAATACTCTTATTGGTTTATACTCGTGGTTACTTTTATGCTTTGCGAGGTTTCGTCGTAGTAAAATATTTGGAATTTAACACAATGTGTAGGATCGGGGCGGATGTAAAAGGTGTCGGTAGTTGAAGTGCATAGCGAATCATCTCTGTTAAGCGGCTGATATACATATATGTCATTGTCGGCTGATGGAGTTGGCGTAATGTTACTGGTCGTGGCTTTGGTAGTGTTGGTAGCGTTTGCCAAATCATAAGGCACGCTACTGTCATTCGTGCCTGGTAACTCAAGAGATATGCTTCCGCCCCAGGCGCCGTAGCTTGAGGTAGTTACTCCATGTTGAGTTGAACCTGTATAGCTACTTTGACCAGGCTGGGCATATACGCGGATTGTAGCTGTTTGTCCTGGCGTAAGTATGCCTGCATGAACGGTCGCTTTGGGCAGATTGCTGTCGTTGGTGTAAGGGCAAGAGCCCCAAACTCCACCGCCAGAGGTGCTGCCTGTTACTTGCTGGTCGGTGTAAGTAGCAGATGTTCCGCCACATCCTGTGCCGGCTTGATCGGGGAAGCCATTTGGCGATTTTAGCGCGCTGGGGTTCATATCGTTAAATATCGCCGAAGCGATACTGCTACTAGTGCTACTTACCAAGAGGGTGCTAGGGTAAGAAAGCGGTTCATTATAGCTGGACAGCGAACCGTTGCTTGTATTTAATCCTTGCTTGTATAAGCCTTCAAAATACCTAGCTATTGTGCTTACGTCGTCAACTCGTTCTTGGTCTCGGGCAGTAACTTGCGACTTTATAACATTTACTACCGTAAGTGAGGTAAGAATACCCATGATTACCATAGCTATAATAAGCTCTAGTATAGTGAAGCCTTTTTCTTGTTTTTCCACCTTCGAAAAAGGTAATTTATAACCAATCATTATAGTTTAAAGCATAATGGTTTTCGACCAAAAACACAACGGTTCCGTAACAGTAAATCTATATTTCTATTGGTTCTTGCTCTAGGGTAATGCGAAACTCGTCCCGGACTGCACTTATGATTTCGTTTCTAAAAGCATTTAAGTCGGCATAATTACCATTACCTTGATTTATGACGACTAAAGCGTTTTTTTCATATGTTTTAAAGTTGTGAGCGGCGTAGCCTTTCTTTTCGACTTGCTCAATTAGCCAGCCTGCGGGTATTTTGTAGCTATTTTGGCCCATGTCGAAAGTTGGGATGTCGTCGTGAGATTTTTGAATCTCTTCCAGCAGCCACTTTTCGATAACCGGATTTTTAAAAAATGAACCGGCGTTAGGATAAAGCTCCGGATTTGGGAGGCGATTTCGCCTAATGGCTATCACTGCATCACGGATTACTTTTGGAGTGTAGTATTGAATATTATTTTCATCTAAATATTTTTGCAAACTTGCATAAAACGGCGGTTGCATTGCTGTGTGAGTCAAGCTTAGAGTTGTACTGGTAATAATATAGCGGCCTCTTGCTGTGGTTTTAAAAATACTGGTTCTATAAGCGAAGCCGCAGGCAGCATTATCTAAAGTAACGAATTTTCTATCATGTATATCATAAGCTTCCAGCTCGACTAAACTGCTGGAAAGTTCTTGGCCGTAAGCGCCAATATTTTGAACAGGAGCTGCACCGACGCTGCCTGGAATATTAGATAAGGCCTCAATGCCGCTTAGCCCCATCTCAACAGTTTTAGCGACTACATCATCCCAGTTTTCGCCGCCGCCAAGTTTAATGATGACTTGGCCGGGATCTTCGGATAGAACTTTAAAGCCTCTGATTCGGTTGAGTAAAACCACTCCTTTAAAATCTTCGTCTTTGACGATTGTATTGCTACCGCCACCCATAACAAATAGCGGTAAATTTTTTTCTAGCACCATATTTACAGCTTTCTCAAGCTCGTCGGTCCTATTAATCGTAATCATTATGCTGGATTTGCCGCCAACTTTCATGGTGGTGTAATTTTTCAGTGGCACGTCTTGGTTAATACGCATATGCTAAAGTATAGTTTCTTGAGAGCATAACAACAAGGCTGCAACTCATGTGACAGCGGGGCGGGCTAGCTGGTAGAATAGGCTTTATGGCCGAGCACAAACACAGCAATAAATTTGTTTTACAAACCGTGCAGCCGGGTTTAGTGGGCCTGATGGATGGCTCGGTTTCCACCTTGGCGCCACTTTTTGCTACAGCTTTTGCTACCCAGAACCCTCACATTACCTTCTTGGTAGGCACTTCAGCGGCGGTAGGCGCAGGAATCAGTATGGCTTTTGCGGAAGCCTTGAGTGATGACGGGAAGCTAACAGGGCGCGGCCACCCGGCGCGGCGTGGGTTTATAATTGGTCTGATGACATTTCTGGGCGGTATTTTTCACACACTGCCATTTTTGATTTCTAGTCTTCATGTCGCTTTGATTATCGCTTATTTTGTAGTTGGTACGGAGCTAACTGCAATTGCTTATATTCGTTACCATTTCTTTAATATGAGATTCTGGCTTTCCGTATTTCAAGTTGTGGTGGGCGGTGCGCTGGTTTTTGCAGCCGGCATTTTAATCGGCGGCTCATAGGTTTTACATCTGTTATTAACTGTGATATAAAAGAAAAGCACGAAACTTTTTTGGGCCAGTAGCTCAGATGCATAGGCAAAGCTTGCTTTGCCGGCAAATAGACAATAAGCACCTATGCTCTAACCGTTAGTCGCGTGGATATAGGTTGTCAGTACATTTATAAATTTCAAATAAGTTACGGGCCAGTAGCTCAGCTGGTTAGAGCACCTGCCTCTTAAGCAGGGTGTCGAGGGTTCGAGTCCCTCCTGGCCCTCCAAAAATATAACCGCCTTTTGGCGGTTTTGTTTTTGGAAAGCAGGAAGCAAGCCAACTGCTTGGCTTGCGTGGGACTCGAACGGGCGGAGCGTTGTCGAGCAACTTAGCGAGACCGCGAGCCGGGTCCGCGAGCAAAAACCAAAGATTTTTGACTTGTGGATCGAAAGTCCCTCCTGGCCCTCCAATGAAGAAGTCTCAGCCTTTTGGCGGGGGCTTTTTCATTTGTGCCAAGCAATGGCTCGAACCCGAGACATCCGAAGGATGGAGAGGTGAGAATTGCCAGTGGCAATTCGTAAGGAAATCTTCCGATGAAAGCTATGGTGTAACCATGAGCTTTCCCCGAGTGAGCAGTTTGGTATTTGCTTGCGTTAAAATGTGTTACTATTGCTAAATGAACAGCTTGTTTTTCGTGATAATAGTGTTGGTGATTGCTGGTTTGTAAACAATGCTATTTATCTTGCTAGCTTGCGTAATTTTTCAACCTGCTTAAACGAAAGGCCCCGGAACAGTGGCAAACAATTAGTTGTCTGTTGGCGCGGCCATAATACAACCACCCCACCAACCCGATGGTGGCTTGGCGTTACTTTAGCAAAGGAGATTATAAATCTCTAATGAGAGCAGCTTAACAGGGCTGGATTATGGTGTAAATAAAAAAAAAAAAAAAAAAAAAAAAAAAAAAAAAAAAAAAAAAAAAAAAAAAAAAAAAAAAAAAAAGTACTAGCTATGAATATGACTGTAGTATGCCACCATTTGAAATATACGGGTATAGGTTATGGATAACATGAATCACTTAATAAACAATTAAACACTGCTTTGTGAACAGTACCAATAAATAAAAGATTTTAACTGTCAGATAATTTTAAATAAAAAGTGGTACAATGCACTAAATGTTTCATGATTTTTTACCAGCCTATTTCGAGTGGTGGCATATTCCGTTTATTTCTCTGGCAGTCTTTATTGGCGAGAGTTATGGCAGTTTGGTTGGCGCTGGTAGCGTAGTGACTATACCCGCGTTTCTAACAGCAGGTGTGCCACTACAGTCTGCTATTGCCATTGATGCTGCTGGAGCACTTGGCACAGAAACGGGCATCTTAACCGAGACACGCCGAAAAGTTCTTGAAAACAAGAAGCTCGTAATACTCTTAATCATACCTATTACACTAGGTGGCGTGGTTGGAACATGGCTTCTGCTTAACGTGTCCACGACAATTATCAAATACACTATGGTTGCTGCAGTAATTTACGTTTTATTTCATGCGTACTTTGGCAAGAAGCCAAATCCAAGGTCTATTAGTAAGTCAAGCTATGCACTGTTAGCTGCGTTTTTATTTTTTATAGGCCTCTACACCAACTTTATCGGTGCTGGGGAAGGAACGTTTGGCAAAATCGCGTTGATGTCCATACTTGGCATGACGTTCATACAAAGTCAGGGTATAAAATCTACAGCAACCATGCCCACTAGGGTTTACTCGCTGGTCGTTACTGGTATTGCCGGCTTAATTATTTGGCCTTATCTGTTAACTTTTTGGATCTCGGGTTTTTTTGCCGGCAAATATGCGACGAGATTCGTAAAAAGAGTCCCTGATAAACACATGAAAGCCATCATGACAATTGTCAGTCTGGGCTTTATCTTTTACTTACTATTCTTTTACTAGCTTAGTGAGTCGTAGAAAATTAGTTACTACTCTATATTTAAGTCATCTCTAAGCCGCGCGGCTATTCTTTGCACCATTTCGTATCGCTTTCGTCCTAGGTGGTCGCAATCATCCTGGGCCGTTACATTAATCTTTTCGCTAGCTTCTTCAAATGGCAATTTGGAAAATTCAATAAGTGAAATAGGATCTATGCCATTTGGGAATAAACCAAACATGTGTGGCATAAAGTTGCTGCCTAAGTCTGGTCTTTCAATGGCCGGCTTTAAAGGGCAATCGCACCCTTCACAAGGTTTACGCCAATAGTTCTTTCCGAATCTGAAAATGTGATTATGACTAGCATGTCGCTCTAGAGTTCGTATAAAAGTAAAAGCTTGGGTTTTTGAACCATGCTCATCTTTGCCTTCAGACACCAAGAACTCTTCTACGGTTTGCTCTGTGATCGCAGGGACCTGACCATTTTCGCCTTCAAAATATTCAATAAGGATTGACGGAGAAACCACCTCAAAGTTTGCAAAATGTATATAGACGCCCAAAGCTCCTAGCTGATTTGCTAATTCTTTTAATTTGTCTTCCGAAATTTCACCACGGACGCTAAAGGGAGCTTTTTTCTCGCTAGCCATAGTTTAATTCTTGGGCAACAGAGTAGTCTTTGCAAGCATAAGTAATTTTTAGGCAATGTATAATATAGAAAAAGGAAGGTGAGTCAAACCATGTTTATCATAGATGCTCTGAAAACATCTTTTGCTATGGGCTGGGAGATACTGTGGCCGCTTATTCTTGGTTTTAGCTTGAGTGGGGCTATACAGGCTATGGTTTCGCATAAGCAAATGAGCAAGTTGCTTCCTTATGACAAGCCAAAAACACTGGCGTTGGCCAGTGGGCTGGGAGCTGCATCGTCTTCTTGTTCTTATGCGGCGGTTGCCTTAGCTCGCTCACTTTTTCAAAAAGGGGCAAACTTTACAGCCGCCATAGCTTTTGAAATTGCCAGCACGAATTTGGTCATAGAACTAGGCGTAATTTTAGCAGTACTTATGGGGTGGCAGTTCACTGCCGCTGAGTTTGTTGGCGGCCCTGTGATGATAATTGTTCTAGCTTTTTTATTCCGCAGATTCCTAACTCCAAAGCTGATTGCTGCAGCCCATAAACAAGCTAAAAAAGGCTTGGCGGGGCGCATGGAAGGTCATGCTGGCATGGACGACATGGCAGTTGGCGGCAACCGCAGTATTTGGCAAAAGCTTAGATCACCTGAGGGCCGCACTGCCACTAGCCACTTTTTCGTTATGGATTGGGCGAGTATATGGTCTGATATCGTGATTGGACTTTTAATAGCCGGAGCGCTAGCGGCTTGGGTGCCTCACAGTTGGTGGCAGGCTCTATTTCTCAGTAGTCACCCCGTTTGGTCAGTTATTTGGGGGCCGATTATTGGGCCTTTAATAGCAGTAATTTCGTTTGTTTGTAGTGTGGGTAATGTGCCGCTAGCTGCGGTGCTTTGGAACGGCGGGATTAGCTTCGGTGGCGTTGTTAGCTTTATATTTGCCGACCTTATAATCCTGCCGATTATTCGCATTTATGCTAAATATTATGGCTGGAAGATGGCCGGCTTTTTGTTTGCCACATTTTACGTTGCCATGGTGGTTGCCGGTTACGTCGTTGAGGAGTTATTTACGCTTTTACATCTAGTACCAAGCGTGCGCAATGCCAAGGTATTAGAAGCTGCTGTAAGCTGGAATTACACAACTATTTTAAATATAATCTTTATGCTTTTAGCTGCCGTGTTAATATGGCGCTTTCTAAAAACCGGCGGCCCTATGATGTTAAAAATGATGAACAGCCCAAAGCATGCTGAAGAATAAGCTCTAGTGTAAGGTAGTATTATGACTAAAGTAATGAAAAATTACCGAGTAGTATTCAGAGAAGTCGACCGCGATAAGTTTAACGAAATAGCCCAAGGCTTAAAAACTATTGAAACCAGAGCGGCTACGGTTAGATACCAACCCGTTAAAGCCGGTGATAGATTCACGTTTGTTTGTGGAAAAGATAAGTTCAGCAAGTCTGTAGCCAAAGTTCAGCATTTTAATTCTTTAGATGAACTATTGGATAAATTACCTCTTGAAAAAATTTTACCTTCTGCAAAAAATGTCGCTGAAGCAAGGAAGGTTTTCTGTGGCTTTAGTAATTACAAAACTAAAATTGAAAAATATGGCATATTGGCGTTTACACTAAATTAACTAAAAAGAAAACATTATATTGACAAAAATAAATAGTATGTTAATATTTTATTATGACAGCAAGTAAAACTTACGAAACTCCGATATCAGACCCCACAATAAATAGGCCTAAAGTAAGAGGTGAAGGCTGGGCTGGTCATATTGAGGCCGACCCAGAATTAACGAATCAATATTCTAGCCAAGTTAGAAATATTATATCCGAACATGGCAAACCTTTTAAGCTTAGCATGAGAGGCGGTACTGTAAGGCCGTTTACAGGTTGCACGATTCAAGATCCAGGCGAGCACGGCGAACGTTTAGTGGTCACGCGCGACGAATTTACAGGCGCTTTATCAACTGTTCTCGAAAGATTTGACTATCGTGGTGGTAAAAATGTGCACATGGCAGATCAAGAAGAATTTGAATATGTACCAGATTCTGGGATGTTTATAATAAAGGGACCTCGTCAGAAACTTGAATATGATAATAATGCTGCGCTGGAAGCATTGCACATAGAGCGTAATCAGCCGGAAGAAGTTTTAGATCAATTTGAAGAACACATTGAGCGCATTGCCGCCTTAGCTGAACGCTTTGATACCAAGAAGGCTAAACTAAAAGCTTTTGGCGAAAAAGTTCTGCTTGCTCTACGTTTCCATAGGCAGTAGTTGCTTATGGGTGATATTAATATATAAAAACCAAGTAAGTTATAAAAGCTATACTTACTAGCATCAAAGCAAAGCGCAAATATTTATCTGGGATCTTTTTAGCTACTTTGGTAGCATATTTTGCTCCGATATAGGTCGATACCCAAAGAGTGATAGCATATGGCCACACAACCAAGCCGGCAATAGTGGTTACGATCATGGCATATATTCTAGAAGGCACGGTTGCAGCAGCTTTCATGCCTTGGCTTTGAAGAAAAGTTAAACCAAGGACAGACATAAGAGCAAATTTACTAAAAGCTCCCTCGCCAGGGGCTATACTCCCATAAACGCTGGCTAGAAACATAAATATAAATAGTAGAATATGCTGCGACTTACTAATGTGGGCAGCTCTTTTTTTACCTTTTGCATACAGAGCGCGAATCAGAACTATTATTATAGCGACTATCATGAAGTCTTTGATGATAGTCGGCGAAACATGTAGTAATAACCAAACACCTACAACCCCGCCGATTGTGTATGGGATTGCCATTTGTAGCGTTAGTTTTTTATTAGCTGTTATTTGTTTATGTGTTTCTGAAATAACACCAACTTCTGTTCCTAATCCTCCAGTAGTGCCAGTGGCTATTGCTGATTTAATTGGCACACCTATGTACACTTGAGCTGCTAAAATCATAATTCCACCACCGCCCACGATACATCCATAAGCTTCGCCTATCATGCCAGCTAAGAAAATAACTGGAATATGCCACCATTCAAAATATGCCGGGAAAAGATCGTGAATCATTTAACTTTCTGTCTTCTCGCTTAAAATTTCTCCCTGAGAAATGTACCCATGATCACGGAAAAATTGGGCTGTTCCATCGTCTCCACAAAATACAAATTGAATACCATCGCCAACTGGATACCTAAACTCCGTCTCCCTAAAGTAAGGGTCACTTATGAACTTTCTAAAATGTCTAACGTTTGCTTCCGGACTAGTTCTTCTCAGTGAGTTTTCTATTGAACCAATATGATACAAAGCTCCTTCTCGGCCATACATGGCGAGAGCTCCCGTCTCATTACTCTCACCAAATATAGCCTGTAACCCCAGCTCTTCAAAACAATAGCGTTTAGTTTCATCTAAAAGCTGCCTACCTACGCCCATACCCCTAAATTCAGGTAACACCGTAAAGCGCTTAACATGTACGGGCGGAAAGCCCTGGTAATCTATAAAGTTATGTTCTTTTGCCTCCGCGACCGCACCGCCTACAACTGCGTTTGATGAGTCGTGATGTCGGGCGATTATTAGCTTAAATACTTCTGGCCGTTCTTCTATATCTTCCAGAAAGTAACTATACATACTGGAGTTATGGTAAGCATGATCAAAAAGTCGCTGTAATTCTTCAATAATTTCAGGAGTAATCTCACCTAAGTCGTATTGTTCTAGGTAGATGAGCGGTAATTCCTTAGATCCTTTTCTCTCGTGTGTCATTGACTTATATTTTAGTAATAATAACCTATCTTTGTCCAGCCATTAGTTTTTACTAAGCGTGCTACATAGTTAAACTATTTTGCTATAGTTAAAGTATGAAGAATGTTGAAGGCGCTGAAATAGTATCGCTTGAGCATAAACACCTAGCTCAGGTTGAGAAATGGCCTAGCCGGCACGCTGCAGCTAATACTTTACTGAAGCAGCCGGCTGAATCGCCGGCACGCCACCCGGACTATTATGGCTGGGCAATCGTGCATGACGAAGAAGTGCTTGCCATTGCTACGATTAAAATCAATAAAGAGCGCGTGGGTTACATTAACTGCATAGTAAACCCGGGCAATAAGCGCCAGGGAATCGGCACTATGCTGATGGATTATGTTTTGGAGCATTCACCAGCACAAGACTTAGTGCACTTACACGCCGTTATTGATCCGGGCAACACTGCCGCCCGCCAAGTTTTGAAAAAGTATGACTTTACTATGATAGGCAATGACGCGAACGGCTATTTGGAATACGCTAAGCATAAGCATTATTAAAGTTTGCTATACTCCTTAAAGATGTATGTAACTAAAAGCAAAAATAAAAAGATTGATAGAGCCACGGCAATAATCGGCATTTGTATGCCGATTATTACGTTGCCGCAACTATATAGCATTTGGAAAGCCGACAGCTTGCAGGGCGTGTCGCTAGTTACCTGGGCGTTTTTTACTTTGCAGGCCGGTACGTTCGCGATATTTGGCATTAAGCACAAAGAAAAACCTTTGATAATAACTTATGTGCCGCTTTTTATTGTGGAGCTCGGCATAGTTATCGGCATTTTAGTAAAGCAAGGCTGGCCGTTGCAGTAGACAGATATATAAAAAGTAGCCTACACTATCTATATGATTAAAGAACAATCGACCACTACGTTACTAAAGGTTCTACTAATAATCTTGGTGATTGGAGTAGGCGGCTGGTTGGTATGGAAGATTGTGGCCAACAATCAAGGAACGATTGATAGCCAGTCTAACTCCAGCCAAGGAGAGCATAAAAATAGATTTTATTTTGAGAATAAATATAAGAGCTCAGCAGATAAAGATAAGTGCTTAGAAGAGTATTATCAAGCGTATCCGGAAAATAAGCCTGAAAATCAAAAGTCTAGTAAGATTTATTTAGCTCCACCTTGCCCCGGTGTTCCGCAGTAAAAATATAAACGTCACTTTTGCTATGATAAAGCTAGCATGAGGTTAGTTTTTAAAAACAAAAAACAAGAAGTCGGGAATATATACTCTTTTTATTTTGCTAGTTTAGAGCCAGTTGAATGGCAAGCCGGGCAGTCAATCAGATTAGAGCTAGAAACTGAATATTTAATAGAAGAGCGGCGCTTTACGATTTCCTCAGCTCCTAGCGAAAAACATATTGCCATAACTACCAATATTGGCGATAGCCCTTTCAAGCAGGCGTTGGCGGCTCTCAAAAAAGGAGATGCAATCGACGGCCACAACATTGAAGGAGACTTTTTGTTGTCTGACGACAGCAAGCCAATCTTGCTGGCCAATGGTTTGGGTATAACTCCATTTCGTTCGCAACTAGATGAGCGCTTTTTGTCAAACCAGCCCCTAGAGGCTGATCTAATTTATAGCTACCAGACCGGCTTGGCGGTTTTTAAAGCCGAATTTGTTGAGTGGCAAAAGAAACAGCCGGAGCTAAATATAAAGTTTATATCTGGCCAAAAACTAACAGCGGATTTAGTAGCAGAGCTACTGCCCGACTTTAGTAAGCGATTGATTTACATTGCAGGGTCCGGCCAGTTTATAAGTAAAGTGTTTACTGATTTAACTAAAGTTTACAGGGTAAAACCTTCTAGCATTAGAGTTGACTCACTAATTAATATTTAAATTTATCTGACTGGCTAGCCTCTGGCGGTGATACAATAGGGTACTAGTATGAAACAACTTAATGGAGCTGAGCTTGCCGGTTATATTAAAGTGCGCCAAGCAAAAGAAGTTCGTGCGCTTAAGTCTGCACACAAAACTGAACCTTGCTTGGCAATTATCCAAACTAAAGATGACGTGGTTATCGATACTTATGTACGCCTTAAAAAAACATACGGCGCTGACATAGGGGTGAAAGTAGATTTATATAAAATCTCCCAAGCAGACGCAAAGTCTAAATTGGATGAATTGAATAAAGACAAATCAATTCATGGTGTCATCGTCCAACTTCCGCTAGAGGATACTGGCCAAACAGACGAGTTGGTTAATTTGGTCAAGCCAAGTAAAGACGTTGATGCTTTAGGCGACAAAGCCGAGTTTGATCCGGCAACTCCAATTGCAATCCAGTGGTTATTGGCAGGTTACAATGTGCCTCTTGAAGGTAAAAAAATTACTATTGTTGGAGCAGGTCGTTTAGTAGGCCAGCCCTTGGCAAAATTGTGGCACTCAAGTGGCTACGATGTTGACATCATAGACTCAGGTTTAGCTGATCTTGCTCCAGTGCTAAAAGACAGCGACGTTATAGTAACTGCCACGGGCCAGCCGAGGTTGATCAGTAGCGATATGATAAATCCCGGAACTGTATTAGTAGATGCTGGAGTTGCAGCAGAACATGGCAAAACTCGCGGCGATTTAGATGATGATATTTACGAGCGCAAGGATTTAATTGTTACGCCTAAAAAAGGTGGCGTCGGGCCTTTGACCGTTTGCGCTTTGTTCGAAAATGTAATTAAGGCTGCCCGTTAGTTTATCTATTTCTTATCTAAACCCAGAGCGGTCTTAACACGACCAACGACTTGGCGCGGTGTAGCTTCGGCTTTTACGATGTAACTGTGAACGCCTAAAGTTCTTACTTCTTTGGGAGCTTCTTCCCGGCCTATGTTTGTAAGTACGATTACCGGAATATGCTTACCCCACGGTTGAGCTCGCATTTTAGCCAAGGCTTCAGCGCCGCTCATCTCCGGCATCTGCAAGTCTAGTAACACGATGTCTGGTTTACTGTTTTCTATAAGTTCAAGACCGGTTTTGCCATTTTCAGCTAAGCCCACTTCGAAGCCTTCCGCTTCAAACTTCATGCGGTACATTTGACTGATGACTTGGTCGTCTTCAATGATGGCAACTTTGCTCATATCTATAGCTATGCTAGCACGAACGCCTTAGGTTGGACAATCAACTAATGGGTGAGAGTTTGAACTAACACTATGATTAACCAAATTATTATAATAACAACTGCCGAGATGGTAGAAATAATTTTAATAAAGCGCTTTTTTTCAAACCACCACTGCCCGAATCGTCCTCTGTCTACGGCACTGTAATGTCGTACCGTTGGCTCACTTGGCGCGGCAGCATCTTGACCGCGGTAAGGTTTGTTCCGTTTCTTTTTATGCTTACTCATCATGTTCAGTGTAACAAACTGTTACGACCGAGAGCAAACAGCCCATTGTAGTGCATCTATGCTTTTGCTAATATAAATAAGTTTGTAAAGCGTTGGCTACTCATATTCATTGAAGAAGTTCCTTGACAGTCAGGTGTTCGCTATATAGTATGTTATACAAGTATAACTTTTATAAGAGGTAAGAGATAAGTAAAAATGAATACAGAAAAGCATACGCCAGTATTTTATGGCACAGCTACTGTGGGCGCCAAAGGCCAGATTGTCATCCCGATTGAAGCTCGCGAAAGATTAAAAATTAAGCCGGGCGATAAAGTTGTGATTCTTGGCCCACACAACAAACCTCAAGTAGTAGGATTGTGCAGCGAGTCGGTGTTCAGCTCATTTTTAGAAAGAATGGATAAGAAATTAAATAGCGTGCGTGAGGCGCTCCAAAACCAGAAAGAAGATAAAAAATAAATGCTACATCACATTCCGCTTAGACAAAAAGTAATTGTTTTAATGGCCGTATTGTCCGGCTTGTTTTTAGTTGCCCTTGATCAGACTATTATCGCTACCGCGCTGGCCAAAATCGTTGAAGACTTTAACAGCTTCAGCAGTCTCAGTTGGGTAGTCACGGCTTATTTGCTGACCTCGACCATTACAGTACCGATTGCCGGTAAACTTTCCGATTTATTTGGCCGTCGAACAGTACTTTTAACTGGCGTAGCAATGTTTGCTCTGGCCTCATTCCTCAGTGGTAGTGCGCAAGATATCAATCAACTTATAGCCGCTCGTGCGTTTCAGGGAATCGGCGGCGGGATTATTATGAGTAACGCCTTTTCCATCATCGGCGACTTATTTGCGCCTCGGGAACGCGGCCGTTGGATGGGGTTATTTGGCGGCGTCTTTGGTATCGCTTCGGTTATCGGCCCGTTGCTAGGAGGTTTCTTAACCGAATCTCACCATATTTTAGGTTTGACTACCGATTGGCGTTGGACATTTTGGATTAATGTACCGATCGGCGTTCTTTCTTTTATAATAATCGCAATCTACTGCCCGTCTATTAAGCATGCCAAGAAGCCGAGGATAGATTATTGGGGCAGTTTATTCTTAGCTGCTACCTTGGCTCTGGTGGTATTGAGCGCTGATAATACCAAGCAAGTGTTTGCCGACTTTCTTAACTCTACCGGTATGAGCTTGGCAGTTTTGCGTATCATTATGTTATCTTTGGCGGCGATTACTTTGGGAATATTTATTAACATTGAGCGCCGTGTCAAAGAACCGGTTTTGAAGTTGAAGTACTTTGAAAACCGTAACTTTTCACTCATGATGACGATTGCCGCGCTTGTAGGCGCCGCTATGCTTGGGGCAATTTTATATTTAACCCAGTTTAATCAACAAGTTTTTGACGCTTCACCTTCACAAGCCGGCCTGATGTTACTCCCGCTTATGGCGGGGCTGGTAACGTTTAGTGCTATAACCGGTCAAATCGTATCTAGAACCGGTCACTACAAAAAGCTCTTAATATCAGGATTTCTTGTTTCAGCTATTGCTATATTTTCTTTAGCTTTCTTGACGCCGACCAGCGGATTCTTGCAAGAAGGAATTGCTATGTTCTTTGCCGGTGTTGGTATTGGCGTTGCTTTCCCTGTCATGAACCTAGCTGTACAAAATGAGTTTCCCCAAAAAGAGCTAGGTACCGTTACGGCTGCTTCGCAACTGTTTCGTAATTTAGGCTCGACACTTGGCACCGCTATTTTCGGCGGGATGCTTACTGCGGGTATAGTAGCTAACTTGGGTAACATTCAAAAGATTCCTTATATAGAGCAGCTGACCAAACAACCTCAAGCCTCAAAGCAACTTGGAAAAATTGATGCCGATACGGCATTGAACCTTAATACGGTAGATCAAAGACAGAAGATTAATAAAGCTGTTAACAAGGCTTTACCAAAAGTAGCTGCTGCTAAACTGGCAAAGACTCCGGCTCCACCGGCGGTGAAAAAACAGCTACAGACTAAGGTAGTCCACCAAGCCAAGGCTGACTTTAAGAAGAAACAAAAGAACTTTAACCACAAAATTATCTATGCCATGAGCGATAGCTTGCACAGCATATTCTATGGCGCAGCAGGCCTTATGCTTGCAGGTTTTGTGGTGTCTTGGTTTGTTACGGAAAAGCGTCTTCGCTCTAGCCACGACGCAACTCCAGGCGTGGAGTAAGACTAGATGTGGTGTTAATAAAACACCAGACATCGCTATAAATAGTGTATATACTAAAACTATTAACAACTTAACTTGCTGATAACGGAATCACGTGTAATTCGTGAACTGTGCCGCAACGGTGAAAGTCCGATACGTTTTCAGTAAGCTAATTCCCGAGCAGGAAATGTGGTAGCGACTACCTTCTTGCTTCGGTTTGGGAGCACAAGGTGTTACTAGCTAACGAAAAAGAAAAAAGCAGGGCAGGAAACTTAGCCGGTGAGGTCAGCACTTCACCTGAACACTATGCCTTAGAAGAATTGCGGCGCGACGAGGTAACCGACGCTTCCGAGCGGCTTAATATGCCGATGGAAAATACATTTGAGTATCAACTGCGCGACGGCAAACTTTATTCGGACTTTGGAACTGACTTAGACAGGGTGATTAAAAACGGCTATGAAGTTATTCGCGAGGCAGCAAAAGCCAGGCCTGATGTAGCTTTTGAAGAAGAGCGGCGCTGGCTGGACATGGAAGAGCTGAACCATGTAAAGACTTTGCAGCCTGGTGAAAATCTAATAGTTTTTTTGCCGATTCCTGATGCTGTGCGAAACGGCACAACTGCTATTAACGGCTATAACCGTGATCGTATGAAGATGTTAGTTCGTATTTCGTCTCGTGGCACGGGCGATCATGAAGACTCGTTTTCTATTACTTCTATGTCGCTGGATAGGTCTTACTACCAAGCTATGCAGGTCGCCGCTAAGTCTGTAGGCTGCTCTATTCCAAGTGGTTTAGGCTCGGAAGAGGTTATAGCTCGCCGGCAAAAAGTCGGTTCTTCTAACGGCATGACACCGCAACAGTTGGGTAGTACTATTCGTGATAGTTATGACAGCGAGCTAACCCGACGTTATGGCGGGCAGTGGCGAGCCGGTAGGCCAAAAATCAGCGAGCTGGAATCTTTGCCGTTTATTAATCAACATTCTGACTTAATTGATGCTCATGTAGAACTAGTAGCCAACCTTAAACATCGGCTTAGAGGCATTGAACTGAAAGAAGCTTTAGAAGATGCTCGTTACAATTTTGTTGCGGCTTTAGACGATAGGCGTGTGGGTAAAACAGTAGAAAGCCTGGAGAGCTCCGGGGCGGGTGCAAGAAGTGAAGGTCGGAATTATGACGGCGATTGCCCTACGACCAGCGTTCATCAGCAGGCCTCGCGTCTGGGCTTTAATACTGCAGATGTCTTAAAGTGCGTTACCTGTCCATTTTGTAGTGTAGTGGTAGATGCCAAAGTTGAATCTGGCAGTATTCAGTGTCCTGAATGCGCCACGAAAGTTGTAGACGGCAAGGTAGTTGAGTCGCAGTCTGCTATGCAAACTTCGATGGCTGAAGTGGCGCTGAATTTTACCTTACCTAAGCCAGAAACTAGCTCAGAATCCCAGTCGGATTTAGTGGTTGAGCGTAACATAGTAATCGGTGGAGTTGCAGTTACTATTTTTAATCAAGCCGGCGAAGTAGTGGCTACTGGCCGTCAGGCCGAGAAGCTTGCCAAACAGTTGTCGGTGTAAGCCAACTTAGGCTATACTGCTTATGAATGATTACTTATTACTATAAGAGTGTGCGCACGGATGAGTTGGAGGTGCTTGAAAAAAGTAGAGCCGGTTGCTGGGTTTGTGTAGAAAAAGCTACTAACCAGGAAATTGACGAACTGGTTGCAAAATTTGACCTTGACCCGGGCCATATGAGCGACGCGCTTGACGAAGACGAAATGCCCCGTTTGGAAAGTGAAGGCGACAATTTATATATTTTTTTGCGTTATGCTTACGTGACTGATGATTTGGAGCTCACAACAGCACCGTTGCTATTTGTGATAACGCCCAAGGCTTTGATTACGGTGGCGTTTTATAGCTTGCCTCGTTTGCAAAATTTTACCAGTGGAAAATTGGAATTTTCTACAACCCAGCGCACAAAGCTTTTACTGCAGATTTTTCATCAAGTAGTTGATCAATACGAAGTTTATATAAATAATATCGGCAAACGTATTAAAGGTATTCGTACTCGCTTGCGTACCCATGAGATAGTCAACCAAGATTTTATCGATTTCGTAACTATTGAAGACGAGTTAAATGAGTTCTTGTCTGGCTTGCAGCCGACTTCGGCGATATTAAACCGCTTGATGATGGGCAAACGGCTGCCTCTATATCGGCAAGATGAAGACCTTATTGAAGACTTACTGCTTAGTAACGAGCAGTCAATGACTGCTTGTAAAAGCCATATCAAAAGTATTACCAGCATACGCGAGGCGCATAGCACAATTGCCAGCAACAACTTAAATCGCATTATGAAAATCTTAACCGCCGCTACAGTAATAATTGCTTTGCCAAACGTTTTCTTCGGCATGTATGGCATGAACGTAGCTTTGCCGTTCCAGCATGAGTGGTGGGCTTATTTTGCGATTGTCGGACTAACTATCTTAGTAGTGTTAATAGTGTTCATTATAGCCAGAAAGAAGCGATTTTTTTAGTTCATTTGCGTCGAAGTAGCGGTTCGTTGTATGCTTATGTTTAGATAGCATTTAAATTTACAAAAAGGACTTCGTTAATATGGGATTTTTTCAAAAAGTATTCGGCGGTCAAGCAAATGACAAGGGTCAATCGCCTAACCAATCTGACTCTTCACAAGATTTAAATTCATCTTCCACACCATCAGATTCGTCTGTACCATCTTCTGCGCCAACCCCACCTACTGATAACCAATTTTCTGTTAGAGGACCGAGTAACACCCCAGGTGGCGTATCACCTCCGTCAGATCCATCTGCATCGGACGATTTGTCGCCGCCATCGGTGTCTGATACTCCGTCACCAGGTCAAGATACCTTTGCTCCTGACGTGCCGTCTCCCGATTTGCCCAAAGTTCCCGAGCCTGGTAGTGAGAGTAGCGAAGGCGGTGAAAGTGGCGCTCCTGGAGCTCCAAAACCGGACAAAGTGCCGGAAGTACCGGAGATTCCAAAAATCCCAGAACCTCCAACAACTACGCCTGAGCCGCCGGTTCCAGCTGGCTCGCCCGACGGGCTGCCTAAACCGCCCGAACCGACAACGCCGCCTGCAGTAGAACCTCCTGCAAACAATGATACAAACACTCCTCAAATTAAATAAGAAGGGACTAAACATACCATGAAACATCGTAGTCCGTTGGCAGTATTTTTTCTATCACTTATAACTCTTGGTATTTATAGTATTGTTTGGTGGGTAAAAACCAAGAACGAAATGAATCGCTTAGGAGCTACAGTTCCAACGGCCTGGCTAATTATTATACCTATTGTCAGCATATATTGGGTGTGGAAATATTCTGAAGGCGTTGAACAAGTTACAAGTAACAAAATGTCAGCACCAATAGCATTTATACTTTTATTTTTACTAGGTTACATTGGTATGGCCATTATTCAAGCAGATTTTAATAAACTGGGCAATCAAGCTGGTTCACAAGATTCCAGGCCTCAAGAGCCGCCGGTTACTGCTCCTGGCGCTACTTCATCATTAGTATCTGAGCCTACTGCTGAAACTGTGCCGCCTAAGACTCCAAACCCACCAGTGTCTTAAAAACTCTTGACTTGGTTTGACTCCTTTGCTAAGCTAGTCTTTGTGTCTCGCGCTAAAACTGTAGTTTTGGCGCGTTGTACGTTTATATAAAACCTAAGGAGGATGCATGCCAATTACTGTTCGTAAAGCGCCCACCCGCGCCAAGCGAGTTCAGGTGGATGTGGTGCCGGCCGAGTGGCAAACCTATATCGCGCACTAAGAAGAAAAAGAGCTGCCTAGTAGCAGCTCTTTTAAAATTTATAAGCCTCTTTATTTTTTACTGTCAGTCGGCAGTTTTTGTCCGCTAGCCTTAATAGCTTTAATCAAAGCTAGCTCTAATGGCTTAGGGTTGCCCTGTACGGCAGCTCCTGTTTCGTCGCTAATCTTCTTGCCGTTGATTACCAAAGTCGGAGTACCTGAAACGCCAATTTTCTTACCCAGAGCTTGATCAAAATCTATCTTATAAATAACAGCCTTGCTATCAATGTCTTTTGTGAATTTAGATACGTTAAGCCCTATCTGTTTGGCATAATCCTCAAATTGCTTGGCACGTTGGTCAGTGCTGTCATTAGACCAAGCGGTTTGATTCTCGTATAATTTGTCATGCATTTGCCAAAACTTACCTTGCAAACCAGCTGCTTCAGCCGCTGCAGCCGCGGCTTTGGCGTTAGGGTGTAAAGAGGTTAGAGGAAAATCACGGAACACGAAACTAACTTCGTTTTGGTATTTTTTGCGCAGCGGACTTAAGTTAGGGTACAAAGAACCGCAAACCGGGCATTGAAAATCACCATACTCTATTAAGGTTACTTTACCGGATTTAGTGCCAAAAACATGATCGGGTATTTTACCTTTAGTAATAATTTTGTCAGGATTTACATTAGAGACATTTACTTGGTCGTGCTTTTTAGTGGCTACTAAACCACCGATTACCGCTATACAAATTAGCGCAAAAATAATCCAACGGGTTCTTGTCATTTTAGCTCCTTATCGCTTTTGCTAAGTACAATAATACCACGCTGGCGGCATTCAATGTACAATAGCTATATGACAAATCTCATCTATCTAGCCGACGTGTTGGCTTGGATTATTTTTTTACTTGTACACGGGGCTAAGCCGGGACGCAGTACACTAAGTCAATATGAACTTAGGCGCTTAGAGAAAGAAGGCGACAAGCATGCCCAGTCTCTTACGCGTCGCAACAAACTTTTGCCCGGCGCCGTATTGCTAAAACGCTGGCTGCTAATTATTTTAGCTAGTCTCATCGTGTGGCTTACTGTTACGCTAAATGGCTGGTTCTTAGGAGTAGTTGCTAGCGTCGTAGCCATAGCTTTGGCGGATATTATATCCAGATGGCAACCACTAGCTGGGCTTGCAAAAAAATATTGGACTAAGCTGGAGCCTCATTTACTTCTTTTCATTCATAACTACGCTAAATGGCTGGTTAGCTTGGGTCCTAAAGAACAAAGCAATCATATAGCTATTCACTCGCAGCAAGAATTGGCACATGTTATTGATTCTAGCCAGGTATTTAGTCCAGAGCTTAAAAGTCGCCTGCAAGCTAGCCTGGCGTTTGGTGAAAGCGCAGCAAGTGACATTATGTTGCCACGCGCTGAAATTGAAACTGTAGATCAAAGCGATACATTGGGGCCAGTAATTTTAGATAACTTACACAAAACCGGTCGCACTTATTTCCCAGTTATAGATAAAAACATAGACCACGTGGTTGGGGTTTTGCATCTGGACAAACTCGTGGGCGATATGCAAAAAACTCACACAGCTAAAAAGGCTATGGAGCCGCGCGCCGATTATGTTAACGAAACGCAGCCGCTTAACGAAGTGCTTGAAACTTTCTTGCGCACGGGACAACATTTACTTATAGTAGTAAATAAGTCGAAAAAAACCGTAGGAGTTATTGATTTTCAAACTTTGCTGGAAAAGCTAGTAGGCCATAAGCTGGCAGACAGGCAGAATGATTTCAGCTTAGAAACACAGCAACAATCGGGAACGAAATAATAAAATGAGAACTTTAGCAGTTGATTTAAAGAAGAAAGTTGGCAAACAAGCTACTATAGAGGGCTGGCTGCACAAAAAGCGCTTGCTTGGCGGCCTTACTTTTATTAACGTTCGTGATCGCAGTGGCTTAGTGCAAGTGGTAGTAGAAGATAAAGAAGAGGTTGAAAAACTCCGCGGCATGCAAGTTGGCACGGTTCTTTGCGTAGAAGGCAAAGCTGTTGAAGAAAAGCGCGCGCCTGGTGGGGCTGAACTTCATAACCCTAAATTAGAAGTTCTTATACCAGTTACTGACGAACCGCCTATTGAGATTGATAAACCAATTTCTCATAAACCGGAAAATCTCGATACATTATTTGAATACCGAGTACTCAACATTCGCAACCTACAAGAACAAAAAATCTTTAAAGTTCGTGCTAGTATCTTGCGTAACTTGCGTAACTTTTTGTACGAGAATGACTTTATTGAAATCAATACACCCAAAATTTTAGCCGAAGCGACTGAGGGCGGGGCAGAAGTCTTTAAACTAGACTATTTTGGCAAGGAAGCCACTCTGGCTCAGAGCCCGCAATTCTATAAACAAATTATGGTCGGTGCGTTTGAGCGGGTTTTTGAAATTGCTCCGGCCTTCCGGGCCGAGCCGTCCGCTACTACGCGCCATATGAGCGAAGTTTATATGTTGGACGTCGAGATGGGTTTTGTGAAAGACCACGACGAAGTGCTCGACATGGTTGGAGATATGACAGCTTATGCCCTGAAAAAAGTCTACGAGCAGCATGCCGATGACCTGAAGTCGCTGAATGCGCCAGAGCTCAAGCTGGCAGACAAGATTCCGAAAATCCCTGTTAAGCAGATTCACGAAATGTACACTAAGGCTACAGGAACAGATACCACTAATGAAAAAGACTTAACTCCTGATGAAGAAAAATGGATTTGCAACTATGCCCGTAAAGAACTAGGCTCTGATTTGGTATTTGCTACTGATTTTCCGGTAGAAGCAGCCAAGTTTTATCATAAAGTCGACGCCGAAAAAGGCGTGGTAATGTGGGGAGACTTGCTATTCCGCGGCATCGAGATTGCTACCTGTCCGCTTCGCGAACAAACTTACGAAAAAATGATTGAGCAAATGACTAAAGCTGGCTTGGACGTTAGCCACCCAGGTTACAAATATTATCTGCAAGCGTTCAAATACGGCCTACCTCAACATGGTGGTTGCGGCTATGGCATCGACCGCTTGGTAGAGAAAACTTGCGGGCTAGCCAATGTTAAAGAAGCCACGCTGTTCCCGCGTGATATAAATCGTCTCACACCATAAGCTTGTATATAAAAATATAAATTCTACACTATTGCTATGATTGCTCAACAGGACGATTTTGGTTGTAGTGTAGCGTGTGTTGCTAACTTGCTAGGTTTGTCTTACTCGCAAGCGCTACGACTTTTTGATAAGCCAGAAAACGCAAAAACCAAGGGATTTACGTGTCGCGATATTGTAGATGCTTTAAATAAATATGACTACCCAACTCATTATAAGTATTTGAAACCAAAACTTAGAAGCAGAATATATGAACCAGGCACAATTGCCTTCATTGCTCGCAGCAAAAAGTATCCAGCGGGGCATTATCTATTACGTGTAAATAGCGGCTGGGCAGATCCATGGATTAATTTGCCTATAGATAAAAATGTGAAAAAAGCAAAAGCAGGCTACAGAAAACGCCTACCCGGGAAACCTATATATGCTATTTTCTAAGTCTATTTTTTTGGAGGTGGTCTAGTAGCGCTGCTAGGTGCGATAGCCTCGATTGACGAGACTATCGCACCGCAGCTATTGCTTTTATGGCCAGCGATGACGCTTCAGGACAGGGTGTTGACGCACACCTCGACGTTGCAGTACTCGTGACCACCACGCTCCAGCTGGAAATGGCGGATAGCGAACTCGTCTTTCGACGGATCGAGAAGAGCCTCCTCGATTGCTTTGTGCGCGCTACCCGGCTTAGCCGTACCGTCGTGCGGCACTACCAGGTCGAATATCTTGTACTCGCGGCCTGACATCTGATCGTCAGTGGGGTGGAGGACGGGATAACCGTAATCGCGGGCTTCGACTACGAAGCGGTTGATCCAGTCGAGCGTGCTTTCAGCTTCCTCCCAGAGGCAAGCAGTCTCAAGGATTATAGCTCTAATTGCGATGTCGCGCGGAACCGAATTCACGACCAGAGCTTTGCACCCAGCCCTACGAATCCTATCGAGCACTGCGGTCACTTAAGACCACCTCCTAATTGTTAACACACCTTTGACGGGTGATATAAAAATTATACCCTGATTTGCATGATTGTAAAATCGTAAACAAGATTTTGATTCGTGGAATATAATAGAATCATGTGGCAAGAAAAAGACAATAATTTAGTAAAAGAATTCAGCTTTCCTAATTTTAAAAGTGCTCTAGAGTTTGTGGTCAAAATTGGTGCGTTAGCTGAGAAAGCCAACCACCATCCTGATGTTGAGCTGGGCTGGGGCAAAGTAAAAGTCACGCTGACGACACACGATGCAGGTAAGGTAACTCAGAAAGATAGAGATTTAGCAAACCAAATCGACGCTCTCTAATTTTGGGCAATTTGCTTGACATAAGCTTTCTAGACTATAATGCAAGCAGAATTATAAATATGAAAAAACACAAAGTACTAATAGTTGGCGGTGGTTTTGGCGGTGTAAAAACCGCCCAAGGGCTTGCCGGCCAACCTAATTTTGACGTAACTCTGCTTTCTGATAACGATGATTTTCGTTACTATCCCACGCTTTTTCACGTAGCCACAGGTGGCAGATTCGCCAACGCTAGTATCCCTTTAAGGCGGCTGCTTGAGGCCCCTAATATAAATTTAGCTAAAGGCGAGGCGGTTAAGTTGGATCGTAAAAATAAAACGGTTACTACGCGCGAAGGCAAGAGATTTGCTTATGACACACTCGTGCTGGCACTTGGCGTAGTTACGAATTATTTTGGAATTAAAGGTTTAGAAGAAAACTCTTTTAGCATTAAAACACCCGAAGATGCCAGTGAATTCAAAGCTCACTTGCATGAGCATTTACTCAGCAAACACCCCGAAGATTCGCATTATGTCATTATTGGTGGCGGGCCAACTGGCGTAGAATTAGCTGGTGCTTTGCCGCATTATTTGCAAGCCGTAATGAAGCGGCACGACATTAAGGCTCCAAAACGCAAAATTTATTTAGTTGAAGCCGCACCACGCCTGCTGCCACGTTCGCCCAAACTAATCTCAAAAGCCGTACGTCGCCGTCTGAAAAAATTAGGTGTAATTGTGCAAACTAGCAAAACAGTCCAAGGCGCTACAGCTGACGGGTTGTCTATAAGTGGCCGCTCACTTAAAAGTCATAGTGTTGTGTGGACAGCTGGCGTCACTAATCACCCATTTTTTAATGCTAATAAGTTTGAACTTTCTGGGCGCAAGCGCGTAGTGGTTGACGACTATCTGCGGGCTGAAAAAGATATTTATGTGATTGGCGACAATGCCGACACTCCATATAGTGGGCTGGCTCAAACCGCTCTTCGTGACGGGGCGTTTGTAGCGAAAAATCTAAAATGCATTACCGCTGGCAAGAACCCGGTTATTTACCAGTCTAAAAAACCTATTACAGTAATACCCGTCGGGCCGCATTGGGCTGCCGCTGAATGGGGCAAGCTGCAGTTGTTTGGCTGGCTAGGCTACTTGATGCGCGAAGCTGGCGATTGGGTTGGCTTTCATGATTATGAACCTTGGCAAAAAGCTACAGACCAATGGCTTACTGGATTTGGCGAGGAAGAGGATTGTCAGGTATGCGCGGTTAGTGAATCGAAAAGCGATTAAGCTTGACAAGCTATGAAGTGTTTTGTATAAAATAGTTTAAGCATAAGTTTTTGAGTTGTGTACTCAAAAAGCCAAATAGAAATCTATCTGGTATGCTCGAAAATTACAACCAGTAGGAGGCGGCTTTGTCCTCTGTTCTAGCAGTATATGTGGACGAGACCTTTGTGGCTCATGCAGTAGCTAAGGAATTTGGCGAGGCAGCAAGAGGTCAATACGGTGCTCGTAGAGTCGAGTTCTTTGGCGCTGAAGGGTCGTTCAACTGTCTGGTCAGGGCGGTCACCAGGCGGATTTCGAACGAGCCGATGATTCAGCTTCGTAAGAGACCTGACATTCGGCGTAAAGTCAGAGAGTTTCTTCAGAGCCTTCGTGAAAACAGGGTTTTGGAAAGGCCGGACAAGGGGCCCAACCATGGCAAATGGATTTTTAGCCCGTCGCGCATGAAGGCGGTTAAAGTAGTCAACGATGACGAGATTTCAGAGTTGGTTTCTTCTGTCGTCCCGATGCCTGGCTCTGGGTGTCAAGAGGTCGACAAGCCTGTCGAGCGCGATGAAGCAGACCGCGAAAGCGGCCAAGATAGGGATCGCCCGCCCTACCTAAATGCTTCACAACAGCTTCATCCTCCTGTGGCGTGCCAACCGTCTCCTAGTCTGGCGTAAAGGGATGGGCGCCCAGTGTGCGGAAAATCCGTACACTGGGCTGCCCGCCCGCTTTTTATTTCCCCATTTTATCTGTTACAATACCTAGCGCAGATTGAAATTATGGCCTCATCGTCTAACGGCTAGGACACCAGGTTTTCATCCTGGCAATCGGGGTTCGATTCCCCGTGAGGTCACCAGAACAGAATTTTTTGCGTTATCAGCCTGCTTTATAGAGGAAACTCCCCTGTAAAGTGGGCTGATTTCGTTAATTATAAAGTTATCGTTTTTTATGTCGTAAATAAACCCTTTAGGAAAAATGAGTTCCTGCATTTTGAGTTTTAAATCCAAAGATGCGTCCGACCACTGTTTTGAGATGTTTTGCATGAAGTTGAGAGCGTATTCTATACTAGATTCACTAAGTGTTTGACGCAGTTCTAAGACCTCTAGTTCCTCATTCAAGGCAAGCCTGTCAGCGGTCATCATATTTAGAGTTTCTTCTTTGTCTTCAGGCTCTAGTTTGCCGTTAGCAAACTTCTTGATAATGTTCGCCCTAGTTGTAGCAATGTCATCTAATTTATCGCGTATTTCTGAAATGTCGTTATTGATATTGCCAAGCTCTTTAATAGCAGTTCTCTTTAGAATTTCTTTCATCAACTTAATCGTACCTGCTTGTGGAGTAACGCTTGTGAGTAGCTCCTCAAACTTAGTATGTGTATCAGAGGCTAAGATTGAGCCTGTGCCGCGGCAGCTTGGACGGTGGCAGAAATAACGATATTCGCCACCAGGAGCGCTACTTGTGAGAGCTTTGTGACATTCAACACAGAGTATAAATCGTCGTAACGGTACAATCTGGTTAATCTTCTTATGTTTGAGTCCTATAAGATAAGGCTTTCTTTTTTGTTTGAGGATTTCTTGATTTTGCCAATATACCGTTTCGGTAATTAGCCCGTCGTGTTTGCCTTTAACAATTTTGTAGTCTGTAAGCTTATCACAGACAAGCCCTGCATACTCAGGTCGCTTGAGCATTTTTGTTATTACTTCTTGTGTAACTGGCTTACCTCTGTCATTTAAAATACCCTCAGCAGTGGCATAGCGACAGACATCCGCAATAAGCATGTCGCCACGGTTAAATCTCATTAGAACTTTTTTAACCAACTCAGATTCTGTATCTGGTTCAAGTGAGGGTCTATCGTCTCCGTCTGAGTTTTTGATTTTTACCATTTTGTAACCACGTGGCGGTTTGTGCTGCCAGTATCCCTGATTAGCAAGACGTTTCATATTGTCAGTAACATTCTCACGTTTACTCTCGTTGTCCAGCTGCCCGACCATAACATACATATTCTCCATGAAATTTCCCATAGGGGAGTCATCGAATTGTTCTGTTGCTGAACGTATTTTAATGCCTTTAGAGTCGAGAATTGAACGCATACCAGTAATATAAGTACCTAGGTCACGGCTGGCACGATTCATCTTGTAAACAATCACATACTCAATAACGCCCTTCTTTTTGAGGGCGGTTTTGATAAGGTTTTGTAGCTCTTCGCGTTCTGTGTTTTTACCTGATTTGGCTTCGTCGTAGAACCACTCCACAATCTCAGTATTATTGAGGGCAGCATATTTTTTTATTGCATCTTTTTGATTGTGTTTACTTTCACCCTTGATTTGCTTTTTGTCAGAGATTCGCAGATAACCAAGGGCTTTCTTCTTTGGTATTTTTGATTGCTTTATTTCTTCCATTATTATATAGATATATTATAACTTATTTTATAACAGAGGTGGAGCTGATTTTTAATAAATCTGAGGCAACTTCCATTAGTCGCCATATTTCCACCGTCAGTTCATCATCACTAAGTGTCCGAGCATCAACGCCCATAATCTTTCGGGCTTCTTGAACAGAGATAATCAAAGCGCTCTCTAGATGAGCAGGTGCAGTGACTTTTTTCTGTATTTTTATCGAATGCTCGGACATATCTAATGTTTTGACTGCTGTCTTACTAGCCCAGCATTTTAATTAGTTTTTTATATTCAGTCACGGTTAGCAGGGGCTCGTGTAAGCCTTTATATTTCTCGCCTTCATAGCATACGTAGCCTGCATAATATGGGTTTGTAACTATCATCTTGAATCGACTTCTACTTAGCGTCTTATTTGCTGGATATAAGCTTGAAATTGCATACCGCAGATTGTCAGCACTTAATTTGCCATCTAGAAATTCGACTATTTTAGTGCGAAGATATGATGCTGTTTTCGTCTTTACAAACACTCCACGTGTTTGACTTTGTACGTAACCTACGGGAGGTCTATGGACAGAGTAACCGGATTTTACACGCACTAAGGAGGCTCCTTTGAAGTGTTTTCTGCGATTTTCAGCATCAAGTTCAGCAATCACGGCTAACATTTGTTTGAGGAAATCATTATTATTGGTGAGTACCTGCGCAGTTAATTTGGTTTTCTCTCTATCTACCATTACTTTGTCTCCTTTTTAGCACCAGCTAACAAGACTCCTTTAGTGAGGAGTGCAATTTAACCAGTAGTTAATTTATTGTGTGAGCACACTATTTGCTAGTGGGAGGCTAGCTGTATGATGCTCATAGTACCTACTGTAAACAAGTAGTAAAAACCACTCCATGGACAAATAGTATGAAACTTATTTGTCCGTCGGGTGGTGAATTTTATAGATTATTTAACTGATTTTCGCTTATAAATCTTGTGTATATGACTGTACAAATCGGTATCTTGAGGCTTATCGGGGAAATATTTGGACGCCACCTGGCTAGTGGGTATACCCGCGTCCATATCTCTGATAATTTCTAGGTCTCTTGGAGTATTTGAGCTAGTCTTTGGTAGTTTTCGTGGCGTACCAGTAAAATGAGAAACATACTCCCATGCTTTCACATACTCTTGCTTGGTGCTACCTTGCGACACCCTCACAATGACATCTCCGTTTTGGGCTATCTCCTGAATGACGATACCGTCAGGCACACTTACAGGATAAGCTTCATCGTAATTGCTGCCGTTGAGTACGACATTTTCAATGACAGCATACCATGAGTCGCCGAGTGAAAATCTGTCTAGAATTTGTCTCACTACAGACATTGTGTACAAGCGTTTTCGCGACTCCTCGTCGTGGTAGCCTAGGTAGCCAGTCGCTCCTTCAGACATTTCTTCAATGTCTTTTTTGATTAACTCAATCACCTCAGGGTCTTTTTCCGACCGTAGTTCAGCTTGCAACTTTTCGACCAATTTCTGTGATTCCGAGGCTTCTTCTGTATTGTAAGGTATTAGCCCAAGCTCAATAAGCTCTTCACGGCTTGGAGTACGCATTAAAGATTGGATTGCGGATGACGAGGGTTCGGAATATATAGGCTCGTCATTTTTCAGACCGAGCTTTTCTCTTGCGTTGGCAATGCAGTCTTGAAATGCTCGGCTCTGTAACAAAAAAGGCAGCTTGTCGTCCCTCAGCTTTTTACCGTTATCGGTGCCGCCTTTAAATAAGTCTAGATTTGCGTCGCGAAGCTTGGCGTCCATTCTCAGTAGCTTGCCATAAAAATCGAGGTCGGCCATAAAGCCATTATAGTTCATGTAAACTTTTATAATAAAAACCCCATAAACTTCACTGTTATTCACTGATATTGTAAAACGGTTAGCGCGATTGATTAATAAGGCTACCTCTTGGTATAATCAAGGCGTTGACACTTTTATAAACGCCCAAGAAGCAATTATTTGCTGTGGCTAATGCAATTTTAAAGCAGCCACAGCAACTCGTGCATTAGCATGGGCGTAAAGGTGTCAACAACCCGCTGTGGTTGCTTTTATTTTGGCGACTATTTTCGGGAGAAAGTTGCCATGCTAGACTCTACAGCCCTAAAACTACTTTCAGATACCGACCTTATCCAAGTCATTGAGGATATGTATGGTGACGCTCGTTATGGCGTTAGTAATGACTTTACGAAAAAATCTCTTGAGAAATACCCCGACAACATAGACACCACTACAATCGCTATGAAAATCGCTATCGTAGATATGGAAAACTCAACCCAGTTAAGTAGACAACTCGGTGAAAAAGGCAATCGAAACATAAACCTTAGTGATATTGTCGATAAACTACAGTCTATAGAGTTTGATGAACGAGTGGCTAACGGCGACCGCTCCCTTGTCAGCGAATTGTCGCTATGGAGTAAAAGCAAGGGGCTTAATCTGTTCTCGTTCTTCAGTAAATACTGCACTTATCACAATACTTGTGTATACAGTAGAGACGACTACTCGATTTTTGATGGCGTGGTCAAAGAGCATATCGGCGACTACTTATCGCTCGAGGATTGTCGACAATTGTTTGGTCCCGACACCAAGCTTCGTAAGGGGCAAACGATAACACGGCTCGTTTCAAGTAAAATTGAGGCTATGCGACAGTCGTGCGACTACGAGCAGTATTGTCAGCTCATCGACTTTTTACTCGATAAATACCAGATTACACGTCCAAACAAACGCCGTGAGTTGGATTGGTTTATATGGTACAGAAACAGAAATAAACCAATAGATTAATATGTAGCCTTGAGCAAGAGATATAAGTCAAGGCTTGAAACATGCCTCTACAACGTTTTTTAAGGCACCATAGAGCGACTTTAACGTACAGATGGCATAAGTGTAGCTCAACAGAGTAAATCATGGTAAAATATATTTTAATATGGCAAGCCTATTTGGTAAAAACAAACTTCGTGAAATTGCAACAAAACTACAGACCTCTGACTTAGTGGAAAAGATAGCTCTTGTTAAGACTTGGCACAATGATTACCACAATGGCAGCTTGAAACGTGATAAGGAAACCTCACGAGAACAAGCGTACAATCAAGACTTTTTTATTAAGATACTTGGCTACCAAGAAAAACCTGCTGTTCCGTATAGCTTTGAACCAAAAGCTACAACCGACAAGGGGCAACTACCTGACGCAGTACTTAGTCATACAGATGTTACAAAAGACATCAAAAATATAGCCGCAGCCGTAGAACTCAAGGGTGCTTCAGTCGACCTAGACCGTCCGCAACGACGTGAAGGCAACATGAGTCCAGTTCAGCAAGGCTTCAAGTACAAAACACAGTATCGCAACTGTCCATTTGTAGTGGTAAGTAACTTCTGGGAGTTCCGCCTTTATCACGACAACCAACTTGATTACGAACTATGGACACTTGATGACTTAGTAGACCCAGAGGACGATTATCTCAAGTTCAAGACGTTCTACACGCTACTGCATAGCGATAATCTCACCACGCCAAAAGGTACAAGCAAGACAGAGGGCTGGCTAAGTGATATTCATTTTGAGCAAGAGGAAATCGGTAAGAAATTCTATAGGTTATACCGTGAAGCCAGGCTTGACCTGCTTAGAGATATTTATCGGCACAATGAGAGTGTTCGGTCAGATATTGATATGGGGATTGAGAAAGCTCAAAAGATTATTGACCGCCTTGTTTTTGCCTGTTTCGCAGAAGACAGAGGACTATTACCTGATGACACACTACGGCGAGTTACTAAAGCTGCCGAAAACTCGGCATTTGGCGGTTCGTTATGGTCAACATTCAAAGCTTTTTTTGAAGCGATTGATGTCGGTAGTGAAAAGTTAGAAATACCAGACGGTTATAACGGTGGGCTTTTTGCAGCCGACTCAATACTTAACGCACTCCAAGTCAGCGATGAGCCTCTACGCAAAATTGCGAGTATTAGCAACTACAACTTTGAAGAAGATTTAAGCGTTAATATCTTAGGTCACATTTTTGAACAATCAGTTAGCGACCTAGAGGAAATAAAAAGTCAGGTTCAAGAAAGCCAAAACCTAGAGTCCATTCAGCAGTCACGACGTAAAAAAGACGGTATTTTCTATACCCCAGATTATATCGTGCGCTACATAGTAGATAATTCGCTCGGTGCATATCTACGTGACGAAGAAGAACGACTTAAAGTAGAGTTCAAACTCAAAGGCGACATCACAGACAAAAGCTATGAAAAGCGTGAACGCCAAGCTTACGGTAATTATCAGGAGTTTTTACAAAACGTAAAAATTGTAGACCCTGCTTGTGGGTCTGGGGCTTTTTTGGTCTATGTTTTTGACTACCTATTAGCTGAGAACAAGCGTGTAGCAAGTGTTCTTGGCAACAACCTTTTTAGCAATGAAGACTACATTAAATCAATCCTGCAAAACAACATTTATGGTGTTGACCTTAATGATGAGTCGGTAGAAATTACAAAGCTCTCACTCTGGCTCAAATCTGCTCAAAAAGGCAAAAAGCTCACAACTCTTGATAACAACATCAAGTGCGGCAATAGCTTAATTGACGACCCAGAAGTAGCCGGCGATAAAGCTTTTAATTGGCAAACTGAGTTCCCAGCAATTTTTGGAAACGGTGGTTTTGATGTGGTTGTTGGAAACCCACCTTATGGCGCATCAGTCTCTAATTCTGATAAAAAATATCTTGAACAGGAATACAAGACGTATGAGTATCAGCTAAATTCATACTCATTATTTTACGAATGTGGGCTAAGACTACTTAAGTCGGACGGATTGCTAGGTTTTATTACGCCCGCTACCTTTACTTATCAAAAATACTTTAACAAACTACGTAACCTTTTTCAGGAGTACACACAAATTTCTATTGCTAAGTACACGTATGAAGTATTCCAAGACGCAGACATTGGCGACGCTGTATCGTGGGTTATAAAAAAGCAGCCAAATACAAAACAGCCTGTCACTTTGCGTATTTGTAACACTCCTCAAGAACAAGACGTAATAACAACTCCAAAGAGTTACGGTGAAGTAGTCAGTAGTGACGGGCTTTATAACTTATCAGAACAAACTGTTCCTATAAAAGTGCCTACGAAACCACTAGGTAGTATTGCTATCATAACCGCAGGAATTAAACCCTATCAGGTTGGTAAAGGCACGCCTAAGCAAACTCGTGAAATAGTTACAAATAAGATATTCACTTCAGATAAAAAAATAGACGAAACGTATGTGCAGTGCGTTATTGGAAAAGACTTTAATCGTTACAGATTCACTAACGAACCTAAGATGTTTTTAAGTTATGGGAAGTGGCTTGCCGAACCAAGGGAAAATGCACCCTTTTTTGAACCAGAGAAGATTGTAGTAAGGCAGACGGCTGATTCACTTATCTGTACCCTTGATAGTAAAAAGCGTATCAATCTTAACAATGTATATAACATTGGAACTAGCGATGAAAACTTTAACTTACGTTACATACTTGGTCTATTGAATAGCAGATTCATGAACTACTTGTATCAGGGAATATCGCAGGAAAAAGGACGTACATTTGCCGAAGTTAAAAAGAATTATCTTGAGAAGCTACCAATACCAACTCTGAGTATTACAGAACAATTAACAATGGTGAAACTAACGGATTCTATGCTTGAAGTCTACGCACAGGAGCATTTACTAGAGGCACATTTTATGAAACTTATTCAAAACGAGTTCAGTATAGAAAAGTGGTCTACAAAACTTAGCAAATGGTGGACACTTGATTTTCCAGAGTTTATAAAAAACCTAAATGCCAATCTGGCACTTACTCAAAAAGATGAATTACTTCAAATGTTTGAAAAGTACAAACACCAATGCAAAGAACTAAACGCCGAAGTACAAAGTATTGAGCAAGAAATTGACAATTTAATATATGCAATCTACAACCTTACGCCAGAAGAAATCGCAACTGTAGAGAAAACATAAGCTGCAAGTTATGAAAGTTTACGCAGACCAAGGAGTCAATCAACCCAAATTGGCGGCTCTAAAAAAGCAATACGGTTTTGACGTTATTCAGGCTCGTAGTATTGAGCAGAACATAGCTATCGCCGACAATGTTCCTCACCCGTTTACTATTGGAATCTCGATGTTGGACGGTGGTGATTACATTGCTGGTGACGACATACATGATGTTGGCGAAGTCGTTGGCGGCACAATTGTTGGCAAAGGCGGGGGCACGGATACGCTACACGTCTACACGGCGCATAAGGCTGGTTGCGAATTCTTTATTACCAATAATCCTCTGGACTTTATCTACAATAGTAAAAAAGATAGAACTGATGGTAAGCGTCAGCAGCTTGAGGAGGTATTAGCTGGCATGAAAATTGTAACCCTTGATGAGTTTACGGAAAGCGTTAAAGAGCTTCACGATGTATCTTTCTAAATCTGACTTTCTTAAGTACCAATGCTGCCCTAGTTACTTGTGGCTCTGGAAGAATAACCCAGAACTGGTACCTGATGATTCTCCAGCGGAAGTACGCGAAAATAAATTTGAGCAAGGAAATAAAGTTGAGCTTATCGCTCGCGAACTCTTCCCGACTGGGACGTTAGTTCAAGGATATAACACTCAAGCTGTCAGCGATACCGAGCAAATAGTAGCTGACGGTGCATCAGTAATATTTCAAGCAACCGTTATTACGCAACGCGGCTTACTAGCGATGGCAGACGTAATTGAACGCGAGGGTGACGGTTGGATTCTGTATGAAATCAAGTCATCAAGTAAAGTTAAGCCAGAACACATCCCTGACATGGCATTCCAGAAACTAGCATTTGAAACGGCTGGTTACATCATTAACGCCACTAAAGTGATTCACTTAAACAAGGAATATGTGCGGCATGGCGAGCATATCGACCCGCAGTCATTTTTCGTTACCGAAGACGTGTCAGACAAGGTGGCAGTCATAATACCAGAAGTACGAGACCAAGTATCACTTGCGATTGAAAAGATGAATCAATCAGAAGAGCCGACTGTTTGTCCGTGCCGCTCGTTATCACGAGGCAAGCATTGTCCGACGTTTGCACATTTCAATCCAGATGTACCAGAGTATTCCGTCTACGATGTGTCTCGTATGCAAGGTAAAAAGTTAGCCGAGTTAGTTGATTCCGATGTATTTAACATCAAAGATATTCCAGATGATTTCCCGCTGACAGATAATCAGCAATCTCAAGTGGATATCGAAAAGCGTAGTACCACATATGTCGACTATGACTCCATAAAACGTGAGCTAGACACACTCGAGTTTCCGTTGTATTTTCTCGACTACGAATCAGTAAACCCAGCCATACCGCTCGCAGACGGCGTCCATCCGCATCAGCAAATGGTATTCCAGTACTCCTTGCACATCCTTGACACGCCAGACGCAGAACTGCGACATGCTGAACATTTATCAAGAGAGGCGAGTATAAATACGCTCGAAGCACTGACGAAACAAATGAGGGCAGATATTGGTGATACGGGTTCGGTTATTGTCTGGCACAAACAGTTCGAGCGTGACCGAAACAAAGAGCTTGGTGAACTTTTTCCGCAATACTTCGACTTCTACGCATCGCTGAATGAACGCATATACGACCTCAAAGAAATTTTTTCAAACAATTATTACATAGACCCTGGATTTCATGGGAGCAACTCGATAAAAGACGTACTGCCTGTGCTTGCACCAGAATTATCATACAAAGAACTCGCCATCGGCAAAGGCGACATAGCGGCAGTACGTTGGTACGAAATTGCTACGAACGAAAACAACGACGGAGCTGAGCAAGTTTTCACCGATTTGCTTGCATATTGCAAGCTGGACACCTTGGCTATGGTCAAGATTTACGAACATCTATTAACACTATAAGTATTAAACCGTGTCTGTCTGAACTAGCGTATAATAGTACCAAAGGCTACCATGAATATTACAATCAAGCCAAATATATTAATTACGATGCGCAAGAACAGACATATTCCTGTCAGTATTTTGGCTGAAAAATTAAAAATATCCAAAGAAGAGTATCTCTCATACGAGAGTGAGCCTCGTGAAGTAACCATAGAAGAGGCTTCGAAGATTGCAAAAATTTACAAACGAAACTGGAGCTTGTTTTTACTAGAGTCACCTCCTGAAAAACCGAATTTTGGGCAAGACCACAGAACAAAAGATAACAAAGAAGCTGGCATTGGCTATTTAACCTATGATGCACTTGAGGAAGCGAATTATCTGCTCGATTTTGTTACGAGTATAGCCGAGGATAAAACTAATAAAATTCCTAAATTTGATACGACAGATAAGCCAAAAGATATGGCGAAAAAGTTTAGGGATATTTTGAAAATTTCCCTGGAAGACCTAGATAAATTACCATCTACCGCTGATGCCACAAAGTTTTGGATAAAAAAATTAGGTACTATAGGCATTAATATTTCGACTCACAAGCTAGGAGATGATGACGGGATTCGTGCATTTTCCATTTTTCGAGACTTCAAAGCAGCCATAGTTTTGAACAGTGAAGAGACAGATAACGGTAAGTTATTTTCACTAATGCACGAGGTTGGTCATATATTAATCCGAAATACGGGTGTATGCGACCTCCATAGAGACTCTATCGAGAGTTTCTGTAATGAGTTTGCTTCGCAAGTCCTTATACCTAGTGAGACTTTCGACTTGTTGCTAGAGCGCCACAAAGTAAATGCGGAAAATGCGGCAATTACTTCACAAACACTGGCTCGGTCACTCGGTGTTAGTCGTTTGGCAGTCTTAACAAGGATGCTAACTACGAAAATTATCGGAACCACACTCTATGACACATTGAGTAGCGAAGAGTATAGAAAATTTTATATACAAAAACAACAGAAGCGTAAACGACAAAAAGACTCCTCAGTAAAACCTATAATCAATCCATACGTCGTAAGGAAAGCCAGGCTCGGAAACCTCTTTCTCGGCGACATTTTGCAAGCTTATCATCAATCCAAGATAACACCGTTTGAAGCAAGTAATTACCTTGGATTCAAACCGCAGACGATTGGTAAATTTAATGAATGGGTGGGCACTCATGAAGGATGACTATGGCTCGCCAGACCGATTTGCTTCAAGAGCTTAATCAAAAATACGTTATAGACGCTTGTTCTTTGCTAGATTTCTGGGGTTCAATTAAAGATTATCGAAGAGTTTATGATGTCGAGGTTGATTCCTTTCGAAAAATTTGGGATTACATTGCTCAGCAAATCGCAGATGGGACAATAATCCTTCCGACAGTAATCCATGGCGAAGTAGATAAAACGACAGTCAAGGAATTTCATGAATGGCTTCTAAAACATAAAAAACTCTGCATGGACCACGATGAAGTAACTGCCGAACTTGCGCAGATAGTGAATAAAATTCCAATTTACACAACTAGTAAGGCGAGCCTGCCTGATGCAATCTTAGTTGCAATAGCAAAAAATCGAGGTCTAACAGTAATTACTTCTGAGCACAAAGATGCGGTGCTGAATATAAACAAACCTATGGTTCCAAATGTATGCGAAGAATTAGGGGTTAAATGGGTCAGCTTGCCGGAATATTTTGTAAAAGAGAATTTGTAGGTTATTAAAATAATGACAAATATATCCAGTGTAATACCCCTCTATTCCCTTCGGGGGAGTGATATAACAGTGCTAGAATGACGTTGATTGCTTGTATCCCATGCCGTTAAGGATGTCGTTCCAGCGTAATATCTCATCTACGAGTTCTTTATAAATCGACTGGATTAGGGTCACCAAAGAAAGCGCCTCACTCCAACGGAGTGGGGTGTTTTCTTTGGAGGATTTCCGCAGGAAATCCAAACCCCGAAGGGGTGCGAATTCTGTCACAATCTTTGATTTGACAGAATCTAGCTGATGGTAGAACTAGGAGCAATGCGAATAGTTATATCATCTAGCGTTCTTACCCCGTGAGGTCACCATATTTGCAATCAAAAGACGTTTTAGCGTCTTTTTTTATTTGACACAACCATGGCAGGGTTCTCATAATATAAGTCAGAGTGAAAACACGATATCGCACTAAATTAATAGCTGCTTTAATACTGACAGCTACACTGGCAGTAGCGCCTTTTGCTATGGCTGCTAATAACTCTAGCGGTTTAAGTGATAAACAAATTGAAAATATTCGCCAAAATTGCGTCCAGGCCCAGGTTTCTTTGCAGCAAATTCAATATAGCGATGCAGCTGCTAGAGTAAATCGTGGCCAGGCTTATGAAACTTTGCTTAACAAATTAATGGCGCCCTTCAACAGTCGGGTAGCATTAAATAGGCTCGATAAAGCTACTGACTTGACTTCTGCTACTACCGATCTGGAAAATGCCGTAAACACTTTTAAAAATGACTACAACACTTACAGCGACGCCTTGGCTAATACCTTAACCATAAAGTGCCAGAATAAGCCTGAGGATTTTTATGCAGCCCTTCAGGAAGCGCGAGATGGCAGACAACAGGTTCACAGCGACCTTCAAGCTGTAGATGTTCTTATTAATCAATATGATAAGCAGGTAGTTGACTTAGGCAACTCGCTAGATAACGGCACGGCTTCGTCTGGAGCGAACTCACCATGAATATACCAAAGCTACCTACCGAAAACTTAAGCTCGCGCCATCACCTGGCAATTGCTCTTAGCGCAGCGATTTTAATTGCCCTCTTGCTGACAGTTGTGAGTGTTATTATTTATGAAGTTAGCGGAGCGGCCATGTTAGACTTAAGCCGCCCGGGCTTTGAACCAGCTCGCAAACAGTTGCAAAAATCTAATGACCAAATACAATTTAGCTCAAAAGGCCCGATTGATCAGGAAGTAATTAAAAATTTCCGCTCGCTTTATAAGAAGCAGGCCGATGATATACGTAAGCTTAATGGGTTTAATAGTAAGGTCTTAGACGACTCGCAACTTTTGAGTACTCAATCTCCAGAGTAGTAAGTGCCAAATTTATATAAAAATGGAGAAACCTTGTGGCTGTGGTAAATCCACAAAAATTCATCATAACCCGCAAACGCAAAAAATACCGGTTTGCCGTGTTCGCAAACTCGCCGCTTTGTTTTGAAGTTCCTGAATATAACACTAAGATGTTGCCCAATGTTTTAGAACTTGGGGCAGGCACGGGAGTTTTTAGTGTTAAGCTGGCCACCTTACACCCTAAAAAGGGTTTTTTAGCCTGTGATGTTAAAGCCGATCGTTTGCAAAAAGGCGCACAGTTAGCAAAAACAAACAAGCTTACCAATATTTATTTTTTAAGAGCCCACGCTAGCCAACTGGAAGAAGCTCTAGAGCAGAGCAGTTTAGATGAAATTTGGCTGACTTTTCCCGATCCATTTCCTAAAAAGCGCCACTTTAAACACCGGCTCACATATCCTAGCTTTTTGACTTTATACAAAAGGTTACTTCGAAAAAACGGAAAACTGTATTTAAAAACCGATAACCGCAATTTATTTGACTGGAGCTTGGACCAACTAACTTCAAGTGGCTGGCAGTTGTATGAAGTCACCTATGACTTGCATGGTTCTAAAATTAAAAATGATTATAAATTAACAACTACTTATGAAGAAAAGTTTTTACATCAAGGTCTAGCTATTAGTTTTGTAAGCGCTCGGCCGCCAAGTGTTGCCGTAACCAACCGTCAATCGATCCGGCGCCCATAGCTAGCACCAACGTGCCGCTTTTGAGCTCGGCTTTGATATGTTGCCAAAGTTCTTCATTTAAGTCGGAAACCGCTACAACTTCGCGGTTAGTCAGGTGGGCGCTTAGCTCTTTGGGAGTTAAAACTGCTAGGTTTGGATCCTCGCGGCTTAAGTAGGTCGGTAGCCAGTAGATTATTTCAGCATCTTGCATACAGTCTGTATATTGACCTTGAATTTCGTGCTGGCGAATATTTTGGTGGGGTTGGTAAACCAGCGCAACATGATCGCTTAACTCACAAGCCATTTGTAAAGTAGCTTTGATTTCAGCGGGATGATGCCCATAGTCGCTATATAGATTTTTAGCCAATCTCTCGAAGCGCCTGCCGGTACCTGGAAATTGTTCTAAAATATCGAAAATTTGATGACCGCCGACACTGCCTATGGCCATAGCAAGAGTTGTCGAAGCGACTAAAAAGGCGTTACGGCGATTGTGCTCGCCGGCAATTCTTAGATTCGATAGATCCTCCGTATCATCAATGCCGACGATGTCGTCGGTATTATTTAGGCTTAGTTTTTCGAGCACTGAACGCCACGTAACTGTAAGACGGCTTTGAGCGATAAAGTCACGGAAGGCCTGGTTGTAGTCTTTTTGAGTTGCATAAGTATCCGGATGGTCATAGCCAAGGCTAGGAATAATAGAAGTATCCGGGTGAAAGTGAAGCATATTACGGTCATATTCATCGCATTCATATACAAAATAATTACTAGCGGGATCGTAACTGCCGCTTGGTCCAAAATTAATAGTTGTTCCCACCGAATAGCTTATCGGGATATCTAAATTTTTGAATAACCATACCAGCATAGCTGTAGTGGTGGTCTTGCCATGCGTGCCTGCCACGGCAATTAACTTTAGGTTTTTTTCTTTTATAATTTTAGCTAGCAATTCATCACGTTTACTTATGCGAATTTTATGTTGCTTGGCAAATTTTAAATCAGGATGATCAGCAGGCAAAGCTGCCGTGTAAACTAACCAGTCGATAGGCTGCTTGCCATTAACTTTATCTATATGTTTTTCTTCCTGACCGATGTGCACTGTTGCGCCCCGACGTTCTAACTGTTCGGTAATCGATGACTTACTAATATCGGAACCCGAAACCTCATAACCTGCATCTAAGGCAATTTCAGCTAATGGCCCAAGCCCTACGCCGCCAATACCGGAAAAGTAAATATGCATACAAACATTGTAACAGCTTGCCTTCAATGGCTTTTATTGATGTAATGTATAGGAGTCAAATTAAACACAAACATTTCAAATGATACATTCTTTAATCCATCGTTTCTTGAGAAAAACACATTTTTGGCGCCATGTTGGTTTTGCTGAGCTAGCTGAGCTTTATATGTCACGTATGCTAAGAATTTTGGCAATGAAAATGATTTCCGGTTTTATTGCAATTTATTTATACCAACTTGGTTTTGATCTAGCGTTCATAGCCTGGTTTTATGTAGGCTATTTTATGTTCCGCACTTTTGCGTCGCTTCCTTCAGCGTATTTGATTGCTCGTGTGGGGCCGAAGCATGCTACTTTCGTGAGTAACATAATGTATATTCCGGGCGTAGTTGCCCTAACTTTAACTCCGTCTATAGGAATGTGGGCGTTGGTGACATTTACGGTTTTCAGCGGCTTTTCTCTTACTTTGTATAGTCTGAGTTATTTAGTTGACTTCTCTAAGGTAAAACAATTTGAACATGCCGGTAAAGAAATTGGGATAATGAATATCGTAGAAAGCATAACAACTGCACTGAGTCCGCTGATAGGTGGCTTAATTGCTCTGTGGCTTGGGCCTGATGCCATGATTATTGCATCCAGCTTACTGCTAGCCGTTGCGGCCTGGCCCCTATTTATAACTGGCGAACCCGTAAGAGTAAAACAAAAGCTTACTTATCGCCACTTTAATTTAAAAGAAACTTGGCGTAATTTCTTAGCAGCGATAGCTTATGGGGCAGATACGACTACTACAGGTGTTATATGGTATTTATTTATAGCTATAGCGATTCTAGGAGCTGCCGGCAGTCAAACGATTTATGTGCAAGTTGGTGCATTAGTTTCAGTTTCTGTATTAGCTTCGATAGTAATTTCTTATGTATACGGTAAGGTTATTGATGGCAATAAAGGTGGTTCACTACTTAAAATATCTGCCGTAGGCACAGCTTCTTTGCATGCCTTAAGGCCCTTTGTAACTACAGCCGGAGCAGCTGCTTCGCTCAATGTTGCCGATCAAGCTACTACGCTAGGCTATACCATGCCTTTGCTGCGCGGGTTTTTTGATTCAGCCGACAATCTGCCTGGCTATCGCATAGCCTATATGTCTGTAACTCAATTTTTTATTGGTATCGGTCATGTAGCTTCTGTGCTGATATTAGCCGTATCGGTGACATGTCTCGGTCCTATAAGTGGAATGAAGATGAGCTTCTTTGTATTAGCGCCTATTATGCTACTGCTCGCAGCCAATGGCTTTGCGCTTTATCGTCGCCGCAATATCTTGGATCGAATAGTGCATGCTACTTAGAAATAGCCTATAATTATCTCATATGGACGAGCGGTGGGACAAAAATGCGTCGGATAGCAAACGTCGCTTACAGTATCGGCTAAGATCGCTTAGGCGAATTAAAACTTGGCAACTGTTCGTGCTGTTGATTCCTTTACTTTTTGTAGCAGCCACCTTCTTAAGGCTGAATAACCTGGGCATGATTGAACGCCGCGATGCCGTACTGGCGGCCGACAAAAATGGCAGTAAAGCTAAAATAAAATCATCCTTAACCGAGTTGCAGCACTATGTCAGTCATCACATGAACACCTCACTTGGGGAAAAGGGTATTGGACTTCAGGCTACTTACAATAGGGACTACAAGGCTGCTCTAGCTAGGGCAGCTAGCAAAAACACATCAGGCAGCGATGTTTACCAACAAGCCAGTAGCGAGTGTCAAGCTCAGTCTGGTGGAGTATTTAGTGCTTACGTACAGTGCGTAAGCAGTCGGGTAGCCAACACGAGCCAAAGCAAAGACGCTTTGAGGTCAGTTTACTTACCTCAAGCTAGTGCTTATCAATACAATTTTATTTCGCCAATTATTTCACTGGATTTGGCGGGCATTTTTGTCATTTTGTGCCTGATTATAACAGGGGTAATCTTAATAAGATTGCTGATGATTTTACTGCTTAGATTAGTTATAAGATGGCAAAAATATCAATTGAAATAGTTGACATCTGTTTTTACTCGGCGTATGGTTGATTTTGTAAGTAAGTGTAAAGAGGAGGATAAAATCATGGCAGCTTACGATCATAAAAACTCTAAGGGAGTAACTTACTACCTGCATAAAAAAGATGTGACTTTGCGTGGTGGTAAACAACAAACAATTTATTTCTTTGCCAAGGTGCCAAAGAATGATAAAGGTGAACCATGCGACCTGCCTGCAGGTTACGAGGTAACTGAAAACCCACGAAACGGCTTTTTGACTATTCGCAAAAAGCGCTAATTTGTAGAAATCGCCTTGAAAGTGATACGCTAGTATCAAACAAACAGGTGTCAAAAATGTCCGGCCGTAGATTTTATCTTGGCCGGGCTTTTTGGTTGTTAAATAATTACTGCTTCTGATGTATAGTAAGAATAATGAAAGCAATGATAGAGGTGAAAAACCTCAAAAAAAGATATGGCCAAAATCAAGCCGTTGATGGCGTGAGCTTTGAAGTCAAAAAGGGCGAGATATTCGGCATTTTAGGCCCTAATGGGGCGGGCAAAACTACTACGCTGGAAATGATGGAGGCGCTGCGTACAATCGATAGTGGCCGCGCTTTAATTAATGGCATTGATGTAGCTAAAGAACCGCATGAGATTAAATACCTGATTGGCGTGCAGCCTCAATCACCGGCTTTTCAAGACAAAACCAAGCTAACGGAAGTGGTAGAAATGTTCGGAGCGGCTTACGGCGAGAAAGTCGATTCGCTGCAGTTTTTAAAAGATGTTGGGCTGGAAGAAAAAGCTAACAGCTACGTAGAGAGCTTATCGGGCGGACAGAAGCAACGCCTTAGCATTACAACCGCTTTGGTGCATGGACCAAAAGTATTTTTCTTAGACGAGCCTACAACCGGCCTAGACCCGCAAGCTAGGCGAAATTTGTGGGAACTGATTGAGCAGGTACGAGACAAAGGAATTAGCGTTGTCATGACCACGCATTATATGGATGAAGCCGAAGTCTTGTGCGATCGGATTGCCGTTATGGACGAAGGCAAAATAGTTGCCCTAGATACTCCGAAAAAACTAGTTAAAGATTTGTTAAAACGCGGTTTTAAGAAAAAGCAGTATGTCGAACAAGCCAATCTTGAAGATGTATTTATTGACTTAACGGGCCACGGGCTTAGGGCAGGACAATAATGAAAAAATCTTTATATACAGTAGGGATTTTCGTAAAGATCAATACTAGAAGGTTTTTTAGAGATCGTTTGGCGTTGTTTTTCAGTATCGGTTTCCCGCTGATTTTCTTATTCGTTTTTGGTGGACTGTATGGCGGTAATAGCAATAATGATGTATCTTTTCGGGTTGCTTTAATTAACCATTCTAAAACTCAATTCGCAGACAATTTTGTTAAAAGCGCTAAAAAAGGCAAAGTTTTAAAAGTTGATAAAGATGCTAATTCGCTCAGCGCCGCTAAAGATAAGATGGCTCGCGCACAATTAGATGCTGCAATAGTGTTGCCTTCAAGCTTTGGGCAAGTAGATCCACCTAAAAAATATCCGACAGGCCAGGCAGAGGTTTATTACACTCAAAATAACCAGCAATCCGCCCAAGCTTTGAATTCAATTTTGCAAGCTCAATTTAAAGGCATCAATTCACAACTTATCAAAAGCGAAACGCCGTTCACTGTAACTTCCAAACAGCTTAATCAGCGCAGTTTGTCGCAATTTGACTACGTATTCGCTGGTCTACTTGGCTTTGCTATCATCGGTATGGGTATTTTTGGCCCCGTTAATGTATTTCCTGAGCTTAAGAAAATGGGGATCTTGCGTCGCCTGAGCACTACACCGCTTAGGGTTTGGCAATATTTCTTGGCTACTATGGTTGGGCAAGCTTTGATAGGTCTTCTTAGTTTGGCAATTATGTTTATAGTTGCAATGCTGGTCTTCCACCTGGAAGTAGTGGGTAATTATTTTGAGCTTATAATATTCCTAATACTAGGAATCGTTACTATCTTAGGAATTGGGTTGGCACTAGGGGGTTGGGCAAAGAACGAACGACAAGTAGCGCCACTTGCTAATATTATTGTTTTTCCGATGATGTTTCTTTCGGGAACATTCTTCCCGCGCTTTTTAATGCCGGAGTGGCTGCAGAACATATCGGCCTTTTTGCCGCTCACGCCAATTATCGACGGAATCCGCTTAATCGCTACCGAAGGCAAGCATTTGATAGATATCTTACCTCAACTTGGTCTTATAGGTGTTTGGCTTATCGTAATTTATGCGATTGCATTTAAGGTTTTCCGCTGGGAATAAACAATCTACAAGTGATCGAATGCTCTTTTATCTAGATTATGGCGCAAAGCCATAAAAACTCCGTTGGTCCAGCCAAAGCCGTCTTGTAGTTTGTATTCACCGCCGCCGCCTTTTATACCTGGCGTTACTACGTTATATTTTTCAACGAACTTATGTTCGTGCTGGTAGACGGCCAAGTTACAATCCAACCAGCGGCTTTTGACTTCATCTGCTAATTCGTTATAACCATATCGCCTTAAGCCTACTATAACTATCCAATGGAGTGGTGCCCAGCCGTTAGGCGCATCCCACTGTTGGCCGGTGTCGTATGGCGTTGCTACTAAACCGCCAGGCTTTAGAAATTCAGTTTCCAGTCTTTTTACAAGCGTCTTAGCTTGGTGGCGCGAGGCTACGCCGCTGAACATAGCAAAATATGCCGCCAAGCTAGCCACGCCGGTTTGGCTTTGGCTTGGAGCGTGGTAATCGTAATAAAAACCGTCGATCTCGTTCCATAAATAAGTATCTATAGCATGTTTTCGCTTAGTAGCTTTTTTGCGGTAAGACCTCACTAAAGTAGGTTGAAAAAGTTTCTTGTAACAATCGGCAATTAACATTTCCATTTCATAAAGCAGGCAGTTTAAATCAATTGGCACTGTCTCGGCAGTTTGAATGGTTTCCAGGTGTTTTTTATCTTGAAACCAGCGGCTGGAATAATCCCAGCCAGACTCAGCGCCGGCTCGTAAGTGGCGATAGGTGAGGTTGGCAAGTGCATTGCGCGCATAGTGCGCGGTCTCTTTATCGGCGCTATAAGATTCCGGTCGTGGTGTGGCTTTGCTGTCGCTGTAACAGCTTAGCTGTGAGCCGTCTGATAAAGTCACAACTCTTTGATACTTTAACTTCCCTAACCCCCACAAGTGGCGTGGATTTTTAGTCCAAAAAGCATATTCGCGCAGCAAGTAAGGCAAATGACGCATTACGAACGCTTTGCCTTGCCGTGCGCCTACTAGACGCACCATATGTATATAGAATGGCGGTTGCGAGCGGGTAGTAAAGTAAGTTCGATTTCCAGTAGGTATAAAACCGAATTTACGTATCATATAGTCGCAGTTGGCTATGATTCCGTCGCTAAGCTCATGCCGCCCCGAGGCCTCGAGTCCAAGCATAATGAAGTAGCTGTCCCAATAGAACTGTTCTTGGAAACGGCCGCCTGGCACCACATAAGGGTAAGGTAAAGGAAGTAAAGAGCCGTCAGTGCGCAGGTTTTTACGAGTCTGTATACTCCACAGGTGGTTGATGTGGTGTTCGGGGTTATCTGTGTATTCTATAGTGTCTGTCGAGCTGGTCATATAAGGCCTGAAGTAATAGTCGACAAAGGCGGCTAAGTCGAAGCTAGGCTGAGCTCTAGCAGCTCTGTAGGCTTTTACTATGACTGCTAAGCGGTTTTTAGGGATTAAATCCACAAAGGTTTTTGCATCGCCATGCACACGGTTAAGTTGCACGGCACTAAAAAGCTCGCCCATCGCTTCGTCAGGCGATTTAGCGACAGGAGAAAAAGTCATCCGCGTCGTGTTAGCGGTGGTCTTTAAGCGAGAGATAGTTTTTTTGACTGGGTTTTTTCGAGCCATATTCTATTCTATAGGCTCTTAGGCTTAAAGTGTAAAGCGTTTTATATTTTTATAAGCACTCTGGCAAAGAAAAGGGTATTGAAATTGCAGAACTATTATTAGCTGTGCCACTACCCGTGAAGTATCCCAGTGTGTCTTTGGTGCAGGTCGGCCCAAAAAGACCGCCACCTTCTTTACCGAGAATAATATACGGATTACCTCTGGCATCACCTTTTTTTAAATCATCTAAATTAACTTTAGCGGCAGCGGCTATACTGTCTATAGCCGTATAATAATACTGCCAACAGTCATCAGAAGTAGCTAGTTGGTTAGGTTCTACAGGCGGTGAAGCAGACTGAAAGAGGGCACAATAAACCCAACTGCCAACTCCATACCCTCCAGTTATATCGGCTAACGTTTGTCCCGTGTTAGCACGAGCCAACACTATAGCATCTTCCAAGCTTTTAAGGTCGGCATCTCTTTTAGAATCGGCAGCTTTTTGTCTGACTCCTGAGTAGCTCACGGTTACAATCGTAGCTAAAATAGCGATTACAGTAATAACTACCAGCAGTTCAATGATTGTAAATCCTCTACTGCTGATTTTTTTATTTTTAAAAGGTTTTAAAGCGCCGTGCATTAATCTGCTCCTGCTTATGCTAGTTTATATTAGCACATAATAAGTTGTCTTCTTAACGTTGTCTAAGGTAGTATGAACTATTTTGCAGATATAACGTCAGCTATGAGCAAGATTAGCAAAAGCGCCCCTATCGATACCCTGTAAACAATGAATGCCAAATAAGTATGGTTAGCAATGAACTTAAGCAGCCACTCAATGGTAAAGTAGGCGACAACAAAGCTGACGAGTGTTGCAATGATCGTAGGCCCCCAGCCCACGCCGGTTGAAACGTCGCCAAATCGGCTGACTGTCTCAAGAGCTGATGCGGCGATCAAAGCCGGAATTGCCAAGAAAAATGAAAGTCGGGTAACCGCTACGCGGTCCAAGCCTTTCATAAGCCCGGCCGACATAGTAGCACCAGAGCGGGAAACGCCAGGTACTAACGCTAGGCATTGGAATAAGCCAATAAACAGAGTATCTTTCCAGGTTACGTTTTTTTCGTGGCGGTTTTGTTTGGCTCTTTTATCAGCAACCCACATTACGCCACTCCATAAAATAAGCGCAAAGCCGACAACCCACAAGCTGCGCAGAGTGGTTTCTATCTGGTCTTTAAAAAGAAATCCAACGATGCCGATTGGGATTGAACCTAAGATTATCGCCCATCCAAAATGGTAGTCAGCAACTTTGCGTTTTTTAGCATTAAACAAGCCGTTCGCCCATGCCGTAAAAACCCGCGCTATATCTTTTCTAAAAAATACCAAAGTCGCCACGATGGCGCCTGTTTGGATGATAGCGGTAAAAGCGGTTACACCCGGGTCACTAATCGAATAGCCAAGTAACTTTTCGGCTATGGTTAAATGACCGGTACTAGAAACCGGCAAAAATTCTGTTAAACCTTCCAAAATTCCAAGTATGATTGCTGCCCAGATAGTCATGGCTGTAATATTCCTATTTTAAGCCTAGATATAGATAATATCTAGGCCGCTGATTGGTGGGGGTGGTTGGAATTGAACCAACTACCAAGCGGTTATGAGCCGCCTGCTCTAACCGATGAGCTACACCCCCATGTCTTAGGTATTATAACAGATAGCACTGCTGGCCTAATAGGCTAAAATTCGCTATTATAAGTATAAACAATATGAAACCACGTCAAATAAAACAAACATTTCGCAATTACTATACCTTAAATAATATTGTCAGCGCGGTGGCATTGCTGCTGGCAGCCAGTTTACTTTGGGGTACGGTTCAGGCAATGCAAAGTAATTTTAGATTGCAGCATCAACTTGATGCTGCCAAGCAAAATGCAGAAGTCTTAAACCTAGAAGCACAAAACTTAGCTTATGAAAATAAATATTACGCCAGCAACGAGTACCTAGACCTAGCAGTACGTGAGCGGTTCGGTAAAGCTCCAGCGGGCGAGAGTATGCTTTTGTTACCTGCTAATACGGTTAATGACACTAACCAACCGAGCCCTGCAAGTAAGCACGTACCTCAGCCAAGCAACTTTCAAGCCTGGATGGACTTTTTGTTCGGGCAAAGAAACTAACAGAGCAGGATATCGTCCGCCGGCTGGCGGACTCCTCCGCTCAAACTTTCTCGAAGCAAGCTTCTGTGAGAGTTTTCGCTCCGCCGAACCTGCGACTGGTTTTGCTTTGCAAAACGTCGCAGAACCGAATCTGCCAGTCAAGAAAAAAGCCCAAGCAGATGCTTAGACTTTTTTCTTGGTTGCGGGGGCAGGATTCGAACCTGCGACCTAGTGGTTATGAGCCACTCGAGCTGACCAGACTGCTCCACCCCGCGGCAACTATGCTATTTTAACAGATTTCTCTCTGCCAGACAACGCTCTTTAGGCTAGCTTTGAAGCTGCTACGCGTAACACTTCGCTCCAGCTTGGAAAGGCGTGGATGGTGTTGGCAATATCGCGTGCATGAAGGCCGTGCTGCACAGCTAAAGTTAGTTCGTGAATTATCTCGCCAGCATTCGGTGCCACGACTGTGCCGCCCAAGACTACGCCTTTTTTGTCGGTGATGATTTTAGCAAAACCTTCGCGCACATCGGCAATGTTAGCTCTGGCTGTAATATTAAGCGGCGCTACGGCTTGGTTGATGGGCAAGTCGCGTTTGATGCAATCATCTTCACTTAAACCGGTAGAGGCTACTTCCGGGTCGGTGTAAGTAATGCGTGGGATTGCTGTGTAGTTAGGGGAAATCTTGTTGCGATTAAAAATATTATGAGCGGCTACACGGCTTTCTAGCAGGGCAACGTGAGTATACATTTGAGTTCCCAAAACATCGCCGGCGGCATAAATATGCTTGGCGCTGGTTTGCAGGTGATCGTTGACCTCGATGCCTTTTGGCGTGTATTCAACTCCGGCATTTTCCAGGCCGATATCTACCATCGGGTTTTTACCGGCAGCTATTAGTATTTCGTCAACTTTTACTGATTTCTCAGACTTACGGCTGGTGTAAGTTACGCGCTTTAAAAGCCCTTCTTTAGCGACTTTCGTAACGCGGGCCTGAGTGAGTGCGGTGATGCCTTTGTGTTCGTGTAAATATGGCTCAATGAGCTCGCTGACCGCTGTATCTTCGCTAGGCAATAGGCGCGGGGCAATGTCGGCTACATAAACTTTAGAGCCGAACGAGCTGAATAACTGAGCCATTTCCAGACCAGTGCTTCCGCCGCCAATAATAAACAGTGATTTTGGCGGCCGGATTAAGTCTAAGGCTGTTCGGGGAGTGAGATATTCGATTTTATCAAATCCGTGGATTTTAGTAGGCACTTGCCAATTAGCACCACTGGCTACTAGTATATATTCTGCTGAAATGTGGCGGCGGTTTACGCTAACTTCGTGCGGGCTAATCAGATGTGCTAAGCCGTGATGCAGGCTAATGCCCTGCGACTGGTAATAACGTTGGTTGGCTCCGGCTCCGGTGCGCTTAACTACCAAGTCTTTCCAGGCTTTGATGGTGGGATAGTTATAACCAACAGCACCCGAGCGAATGCCGAATTGCTGGCCGTGTTTGGCGTGATCGTACAATTTGGCGGCATGCAAAAGGGCTTTGGTAGGTATATCGCTAAAGTTGGCTGATGTACCGCCGAATGTATCGGTTTCTATTAGTGCTACACTTTTGCCAGAGCGGGCGATGATTGAAGCCGCAGCACTGCCACCGGCGCCACTGCCGATTACGATAAGGTCATAGTTGAAATTGTGTCGTGCCATATCAAGCTCCTTTATACCATGATACGCTGATGTTCATATAAATAAGCCGCTTCAGGGTGATAAATATGCAGATATTCGGCGGCTTTACGGCGGATATCAGATGAGGTAACTTCGGTTTTTGTAGCCAACCAATTTAAAACAGACTTACATACTTGCTCGGCTACCATGTGGGCTTCACCTTCGTAAGCCCGCACCGCTAAGCAGCTAGCTAAAACGCTGCGGTGAAGTTTTACAGGGTCGAACTTTTCAGTGTCGTCAGCTTGGGGGTGTTTGGCTACGTAGACTTCGTTCATCGCACCACCTCTTTCAGAATTTGAGCGGCAACTACATAATTTACGAACGTATAAGTGCCGATTATCACCAGCCCGCTGCCGGCTACATATTGCAGAAAATACTTGTATTGTTCACGCCAGCGCTGGATAGAACTGACGGGGCGTCCAAGGTTGATCATGGTGTTGATTATAAATAGCGGCAGAGTGGCGATAATGACGTATAAAATTAAGCCGCTAGCTTGGGTGTAGGGAGTTTTTTGAACTAAAATTAGTGCCGCCAAACTAAGCGGCGCAATTAAAAACGGCAATTCACCCAGTGCACTGGCGATTCCGAGCGTAAAGGCCTCGGCATTATTTTTAGTTTTTTTAGTTCTTTCGGCTAAATATTTAGCCATAGGTCTTGGCAGCCAAAGCTGAGTTCCGCTTGTACGGCGGAAATAAAACAACATAACGCAAATTCCTATAATCACGTTTATTAAAGTGACTAAAGTCCACACTGCAGTAGAGGCCGAAAGAGTATCGGGTAAAAGGATGGCCGCATAACTTAAACTGCTAAGTAGTAGCAAGCTAATAAAGAACACCCCTAATACATAGGAGAAGTTCAAACTTATCAATCTTCGTGTTGAACGCTGCTTGCCTAAACTATGGCCGCTTAGCATTGTCAGCAAACTCGCACCGAGCTGAAAGCTAGCGTGCAAAATAGCAGCGAAGACGAGTAAAGCAAGAGCCGAGAAGGTAAACATGTTTATTTTTGTTAATAACGCTCCTGCTTATATATACCACAGAAGTGGCTTTGAGGTCAAAGCCCTGGCAAAACTTTAAAAGGTGATATTATTAGGCTGAGATAAAAATTTTACACCTATGTCCCATCACTCAGCATATCGACATCACTATCACCTAACTCGTTTAACCGAACTTAAACGTTTATACTGGGCTCATACTATCAGGGGATTAGCCTCTGAAATGACCTCAATTTTTATACCCATTTATCTTTATAGGCTGCACTTTAGTATCACAGAGATAATGGGCTATTTTTTGATATTCGCAATTGCGTGGGGGCTGCTGCAGTATCCGATTATGCGCTTCTCCAATTTTATAGGCTTTAACCGCGCCATGGGAATAAGCATGATTATCCAAGGTATTCACGTAGTAATGTTGGCAACTATTCCAATCTATCATTGGCCGCTTTGGCTAGTTGCCTCTGTCTGGGCTATTCTTGTGGCGATGTATTGGCCTAATTTTCGCGCCTGTTTTGCAAAAAGCTTATTACACAAAAAAGTCGGTCCATCTGTCGGCTTATCAATAGCTTTGTTGCTGCTAGCCTATGGGCTAGCTCCAGTATTTGGCGGAGCAATTGCTACGCAATTTGGCATCTTTATGCTCTATATTTTAGCAATGGTACTTTTTGTATCCGCATCCATTCCTTTGTTCAGCGGCCGGGAAATTATAAAGAGACAACCTTTTGATTTGAAAGCTATAAAGTGGCGGCGAATATGGAAAGATCTAGTTGCTAATATGGGCAGTGAAGTTGATGATACTATCGGAGCTTTCATATGGCCGCTGTTTATATTTTTACTGATTCCATCATATATCGGCGTTGGTATTTTGAGTTCGGTATCAGTTATCGCTTGCATGCTGATTGCATTTTATGTTGGCCATAAGGAGGTCTCTAAAGGAGCCCGTGGATACCTAAACAAAGGGACTATGACGATTACCCTAATGAATACATTTAGATTATTCACACAATCAGCCTCTCAAATCGCTGGAGTAAACTTCATTAACGGGCTTGGGCGTGCTCTGCTGACCACCTCATATGATTCACGGTATTATCAGAACGCCGAAAGGGAGCCTTTACTGCCCTATATTTACCTGATGCTAACAATTTGTGCTGTTGGTGATTTTATAATCTTTAGCATCTTGTGGATTATAAGCCTCTTCGCCCCGATAGGAGTGGTGGTAGCTGTAGGTCTGATTCTTGCTGTGCCGGCAAGCTATTTGATTCGCTTAATAAGAACTTAAATACTTGCAATAGCTAATTTGCTTAAGCTTTGGTATTAGTTTGAAGCTTGTTAATATGCCTTTACTACCATTTGCTATGAGGGGAGAGTAGTGGCACAAAACGAAATACCAAAGCTTTCCGGATTAAGGCGTTTAGGAGAGCGTAAACAAGGAAAAGGCCGAATTGAAGTCGGTCCAGATAAGCCATACTTTGCTCCTATTGACCGTTTTAATATGCTTTCTCAGGTTAGAAAGGGGCTTGATGAAGAAGAACTTCGAGAACTTACTGACGCGCTAATAATAACCGAAGAAGGCGACCGTAAGTCAATCAAACTTCTTCAGCCAGTAACCGCCGGCTTGTTTCACCGTGAGGAGCTTGAGCCTTATTTAGAGCGGATTAATGCTACTTGGCGCTCGACTCATACTATTGAAGAAATGATTCCGCTGGCTGAGGGCGAGGATTATTATTTGGTTGTAATTGCCGGCCATCGACGTACCGTGGCGGTACGTCGAGCGGCAGAGAGAATCGGCTTGGATCCTGATTTGGTAGATATGGAATTCCATTTAATGCTAGGCAGCCAACTTACATTTCGTAATGCCATTATTACGCAATATAGAGAAAACTTTCATAAACGCCCCGAGTCGTGGGAAGACGCCCAAGCGATCAGCGCTATTTTAGAAGAAGGCACTAATGCGGGAGATTACAAAACATTTGCCGATTGTGCCAGAGACTTGGGTGTTACTGAAGAAAGGGTGTCTAGAGCACATAGGTTTCAAGGCTTGCCGGACTCTGTTAAGGAGCTGACAGAAAAGAATGTGCTGCAGTTTGGGCGTTCTGTGATTCTTAACGACCTATTTTCAGTTCTTGCCTACCAGGCTTCACATAAAGAACTTGATGATGAAACTAAAAAAGACATACTTGCTAGGATAGCTGCCAATAAACTTTACTTGCCCGATATTATGGAGCACGTTGACGAAGAAACTTCCCAAATGTTACAAACCACATTTATGCACCACGCTGCTCAAGTAGCCAAACTTAAAAACAACTACGAAACCCAAGGCTACGTTAGAAACTTGATTGAAAGTATATTAAATGACGGCCAAATGGGACTTATGCTAGAAACTGAGGAGCAGCTGCGAGCTGAAGCAAAAAGAAAAGAAAGATTTTCTGATAGAAGAATTGCGATTGACGGCCTAAGAGAGATGGTAGCAGTGCTGCAGACGGAGAGGCTACGTTTGGCTATGGGTGAAACTCCGGCCTTTGTCGGCAGCTCAAAAATTAGGGCTTTGCTTGCCGTTTACCACGAAGGCATGGAAGCGATTAGAAACAATGAAGATCCGGGGATTGACCTTATAAAAGCCGGTCACGAACTATTAAAAGCAATTGAAGAATCAGGAACGGGCGATCAGGTTGATGGCTTTACGCAAAGTGTGCTTGATGCCGAAGGCGAAGAGGGACTTCACGAAGATCAAGACTCCTTAGAGCTCTAGATTATTGACAAAGCATAAAAAGTATGCTAAGTTATTTACATACCCAATCAAACATAAAAATAAAAAATAAAGAGGGAAACAAAAAACATGGACATACCGCAAGGCGTTGAACCAACCACGGTGAGCGAAATCTTAGATTTGGCCAGTTGGCAGCGCGAACGAAGCAGCGAAGAGTTGCAAACATTTATTAACCGCCGACACGAAGCTTTGTCGAAGATTGCAGACGACGAACTAGTCGAAGACATCTAGAAAAGCCGTTTACAATCTGTTACAATCATCACTGCTATTCATAGAGAATAGCAGTTTTTGACGCGGCAGCGTAGCTCAGTTGGTTAGAGCGTAGGACTCATAAGCCTAAGGTCGCAGGTTCAATCCCTGCCGCTGCTACCAAACTAGATTTTAGCGTCTTCGGACGCTTTTCTTAATTAGAAATACACTTAGCTTTTTTGAAAAGCTTTCTCTACGCGCATAATTGGGTCATACCAGCCGTGTTCCAGTACATAAGTTTGAGCCTTTTTGTCCAGGCCAGTTATAACGGCAATCCCTACCACTATAAAAAGAATGCCGATAACTTTTTTAAAAGTGCTTTCCGGATTGCTAAGCCAGCGCATTTTCTGCACAATACTTTGGCCGAATATACTTATAAGCAATAATGTGGCTGAAACACCAGCAGCGTATGCAATGAGATATGCAAATCCTTTAGAAAATGAAGCTGGCAATATGGCAGCTACGATGAGAGCGTAAGTCGGGCTGCAGCTATTGAAAACCGGCCCTAAAGCTGCACCAAGTAAGATGTCTTTTTTAATGCCTTTATTTTCTTGAGAAGTTCCAAGTAAGCGATTTGTTTGGTTTTGAAAACCGGTTTTTAGCACAGCTTTTTCCCACAAGGATGGAAAGAGCAAGTTAATGCCGAATAAAATCACGATTCCTCCTGCTATCACTTGCCAGATCGTATTAGGTATACCTAAAAAGGCGGTAGTTGCCTTTAGTAGCAGAGTAAATAAAATTATCGATGCAGCAAGACTGGTGACAATAATCAACGGATGCTTGAGTGACGGACGCCCTTTCTTGTCGTGAGAGTAAATTATACTTCCACCGATTATGACTGGGAGTAACGGTAATATGCATGGAGCCGCTACAGTCAGGACTCCTGCCATGAACGAAACTATTAACAGACCCATGTACTTTTACAAAAGCTCTCTTTTTATAGCGGTAAATGTAGGCTCACCATAAGCAACAAAGCTTTTTACTTTGTGGCCTGAGTCATCTATTTTTACAAAAGTGGTCTGTAAGCTTACATCGTAGCGCTTGCGAAGTGTTTGATTTGAATCATAGTCAACTTTAAAAATTGTCAGATTATTAGGCAATTTGCTGCTTTTGATACTTTTATCAGCTGCACGGCATTGCGGGCACCACGGCGCATAAAAGAATAAAATCTTAGTACCACTTGTTTTTGCCACAGCTTCGCTAGAGTAGTTGGTATATTTGCCCGAAGTGCCATTGTTTTTATTAGATATAGCGGGTTGAGGGCTACTATTTTGCCCCTCTGAGTTAACAGGATTATTAGTTTGAGACTTTTCTTGCTGGGAATTTGTAGATTTATCGTTGCTAAAGTAGACATACAAACCCCCACCAATAATACAAATAACTATGACTACTATGGCTATAAGCTGCTTTTTGCCCATGTGGTTATTATACATTCCAATACTCTATTTCGACAGACTATAAGCTTATGGTGTTGACTAATAAAAATCTTTATGCTAATATAATTAATAGTTATTTTAATGAATCCGGGTTCGTGGCAATTATTTACTCGATTTCATTCCGATAATCGAGATAATAATTTAAAACGAAAAGGATTCTTTTTTAATGTCTAAATATTCAACTTATTCTTCGCGCTTTGCAACGCGTGGGCGCTATGGCAAAAAGCCTAAGTTCACTAACCGTAAACGCAAAAATGGCAATAAGCAATTTATTCACCCCAGTAAATTCGTAAAGCCAGCTATAGAGGTAGAGAAAAAACCGTATACACCTAAGCATAGTTTTGCCGATTTTGATCTGCACGATTTACTGAAACAAAATATCACGAGTCGTGGCTTTACGGCGCCTTCACCGATTCAAGATCAAGCAATTCCGCTGGGTCTTGAGGGCAAGGATGTTATTGGTGTGGCAAACACCGGCACTGGCAAAACCGTAGCGTTTGCTTTGCCGATTCTTAATAAACTTATTGATGACCGTGAAGCCCGGGCAATAATAATTGCGCCGACCCGCGAGCTAGCTCAGCAAATTGAAGCCGAGTGTAAGGTGTTTGCTAAAAGTAGCGGCCTTACCGGTGCATTACTGATCGGCGGCTCTTCAATGGGCACACAATTGCGAGACTTACGCTCTAAGCCGCGGATTGTAATTGGCACGCCAGGTCGTATGAAAGATCATGTTGAGCGCAGAACCTTGGATTTATCTACCTTTAATATGGTGGTTTTAGACGAAGTTGACCGTATGGTAGACATGGGTTTCATTAACGATATGCGCTTTTTGCTTGGCAAACTGGCGCCTGAACATCAATCATTCTTTTTCTCAGCCACCGTTGATGGCAAAGTTAACAGCTTGATATCTAGCTTTGCACACAATCCGGTAACAATTTCCGTGGTTGAAGGCAACACAAGCGATAATGTTGAGCAGAGTATAGTGCGCTATAACTTAACGGCTGAAAAAATTGATAAATTGCACGATCTGCTAATTAAAGAAGAAGTTAAGAAAATCTTAGTTTTTGACGAAACACAACGTAGAGTAGAAAAACTGTCTAAAGAACTGCAATCTCGCGGTTTTAGTGCCGATGCAATTCACGGTGGCAAAACCCAAGGTAGCCGCAAGCGAGCTCTAGACCGTTTTAAAAGAAATAGTATTGAAGTATTGGTTGCAACTGACGTGGCAGCACGCGGTATTGATGTGGCCGATATTACCCACGTGATTAACTATTCCACGCCAAATACCTACGACGACTACGTACATCGTGTTGGCCGTGCCGGCCGCGCTGGCCGCAAGGGCTACGCTTTAACTTTTGTTAACGACTAAGCTTCCTAGTAGCGTCTAGATTTACCAACTTATTGATACGCCTAGTTACTACTAGGAGAGAGAAAGTTGGCAGAGCTAACTTGCCTAACTTTCCCCCTCCCGGGCTGATCACCTCCTTAAGGTTTGCCCTATGAACTGGGTCTTTGCTTATTGCTAAAGTCTGATGGGGCTTTCGCCAGTCAGACGTAGCGACACTTTGTGGTAGCGCTTTCTGGTCTCTTCGATGACTTCCTGGGGCATATCCGGCGGGGGCGAATCTTTGTCCCAGCCGGTGTCCAGGATCCAGTCGCGGACGAACTGCTTGTCCATCGAGACTGGCGGCTTGCCTATCTCGTAGTCCTCCTCGGCCACGAAGCGTGAAGAGTCAGGCGTCAGAACCTCGTCGGCCAGCGTGAGTTTTTTGGTAATGGGATCAATCCCGAGCTCAAGCTTGGTATCGACGAGGATGATGCCTTTTTCGCGTGCCATCTGAGCACCGACTTCGTACACTTCAATACTCTTGGCACGAATCTGTTCCGCCAGCCTGCGGTTTCCCAGAATCTCAACCATATCCTCGAAGTCGATGTTTTCGTCGTGGCCTATCTCTGCCTTGGTGGAAGGCGTAAAGATAGGCTTGGGGAACTGCTCCATCTCTTGCAGGCCAGGTGGCAGAATGATGCCACTCACCTGGCCGCTGGCTTGGTAATCCTTCCAGCCAGAACCAGTGATGTTGCCACGCACGATGGCCTCAACCGGAAGCATGTCCAGTCGCTTGACCAGTAGTGAGCGGCTTGCTTCTGCCCATTTAGGCAGTTGTTGACGGCTAAACATCGGCCCGCCGATGTAGTGGTTCGGCATGACGTCCAGTATCGGCGGCATGGTGAACCAGTGCTCCGACATTCGTGCCAGCACTTCTCCCTTGCCAGGGATCGGCTGGTTGAGCACGAAATCGAAAACGCTGATGCGATCCGATACCTCTTGAAGTAAGGTGCTGGGGTCGTCGCCCGGAAAAGTATTGCGCACCTTGCCACGATGAATCATTTTCGGCTTTTTATCAGCCACAAGTACCATCCTTAGTCTCGAGTTTTCAGTAAGTCGGTGGTGCAATGTGCAAAAACAACTAAGTTGTTCAGTAGGCGAATGTTACCATTTTTTACAATAAAAGTAAAACATAAGCAAGTTACGTGCTAAACTGTAATTAGTGAAAAAACCGCATACTATAATTTACATTCCTGGTCTTGGTGACCGTAGCCTAAGAGGTCAGGGAGTTGTTCTTAAATTGTGGCAGATATATGGTGTGAAAACCCGCATTTACCGAATTTTTTGGGCAGACAATAAACCTTTTGAAGATAAGTTTCAAAATCTCCTCAAAGAAATTGATAGATTGTCAGAAGCGGGTAACAAAGTGTCTTTTGTAGGAGTTAGTGCCGGCGCAAGCACCGCGCTAGCCGCATTTGCTCAGCGTAAAAGTGTGATAAGCGGTGTAGTTTGTATTTGCGGTAAAATTAACAATGCACAAACTGTTCACGAAGTAACTTATAAGCAAAACCCAAGTTTTAAAGAGTCAATGAAGAAACTAGGTAAGAATATGCCTGAGCTAGACAAAGCCAGTCGCGGGCGCATTCTTTCAATTCATCCTTTACACGACAACATCGTACCTCTGAACGATACCAAGATTAAGGGCGCTCGCGAAAAAACTATTCTAACGGCTGGGCATATTTTTAGTATTGTCTACGCTATTACGATTGGTAGCTTTGGTATAGTTAAGTTTTTAAAACAGCTTGCGCAAGGCTAAGATATACTAAAGAGACATGCAAGTAGAGAAAATAAGAGCTGGCAATTATGTGGTGGCGGTTTCTGGCGGCGTAGATTCGGTTGTTTTGTTAGATCTATTATCGAAGCAAAAAGACCTGGATTTAACAGTAGCGCATTTTGACCACGGAATTCGTAGTAATTCGTATGAAGATGAGCAGTTTGTCAAAAATCTGGCTGAAAAGTATAAACTTCCTTTCATCAGTGATCGAGGTGAATTAGGCGCGAATGCCAGCGAAGAAAAGGCCAGGGAGGCTCGTTATAGATTCTTGCGAAAAGTGGCAAAAGAAAATAACGCTACTTTAGTTCTGGCTCATCATAAGGATGACGTCTTAGAAACTATTATTATCAACTTGTTACGTGGTACAGGCTGGCGCGGGTTAAGTTCGCTGCGCAGCACTGAAAAAACTATCAGACCGCTTATAAAAGTTAGCAAACAGGACATTTTAGATTATGCTAAAAAGCACAAATTAAACTGGCGAGAAGATCCAAGCAATCAAGATACTAAGTATTTACGAAATTATGTGCGGCTTAAAATCTTGCCATGTTTTAGTCAAAAAGATAAGGCAAGCTTAGACAAATTACACTGTAATCAAGTGGCAGTATCTGATAAAATAGATGTAGAAAGCAGTAGGCTTTTGGGCAGTTGGCGGGACTCAGAAGAGGCTTATTATCGTTACCCATTCATCATGTGTGACGATTCGGCAGCATTAGAGCTGCTTAAGCGTGAGCTTGGCGCTACAGGGCCACAACTCCGCCAGGCTCTTTTGGCTATTAAAACCGCTAGGCCTGGAGCTCAACATAGAGTTAGTAAAAACGTGGTCTTAAAACTTACAGCTACCAACTTTATTGTCTCGCGTACCGCCGACATGTTAAGCTAAGAAAGCTATTATTTTAAAGAATTAAATAGGGAACTAAAAGAGTTATATGCCGATTAAAAAACCGTCTAACAAAAAAGGGCCGAACAACTGGATTCGCACCACGCTATTTTGGGCAGTGCTGGTTTTCTTTGTATTGGTGATCGTTGCCTTTGTTTCACCGCCAAAAAGCTTGAAAAACGTGCCTTTTTCTACGGTAATTAAGGAAGCAAATAATGGACAGATTTCTAAACTCGAACTTCAAGGCGACTCTATTAAAGTTACGCCGAAAGATAAAGATCACCCTACAGAACAATCGTACAAGGAAGGCGGCAGTAGCATTTATGAACAAGGCTTAAGTCATAAGTCTGACGTTGAAGTTGTCGTAAAGGCACCCTCTGATACTGGTACGGCTATCTGGAATATTGCCAGCTTGGTATTGCCGGTAATTTTAATTGCAGCGCTGTTTTTCTTTTTGTTTCGTCAGGCTCAGGGTCAGAGCAACCAAGCACTTGGTTTTGGACGCAGTAAAGCAAAACTTTACGGCAGCGATAAGAAAAAAGTACTTTTTAACGAGATTGCCGGAACCCATGAGGCGAAAGAAGATTTACATGAAGTTGTAGACTTTTTGAAACACCCTAAAAAATTTGCCAATGTCGGCGCTAAAATTCCTAAAGGCGTGCTGCTGGTTGGTCCACCCGGAACCGGTAAAACTATGTTGGCGCGCGCTGTAGCAGGTGAGGCTAATGCGCCATTCTTCACTATCTCCGGCTCAGAGTTCGTTGAAATGTTTGTCGGCGTAGGCGCTAGCCGAGTTCGTGATCTCTTTACTAAAGCCAAGAAGAACGCTCCTTGCATAGTGTTTATCGACGAGATCGATGCTGTTGGACGGCGCCGTGGTAGCGGAATGGGCGGCGGTCATGACGAGCGTGAGCAAACTTTAAACCAGATATTAGTAGAAATGGATGGTTTTGAACAAGATACTAATGTGATTATTTTGGCAGCCACCAACCGAGCTGACGTACTTGATCCTGCCCTGCTCCGCCCAGGCCGTTTTGACAGGAGAGTCAATATTAGCTTGCCTGAGCGTAAAGATCGTGAAGCAATTCTGAATATTCACTTTAAAGATAAGCCGATTGATAAATCAGTTAACGTTGATGCTTTAGCCGCCAAAACAGCTGGCTCTAGCGGTGCGGATCTGGCTAACATTGCCAACGAAGCGGCAATTGTAGCAGCTCGCCACAACCGTAAAGAGATTAACAACAAAGATGTTACGGAAGCCTTTGAAAAAGTGGCTATAGGCCCGGCTCGTAAAACTAAGATTATGAGTCCTAAGGATAAGGAATTAACAGCTTATCACGAGGGTGGGCACGCTATAGTCGGCCATGTTTTGCCAGATAGCGATCCGGTCCACAAAGTAACTATTATTCCCCGAGGGGGCACTGGCGGAGTAACTTGGTTTTTACCGCCCGAAGACAAGAACTACACTTCAATCGTGGAGTTTAAAGACGTGTTAGCAAGAGCGTTGGGTGGACGAATAGCTGAAGAAGTTATTTATGGCCCGGACAGGGTAACTACCGGAGCTGGGAACGATCTTAGAAAAGCTACTGAAATTGCCCGCGATATGGTAATTGAGCAAGGCATGGGTCAAAAATTGCGTGATCAAGTATTCCACGAAGATAATGGAGGTATGATGTTCGACAGAATGGTGCGCGAACGACCATATTCAGAGGAAACTGCGCATACTATTGACGAAGAAGTCGAATCACTCATTACAGAGGCCGCCAAGCGAGCAAAAGCTGTGATTACCCATAATAAGCAGTCTTTGAAAAAACTTGCTGACGATTTACTAAGCAAAGAAACCATCGAAGAAGCTGAAGTAAAAGAAATCTTAAAAGACGCTAAATTACCATCCAGCGCTAAGCTGTATTAGGAGCTAACATGGGGCGAGTTCAACGCGCGGTAGCCAGAGCAAACCAGCGAGTACCTTTGCAGCTAGCCGCCGCGTTATTGGCAGGATCAACCCTGTTTTCTAGCTTACTTGGCCTATTTCGTGACCGTCTTTTAAACGCAGCTTATTATGACACTTACCCGGTGGGCATTGACGCGTATACCGTAGCTTTTACCATTCCGGACTTCATGTTTTTCTTGTTGGTTTCCGGCGCTTTAAGTGTGACGTTTATCCCTGTCTTAAACGAGCGTTTGGCAAATCATAACAAAAAATCCGCCTGGGAACTCAGCACCAGCCTTATTAACTTTATGGCCATAGCTACACTTGTAGCCAGCATATTGATTATCATTTTTGCCGATCCTTTAGTCAGTTATGTAGTGGGTCCCGGGCTAAATGAATCGGGGCACGGCCTGGCGGTCAGTATGATGCGGGTAATTGCTATAAACCCTTTCCTATTTGCTATTGCTACTGTTATAGCTAGTATGCAGCAAGCGGTAGGGCGTTTTGTTTTTTACGCCTTAGCACCAGCTATTTATAACATCGGTATAATCATCGGTATAACGGTTTTTTCCAACGGAATTTCACTGTTTGGAGTGCAAATTTTTGAAGGCGGCATTATGGGAGTAGCCCTCGGTGTAGTGCTGGGATCTATAATGCAGTTGATTGTAAGTAGTATCGGTTTGATAGGCTTAGGTTTTGACTACAATTTTAAGGTGTATTGGAAAAATAGAGGTTTTCGTAAAGTGTTACGTCTTTTGCCTCCCAGATCGTTTGACCAAGGGATAGATTATTTTAACAGTTTGGTGGAAACCAACTTAGCTTCTCGTATGGCAGCGGGTACTGTACGTGCTTATCAGCAGGCTACAACGCTACATTTGGTGCCTGTTACTCTAATCGGGGTAGCTATTTCTACGGCTGCTTTTCCTAAGATGACTGAACGGCTTGGCCAAGGTCGACCCGATTTGTTCCGTAAAGAGCTGCAAACAGTTCTAAGAGTGATTGTCTGGCTAGCTCTACCTACCGCAATGATCACTTACTTTACCAGAGGTTATTTGGTTCACTTTATCAAAAACGGCGGCGAACCTCTTATTGCAGGGATTTTAGGAATTTTATCTGTTGCTATACTATTCCGTTCAGTTTATCACATATCGGCACGTAGTTTTTACGCTAAACAAGATACCAAAACGCCTCTGTATATTTCAATTGGAACCATAAGCTTAAATATAATCTTAGCGGTGTATTTTACTATGCGCCTGGACATGGGTGCATATGGCTTAGCTTGGGCGCAATCCATAGTTGCAGCGGTAGAAGTCTTAGCTCTGTTTATCATCATGAGCAGGCGCATTCATGGTTTATTTGATGCGGTGTTTGTACACGCTGTCGCACGCATGTTATCGGCTACCGGTTTTACCGCTTTAATTACTTATCTATCTGTTAATATCTTTACATTTCAAGCTAGTGACCAGAGTTTCTTAGCGGCTTTTCCAAAGTTTGTAGTAATCGTAGCTATTAGTGGCATATCTTATACACTGATTAGTAAGTTTTTGGGTCTGGGAGAAGCTAATGTTGTCTTTAACAGAGCGGTGCAGATGATATTCAAACCTTACCGCCCTAAGGGTAATTAACTCTTATGAAAATTCGCAATTTTTGCATAATTGCTCATATTGACCACGGCAAAAGCACCTTGGCGGATAGATTATTAGAGCTTACGGATACAGTGGCTGGGCGTGACATGAAATCCCAAATATTAGATCAGATGGACTTAGAGCGTGAGAAGGGTATTACCATAAAGCTCCAACCGGTCAGGATGAAATACAAGGGTTATGATCTCAATCTTATAGACACTCCTGGTCATGTGGATTTTAGCTACGAAGTATCACGCAGTTTAGCTGCCTGCGAAGGGGCTATTCTAGTAGTAGACGCTAGCCAGGGAATCCAAGCTCAGACACTAGCCAACGTTTATTTAGCTCTGGCGGCTGATTTAACTATCATCCCTGTTATTAATAAGATTGATTTACCGGCTTCAGATGTAGATCGTGTTTCAGCCGAAATCATTAATCTTTTAGGCTGCAAAGAGGAAGATATCCTAAAAATTAGCGCTAAAACCGGTGAAGGTGTGCCAGATGTGCTGGAAGTGGTAGTTAACAAGATAGCTTCGCCTGAAGGTGATAAAGATGGCGACACCAGAGCACTCATTTTTGATAGCTATTACGACGATTACAGAGGTGTAATTTTGTATATCAGGGTGGTAGACGGCAAAATAAGCAAAAACGATGATATTAAAATGCTTGGCACTGGCGCAAACGGATTAGCGCTAGAGGTAGGAGCGCTTTCTCCTAGCATGCAATCTAGCCAGTCGATTGATACCGGCGAAATCGGGTATATCGTTACTAACCTGAAAACTACTCGCGACGCTAAAGTAGGCGACACTGTAACCACCCAGCAACATGTTGCCTCGACCCCCTTACCTGGATATAAGGATATAAAACCCTTTGTTTATGCCGGATTTTTCCCTGTCAGCAACGAAAATTACCAAGAATTAAAAGAGGCGGTAGAAAAACTTAGTTTAAGTGATTCGGCTCTTCAGTTTGAGCCTGAAAACTCACCGGTGTTGGGTTTTGGGGTAAGAATCGGTTTCTTGGGGCTGCTTCATATGGATATTGTGCGTGAACGTTTAGAGAGAGAATATGATCTTGATCTGGTGATAACCAACCCTTCCACTGATTATGAGGTAAAACTTACCTCTGGAGAAGAAACTGACGTTAAAAGTGCCGCTGATCTACCAGAGGTGAGCAAAATAGCCGAAATTCGTGAACCTTGGATAAAAGGTGAGATAGTCGTCCCTAAGCCCTATGTAGGCGGTATAATCCAGTTGATTGTAGCCAAGAGAGGAATGCAAAAAAACCTTAGTTATATAGATGAAAGAGCCCTTATCAGTTTTGAAGCGCCTCTGGCTAATCTGTTAACTGATTTTTATGACCAGTTAAAGTCAATTACTAGCGGTTATGGCTCTTTTAACTACGAGCTGGATAACTACAGGGTAGAAGATCTGGTAAGAGTAGACTTTTACGTAGCTGGAGAGATAGTAGATGCCCTATCTGTTGTAGCTCATCGCTCTGAGGCTGAGGGTTTAGGAAGAGAAGCAGTTAAGAAGCTTAAAGAGGTAATTCCGCGCCAGAACTTTAAGGTAGCCCTGCAAGCAGCAATTGGCGGCCGCTTTATAGCCAGAGAAGACTTAAGCGCATACAGAAAAGATGTTACTACCGGTCTTTACGGAGGTGACGTTAGCCGTAAGAAAAAGGTGCTAGCTAAGCAGGCTAAGGGCAAAAAGCGTATGAAACGCTTTGGCAAGGTAGACATACCTTCTGAAGCTTTTACTGTTATGCTTAAACGCGACTAGTAAAAGGTCATTTTCCTCTATAAGAGGTGCGGTATCCAAAAAGCTTGTGTTTTTGTATTTTTATTGTAAAAACTATTGACAGAACATAGTGGTTGTGATAATATGAGAATAATCAATCGAGGTTGAGGTGGAACTTTTCCCCGAGCGAGAGGTACGTTAACAACTCGGCTTAGCAATTTTAAGAGGGCAACCTCTTAAACGGTTTTTTAGTTTGTTAACGTAAATCAACGCAAACTAGATAGTCATGGGTCTTTAAGGCGCATTGAGCTTTATAACTCTGCGAGTGACCCAAGACAACCGACTACATTATATTTTTTAGATTAATCTGGTGTTTTAGGAAGTTCTTTTCAAGTAGAGCGTTTTGGCAGCAATAGTTGTTGTTAAAGCGCTCTGCTCGAAAGGGCGGAACTACGGCACCGGATTGATCACCCGGTGTCGAAACTTTATCCGATCACAACACGAAAGGAAGGTGATTACCGTGCGCAAGCTCGGAATCCTCATCGTCCTGGCCGCTGTGGTCGGGATGATTTTCGCAGTGCCTGGAGGCGCCTACGCGCATTCAGGTCGTGGTCATCATCACAAGTCGCATCACCACAAGGGGAAGCACCACACGAGCCTAGTCAAGGGCAATCCTTGGCTGGAATCGCTGGTTAACGACCCCAACGTTTCAATCGCGGGTAGTGAATCCGGCTCATCGAGTTCGGTGACGATCCTCGCGGAAGAGCACATCAAAGGAACGAAGGTCAACTCGCCCTGGTGTCACTGGACGGACGGCTGGAACTCTGGAGAGACCGCGACGGGTCAGCTGTACTGGTTCTGGGACACCCACATGTATGTGTGCCCCAACAAGAACTCAGTGACCGGTTGGGCCAAGGTGAAAGGCGGCATGACTGGCGCTCACTGTGACAACGCAGTGAAACCGCACGGAAAGCCGCCAGGACCAGTGATTGAAGGCAAGGAATGCCGACCTACGAATACGGGAAACAACGCATCAAGTTCGTGCACACGTTCGGGCAATTCCATGTCAGGGCGCACGCGGGCGAGAGCGTCACGCTACACGACTGGTGCGGTGAAGCCTCAGCTTCGGCTTGGGCATACGCCGCGGCTTTCGGTCTGACCAAGGCACAGGCAAAGGGGAATGCTCAGTTCTTCGCTTCAGGCAAAGCGACTGCCAAGGCTCACGCCAAGGCTTTCGCTCTTCTGCACTGTAGCGAACAGAAGCCTCCCCCTCCTCCGTGCAACTGCACGCCTCCACCGGAAGAACATCCGTGTGGATGCGTTCCGCCTCCGCCGCCTCCGGCGCCGGAAGTTCCGAGTTGCCGTTACCTGGCGTCTCCGGAGCACGTTTATCCGGGGATGAGCAGGTGGATCGACCTCGAATGCAACGCCACCACCTATCAGGTGGACGTGAATAACAGCACGGAATGGCGCGGCTTCGTTACCTTCATCGAAGGGCCTCCGCCCGGAACTGAAGGAAAGTGGCGATTCAAATACACTGCCCCGAGTGTTTGGGGCGGTTACGTGGATTCGGGGAATTTCTTCCCGAAGGCCAAAGACGGCACGCCCGGGAATGCAGTACCAGTATCAGTTCAGACTCCGCAGGACAAATTCTGAGGAGCTGAAAATGTAGTCGGTTAGGGGCGGGGCGCTTTCGAGCGCCCCGCCCGGCCGGCTGCTTCTCTCTTCGCCAACTGGCGAATCGATTGAGAAGCAGCCGCAATTCAACCTTAAAGACATAATGACTATCTAGTTTGCATTTAATAAAGGAGGATTTAACTATGTTGAATTTCTTAAGAAAAGTTGCATTGGCCCTAATTGTGCCAATTGTAGCGTTTGGTGGCCCAGCAGTAGCATCTGCTGCAGCTCCAGGTGGCTTTGAAATGGGTGATTTTTACCGAGGTATGAATGACACCAAAGCTACCGCTTTTATGGATCCAGTTAGCGCTGATCCATGTGACACAGTCACATTAAAAATGCGCTTACACAACCCTGGCCCAAGCATTGTTCACAATGTAAACGTTCAGGCTAGTGTGCCAAGCGGTAAAGGCACGTCTTTCTCTTCAGTTGCAACTGTAACTGCTGCAGATAGCGACCCGCAAACCGTAACTGATAGCGTTGCTATCAATGTTTCAAAGTCTACGACAATTAACTATGTTCCTGGTTCAACCGAACTTCTGGATGCCCATGATGGCGTGATTAAAACTCTGCCAGACGGTGCAATCCAAAGTGGTGTGAATATTGGAGATGTTGGTGTTTCTACTGAGCAAAAACGATTTGTTGAGTTTAAACTAAAACTTAGCTGTGAGGAAACTCCTCCAGTAACTCCGCCTAACACACCTCAAACTCCTGTGACCCCTCAAACTCCATCTACGCCAAGTACACCAGCTAGCTTACCAGCTACTGGTCCTGAAGCTCTTGCGAGCGGTGTTATGGGTTCGGGTGCACTAGGATATGGTGTACGTCGTTGGCTCGTCAGCCGTCGTGCTTTGCGCGATGCGCTAAAACGCTAAGCCGTGTGAACCTGCCTGACCGCTCCCTCCCTTACGAGGTGGCTCGTTAGGAAACCTTAGTACCCCCTGTTTTCAGGGGGTATTTTGGTTGGGCTACTCCATATCTTGGCCGAGCTTATAGCCGACCCAGATTCCCAAGATTCCACCCAAAGAGCTGGTAAGTATCGACCAGCCGCCAAACGCGCTATCTCCCCATAAAGTCGGCACATACCCGCCGATTATGGAGCCCACGATAAGACAGAGCATAATAACTTTTTTCATAGTAATTTTATTGTACGATGTATACTAGAGTTATTAAAGGTGGGAACTATAATTTGAGTTTTTATAAAAAGACAATTGCCGATTTGCCTCTTGAGAGTCAAGTGGTTTTGGTGCGCGCTGATTATAACGTGCCACTTGATGAAGAGACGGGCGAGATTGCTAACGACTACAGAATAACGCAGAGCCTACCAACTATTAAGCGTTTGCTAGAAAAGCACTGCACGGTAGTAATATGCAGCCATCTCGGACGCCCTAAAGGCAAAAAAGTAGATAGCTTAACTTTAGAGCCGGTTGCCAAACGGTTGGGAGAACTGCTGGGCGAGAAAGTCAAGTTCTTGCCCGTAGCAGTAGGCGATCAAGTTAGCCAAGCGGTTAAGAAGGCCGATAAAGGCAGCATAATACTGCTGGAAAATTTGCGTTTTCACCCCGAGGAAGAAGCTAACGACGCGGGCTTTGCTAAAGAGCTGGCCACCAGCAGTCGCGCCCACTACTTCGTGCAAGACGGATTCGGCGTAGTGCATCGTGCTCACGCCAGTACTAGCGCGATTACACAGTATTTGCCAAGTGTTGCAGGTTTATTAATCGTAAAGGAATACCAGCATATTTTAGGAGCTATGCATAATCCTAAAAAGCCCTTACTTGCAGTTATCGGCGGCGCAAAGACTCACGACAAACTGCCGCTTATTAAACGCTTTGTTGATCTTGCCGACGGTTTAATTATCGGCGGTGCAGTGGCCAATTCGTTCTTGGCCTTCAAAGGTTATAAAGTTGGTAAAAGTGATGTTGATAAAACCCTAGATGATGTAATTGCCAGTATTTACGAGCTTGCCAAACGCAAAGTGGGGCCGGATAAAGCTAACGATTTTTTACTGCTGCCAAGCGACGCGGCAGTAGCTTTAAGCAAAGACCATACTGCCCAGCGGGATGAAATTCAACTTGATGAAGTTAAGCCGGATGAATTTATATTAGATATGGGTCCACGGTCTATAGAACAAACTACTCAGAAGATTGGGCAGGCTAAAACAGTAATTTGGAACGGTACGCTTGGGCTTGCCGAGACTCCGCAGTTTGCCCACGGCTCTGCTCGGGTAGCATTAAGCCTAGCTGAAAATCCTGGTATTACATCTGTTATCGGTGGCGGCGATACGGCTGAATTTGTGTTGGATTGGGATGGTAAAAACGGCAGGAGCTTTACTCACGTTTCGACTGGCGGCGGCGCTAGCTTGGAATTAATGGCCGGCGAAAAGCTGCCAGGAGTTGAGGCGCTTATCGATGCGTAGTACACTAAATGGAAGAAGACCATAAGCAAAATAAGCCATGACCAGTAAAAGCAAGACATTAATCATCGGTAACTGGAAAATGCATCTTGATACTCATCAAGCAAGCCTGTATTTACATGCCTTAAGCCAGAAAATCTCCGCTCACCCAGAAGTTGACGTAGTGCTCTGTCCGACGATTTTAAGCTTGCAGCCGCTAAGTCTACAAATTGACAGGAAGCAGTTTAAGCTGGGCGCGCAAAATTCTTATTGGCGTGACGAGGGGGCTTATACCGGAGAAGTTTCTGCAACTATGCTGCGTGGTGTAGCTGACTATATTTTAGTGGGTCACTCTGAAAGGCGTCACATTTTTAATGAAACTGATAAAGATATCCGTGCGAAAGTCCAAGCGGTTCTAAGAAATAAGATTACACCTGTTTTATGTGTTGGAGAAACCGCTACTGAACGCACAGCCAACGAAACCAAAGAGGTTTTACAAGACCAAGTAGCTGGCGGCTTGGCTAACGTTACTTCCGATGAATTATCCAACGTTGTCTTAGCTTACGAACCCGTGTGGGCAATTGGTACGGGCGACAACGCCAAACCTAGTGATATTACCCGAGCTTTTGAAATTATACGCCGGGAAATTGCCGATCTTTACGGCGACAAGGCTGCTAAAGATTCCAAAATACTATATGGTGGCAGTGTTAATAAAGACAATGCCGCTGACTATTTGAAAGATAAAAATGTCAACGGCTTGTTGATTGGCGGTGCTAGTCTGCAAGCTGATACATTTTCCGATATTGTTGAACAAGCACAAAAAATAAACCAACCCCGTAAAGCGAAAGGCGGTAAGGCATGAGTCCGGATCTTGATTTTAACGAACTAGATAAAGCGGTTAGCTCGCTGGCAAGCAACTCTAATAAAGGCGCAAAGCCAACAGATACTTCGCAGCCTGCCACGAGCAGTAATGATGACAGCCCTTCGCCACTCAAGCCTCATGCCGGTAAAGGCCGTTTTATGGATATGGTTCATCCTTCAGCCGATATGACTTCTGCGGTAACGCCGCCAAAGTCTGATTCTGATGACGGCCCGTCAGTACCTTCCGTTGGCAAGACTATTGCGCCAGCTAGCAAAGATATTAAGCCCGATCCTGTACCAGAAAAAAATGTCGATGACTTGCCAGTGGTCAAACAACTGTCGCCGATTGAAGATGCCGACCCAAGTTCGCTGGTTGCTACGCCGGATATAGCCGAAACCAAAAAGGCTGATCCGCTTGAAGAAGCGACTAAAAAAGAGCGTGAACGAGTAGCTCGAGACGGTGCAAAACAGCGCAAGGCAGAGCATAATTTGGCTGATAAAAAGCCAGAAGAGGAAAAGGATAAAACAGAAGTTCCTGAAGAAGATTCTAAGCCGGACGACAAACTTGATAAAGACAAAACAGAAAACAAACCCTTGTTTTTAGAAGATGCCAAAGTTGAGAAACGGCCGCTAGGAGCGTTTAACGAAAATGCTAAGAGTGACGCAAAAGAAAACGAACGCCCGGCCCTAAAGCCTAAGAGCAAGGAAGAGCAAGACGATACCCAGAAGACAACTCCGCCTCCACCTCCACCAGAGTTTAATAAAGAAGTAGTTGCGCTTGAAGCTAGCGACGAAAATGTCTTAACTGAGGAAAAACCTGAAAAAGTTCCCGACCAAGTAAAAGGATCTAATAAAGATAATGAGAACTTTTCTCTTCCTCCTCAATACAAACAAGCTATTGAATCGAAAAACGAAGCCGCTCAATCTTCTATTTATGAGCCAGCCGCCTTTGATGCTTTTGCAGATAATAACACTCCATCAACCACTAAACCATGGATGTGGGTAATTATCTTTTTGGGCATTATCGCGCTGGGTGTAGCTTTGTCGCTAGGTACATTTTTTGTGGTAGGAGCTTCTTAAACTACAACGGACTAGTGTAGTAAATTCTTGTACAATTTTAAGTGATGAGTCGTATACTTGAAAATTTAAACCCAGCTCAATCAGAAGCAGTAGTCAATTACGGTGGACCTCTGTTAATTTTAGCTGGAGCCGGTTCGGGGAAAACCAAAACACTAACTCATCGGATAGCTTACCTTTTGGCTGAAAAGAATGTGGCACCTAACCAAATTCTTGCAGTAACTTTTACCAATAAAGCTGCTAAAGAAATGCGCCAACGTTTGGGGCAATTAATAGAGGCACCAAGCGACGATAGGCATTTTATGCCTTGGATGGGGACGTTTCACTCGATTTGCGTGCGTTTACTTAGGCGGGATGGTGAAAATATCGGCATACCTAAAAACTTTATTATTTACGATCAAGCCGATAGGTTGGGAGTCGTAAAACAAGCTATGAGAGAACTAGGAGTGAGTGAAAAGCAGTTTACTCCACGAAGTATAGCCGGCATGATTAGCGGTGCTAAGAATGACTTAGTTACACCGCAGGAATTTGCTGCTAAGGCCAAGCTACCCGCTCAGAAAGTAGCTGCCGATGTCTGGCCGCGCTATGAACATTTGCGCCGTAAAGCTATGGCTTTAGATTTTGACGATTTGATTGCTGAAACGGTGCGACTACTTTCTGAAGTTAAGCTAATTAGAGAACGCTATCAGCAGCAGTTTAAGTATATTTTAATCGATGAGTATCAAGATACTAATGCGGCGCAATATAGGCTTATCAAACTGCTGGTTAATCAACATAAAAACATTTGTGTGGTCGGGGATGATTGGCAATCTATTTACAGTTGGCGCGGCGCGGATTACACTAACATTCTTAATTTTGAGAAGGATTTTCCAGGTACAAAAGTGGTTAAGTTGGAGCAAAATTATCGCTCCACCAAGCATATTCTAGATGCAGCTCACCAGGTGATATCTAAAAATGTTAATCGTTCTAACAAAAAGCTCTGGACTTCAGATGATGGTGGGTTGCCAGTGCAAATTAGTGAGGTATCTAGCGAACAACACGAAGCAGAGGCGGTAGTTATGAAAATCTCCAGTGCCGTCAATATGCGGGCTCGTTTCTATCGAGATCATGCGGTTTTGTATCGCACCAACGCTCAGAGCCGAAGTCTGGAAGAAGCATTTGTACGTTATAACATTCCATATCGCGTGGTTAGTGGAACACGTTTTTATGACCGAGCAGAAATTAAAGATATTTTAGCTTATCTTAGGTTAATTTATCAGCCAAACGATCGGGCGAGCTTTTTAAGAATCGTAAATGTACCTACGCGAGGACTTGGTTCTACTTCGGTTGAAAAGTTTTTAGCTTGGCATGATGGCAGTGGCAAAGATATTATTACGAGCTTAAATGAAGCCCAAATGTGCAGCGACATACAACCGCGTGCTCGTGATCGATGTGCGGAATTAGGCGAGGCTATGCAGCGCCTAAGCTCAGAAAGTAGCAAAACTCCTTTGCCGGAATTTATTGAATTGGTAATCAGAAGGTTCGGCTACCTGGACTATTTAGCAGATGGGAGTCCGCAAGCTGAAGATCGCCAAGCAAATGTCCGCGAGTTAGTTTCGGTAGCCAGAGAATACAGCCAGCTAGATTTGGCTGGGTTTTTAGAAGAAGTAGCTCTAGTTTCTGACCTAGACAGCCTAGATGAAAATAGCGATGCAGTTACCTTAATGACACTACATGCAGCTAAAGGTCTGGAATTCCCAGTGGTGTTTATGGTGGGCATGGAAGAAAGTATCTTTCCATTGTCTAAAGCCTTGTATGATGCCATTGAGATGGAAGAGGAGCGCCGTCTGTGCTATGTGGGTATGACACGCGCTAAAGAAGAGCTTCACCTATTGGCCGCTAGGTCTAGGCTGATTTATGGCACCAGGCAGTACAATCCTCCCTCTCAGTTTTTAAGCGATATTGACGGGAAAGCTTCTCCCAGCCCTGAGGTGTCTGACGCGGCTCCCTTAGAGCCTCGCGTTGTTCCTGAAAATATTGAAGTTAACGTAGGAGATAAAGTTAAACATCAACTATTTGGAATTGGTAAAATCATTGCGCTTGAAGGTACAACTGCCAGTGTAGAATTTAGCGGCCGCGGCTTAAAAAAGCTTGATATGTCTTTTGCGCCAATAGAAAAGGTATAAAGTGCAGCGTATTTACAATTCTTTGGGACGCATGGCTTATGCAGGGCTGTTTGTTGGTGCAGGTATATGGTTGCGCCTGCGCAATTCAAGAAGAGTCAGGGTAATGGTTTTTGATAAAAAAGGCCGCTTACTTTTGCTCCGTAATTGGCTTGGCCCGCAGAAATGGGCATTGCCGGGTGGTGGATGTAAATACTTAGAACCCGACCAAACAGCGGCGGCAAGGGAATTATACGAAGAGACTGGTATTAAAGTTGACCCAAAGCAACTTAAATTTGTGTATCAATACAAACATCATGAGCTTGGCTATAATGCACCCGTATATACAGTAAAAATAAATAAAGTCGTTAAGCCAGCACCTGTTAAGAAAATTAACAGACTGGAGATTATCGACCAAGCGTGGTTTTCACCGAAAGATATACCAGAGGACAACCTGTACGTAAAAGAGGCGCTAAGGCAGTTGCAGACGATGCGCTAAATAAGCTATACTAATCGCCAGCCACAAAGGGTTGGCTTTATTTAATTTATGATATATAGCGTTGAGAAACTACGTGCTCATTATAGGGCGGTGGCTGGGTTGTGTGCCGGCTTGGCTATGCTATTAATTTTTATTGTGGCGGCACAATCTCTTGTAGGTAATGCTCAGGCGGTGGATGGCAAAGTTATTACTATTCACGACCAAGGCAAAGAAAAGGTTTTAATCACTAAATCCAACACGGTGGGTAGTGTACTCAAAAAGGCGCATATTTCGCTCAATAAGGCCGATGTAGTGGAACCTAGCTTAAACACTCAAATTGTCAGCAGCCACTATCAAATCAATGTTTACCGAGCTTATCCAGTGCTTATTGTTGATGGCTTGGCCCAGTCACGCATTACTACCGCTTACCAAGATGCTGACCAAATCGCTAAAGCCGCTCATATTCAGCTTTACGACGAAGACAAAACTACGTTAACTCAAATCAGTGATCCTTTACAGGGTGGAGGCGCCGGTTTGAAGCTGACTATTAAACGCGCTACGCCATTTACGTTTGTTCTATATGGCAAAGTAGTCACTGCCCGCACTCAAGCCGCTACGATTGGCGATATGCTCAAAGAAAAAGGTGTCAAGCTAGGCAAAAAAGATAAAGTTTCCGCGTCGCTTAATACTGTTATTGCAAAAGGCATGAAAGTGGAAGTGTGGCGCAATGGTAAACAAACTGTTACACGGGAAGAACCAGTTGCTTTCCCAGTTAAACAGGTCCAAGATCTGGATCGTCCTGTGGGTTACCGCTCGGTTCAAACACCTGGAATTGCCGGTAAGCAAACCGTTACCTATGAAGTCGTTATCAAAAACGGCAAAGAAGTGAGCCGCAAAGTGATCCAGCGCGTGGTTACCAAGCAACCGCATCAACAAGTTGAGATTATAGGCGCCAAGCCAAGCTTTAGCGGCGGTCTTGCCGGAGCAATGGCTAAGCTAAGAGGTTGTGAGTCAGGTGGCAATTATGCTAATACAAATAACCCAAGTTATCGTGGCGCATATCAGTTTAGCTATAGCACCTGGGGTAACTATGGAGGGTATCACGACCCTGCATCTGCTCCGCCTGCAGTGCAAGATAGGGCAGCTCTTCAGCTTTACCAAAGAAGCGGCTGGGGACCTTGGGGATGCGCAAGCATACTTGGCTTGCCGGATATTTATCGTTAAATTTCTTGGATATGTAGATTTGTCTCCCGCTAATAAACATCTTGGCCAACATTGGCTTCGCGATCGCGAAACTCTAGCTAAAATCGCCAGTTATGCTGAGGTTACGGACGAAGATGTTGTTTTCGAAATTGGGCCGGGTCTTGGAACGCTAACTAGTGTCTTGCTAAACCAAGCTAAAAAAGTTGTTGCTGTAGAGTTTGATGAAAATTTGGCTAACAAACTCGCTGGCCAATTTCCTGGCAAAAACTTAGAAGTTATTGAAAGCGATATCTTGTCTTTTAATCTTCAGAGTTTGCCACCTGGCTATAAGGTAGTTGCAAACATTCCATACTACATTACCAATAAAATTATTCAGTTATTTATGACAGCAGGAAACAAGCCGTCTCTAGTGGTTTTATTGGTGCAAAAAGAAGTTGCCCAGCGCCTAGCTGCTAAGCCTGGTGATATGAGTATTTTATCAGTTAGCGCTCAGCTTTTTGCTGAAGTTTCGCTAGGTCAGATTGTAAGTGCCAAACTTTTCTCTCCCGTGCCTAAAGTTGATAGCCAAGTGGTTATTTTAAAGCCTCGCTTAACACCGCTTTTTCCAGATTTAAACGAAAAGCTTTTTTTCAAAGTAGTGAAAGCCGGCTTTTCAGCCAAGCGCAAAAAACTTCGTTCATCACTGGCAGGGGGACTGCACATAGACAAAAACACGGCCGAAAAGGTGTTGCTGGGCGCAAAACTCGACCCAAATGATCGTGCGGAAACGCTGTCGCTAGAAAGTTGGGCAACCTTAACTGCCAACTACGCTGATATAATAAAAACATGATAGCCAAAGATCAACCGACCATTTTTAAAAACCAAATTATCGCTGCCGCGTCTTCGCTTAAAGACGGCAATATGAAATTTGGCCTTGATGACTCTAAAGAGCAAGTTCGACAAAACCGCCGGGATTTTTTCAAAAAAGCCGGTGTTTCGGAAGAGCAAACCACACTTGTAAGCCTGGATTTAGAAAATAGCGATTTTGCCCGTTATCACGCTCTGAGCCCGAACGAGAAGGGCGCCGGCATTACCAAGCCAGCCCTTGGAGTGGTCGACGCTTTGGCGACTAACCACTCCGCCCACGCAATGTTTTTGCCTATTGCTGACTGTATCGGCGCGATTTTGTATGATCCAAAACAAAAAGTTTTAATGGTCTCACACCTAGGCCGCCACAGCACCGAAATTTATGGCGCCTCGAAGAGTGTGCAATATTTGCAAAAAGAATTCGGCTGTCAGCCCGAAGATATTTTAGTTTGGCTTAGTCCGGCAGTCGGTTCAGCTGAGTATCCCATGTTTGCTTTTGAAGGGCGAAGTTTACACGATGTTAACAAGGAGCATTTTTTAAATGCTGGTGTAAAACCGGATAATATTGAAATTTCTTCTGCTAACACCGCTGCTCACGAACACTATCCTTCGCACAGCCAGCACATCAAGGGTAAACCAAATAAAAGCGGCCGCTTTGCAATTGTGGCCATGATACCCGCGTAAGTCTGATAAACTAGAAAAGATGACAAAAAAGCTCTATATTACCACGGCAATTCCTTATGTAAACGCTAAGCCGCACATCGGTAATGCGCTTGACTACCTTTATGCCGACATCTGGTCGCGCTATCAGCGCCAAAATGGCAAAGAGGTTCTGTTCCAGGTGGGTACGGATGAACATGGCAACAAGATAGCTGCTAAAGCTGAAGAACAAAAAGTGACTCCCCAAGCTTATGTCGACAGTATGAGCGGTCACTTCGAAAGGCTAATGCGCGAGCTGAACGTTAACTACACAAACTTTATCCGCACCTCCAGTCCTGGCCATAAGAAAGCCGTGCAAGAAATTTGGCAAAAACTTACACCTTACATTTACAAAGGTAAATATGAAGGCTGGTATTGCGTTGGTTGTGAGGCGTTTGTCACAGATAAAGAAGCAGCTGCTAATAACGGCATTTGCCCGGATCATAACCAACCGTATCAACGCTTGAGTGAAGAGAACTATTACTTTAAACTCAGTGAATTCGGCTCCAAGGTTAAAGAGGCGATTGAAAAACATAAACTAATTATTACGCCCGAATTTCGCCAAAAAGAGATTCTAAAATTAATTGACACCGGCCTGCAAGATGTCAGCGTTTCAAGGCCTAAAAAACATTTGAGCTGGGGCGTGCCGGTGCCAGGCGACCCAAACCAGGTGATTTACGTTTGGATAGATGCACTGCCTAACTATTTGACGGTGCTTGGTTATCCTAGCGATGAAAAATGGAAAGAGTATTGGCCAGCCGACATACAGGTTATAGGTAAAGACATTTTGCGCTTCCACGGCGCTATTTGGCCGGCTATGTTGATTGCCCTGGGCTTGTCAACTCCTAAGAAAATTCTGGTCCACGGCCACATCAGTTCTGGCGGCGTGAAGATGAGCAAATCCGTGGGTAATATAGTCGATCCGCATGAGATTATCAGCGGCTACGGCGCCGATGCATTCCGGTATTTCTTCGCACGGCACATCCCTACGCTGGATGACGGCGATTTTACTTGGGAAAAGTTTGAAAACTCTTACAATAACGAACTTGGCAATGAACTTGGCAACTTAGTGCAGCGCGTGGCCGGTATGATAACTCGCTATCAAGATGGCGTAGTCGGCGATTTGCCGCAACCTGAGCACGACATTCAGGCTTATCGCGATGCTATGAACCAACTGAACTTTAATAAAGCTTTTGACGAAATATGGAATAAAGTCCGTTCTCTTAACAGCTACCTAGAAGAGGTAAAGCCCTGGGAGATTGCTGGGCAACGCCAGAAAGATCCTGATGCTGAAGGTCACTTGGCTGAAGTTTTAACGTATGCCGTGGGTAGCATTTTGCAGATTGCCGACCTTAGCTTGCCGTTCATCCCGGCAACTTCCCAAGCAATTCGCAGCATTTTTGAAACCGGAGTGATTAAAAATACCGAACACGTTCTTTTCCCACGGATTTACAACCACACTCAAGCTCCCAAACATTAAACCATGCAGTTTATTGATACTCACTGTCACATTCATCAAAGCGACTACCAGCTTGATAGTGAAGAGATTTACCGGGCTGCTCAAAAAGCCGGTGTTACTAAAATGCTTTGCGTTGGTACGGATCTTGAAAGCTCCAAGCAAGCGATTGAATTTAGCGCTAAACACCAAGGTGTATATCCCACGGTAGGTTTGCATCCGCACGAGGCTAAGCATGGCATAAATGGCCTAGGCGAGCTAGTTGATAATTCGGGAATTGTCGCCATCGGGGAATGCGGTCTGGATTATTTTTATAAACACAGCCCGAAAGAAATCCAGATTGAAATTTTTAACCAGCAGATTGAACTAGCTATAAAAAATGATTTACCCCTAATTTTCCATGTTCGCGATGCCCTGGATGATTTCTGGCCGATATTCGACAACTTCCGCGGCCTGCGCGGCGTTTTACATAGCTTTACCGGCACGCAAAAAGAGCTGGAAAAAGCTCTGAGTAGGGGTTTATTTATCGGCGTAAACGGCATCAGCACTTTTACTAAACAGTCTGATCAGCAACAAATGTTTGCCAATATTCCGCTTGAAAATTTGCTGATAGAAACCGATGCGCCGTTTTTGACGCCCACCCCTCATCGTGGTAAAATAAATACACCAGCTTATGTGGTGTTGGTTGCAGAACATATAGCTAAACTCAAGCAAATAAGCTTAGAAAAAATTGCGAATGTTACTAGCGAGAATGCTACCAAGTTGTTTGCTTTGTGAAATTAAATTTAACGAGAAGTGATATGCCAGGGATTTCTGAATTCGATATAGGAAAAGTTCAAACAGATGGTAAGCCAACAGCTGACCAGCCTGAGGCTTTTGATGCCGCACCTCCGCCGAAAGACGGCAATCCTAACCCTCGCCCAAACGAAACGGCTTATTACACTAACGAGGGGCCGGTAGATCCCGAGCAACTGCGGGCTGTGATTGCGCAAGTAGGCCTTAATACTATCGTAGTGCGGCACGGCGAAGTGCGTCCACGCTAACGATTAATTCAAGGAGAATTTTGTGTCGAGTTTATTAAAGACGACTCTAAAACTGGTAATAGGCGTTAAGCCTAGTGCCAAACGGCCTTTGAATACATTGAGCGAAAAACAGCTCATCAAGCTTGAAGGCGTTATCGGTGCCCAGTTATTCGGTGCTATACCTGCTGGCGGCCGGCGTGAGTTTTTCTGCCAGGATGCTAAAACCTGGATTTGGTATGAAGAATCGGCTCATAATGGCAAACCCCAGTCGCTAACTACTGAATACCACGTTGAGCCCAAAGGAGTTTTAAAAATTCAGGACGGCAAAAGCCGCGGTTACATTGAAGGCGAAGAGTTAGAAAACCTGGCTCTGGCGACGCGGATGTACTACGAGCGCGTAATGCGCGAACTATACAAGCGCGATCCCCGTACAGGGCAACTTTTAACTGCCAAGCCTGATATAATAGACCCTACATCATGAGTCAGTCCGCCATCTATTTTGACTATGCTGCCGCCACCCCGCTTGATGAGCGGGTATTTACTGTTATGGAGCCATATTTGAAAGGCAAATTTTATAATCCTTCCAGCCCTTATGCGCCAGCCAGGCAGGTTAAGCAAGATTTTGAAGCTGCAAAGTCTCAACTGGCTCAGCAAATTGGGGCTAAGCCCAGCGAAATTATCATCACGGCCGGTGCAACCGAATCAATCAATATCGCGATTGCCGGCGTTTTAAAAACTGGCGGACATGTAGTCACATCTTCTATTGAGCACACGGCAGTTTTGGAAGTTACCAAGCAATACCAGCACACCTTAGTTAAACCTAATGAAAAGGGAATCGTCTCAGCTGAAGATGTTTTAAGTTCCGTCAAACCGGAAACCAAACTGGTAAGCTTAGGCTTGGCAAACAGCGAACTCGGCACTTTACAACCGGTGCGCGAGCTAGCTGGTAAAATCAAACTTCTGCGCCAAAAGCGCTTGCAAGAAGGCAATAAAACGCCGCTATATCTGCACACCGACGCTTCACAAGCCGCCAGTTATATCGACCTGAAAGTTTCACGGCTTGGCATAGATATGCTCACGCTGAATGCCGGCAAAATCTACGGGCCCAAGCAAGTTGGTTTGCTTTGGCGCGCTAGTTCAGTAAAGCTAGAACCTATTTTATTTGGCGGTGGGCAAGAGTCAGACATGCGTCCGGGAACTGAAAATGTGGCCGGAGCTGTCGGACTAGCCAAAGCTTTGGAGCTAGCCGATAATAAGCGCCACGAAACCAACGATAAAATCCGTAAGCTTCGCGACAAGTTGGCTAGCGAACTATCTAGCGCGTTTCCTGATTTGGTAATTTCAGGCTCTAAAAAGCACCAGCTGCCAAACTATCTTCATGTAGCCTGGCCTGGCGTGGATGCCGAACGGCTAATTTTTAACTTGGAAAACCAAAATGTTTTAGTTGCTACCGGCGCAGCCTGTGCAGCTAATAAAAACACCGGCTCGCATGTTTTAAAAGAGATTGGTTTGAAGCCTGAAGTAGTCGATGGCAGTCTGCGCTTAACTCTTGGCCGTCATACTACCGAAAGTGATATTTTACGCGGCACTAAGGCTATAATTGATACAGTGAAACAGGAGTTTAAAGTATAAATATGAAATGGCTTGGTTTGGGCGTTTTAGTTACGGTTTTACTGCTTGTGCTGGTTTTACCATATTACCTTTCGCCAGACAATTTGGCGGGTTGTGACGCACGTCCGACGACTTCTTCCAGTGAAATTAAAGCCCAGTGTAAACCAGCCGATGCCATTGTTGCCGTTAGCGGTGGCGATACTTCCGCACGGGCAGGCGAGGCTATCAAGCTTTATAAGAACGGTTGGGCGCCAAGGCTAATTTTCTCTGGCGCAGCACAAGATAAGTCTGGCCCAAGCAACGCCAGTGCTATGCGCTCGCAGGCTGAAGCTGATGGCGTGCCAAGCGGTGACATCGCAATTGATGAATATTCCAACACCACCGCCCAAAACGCTGAAAGAACAAAGAGTATTTTCGAGCAAAAAAATATCAACAAAATCATCTTGGTTACTTCGGCTTATCATCAGCGTCGCGCAAGTTTGGAATTCAACAAGCGGGCGGGCGACCAAGTGCAAGTTATCAACCACCCGGTAGCACACGACAAACAGTGGACGAGTGTGTGGTACTTAACGCCAATTGGCTGGTGGCTAAGTCTGGGCGAACTGGTAAAAATCATTAGTTTTTATAGCGGATTCAGCTAAATGACAAAAGTATATGTTGGCATGAGCGGCGGGGTAGACAGCTCGCTTACCGCCGCTCTTTTAAAACAGCAAGGTTATGAGGTAACCGGTGTTTATATGAAAAACTGGACGCAAGATCTGCCCGGCATGAAATGCCCGTGGGCGGACGATTTGGCCGATGCCAAGCGGGTAGCTGTGCAGCTGGGCATTCCGTTTAAAGTTTACGACTTTGAAAAAGACTACCGCCACAAAGTGGTGGATTACATGGTGGCAGAATACAAAGCCGGCCGCACGCCCAACCCAGATATTATGTGCAACCAAGAGGTGAAATTTAAGCTGTTTTTAGAAACCGCCCTAGAAGACGGCGCGGATCTGATAGCCACCGGCCATTACTCGCGCCTGAAGCCTTTGGCTGCTTCGCCTGCTGATTCGGCGGAGCCGAACACCCCGCGAAACTCTCGGCGATCTGCTGCGTCTGAGTCTCCAGTGCTCACTCACCGTACCAATGCGTACGGCTCGCTCCGCTCTTCGGCTCATCCTGGCAGCTCATCCGAGCCAAAGACTTCAGGAGAGCGCATGGGGTTATTCGCAGGAGTTGATAAAAACAAAGACCAATCTTACTTTCTTTACCGCGTAACGGAAGAAGCCTTGCAAAAAACTCTCATGCCCATCGGCGAGCTGGAAAAGACAGAGGTCAGAAAGCTGGCCGCGAAAATGGGCCTCATAACAGCGGATAAAAAAGACAGCCAGGGCATTTGCTTCGTGGGCAAAGTTGGCATAAAAGATTTCTTGCTTAGCGAGCTTGGCTCGCAGCCAGCCGGGCCGATTATTGATCAATCCGCCAGCCGGCGGAGGCAAGAAATCGGTCAGCACGACGGCGCGATTTTCTATACCATCGGTCAGCGCCACGGCCTGAACGTTGGCGGCGGTTTGCCATATTACGTCACTAAAAAAGACATTAAAACCAACACGGTTTATGTGACGACTGACTTGAACGACGAAAATCTGTGGGCTAAAGAGCTGAAGCTGGAAGATTTGCACTGGATAAGCGAAAAGCCAAGTGATAAAAATAAATATCACGTCCGTCTGCGCTACCGTGGCCCACTGGTACCGTGCAAAATCAGCGGCAGCCAGCTTACCTTAGAGCAAGAACAGCGCGGCATTGCTGCCGGCCAATCAGCTGTTGTTTACGATGGCGACAAAGTCCTCGGCGGTGGGATAGTTAGTGCTTAGTGTACTTTAAACTACTCTCCATATCTTGCTTGGCAATCCTGAATAGCGGTTTGCTGAATTTGTAAGACACCCTGTGTGAAGTTAGCGGCCGATTCTGGCGTGGCGTTAGCAAGCGCAGGAGAATTAAGCGCATCATCCGTTCGTTTATTAGCACTGTCAATACACTGGCCGAGTTGCTTTTTTCTTAAAGCTTTCTGCTTAGCTTCTCCTGCCTGCTTTTCGGCTTCCGCCTGCTGAGCTTGTTCTAGCTGTTTTTGGTAATCTTCTTGTCGCTGCTTTTCTAAAGCCTGCTGTTTAAGCTGGTCTTGATGATTAATCACTACCGCAGAGGTTGCTAGTACCACTAATATAAAACCAATCACGATATAGAAATATTTCATCAACTTTACTCTTCGACTTTACCAAATACTATATAGCGGATAATCCAGCGAATTAAGTAGTATGAACTAAATATGGCTGCTAAAACTAAAACTAGAGTTCCAGAGAACTTTAAGTCCTGTACTACACAAGGAGTTTGAGCTGCTGCAGCGTCTTTTCTAGCTTGTTCAGCGTCAAGTTTTCTTTGATACTCCTTCTCTTTTTTAGTAGCAATCTCACTCCAATAGCTCGCCATTATTTTGCTTTGGGCGTTAGCTGGATGGCCACAGTTCACAATAGAGCTTACTGCCCCAAAACTAGAAGCTGCCGCTAGTAAAATTCCGAAAAAGATAAGTAAAACTTTAACAAAACGCCAAATCGGGTTGCTCTCAAGCTTTCTATTCAAAACCTCTTTAGATTTTTTATGCGACTCTTTCATTTTATTCTCCGTTTAGTATATGTGATAAGGGTAAAAAAGGACAACCTATCTCTAGGTTGTCTACGCCAGCAACGAGTTTGCACCCATTGTTTTCGAGAATAGGTTGCCCGTTCTCGAGTACAAATAAAAAATTCGTTGCTAACGTAGACACCATCATTATATCATTTTTATATATGCAAAGACGTTGTATAATAAAATGTAGGTAAAAATATGACCAGGCTAGAAGAGGAATTAAATTATTACATTGAAAACCAAGACGAACTCGTAAAGAAGTACGAGGGCAAATATCTTGTTATTAAAGATAAAAAAGTGGTTGGTGTTTATGATTCAGAACTAGAGGCTTATAACGATGCAAAAAGTAAGTTTAAGGCGGGGACTTTTCTTATTCAACCTTGTATGCCAGGCTCTGAGAGCTACACTCAGACCTTTCATTCAAGGGTCATGTTCTAATGGAGCCAAAAGCTTTTACCCTAGCTTCTAATGGTGGTAGACTGAGAGTTCTTGTAACTGAACTTAAGATTTGTGAGCCGGGTGCTATTCAACCCGGCGAGGATGCAAACAGCCTAACCTTATATAAAGGCATATGGGATACTGGTGCAACTAATAGTGTTATAACACAAAAAATTGTTGATGATTTGAAGTTGAAGCCAACTGGCGTCACAAAAATAAATAGTGTAGAAGGAGAGGGCACAAGCCCTGTTTACCTAGTGGACTTTTTATTGCCAATGGGAGTGATTATTCCAGGTTTGCGAGTGACGTTAGGAAAGCTAGCCGAAGGGAACGATGCGCTTATAGGAATGGACGTGATTACTTTAGGAGATTTTTCGATTACTAATAAAAATAACAATACAAAAATGTCGTTCCGTATACCCTCAATGCATGAGGTTGATTACGTACAGGATTTTAACCAGGGATTACATTTGCCTCGAAAAGAGCGTCGCGAGCGAGAAAGACAACGAAGGAAAGCTCAGAAACGAACAAATAAATAAAAAAATACCATTTTACTTGCTGCGAGCACATAACCAACCTATTTCTATTGACAAAACTACTGTTTTTTGCTATAGTATCATACTGCTATGACAAACCATAACCAACATCCCTCACCAAAGTCTCCGCTTCCTGAAACATTGGATACTTTCTTAGATAGGCACGATTTGCCAAAAGAGCAAATTACCTCTGATAAAGTAGCTAATGACGTGGCGATTAACGCCTTGGTTAGCCGGCTTTCGCAAGAAGAAGCCCGCGCCGAGCGCGCCGGTATCGACTTTAAAACCAGCTGTTTGAACGAGACTGGTTTTAACGAATTCTTAAGGCAGCGAGACAATCTTGGCCGCCGTGCCGGCGATGTTTTACCTAACGGTACGCTGGTGCTTGCAGTTGATATGGACAAGCTGAAAGAAACCAACGACACTTTTGGCCATGGCACCGGTAACATAGCTATTAAAGCAGTGGCAGACGGCATCAAAGCTGCTTTGCGTGACGGTGACGTAGTGGCGCGAATCGGCGGCGATGAGTTCGTGGCGGTCGTAGACATTTATGCGGACGACCCTGATGAAGTGCAAGAGCGGATCTTGGCCAAAGCCCAGGAAAGCCTTGCTCACCTGGATGTAGAACTGCCTGGCAGCACGTTTGAAGTTGTAGATAACGGCCACGGCCCTTATGTCTCTGGGCCTACAGGTAAGAAGAAATTAGATATTAGTGCCAGTGTCGGCGGGCAATATATTGACGGTGTTGCCGGCAGCGCCAAAATCCGCCAAGCTGTGGATGAAGCCGATGCTAAGATGTATGAACGCAAGCGCGCCGCTGGTGTTGCCCGAAGTTAATCGATTTCTTCAACTAAAACGTCAGTTTGTACGGGCTGCTGAAAACTAGCGGCATTTACCGTGCCGTCACAGTAGGTCAACCTAGCTGGCCTGCGGTTTGGCCGCGGTACGGTAGTGGAGGTCATTCCGACTACGCAATTGTCTAGTAAACGCTTAAGATGCAAAGTAGCTTCGTTAGCTTCGTCAATGCATCTGTTGGTCATTTCACCCTGGTGTTTATTCATAAGTTCGGCTATTTGTTCTGGGGCTTCTAATTCCTCAGCTTCGTAACCTTCCATATTCATTAGATAGTCGCGTAAAGCGTCAACTATAGTGTCTGGCATTTCTTCTATTGCTTCGGCCGCCTCATCTTTTCCAGGTAGTTCAGCGCTAGTCTCTAACAGAGTTTGTGCAATTGCTCGCGCAGCCATAGCTTTTTGGAGTAATGGTAAGATCACAGGGCAGTCTTCGTGCTTCTTCGTTATCTCGGGCATTTCTTCAAAAGGAGAAAGGCCTCCCACGTCTGGTATATCTGGATCGCTCATATCTTTAAAATAATAACACATAATTTACTTTAGAGCAATTAAGTTAACATAAATAATCTGGTATAATCAATAACCAATGACAGCGCAAGAAATTAGAAAAAAATACCTGGAGTTTTTTGCTAAAAAGCAGCACACGGTAATTCCGCGGGCTAGCTTAGTGCCACAAGATGACCCAACGACGCTTTTTACCGGCAGCGGCATGCAACCGCTTTTGCCGTATTTGCTTGGTAAAAACCATCCTATTGGCGATAAATTAGTAAATAGCCAAACTTGCTTGCGCGCCCAAGATATCGAAGACGTGGGCAATAATCGCCATACAACATTTTTTGAAATGTTGGGCAACTGGAGTTTTGGCGACTATTTCAAAGAACAGCAAATTCGCTGTTTTTTTGAGTTTTTGACCGATGTTGTGGAGCTTAAACCCGAAAAGCTCTATGTTTCGTGCTTTATCGGCGATGAAAAACATGGCATTGAACGGGACGATGAGTCGGCCGAGATTTGGCAAAAACTTTTTAAAGAAAAAGGAATTGAAGCCAAAGTTGCAGTTGTTGGTTCACAAAAAGACGGCGATAAGCGCGGCATTAAAGAAGGCGAGAGGATCTTCTTTTACGACGACGGTGAAAACTGGTGGAGCCGTAGCGGCGGGTTGGAAAAAACACCGGTGGGCGACCCGTGCGGGCCGGATAGCGAAGTTTTTTATGACTTTGGCGAAGAACATCACGCACCAGGCTATGGCAAGCCGCATCCGGCAAGCGATTCAGGCCGCTTCTTAGAAATCGGCAACCAAGTGTTCATGCAATACAAGCGGACTGAAAAAGGCTTTGAACCGCTGGCTAAAAAGAACGTGGATTTTGGCGGCGGCCTGGAACGCATCGCTGCGGCGGCAAATGATAATCCGGATGTTTTCAGTATCAGTTTACTGCAGCCGATTATAGATAAGCTGGAAGAGATTTCTGGCAAAAAATATGAAAGCCATCTAGAGAGCATGCGTGTGATTGCCGACCATTTGCGGGCAGCTACATTTCTAGCTGTTGACGGCGTAACGCCGAGCAACAAAGAGCAAGGTTATGTGATGCGGCGTTTGCTTCGCCGAGCGATGGTCAAAGCTTTTAATTTAGGCGTAGAACAGAACTTTATGCAAGAAATCGTGCCGGTGATTGCCGATATTTACCACGAAGACTTCCCGGAAGTCGCCAAAAACCGCGACAAGGTCCTGGAAGTGTTAGTGAAAGAAGAGAAAGTTTTTCGGGAAACCTTAAGAAAAGGGCTGAAAGAGTTTAAAAAAGCATTTACAATCGGTGAATCTATAGCAGGTGGAGATGATGTAATAGATGGGCAGTTAATTACTGGTAAAGATATATTTAGACTTTATGATACCTATGGTTTTCCCGTAGAGCTCAGTCTTGAAGAAGCATATAAAAATGGAGCTCGAATACCAGACAACTGGAAAGAAGATTTTGATAAAGAAATGAAACAACAGCGAGAGCGTAGCCAGACGGCTACTAAAGGCGTTTTCAAAGGCGGTTTAGCTGATCATTCTGATGAAACCAAGAAACTACACACTGCTACGCATTTAATGTATGAAGCTTTGCGCCAAGTTTTGGGCGATCATGTAGTGCAGCGCGGCAGTAACGTAAATGCCGAGCGCACACGTTTTGACTTTAGCCACCCCGAAAAAGTTACCCGCGAGCAGCTGGATAAAGTGGAAAAAATCGTCAACCAACAGATTGAAAAAGACCTTAAAGTCGAGTGGAAAGAATATGCCACGGACGAAGCTTTTAAAATGGGCGCCAAAGGTGCGTTTGGTGATAAGTATGGCGACAAAGTGAAAGTTTACACTATGGGCACGCCAGGCGAAAAGCCGTTTAGCATTGAGATTTGCGGCGGCCCGCACGTGGAACATACCGGCCAACTGGCCGAGGGCGACAAGAAATTTAAGATTACCAAAGAACAAGCCAGCTCCGCCGGCGTGCGCAGAATCAAAGCTGTTTTGAAGTAAAGCCTGACCTTTGCTATAATTGCAATAATATTTTTTAGCTTATGTTTGGTTAGGTAATGGTTCGAAGTGCGGAACAAAAAACAGGGGTGGCTGGCGAACGCATCAAAAAGCGCAAACTTGTCGACGCTATTCTTTTGGAAATGTTTTCGCTCAAGGAGCTGCCCGAACAACGTATGACTGCTGAGGAGCAAAAGAGATTTGGCAAAAGAGTTGCGGCGGGTGATAAGACCGCAAAACAGGAATATTTAATGCGTCGCCTTAGGTTTGCCATGGCGATTGCAATAAGCGAAGAGAAATCCCAGCCTGATTCCAGCAGCCTGACACTTGAGGACCATTTTCAGATTGTTATTGAAACTATGCAAAACAGGCTTGATGAATATATGATGCATAGTGATCAAGATTTTGAAGGATATATGGGATGGTCTTACAGAGTGGCTGAAAGAGAATATGAAGACACGGCTGAACTAATCAGGTTGCCGGCTCATATTCGTGAAAAACTTGAGAAAAGAAAGAAATACGAAAAGAAAATCGGCAGAACTCCATCTGCAGAAGAAGTGTCTGCAACTCCTGGCATTACCGAGGAAGAAGCTTTGGTTTTGGAGGAAATCGTATATCGCCGCGCACACGATACGCCGTCAGAGGAGGTTGATTCCCTGGAATCTCCAGATACTTCAGTATTTAATCAGGTTTATCTTAGCCTTAAAATAGAGCGACTTCTTGATGAAATTCAAAAGCTTCCTGACAGGGAAAAAGAAGTCTTGGAACTTCGCTTTGGTTTAAAAGATGGTATATCAAGAACTCTGGAAGAGGTCGGACAGATACTTAGTCGGTCAAACAGTATAATTAGCCGAGTAGAAATGCGAGCTTTAGATCGGTTAAGGGTTTTACTAGAGGCTCAAGACCCTCGCAGGAACTGGCTGGACTAGTAGCCAATAACTTTGCTGCTAGTGCTAACTTTTTTGGTTTGATATATAATCAAACATTAGAAATGGTACTCAAAAAACTTAAGTCTCTGAAGCCTTCTAAAGCTAATGCTGACGCTCATGTTGTAGCGCTCGATATTGGTACTGAGTTTGCTAAGGCTTTGATTGCCCGCCTTCATGGCGAAGAGTTGGAAATAGTCGGAGCTGGCCGCTCACGCCAAGATGTCAGTGACATGCACTCTGGCGCGATTGCCGACATTGGCGCCGTGGTGCGCAACTGTGAGGCAGCTTTAGCCGAAGCTGAAGAACAGGCTGGCGTTCAAGCCCGCAAAGCTGTAATTGGTATTGCAGGCGAACTGGTCAAAGGCGTTACCAACACGATTCGTTACAAAAGGCCACAGCCTGATAAGGCGCTGGATATTAATGAAATGGAATTTATTATTTCAAAAGTTCAGGAGCGCGCCCAGGTAAAAGCCCAGAAGCAAGTGGCGCTGGAAACCGGCAACGAAGACGTGGAAGTTAAATTGATTAACAGCGCGATTGTCAGCATTCATATAGATGGCTACAAAGTTAGCAATCCGATTGGTTTCCAAGGGCGGGATGTAGCGGTGCAGATTTATACAGCTTTTGCGCCTATGGTACACATCGGTGCTTTGGAACGTACGGCAAGTGAGCTGGATTTAGACTTGGTAGCAGTAGCGGCTGAGCCGTTTGCGGTGTCGCGCAGTGTGCTGGGAACTGATGCTAGCAGTAATTTTACGGCCATTTTAGCCGATGTAGGTGGCGGTACGACAGATATCGCTGTAGTAAATGACGGGGGCGTAGAAGGTACTAAGATGTTTGGCATCGGTGGCCGCAGCTTTACCCGGACGATTGCCAGTGAAATGGAGCTAAGTTATCAGGATGCTGAAAAGCTGAAGATAAATATCGACAGCCCCGATATAAAACCGAATGTGGTAGAAGAAGTTAATCAGTCAATTGATAAAACTCTAGAGGTGTGGCTAGGCGGCGTCGAGCTGGCGTTAGGCGAGTTTGATTCTGTAGATCATCTACCTAACCGTATTTTACTTTGTGGTGGTGGTTCCAGTTTGAAAAAGCTGGTTTCTGCGCTGGAAACCAGAGATTGGTATAAAGAACTGCCATTTACAAAGCGGCCTACGGTGCGGCACATTAAACCCGAAAATGTCGCAGGAATAAAAGATTCAAGTGGCAAAGTTAACGACCATACTTTCATAACCGCTATGGGGTTACTGCGAGTTGGATATGATACGATGGTAGGTAGTGGCGCAACAGATACAGCAAAAGATAAACTAAACCGAATTTTGAGGGTATGAAAAGAGACGTTATTTACATTGATACCGACGATGATATTACGTCGATAATCAACAAAGTAAAAGCGGCAGAGCCGCAAGTTGTTGCTTTGGTGCCCCCAAAAAGAACGGGCGTACTGCAAAGTGCCGTTAACCTGAAATTACTCCAGAAAGCTGCTCATGGCGCCAGTAAGAAATTAGTTTTAGTTACTCATGATAAATCTTTGAAAGCTTTAGCTGCAGGTATGCAGATTCCGATAGCCAAAAACCTCCACTCACAGCCGGAAATGCCTGAGGCGCCGGCAGCGGAAGCAGAAGAAGATGACGTGATTCGCGGTGAAGAGTTGCCCGTAGGGGAACTGGCGGAAACAGATCAGCCTAAAAAACCAGCCCCTATAAACGACAGCAATATAGTTTTGCCTCCTTCGCTGGAAAACGACGGAAAGCTGCCTCAGGACGATAGCGCTAAAGGCGCGGCCGGCAAAGCAAAAAACCGCATTAAAATTCCTAATTTTAGTTCTTTCCGCAAAAGACTGGTTTTTATCATCATCGGCGTAATATTGTTGATTGCATTTTTGATATGGGCTATATTTTTCGCTCCGCACGCTACGGTTAACATTAAAGCTAAAACAGATAAGATAAATGTTAATCTGCCGGTTTCTCTGCAGCCTAAAGGCACTACAGACCCTAATAGCAACGTTATTCAACCTACCGTACAAGAAATCAGCAAAACCAATTCTGTTGATTTTGCGGCTACCGGTCATAAAACAGTGGGCCAAAAGGCAAGCGGGCAGGTTACTATCAGTAACTGTGACACCTCGTATTCTCAAACCGTTAGTGCCGGTGAAACCGTGATTTCGGGTGGACATAACTATATATTGCAATCCAGTGCTTCTGTGCCTGGAGGAACTTTCTCTGGCGGAGGTTGTTCCCAGCCCGGCCAATCCGGGTCTGTGCCAGTACAGGCACAAAATGTAGGAAGTGATTATAACCTAAGCAATGGCAGTAGTTTGTCGGTAGCAGGCCACAACAGTAATTTTACGGCCGCTGTTTCTTCGGCTATTACAGGTGGTAGCAAAAAACAGCTGACGATTGTATCTCAAAGTGATGTAGACCAGGCGAAGCAGAAACTGACCAACCAAGATAAAGACTCCGCCCGTCAGGAATTAATTGGCAAATTTGATAAAAATGCCGATATTATCATTAGCGACAGCTTTAAAGCTCAAGCCGGCACACCTAGCGTTAACCCCGGTGTGGGGCAGGAGGCGAGCCAGGCTACGCTAACTGCTGAGACCACTTATACGCTTACGGCAATTAGCAAGAACGACGCTAAAGCGGTTTTGCATCACTATTTACAAAGCAAAATTAAAGGCGAAAAAGACCGAGCAATTTATGATAACGGGGAAAATGACCTGAAATTTAGCCAATATAATCTAATGTTCTGATGGAACTGCCACTGTTACGTTGATTACCAGCGGTCATATCGGGCCGAAGATTGACAAAAAGAAACTGGCTAAACAGTTAGAAGGCTTAAATTACGGTGCTATTCAGCAAAAAGTCAGTGCAATTGACGGAGTAGAAAATGTAGATACCAAATTCTCACCATTCTGGGTGAATAAAGCTCCTTCAAGCAATAAGATTACCATCAAATTTGTGGTAAACAAAAATGGCCAAAACTGATCGTTATGCCATTATTGCCCTGGATATTGGCGATAAGCGGATAGGAGTTGCCCATGCGGATACAGAGGTACGTCTGCCGATAGCTTACGGTACTTTAGAGGTGGACGGATTGGAGCTAGAAAGGCTGCGTGAAATTATCACCGAAGTAGAACCATCTCTAATAGTGGTCGGCTATCCTCGCAACCAAAAAGGCGAGCCTACGGCTCAGACTCAAAAGGTTATGGAATATGTTAAACAACTGCACAACCTAAAGGTTCCGATTGTTTATCAAGACGAGTCATTGACCTCTGTATTGGCTGAAGATTATTTAAAATCTTTGCACAAACCCTACAATCGCGGCGATATTGATGCCCATGCGGCTGCAATAATTTTAGGCGATTATTTAGAGGCTCATTTTGGCTAAAAAACAGACTATAAAGTACACCCCTTCAGATTTGCCGCCCCCCACTGTGCAGCCAAGCGGCTTGAAAGAATTGAAGCCTCACCGCCACATATGGTTATGGATTTTATCCGGTATAGTCGTAGCTTTTATCATCGCCTTTACTGGGAGTTACGTGTGGTACCAGACCGCTCTACAACCCCTAAAGCCTGATTCTCATGCCAAAAGAATAAGAGTTAATGTGGTAGCCGGTTCGACAGCAGACGTTATTGGAAACTTACTAGAGAAAAAGCATATTATTCGTAGCTCTTCGGCTTTCCAGATATATACCCGCCTCAATAAAACCCGTGACCACTTACAGGCTGGTATATACGCTCTTTCTCCTTCTCAGTCTATATCCAGCATCACTAATCAGTTAGTAGACGGTAAAGTGAGCCAGCTTAACGTAACTATTTACCCGGGTTACACCTTGAAACAGATAAAAAAGACTCTCGAAAAACAAGGGTTTCGTTCCCAAAACGTGCAGAACGCGTTTAACGTTAGCTATGATAGCCCGGTTTTAGCCGATAAACCGGCCTCGGCTAGCTTAGAGGGCTATCTGTTCCCAGAAACCTATCAGATGCCCGCAGGCGATTCCCCAGAAGCATTGTTTCAACGCTCGATAGATGAGTTATATACTACTCTTAAGCAAAATCACCTTATTGAGGCATTTAAGGCTAAAAAGCTAACAGTTTATCAGGCCCTTACTCTGGCTTCGATTATTCAACAAGAGGTGAGCTACCCTAGTGACCAAAAACAGGTTGCCCAGGTGTTTCTCAGTCGTCTAAAGCACAATTTACCGCTGGGATCAGATGTAACCTTTATTTACGCTGCCCGACAGCTTGGCGTAACACCTTCGCCCGACCTTAATTCTCCCTATAACACACGCATTAATAAGGGGTTACCCCCTGGGCCAATCAGTAATATGACAGTCTCTGCTTTAGAGGCGGTGGCTCATCCCGCCTCTGGTAATTATTTGTTTTTTGTCGCAGGAGATGACGGCAGTATACATTTTGCCCACACTGCCGGGGAGCACGAACAGAATATAAAAAAATATTGTCATCACCTCTGTAAATAACAATATTAAAAAATAACTTGACTAATTATGCAATAGTTGATAGACTTATTCCAGCACATAAGTGTTTTCGTCACATTTTACTGGTGTGTAACACCGGTAGCGGTGGGAAGCGGAAATGACTTATGGGCCTACCACAAATGTCGTACGGGTGCTGCTGTAAAAGCATTTAAGATAACAATCAATAAATGGTCGACATGCACCCCGTTCTTTTGCGAGAAGTAAGACAAAGTAAGGTAGTGCACCGCTGGTAACACGGTGCTAGGAGACAGATTATTAGTATTGAACTCAAACGATCTGCTCGGCAGATAACTCTGCCTAGGTCGTTACCGACAACTAAAATAACCAACACTTTTAAAGAAAGCCACCATAAACGGCACTCTTTAACAACCAAAATTATCTATAGCACAGCAGTTTTCGCCTTAATGGTGTTCTTTGCAGTGTTGGGTTATGGTTACTACAATAAGCAACCTTCTGCCACTCCAGTACAGGCAGCTTCTCCGCTAAGCTCATCTGTAGATAAGCTGTCAGTTGATCCTGCGGCTGCAACTAGTTTTGCAGCTTCTGTAGCTGATAAAGCTGATCTACCTGTAGCAAGCAACGTAGCTAACCTGTCAATTTCTCTAAGTGCCAAAGATGCCCTTGCTCAGACTGACAACACATCTTTAGCTAAGCCACAAATTAGCCAGCTTACCGCTACTAACCAACGACTGATTTCAAGTTATAAGACAGTTGCTGGCGATACGGTTACTGAACTTGCTGCTAAGTTTCATGTTTCACCTAACACTATCCGATGGGCTAACAATCTTAGCTCTGACGTGCTTGAACCTGGTAAAACTCTACGGATTCCGCATGACGACGGCGTTATACATACCGTTAAATCAGGCGATAGTGTTACAAAGTTGGCTAACGAGTTTAGCGCCAGTTCGGAGCGAATCGTACTTTATAACGACTTAGACCTAGGCGCTAACCTTAAGGCTGGCCAGTCTATATTTATTCCAAACGGTAATCTGCCCGGCACATCATCTACAAGCACTGTACCTAATGCTACCTCTACAAATGTCAGTCAACCAATATTAGCATCTGCCGATAATAACGCTAGTGCTTCTGTTGGTAACCGCTATGCCTTCGGTTATTGTACCTGGTACGTTTATAACCGACGTGCAGCGATTGGCGAGCCGATTGGTAGTTTCTGGGGCGATGCGACAAGTTGGGCTTACTTTGCTCAACAAGCTGGCTTCAGAGTAGATAGCAATCCATCTCCTGGTGCAGTTATGCAGCTGTCAGGTGGCTGGGGCGGCGCTGGTCACGTAGCTTTCGTAGAATCGGTTAGTGGCGGATACGTGAATATTTCAGAGATGAATTATAGTGGTTGGGACGTAGTAAGTACTCGTCATATTCCGCTATCTAAAGCTCGGTCCAACTATCGGTTTATTCACTAAAATCAACAGACAAATACTTGCTAAAATGCCGGTTCTTATGAGCCGGTATTTTGTTATGGTCACTGGCCTGGGTTATGCTATTAGGTATGTTTGTTGATACAGCTACAGTTATAGTGCAAGCCGGCAAGGGCGGCGACGGAGCAGTTAGTTTTCGTCGCGAAATATATGTAGATAGAGGTGGCCCTGACGGCGGCGATGGCGGCAAGGGCGGCGATATAGTATTTATAGCCGATCGCAATATCAATACTCTGGCTCACTTTCGCCACAACCAGGAATTAAAGGCCGAACCCGGCGCTGCCGGAACTAAACAGCAGAAAGCTGGGAAAGCCGGCAAGGATTTACAAGTTAGAGTGCCTATTGGCACAATTATTCAACGCGATGAGGTTGTTCTGGCAGATCTTACACAAGATACGCAGATAGCTGTGATTGCTAAGGGCGGTAAGGGTGGCTTTGGCAACGCGCACTTTAAGAGTTCGACGCGTCAGGCGCCACGTGTGGCTGAAGTAGGTGAAAAAGGCGAAACTTTTGAAGCTAAACTGGAGATTAAAACTTCTGGCAGATGTCGGGCTTGTAGGATTCCCTAATGCAGGCAAGTCTACTTTTTTAAGCGTAGTAAGTAACGCTCGCCCTGAAATCGCTGACTATGAATTTACTACCTTGTCACCTAATTTGGGAGTAGCTGATGTTGACGATTCAAGCTTACTGATCGCCGATATCCCGGGCCTTATCGAGGGTGCTAGTAACGGCAAAGGACTGGGAGACGCCTTCTTGCGTCACATAGAACGCACAGCGGTTCTGTTTCATCTGGTAGATGCTTACCATGAAGAGCCGGCCAAAGCCTATAAAACTATCCGCCAAGAACTGGCCGCTTACAGCAAAGAGCTGGCTAAACGTCCTGAAGTAGTGGCTCTGACAAAAACCGAGGGTTTGGATAAAGAGCTTATAAACCACCAGCTTAGCGAACTTCAAAAAGCGGTTCCTGCAAAAACTCCTTTGTTCGCTATTTCTTCCCAGGCGCACAGCGGCTTGCAGGAAGTATTACGAGAGCTCAATGGTTTAGTTAAGCGAAGTAGGTCTAAGAAGCAAAAAGATGTTAAGAAAACTGCTGAAGATTTGCCGATTATCCAACTAAATCAAGCCGCTAAAGACAAGGCTTGGAAAGTCGAGTTCAAACAAGGCAAATTTAAAGTTACCGGCAATAAAATCGAAGGATTTGCCGCCCGGACTGATTTTTCCAATCCCCACAGCGTTAACCGCTTGCGTGATATTATGCGTAGAATAGGTATTGTACACGAACTGGAAAGACAAGGAGCTGGAGGCGATAGTAAGATTATAATCGGCGACTGCGGACAACTAACTCTTATAGAACAATGACAAAAACTTTACGACACTACTGGCTAGCCATACTGTTAACCATTGCTATTTGGGCTGGCTTAAGTTGGCAGCTAGGCACCGAGGCGCTGGTTTTAGGAATCGTATTAACGCTGCTTGAAATTACGTTTAGTTTTGACAACGCCGTAGTAAATAGTCGTGTACTAGTTACTATGTCTGTCTTTTGGCAGCGCTTATTCATTACGCTAGGCATCATCGTTGCAGTTTTTGTAGTTCGATTTTTGCTGCCAATTTTTATAGTTATGATCGGTTCTCACTTAGGGTTTGCCCAAGCCATAGACTTAGCATTGCACCACCCTCATCAATATAGCCAGTATATTACTTCAGCTGCTCCGATGATCAATGCCTTTGGGGCGACATTTCTTTTGCTTGTATCTCTCTACTTTTTCATGGATAGAACCAAACAGCATCACTGGATACATTCTCTAGAACGTAGCTTACATAAATTGGCTGGAATTCCTAATGCCGCACTTTGGATTGTGATTTTAATAATGGCCGCAGTAACTAGCCTAGTGGATCCGGCTCAGCAAATCGTGGTGGGCATCTCAGCAGCTAGTGCAGTTATAATTTACCTAGCATTGCATTTCATTCGGGTTGCGATGAGTCAACACAAGCCAGGACAGTCTAAAGTAAAGCATATTAGCCACGGATGGGCGGCTTTGGCAGCTTTTATATATCTAGAGGTTCTTGATGCTAGCTTTAGTTTGGATGGCGTAGTCGGAGCGTTTGCTTTGACAACCAATATAGTGATTATTATGGCCGGTCTTGGCGCGGGAGCGGTTTGGGTACGTTCCATGACTTTGCATCTGGTAAGAACAGGCGCCTTAGCAAAGCATGTCTTTTTAGAATCGGGCGCACATTGGGCGATATTTATACTTAGCATAATAATGCTACTAAAGATTTTTGAAATTGAACTGCCCGAATGGTTAGTCGGCTCGGTAGGCTTGGTTTTAATCGGCCTTTCTCTTTACTCGTCTAGGCGTCTCAACAACTCTAAATAGCATATGTTATTCTAAAACTACATGTCAGCCAGCTTTTTCTTTTACGATCTTGAAACCAGTGGCTTAAATCCACGACAGCAGCGGATTATGCAATTCGCAGGTCAGCGCACTGATGTTAGCCTAAAGCCTATTGGCAAACCTGTAAATGTACTGGTAAGGCTAAGCGATGATATTTTACCGGACCCACAGGCGATTTTAGTAACCGGTATCACGCCGCAACAGACTGCGAGCGATGGTTTAAATGAAGCCGAATTTAGCAAAATGCTTAGTGAAGAAGTTTTTACTCCGGATACGATAGCTACCGGATTTAATAATATTCGATTTGATGATGAATTTGTTCGCCATACTTTATGGCGCAACTTTTTTGACCCTTACGAGTGGGCATGGAAAGATGGCCGCAGTCGCTGGGATTTGCTGGATGTAGTGCGTATGACTCGCGCACTTCGGCCCGAAGGAATAAAATGGCCGGTTAACGAAGAAGGTCAGCCGGTTAACAAACTGGAACTTTTAAGCCAAGAAAATAACCTAGCTCACATCAAAGCTCATGATGCTATGAGCGATGTCGAAGCTTTAATTGAACTTGCTAGGCTGATTAAGTCTAAGCAGTCGCAGCTTTTTGATTATTTGCTAAATTTGCGCAGTAAGCGCGAAGTTAACAAAGTTGTTAATTTAGAAGACCCAAAACCTTTTGTTTATAGCAGCGGACGCTACCCTAAAGAATTTCAGCATACCACGGTAGCTTTTCCAATTGCTGCCGGCAGTAAGCCCAGCAGTATTTTAGTTTACGATTTGAGGTGCGACCCGTCAAAAATTTCTAAGCTCGGTAAGAAAGAACTGGAAAAACTGTTGTTTGCTAAAAAAGAAGAACGCCAAGCGCCGAACTTTACGCCATTTCCAGTTAAAGAATTAATGATTAACCGTTGCCCAAGTATAGCGCCTTTGGGTGTAGTAAAAGATGATAAAACCTGGAAGCGGCTAGACTTGGATGTGGCTACTATTGAAAAACACCTGAAAAGCTTGGCGAAAGAAACCAATTTGAGGACTGAACTGACTGCGGTTTTAAATGAGCGAGAACCATATCCTGCAGCTGAAGATGTCGAAGATCAACTTTACGAGGGCTTTATTTCAGACGCCGACAAACCACGTGTTCAGGCTGTCCGCCACGCCAACGCTGAAGAGCTAGCAGACTTGCGTCCGCGGTTTATTGATGAACGCTTAGCGGAACTTTTATTTCGCTATAAGGCTCGCAACTTTCCCAGCAGCTTGAGTCAAGATGAGCAAGCAACTTGGGAAGGATATCGCTCTAAGCGTTTGGCGGCTAGTTTACCTAAGTTTTCAGCTGCTTTGAGTAAAATGGCTAGTCAAAAAACTGACGATAACAGCCAATTTATTTTACAAGAATTGCAGCTTTGGGCTGAAAGTATTGCGCCGGCCGATTAGCTAGCTGGCTTTGGCTTGGGCCGAGAAGTTTTATTTCCTTTAGGTTGAGTCTTCTTATTAAGAGCTTGCAAGCGCGGGATAGTAGGAATGGTGAGATGAAGTTGGTTTATCATTACCCAGCGAGCTGCAATAACAAGAGTAATCGAAGCAAGCAAAAACATCATCCACGAAGGCAGAGAAATCGGTACAATCGGCAAAGCACCAGCTAGTAAAAAGTTGGTTATCGCATCAAAAATAATGGAGTGGAAGATAATAACGCCTACCGCGATTATAACGGTAGCATTCAAATGTTTCTTAATCATGTTGGCCTACCTCAACTCTTAATAATTTTTAGAGTAATTTATATTGTATCAGCTTATTGACTTTATAGCAAGTATTTTAAGTTGTAAAAATTATTGCAAGCTTTTCTTTATTAAAGGTAGCTAGAAAATTTCATAGGCGAGCTGCATGTTATAATGGTTATGCTTTTCAGTAAATAGTGTCGTAGGCGTAAGTTTACGGCTTGTTTTGTACGTTAAAAACACGATTGGAGAAATTGTGAGATCTGCAATAAGTATCCTAGCGATACTCTTTGTGGCTATGCTAGCGCAAAGTCCATCAGCATACGCTACCAGTCCTTACGATGAAGTTGTCAGCACTATAGACACTCTGCGGATTAGTGACGGCAGCGGTGGTTCGGCAGACATCTCCCATAATTGGAGATCATTGTTGGCTGAATGTAAACCATCTGCTAGTGAATCGCTAGAGTCAGTAATTGAAAATGGCGGTTATTGGCTCGTTATTAATGAGGGTGGCGAAGTAGGTGACGCCTATATTCGCTGGACGTCAGAAGAATCTGCCTACACCAGTTTCTTTATGGATAAATTTGAAAATCCTTCGTGGGGGACTTCGCCGGGAACTTTCAGTGTGGCACGTATAAATTGGTACAAGAGCGATGGCAAAATAGGGTGCGAGTACTACCCTACGGTTGAAAATAGTAAAAGTACCGCACTTATTCCACTACCTTACTCTAGTGAACTTCCTTTGTATTTTTCAAATTACCCTGTTTCCTACCCAGAAGAATACGAAGGGGTTACTATTCCAAGCCAACCCCCGGCGGCAAAATACGTCGCTATGGGCGATTCGTTTTCGAGTGGCGAGGGTAATTCGCCGTTTGAAGTTGGAACTGATGTCTCGGAAGGCTCCGGAGAAAATAAGTGTCATCGAAGCCCGGAAGCGTATCCACGACTTTTGGATGAAGACTCAGAACTAGAACTGGGGCTTATGCACTTTGTGGCCTGTTCTGGTGCAACCACGGCAAACGTTCTTCATGGAGGTTCATCGAACGGAAGCTGGACTGACCCGCCGCAGGTAGATGCTCTTTCTGAAGATACCGAAGTCGTAACCATCACTATTGGTGGAAATGACATCGGTTTTGGTGAATTTGCAGAAGAATGTGTGTTTGGTACTTGTGACTCGGAATCCGAAGCTTTTATTAATTCCCAGGAAGAGCTTGAAATTCTTCCTATAAAGATAACTGGCTTTGAATCTGAACCCAATGGTGTACTGGATGTCATTCACAAAAAAGCACCATCTGCCCACGTGTACGTAATAGGCTATCCGCAAATTGTTCCTTCGGTGATGCCTGAAGGATGTCCGTCAATCAATACTGAAGCTGAGTACGAAACGATACGTAATATCGTTACCGAACTAAACGAAGTGGTAAAAAATGCTACGCAAAGCGCTGCATTTCGCTATGGGTTCGAATATTTTACGTATGTAGATCCAACGGCGGAAGAATCACCATTCATTGGAAGAGAGTATTGCACGCTCTTCCCGTTCTTTAACGAACCGGATCCTATACATCCTAAGTACTCGTTTCATCCTAACGGAGGAGGGCAGCAAGCCTATAAGGAAATCGTAGGTAGTTATATTAGCGAATAAAAACAGTAGACTGAAGAGCATGCCCCCGACATATGTCGGGGGCATTGTACCTGCAGGGTATTAACATTGATTTAAAGTACTAATGTTTGTTATTCTACCTTCATTATGAAGTCAACAAAAAAGCTAAGAAAAAGTAAAAAATATAAAAAACTACGTATAGTAGACAGCTTAGATCTATTTACAAAGAAAAACCTGTTATTTAGCGTTCTGTCTATCGTAGCCATTCTATTAGTGCTTTTTTCTCCGTATGTCTTTAGCTACTTAAAGTATGACTATTACTATCTTAGATGTGGCGGTTCGCCTGTTATGGCAACGGATTTTGCTGCAAGTTATACTTATAAGTTACCTGGTCAGTCTGGATATAAACCTACAATTTTTGATGAGTATTATTGCACCGAAGCTCAAGCAAAAGCTGCAGGATTTCATGCAAGTCCATTAACTGCAACCGGCCAAAAAGAATATGAAACTAACCAAGCTAAATTAAGGGAAGAGAAACGTTTTAATCCGTCTAAAATAGACTATGCGGTTTATCGTGCGAATCTTTCAGGGTATACGAGTACGCCATTTACGATAAGCACTTTTAACGGTAATGATAAGCAAGTGTTTAACTTCATAAAGAAAAACGGCTTTTTAGTTGCAGACGTTCGACAAGGCAAAGTCGGTAGTTCTTACGAATTATGCACCAATAAAAAATATAAATGTGAAGTTATAGGCAAGGACAGCGAGGGTAGGCAAGTAAAACGTGAGTACCCTAAAGTAAAAAGCAAAGGCTTTTCTATAGGAATAAGAATTGGTAACACCTTCATAACTATCAGTCGAGGAAATAGTGATTTAACAATCAACCAAGCTATTCAACTGCTAGGTTCAATGCAAAAGGTTGAGTCTTAGGTTTACTTGTTTCAATTAAAAAATACCATGAAATAGTGCTCGCAAGAGAAAATAAAAGAACCAAGAAAGTGCAACGATAACAACAAAGTTAATCACTTGGCTTAGTCCGAGTTGTTGTACAGTAAGCTTACCTCTTGATTTTGCTTGAAAGTAACTTAAAGGAATAGCAAGGATGATAATAGGCAAGAAAAGAATTGCAACGCTTAATTCAGTTGAAACTGGTGCATAGGTCCGGCCTAAAACTTTATGATAACCACTAAGCCATGAAGAGTAATCTGTTATAGCTAATAAAAATATCCAGATGCCAAGCATAATGTATGCAGCAAATTGCCATTTTAAGGATTTGTTTGTGTTTGATCTTTTCTTAATCATAAGTTGATTTTACTACACAAATTGTAACTACAATGAAAAGTTAATTACTATGAATAAGTACCGTGATATAGCAAGTATTACAATGGTCGCCAATATACTAAAAAGCATACGGCTCCAACTTGAAGTTGTTAAATCTTCCTCTTTTGCCGTGTAGCGGCTCAAGTTCATATTGTATGTTAGCGGAAGGGAAATTAAGGCAATTGGGATTAGTAATATGAGATATATGGCTTGATTGGCGCTTTCTACACTTGATGATTCTATCATCCGAGACATAAAGCTACTCTGAGCTATTATGGTGACAAATATTATCCATAAGCCTATAAATAGCCACCCAATTGTGGAAGAAGCTTTTATTGTTTTAGATTGCCGCTGTGTCTTTTTTCTTTTGTTTCTTGCCATGATTCCACTTTATTATACACCACTGTTCATAAGCACTTAAAAAGTGATATAATAGTTCGGTTATGGCTGAGGTAATTAAGGTTCGCGGAGCACGCGAGCACAACTTAAAAAATGTTAATTTAGAAATCCCTCGCGACAAATTGGTCGTGATTACGGGATTAAGCGGGTCGGGCAAATCGTCTTTGGCCTTTGATACTATTTACGCTGAAGGCCAGCGACGCTATGTCGAGAGTTTAAGCTCTTACGCCCGGCAGTTCCTGGGCTTAATGGAAAAGCCAGACGTTGACCAAATTGATGGCCTAAGCCCGGCCATTAGCATTGACCAAAAATCCGCTAGCCGAAACCCGCGCTCAACAGTTGCTACAGTTACAGAAATTTATGATTATCTGCGTCTGCTGTTTGCGCGCATAGGTGTGCCGCATTGCCCGGTTTGCGAAAAGCCGGTTTCGCGCCGTACACCCCAGGCGATTGTAGACGAAGTGCAAAAAGTGTTAAAAGGCAAAAGAGTGGTCGTTTTAGCGCCGATTGCCAAAGACAAGAAAGGCGAGTTTGCCCACGTTCCCGAACAATACCAGCGTTCCGGATTTGCCAGAGCTCGGGTTGACGGAGTAATTTATGCGCTGGACGAATGGCCGGAGCTAGACAAAAACTATAAACACAGCATTGAGCTGGTGGTGGATAGGCTGGTGGCAAATGAGGATTCTACAGCTAGAATTACCCAGTCTATTGAGCAGGCCTTAGAGTTAGCGGAAGGCACCGTCCAGGTGTTGGACGTGGATGGCGACGAGCTGCATGTATATAGCCAGCGTTTTGCCTGCGTGGATCATCCAGAAGAAATTATTCCCGAACTGGAGCCACGACTTTTTAGCTTTAACTCGCCACATGGAGCTTGTCCGGTTTGCACTGGCTTAGGCTCGCGTTTGGAAGTTGACCCGGACTTAGTGTTTAACCCTAATTTAACTATTGGAGAGGGCTCAATCCGGCCTTACAACCGAGTAACTAGTGATGCTTGGTATATGAAAAAGCTAGCTGCGGTGGGTGAGGCGCATGGTTTCAGCACGAAAGTGCCGGTGCGTGATTTGCCTAAAGCCGTAATAGATAAAATTCTTTATGGAACAGGAGATCAAAAGTATAAGGTGGAAGTTGGCGGCGGTCGACATTTTGACACCGTTTACGAGGGAGTAGTGCCAAATCTGGAGCGTCGGCACAAAGAAACCGAGAGTGAGTTTATGAGGCGTGACATTGAACGTTTCATGCGCGAGTGCGAGTGTCGGGCTTGTCACGGAGCTCGTTTAAAACCAGTAGTTCTGGCCGTTACTATACATGGGTTTAATATAGTAGAGATTTGTAATTTGAGTATTGATGATGCGCTGGAGTTGTTTCAGAAAAAGTTAAAACTTAATGAACAAGAGCAGTTCATTGCCCGGCAAATTTTCCGTGAGATCGAATCACGGCTGGGCTTTATGCACAATGTAGGTCTTAACTATCTGGAGCTTAGCCGGGCAGCTAATACGCTTTCTGGCGGTGAAGCTCAGCGAATTCGATTGGCAACCCAGATTGGTTCGGGTTTGCAAGGAGTTTTGTATGTTTTGGATGAACCGTCGATTGGCCTACACCAAAGAGATAACGATCGTTTAATTTCTACACTAAAACACTTGCGGGACCTAGGTAACACGGTAATTGTAGTTGAGCACGATGAAGATACTATCCGCAATGCAGACTATCTGCTCGACATAGGTCCGGGCGCTGGTGTCAAGGGAGGTGAAATTGTAGCAGCCGGTTCACCAAAAGAAGTTTCTAAAAACGCCGCTAGTATTACCGGCAGGTATTTAAGTGGCAAAGAAAAAATTAGCACTCCTAAGAAGCGTCGTGAACCTAGTGAACGTAAACTAATAATTCGCGGTGCACGCGAACATAACCTGAAAAATCTTGCAGTAAACTTCCCGCTTGGCCTGCTCACTGTAGTAAGCGGCGTGAGCGGATCAGGTAAGTCAACTTTAGTGAACGATATTTTGGCCAAAGAGTTAGCGGCTCGCTTGCATCGGGCCCACGATGTGCCCGGTCGGCATGATTCTATTGATGGAATTGAGCAACTTGATAAAGCTATCGTAATCGACCAAGCACCAATTGGTCGCACGCCTCGCTCTAATCCAGCGACTTATACTGGAGTATTTACGCCAATCCGCGAACTTTTTGCTAGCACGCCTGAGGCTAACGTTCGCGGCTACAAAGCCGGGCGCTTCAGCTTTAACGTTAAGGGTGGCCGCTGCGAGAACTGCCAGGGTGATGGAGTGATTAAAATTGAAATGCACTTTTTGCCGGATGTTTATGTAACTTGCGAGGAATGTAAAGGCAAACGCTATAACCGCGAAGCTTTAGAAATAAAATATAAAGATAAAACTATTGCCGATGTTTTGGCTATGACCGTGGAACAGGCGGCTGAGTTTTTTAAGAATATTCCTGGCATTGCCCGCAAGCTGGATACTTTGGTTGAAGTTGGTTTGGGCTACATTAAGCTAGGACAGCCGGCAACTACTTTTAGTGGCGGAGAGGCTCAGCGCATTAAACTTGCCACCGAGTTAAGCCGGCGCGCTACAGGCAAAACTCTCTATATCTTAGACGAGCCGACTACAGGTTTGCATGCTGATGACGTGAAAAGGCTGTTGGCAGTTTTGCAAGCGCTAGTGGCGACAGGCAATAGCATGATTGTGATTGAACATAACTTGGATGTCATTAAGAGTGCCGATCATATAGTTGATATGGGGCCGGAAGGCGGTGACGCAGGCGGTCAGATTGTGGCTGAAGGTTCTCCCGAGCGGGTAGCTAAAAATACTAAATCTTACACAGGGCAATATTTAAAGGATATTTTGTAGGTTAAGATTTTTTATCAAACGCTTTGCGCAAGTGTTTGATAATTAGCTGTCGTTGTTTTTTGTCTTTTAAGATATGAACGATTGGTGGCAAGATTGATAGCAAGATGATGATAAAAATTATTGGCAGCAAGTAGTGGTCAATATTAAGACCGCGAGCCTTAAACCATTGGCCTGCATAATACCCAATGTAAGTAACGCCGCCTGCCCACAAAAAAGCTCCGATCAAATTGAAAACAACAAATGTGCCATAACGCATCTTACCGACTCCGGCTACGATGGGCACAAAAGTGCGTACTATCGGTATGAAACGCGCTAAGACTATAGTTTTGCTGCCGTATTTTTCATAAAATTCATCCGCTCGCTGGACATTTTCTTGTTTGAATAAAAGCGAATCTTTTTTACGAAATAGCCGTGGACCAATGCGTTTACCAAACGCATAACCGACGTTATCGCCTAAAGCTGCCGCTACAAAAAGAATGAATATAAAAACAAAAATATTTATATTAAGCACACCTTGGTGAGCCAAGAATCCAGCAGTGAAAAGCAAGCTGTCGCCCGGCAAGAAGAAGCCTATAAGCAAACCTGACTCGGCAAAAATAACCGCCGCAATCGCTAAAACGCCCAAGCCGGTAATGATGTGCACTAAATCAGTGAACCAGTTCAATATTTCCATTCTCTTCATATTAGCATCTGGTATAATAAAGTAATAGTAATAAATATCTGATTAGGCAGTTATGGCGATAAGGAGTAAGTACTAATGAGTAATGATAAAATTTCTTTAAAACTTGACCCTCGTGAGGTCAAGGGTAAAAAAGTAGCTAAACTGCGTAAAGAAGGCCAGATTCCCGGTGTAGTTTATGGGCCCGGTTTTGAATCTATCTCAGTTCAAGCACCGCGCGTAAAACTAGAAAAAATCGTTCACCAGGCAGGTAGTCACCATCCAGTTCATTTGACTATTGATGGCAAAAGAAAGATTGCCATGATTAAAAACATTGCAATGAATCCGGCAAAAAATACCTTATCTCATGTTTCATTCCATGCGGTTAACCAAAACGAAAAAGTCGATGCCGAGATTCCTATTAAGCTAGTTGGGCAAGGTGAGAGTGCAGCCGAAAAAGCTGGCTTGGTGGTTCTGCAGACCTTAGAAAACCTGAAAGTTAGAGCTTTGCCTATGGATTTGCCCGATAGCCTGGAGGCCGACATTAGCGGCTTAGTTGAACCTAACGAGCATATAAGTGTGAATGACATTAAAATTCCTGAAGGCGTGGAGATTGATGACGAGTCTAAGGAAGTGGTTGTAGCCAGCGTATGGGAGCCAAGTGCTTTGCAGGCTGCCAATGAATCTACCGGCGGCGACGCCGAACCGGGTGATGAAGCTGAGGTTGAGTCTGAAGAAGGCGAAGCTGAAGAAACGCCAGAAGATACTGAGGGTGAATCTGAGTCTAAATCTGAAGACCAAAAAGAGAGCAAACCACAAGACGACAAAGCCGATAAAAAGTAACTTATTCGTTACTGGCTTCTAAAAGATGGGGATGTAAACTGGCAAACTCTAGCAACTCTTGATCGCTATAAGTTTGTGGTTCTATTTCTATCCAATTTCCATTGTCCCACGAAAGACTTTCGTCCCATGGGCAAATCGCTCGACGCCATTTTAAATAAGGTGCTCGCTCGCCTGTCTTTGGATTGAGGCGAGTGTAGTGCAAAATGTGGCTATTAAATATTCTGTGATCGCCGTTATCAAAATCCTCTTTCCATTTTTCCGGAGTAATGCGCTCTAACACAAAACGAGCGGCATTCATGTAGCCTCCGTGAGTTGCTGCAATAACTTTTTCAGCTGTGGCTTGGCGCTGTACCGAACTGAACCAACTCTCAAACCTACCACGCACTTCACTGGCCAGCGATTCGCCATCTCGCGGTTGCCAGTACCAGTGGAATTGTTCGTGCAAACTTCTTGAAGCCGGGTCGATATTTTGAATCTTATCCCAACTTAGCAGATTAAACGTTCCCCAGTTTTGCTCCCGCAACCTATCGTCAATCCGCCAGTCGCCATTTAAGCCTAAATAGCCAGCGGTTTCTCTGGCTCTTGCGAAAGGCGAAACGTAGTAATGACTAAACTTTGAAAGTTTCTGAGACTTCAGCCAAGCTCCGGCTGACTGGGCTTGCTTAACTCCCGCTGGCGTTAAGCGTACGTAACCGTCGTGTTTGCCGGCTAAATCAGAACCAGGGTCATAACCTTGTCGCTGAACAATATTTGCTTCAGACTCTCCGTGTCTGATGAAAATTAAATCATTTGGCGCTGCCATTAAGAAAAACTCCTTTTATTTAATTATAGCAGCTACTCCTCAATGAAACCGCCAGACTGATGTGCCCACAGTTTTGCATAGACACCATTTTTACCCAGTAACTCTTTGTGTGAGCCTTCTTCAACAATTCTACCTTCATCTAGCACTACGATACGATCCATTTTTTGTATGGTGCTCAGTCTATGAGCGATTACAATCGATGTGCGACCTTTCATTAATTCCCGCAAGGCTGATTGGATGTATTTTTCACTTTCGCTATCAAGTGCGCTAGTAGCTTCATCAAGTACTAAAATTGGGGCATTTTTAAGAATAGCTCTGGCGATTGCTACACGTTGGCGCTGACCTCCGCTTAACTTAACCCCTCTTTCGCCCACCAGAGTTTCATACTTTTTCGGTAATTTTTCAATAAATTCTGCCGCATGTGCGAGTTCAGCGGCTTTTTTCACTTCGTTGTCGCTAGCATCCGATTTACCATAAGCAATGTTTTCTTTAAGTGAACGATGAAATAACGCTGGCTCTTGTGGCACGTATGCAATGTTTTGGCGTAAACTTTCTTGTGTAACTCGGGCGATATTTTGACTGTCAACTGCGATAGAACCACCATCAATGTTCATGAAACGCAGCAGTAAGTTGGTGACAGTACTTTTGCCTGCTCCGGAATGGCCGACTAAACCAATGTGCTCGCCCGGCTTTATATCTAAGCTAAAGTTATGGAATAAAGCTTCTCCGTTATCTACGTGCGTGAAAGATACATTTTTAAAAGCAATGTGACTATCTTTGGAGACTAAGGTCTTGGCGCGTTCTTCGTCTTTAACTTTCGGGCTATCTATAAGCAACTCGGTAAATTGGGCCGCTTCAGACATGGCGGTTTCTATTCCCCGAAAGACTTGATTAAACTCAAAGAGTATTCGAGTTGACTGCGCAAAGTAAGTAAATGTCACAAAAACAGCCGCCATGGCGTTAGCATCTTTGGTAGTTAATATAGCTACTATCAAACCAAGTACGCTAGTCATTACATAAAAAGGAGCAATACTCATATCTACGTGAGTCACATGGTAGTCCCAAGATCGGAGAGCCGTTTTAGCATAATAGTTAACTAGACTTTTATGCTGGTGCATCTCATGTGCTTCATGAGCAAAGGATTTTACTGCGCTCACATTTCCCACCACATCAGCAATATGACCAGAAACTTTCGTAGCAGCTGTTTCTCGGTCATATACCATGGACTGTCGTTTTTTAATAAACGGGAAAGCTATGGCACAAGTAAGAGCAAGCATACCTAATAGCACTAATACTAATATTGGAGATATCATCGACAGTATTATGACCGAGAAAATAAGCGGTAAAAGATTTCCGAAAACGCGAAACGAAAATATATCGAAAAAACTCTCAAAATATCGACCAAAAGCTAATGCTCTTTTAGTAAGAGCGCCGGCAAAGTTATTAGCAAAAAATTCCATATCTTTTTTTAATAGTTCGTCTAATGCTATGCGGTAAAGATTACGAAATCCTGCTTCGCTAGTTCGATTGATCGCAAGAAAGGCTATTCTCCAAATTACTTCTCCAAAACTCCATATAACCATAAACCAAAAAATAAAAGGTATTGTCGCGTTCCAGCTAGACGGAATATTGCCATTAAAGTGGCGTATCATAGAGGCGATTACTAAAGGCGGCGCATAGCTTACAAGTATTGTGCTAATTCCAGGCAGTAATAAGGCAGGAATAGACCACTTTTTATTAGCAGTGACTTGACCGATGTAGTACTTAATCGCTAACCGGTTGGCTACCGATTTTCTATTTTTGGACATAAAACTCCTTAAGCTTTAGTATATTAGGTCTTTTTGTTTTTGCCAGCGGATCGGGCTAGTCGATCGTATTGCAAGTAGAGGATTCATTATCGAAGAATCATAGTAGAATTTATTATAAGTTATAATAAGTATTGATGCAAAAAATTCTACTTTACTATAAGTTCACTCCGCTTAAAGACCCTGAAGCCGTCAGGCTTTGGCAAAAATCCTTATGTGAAAAGCTTGGATTGCGTGGTCGGGTTTTAATCTCAAAGCATGGGCTAAACGGCACCGTGGGCGGGGAATTAAAAAACCTCAAAGCTTACGCGAAAGAAACAAAGTCTTACCTGCCTTTTAAAGGCATTCGATTCAAATGGAGCGAAGGTAACGCAGAAAACTTTCCAAAACTAAGCGTGAAGGTTCGGGATGAAATAGTCAGTTTTGATGCAGCTGATGAACTGAATGTTGATGAAAATGGTGTAGTTGGCGGCGGCAAGCACCTAAAACCCGAAGAAGTTCATAAATTAATTGAAAAGCACGGCGATGAAGTAGTTTTCTTTGACGGCCGCAATACTTATGAAGCCGCCGTTGGCAAGTTTAAAAATGCTGTAGTTGCCGATACTCGCACCAGCAAAGACTTTGTTAAAGAGCTGGAAAGCGGCAAGTATGAAAAGCTGAAAGACAAGCCGGTGGTTACTTATTGCACGGGCGGCATTCGCTGTGAGGTGCTTAGCAGTTTGATGAAAAACCGTGGGTTTAAAGAGGTTTATCAAATCGATGGCGGTATCGTGAAGTATGGCGAAAAGTATGGCGACGAGGGTTTATGGGAAGGCAATCTGCATGTTTTTGACGGCAGGATGAAAATGAAATTTTCTAGAAAAGCTAAAGATATTGGCGAATGTATTCATTGCCAAAACAAAACCAGCAACTATGAAAACTGTGCTTTGCCTAGCTGTAATGATTTGGTGCTGATTTGTGAAAAATGTAAAAAAGATGAAAGTAATCTATTTCATACTCAAAAATGTTTGCAGTTGAGTCTTAAAATAGAGCACTCTAAAGTCTGATTTTACAAGAAGTATTTATAGCGCCAGAACGGGGAGTGCCCGTTCTGGCGCTAATTTTGGTATAGCAGGCTTTCTTTACGTCACGACCTCCTTGGCTCGCGCCTCTGCTTGCAGGCGGTCTACCAGTTTGGCCAGCTCGGCCAGCAGTCTGTCGCCGACCTCTTTACGGAACTTAGAATTGTAGTTGCAGTAGGCCAGAACTTCCTGACACTGCAAAAGCGATTCAATCCGGATAGCTTCAGCTGCCACTAGCCGAAGCTCGCCCTTTTGGGGCATTTCATGGCTGTACCAGCGATTACCCTCTTTAAAGTCGCTCAAGTCAGGGTTATCCAAGTAGCGGACTACCAGCTCCGCCCAATCCTTGGGTTTTCCATGGATAGGCTTGCGTAGATGATACTCCTTTCTCGTGGCAAAAAATGCTCTAAGTTGCAAGAATTCCTCGCGATTACCTGATCTTGCCTTGTCAAGAGCTCCCAGGTAAGTCTGTTTGATCCAGACTATTACCTGGTAACTGGTTAGGCCGATATCAGACAGTACTCCAGAGCTCGAGTAACCAAGAAGCTCATAAAGGTAACTTAGCTTATCCGCGCCAGATGCATTCTTCACATTGTCGTAGATCTTCTGTGCTGGTAGCGCCGGGCTACTCAGCCTTTTTCGAGCTCCTTCAACCTTCTTTTTGGCATGCTGGTAGCGAGAGTTTAGTTTACAGAACTCTTTGATGTCGTACTGTATCCAAACCCTAAGACGTTGCCTGTAATGGTAACCACCCTCATTGAGAAAAATATGCTCAATGACAGGCTCTTTATCTGAGAAATAGTAAAGATCTGAATCCGAAGCAGTTGCCTCAACTTTTTTGACCCACTTTTCCACCAAAGTCTTGTACTCAGCCAACCCTTTGGCAGCAGCTCTTCGGAAATTCTCTTTGGAGATCCGCTTGTTCCTCGCAGAGATAACGATGCCAACTAAGCTGACAACTATTATCAATGCTACTATACCGGTAATAAGGTGCATTGCCTTCACTCTCCTCACCGTAGCTTACAGGGAAAACAACAAGTTTATTTTAAAATAAAACTCTCTAAATTACAAGCTACTATCAATTTTAAGCTATAATAAGAAGGTGAACAGCAAGCTGAAATCCAAGTTAAAGACTTTGCCCGCCAAGCCTGGTGTTTATTTTCATAAGTCTAAAACCGGCGAGATTATTTATGTTGGCAAAGCGGCGGTTTTAAAAAACCGCGTACGCCAGTATTTCCAAAAAACCCGTGAGCTTGACATTAAGACCAAAGCTTTGGTAGCTGAAATAGCTGATGTCGACTGGACGGAGACTGAGAGCGAAATTGACGCGCTTTTCTTAGAAAGCGAGATGGTAAAGCGCTATAAGCCACGTTACAACATTTTGCTACGCGACGACAAAAGCCAGCTTTTTGTGCGAATCGACAGGAAATCTGAAGTTCCTAACGTGACCACAACCCGCCAACCTAGTGACGATGGAGCCGATTATTACGGGCCGTATTATAACGGCTTTGCGGTTAAGAAAGCTCTGCGGTTGTTGCGTAAGATTTTTCCTTACTACACGAAAGATAAATTGCCTAGTAGGGCAGATTTAAACTATCATCTTGGTCTTACCCCTGGTCTGGAATCAGGAGGTTTGTTAAATGAATATAAAAAAGATTTAAAAAAGCTGGCAGTTTATCTGCAGGGCGGACGCAAAGCCTTAGCTCGTGAGTTTGAAAGTGAGATGAAGCAGGCTGCCAAAGAAAAGAATTATGAAGACGCTGCAAAACTTAGGAACAACTTGCGCTATTTGGCAGAACTTCAACACCAAATCGTGTTTGGCCGCGAAGAATTCTTAGATATCAGTAAAGACCAAGCTTTGGTTGGCCTGCGCGAGCTGCTAGGGTCTTAAAAAAATACCTCGTCGCATAGAAGGCTACGACATAAGCCATATGAGTGGGACTAATAATGTGGCTAGCATGGTGGTAGCGACTAATGGTCTGGCAGATAAAAAGGAATATCGTAAGTTTAAGCTGCAAATTCCTGGTAATGATGACTTCGCGCATATGAAAGAAGCCTTATCAAGAAGATTTTCCGGACGGCATACCAGCTGGCCGATGCCGGATCTATTGTTGGTAGATGGCGGCAAAGGACAACTTGACGCGGCCTTGAAGGCTTTGGAAGAGAAGAATCTTAATATTCCTACAATAGGGCTTGCCAAGCGAGAAGAAGAAATTGTCGTTCATAAGACTCGCAGTAGTATTAGTATTGCTAAAAGCGCGCCTTTGGCTCAGGATAGTCGGAATTTTTCATTGATTTTACTGGAAAGAAATTCTGATATTGTGAAACTCTTGCAACGCATACGCAACGAATCTCATAGGTTTGCGGTCAGCTATCATACGGTACTTAAACGCCAGAAACAAACTAGCAGCAGCTTGGAAGAAGTTTCTGGCATAGGTCCCGCAACCAGAAAGAAATTAATCCGCAAGTTTGGCAGTCTGCGCGGAGTTAAAAAGGCTCCCAAAGCTGAGGTGGAGAAAGTTATCGGGCCGGCGAAGACTAAGTTGCTTTGGCCGCATCTTGGATAGCAAATATGCTACGCTAGGGAATAACCATGAAAGATTTAGACCGGGATTTCTTTTCTAATAACCGACAAAAACTTTACGATGAAGTAGGCGGTAGCGCACTAGCCGTGAGTGCATACTCTAAGATGCAAAAGTCGCTAGATATTGCGCATTCTTTTGAGCAAGAGTCTAACTTTTGGTATTTAACTGGAATTAACGAGCCTGATTGGTGGTTGATTGCAGATGGAACGCGCCGAAAGGCTTGGTTGGTTTCGCCGCAAGTCAATAAAGAGAGGCGTTTGTTTGACGGCGGTCTAACTAATGAAGAGGCTAGTAAAAAAAGCGGAATTAGCGACATAGTAGATCGTGACGAAGCTGTTATTTTACTCAGGCAGTTGGCTCGTAACCACGGGTTGGTTTATACGGTCGATCAACCACCACACATAGAAAGGTTTGGTTTTTCGCTTAATCCTGCGCCACGTGAATTAAAAGAGCTGCTAGAGAGAACTTTTAACGGAGTTCAAGATTGTAGAAAGTACTTGGCAAAATTGCGGGCCATAAAGCAGCCTATAGAAATTGAACAAATAAAACATGCTATTAAAATTACCGGTACCGCTTTTGATAAAGTAAGACAAAATTTAGCCAAATATAAATATGAATATGAAATTGAAGCCAGGTTCAGCTACGAATTCCGCCGCAATGGAGCGGACGGTCATGCATATGATCCGATTATTGCTAGCGGGCAAAACGCTTGCGTGCTGCATTACAATTCCAATCAAAACAAGTTAAAAAAACCCAACTTTATATTAATGGATGTAGCTGCCCGTTATCATCACTATTCGGCTGATATTACGCGCACGCTTGCGCTAGGCAAACTGACAAAACGCCAAATGGAAGTTCACCGGGCTGTGCAAATGGCGCTAGATAAAATCGTCGGCTTATGTAGGCCCGGCACTAAACTTGCCGATTATCAACTTAAGGCTGATCACGTTATGGAGCAGGCTCTTGTGCAACTAGGCTTAATAGAAGAAGGTGATAACGATGCTTTTTATAAGTACTTCCCTCATGCCATTAGTCATGGTTTGGGCATTGATACACACGACAGCTTTGGCGGCCTGGATGAATTCAAGCCCGGAATGGTGTTGACCGTTGAGCCGGGTATTTACATTCCCGATGAGCAACTGGGAGTGAGAATCGAAAATGACGTATATATTACGAATAGTCAGCCGGTCAATTTAAGCGCCCAGCTATCGACGGATTATTAAGTGGTAGCGTATAATAGCTAGTGCGTTTATGAAACAGCAAATAGCAATTTTTGTAGTAAGGTGGGTGGCAAGCTCCTTCGGGCTATGGCTGTCTTTGCAACTGCTTGGCGGTTTTGGCGCTAGCTATAATAACCAAGCTTCTGCACTAACTTTTTTGTTAGCAGGATTGGTTTTCTCTCTCATCAATGCCTTGCTGAGACCAGTTATTATAATTTTATCTTTACCGGCTATCTTACTTACTCTAGGTTTGTTTATATTAGTGGTCAATGGTTTCATGGTTTACATATCACTGAAATTTATCCCTGGCTTAAGTTTAGGCTTTGGCCAAGCCATTATCGTTGGTATAATCTTAAGTATCATTAACTATGTAATTAGTGGCTTACTGGAACTCAGGCACACTTCACTGAAAGAGACGGCGTAAAATTTATGAGTATTAACACTCTTTTGCAAACTATCAGCGTGGCTTCAGCGGCTTTAATGGTGCTATGTATTTTATTGCAAGCTCGTGGAGCATCTTTGGGGGCAGGGTTTGGCAGCTCTGGAGAATTGTTTACCACACGGCGAGGTACGGACAAAAGCCTATTTGAAGCCACTATAATCTTAGCTTGTATATTCGTCGGCTCTTTGCTGGCTGGTTTACTAATTACTTAAGCTCTATCAATTATGGCGTCTGAGCGTAAAAATAATTGGCGACGATTTAGAAGGCTAAGTTTTGACAGCAAGAAACTTGCCAAACATGCTACTAGCGCTGAAAAAGCCGGCACTCGTCATGCTCATGACTTTTTAGTAAAACGTTGGCGCAACGTTAGGCAGGTTCGCCGCCACATGTTGAGCTGGCTACTGCTTGTAGCCGTGTTGATTGGGCTGACCGGTCTGCAGCTATTTGCTTATCAAAAATCCTACAGTCACCCGGCTCCTACAAGAGGCGGAATTTATGCCGAAGGAGCTATTGGCCCACTTAATAACATTAATCCGTTGTTTGCTAATACGGAAGCTGAGCGTTCAGCTTCGCATTTGATTTTTGCCAGCCTTCTTTCTTATGACAAGCAAAATAAGTTTCGTGGTGATTTAGCGCAGAGCTGGCATGAAGACAAAAGCGGCAAAAAGTACATAGTTAACTTGCGCAAAGGCCTGACATGGCATGATGGCCAGCCGCTTACTGCTCAGGATGTAGTTTTTACGGTTAATTTAATGCAAAATACGGTAGTGGATTCACCGCTCTATAGCACTTGGCAGGGGATTAAAGTCTCTGCTCCTAACGACAAAACGGTAGTTTTTACGCTACCAGCTAAATATTCCCCTTTCTTGCAAGCGCTGACTTTTGGGGTTTTGCCTGAGCATATTTTCAAGCACGTCGCATCTGCTAACATACGTTCTGTTGACGACTCGCAACTAGTAGGTAGCGGGCCTTTTGTGTTGAGCAGTACGCAAACGGTAGATGCTGATAAGGGTACCAGCGTCGTGTATCTAAGTGCATTCAAAAATTATTTCCGCGGCCAGCCAAAACTATCTCAATTTCAACTTCATGTGTATGGCAATACCGGTGAACTTTTACAGGCTTTAAAAAGTCATGAAATTAACGCAGCTAGCGGTCTTTCAACACAAGAGGTTCAAGATCTACCCAGCAACCTTAAAGTCAATAACGTGTTACTAAGTAACGGCGTGTATGCTATTCTACGAACCGATAGTCCGGCGCTAAAAAACCTACAAATTCGACAAGCGCTTCGATTTGGGACTGACCTTAAACAGTTGAGAGATCAACTCCACGAAGGTAATCATTCACTAAACGGGCCGATTTTACCTAGCCAAGCCTCGGGTATAGAGGGCCTGCATCAACCCGGATTTAGCAAAAAACAAGCCTTTAAGCTGTTTGCTAAGGCGGGCTGGAAACTTGATAAAGCCGGAGTGTTGCGTAATAAGAAATCTCAAATATTTTCTCTGTCACTGGCGAGTGTGAATAGTGGCAACTATCCAGATATAGTCAAACAGCTGTCTCGTCAATGGAGCAGCTTGGGCATTAAAGTAAAAACTAATTTAGTCAATTCTGAAGACGTACAACAAACTTTGCTACAGCCGCGTAGCTATGATGTGCTGGTTTATAAGTTTGCACTTGGCGGTGACCCGGATGTTTATGCATATTGGCATTCTTCACAGGCTACACAGGATGGTCTTAACTTAGCAGATTATAATTCTCCAATTGCCGACGATGCTTTACTTAGTGCAAGAGCTAGGTTGGAGCCTGAGCTAAGAGCTGCTAAATACAAACGTTTTGTGCAGCAGTGGCTTCAAGATGTTCCGGCAGTCGGTCTTTATCAGCCGGTTTTGCATTATGTAACTTTGCCTGGCGTGCGAGCGATTTCTCCCCATGCACAGATTGTAAGTACGGCAGATCGGTACCGTTCGGTCGAGTATTGGACAGTAAACCGCGCTAATCGCTATGACACACCTTAAGTTGGGTTAAGTTTTGCTATAATGGCTTTATATGCGCCGGTGACGGAATTGGTTATGGCGCTAGCTTGAGGCGTAAATGTCCTGGGGACATTTACGTTTTACTTGCTTGGCCGAGCAAATAGGCTTTAGCCGTTTGCGAGCAAAATAATAAGAAGTGACCGTAGGTCACTAGCCTAGAGTCAACTTTAACATTACAATATACATGCATGCGCCGGTGGCGGAATTGGTAGACGCGCTAGCTTGAGGGGCTAGTGACCGCTTTAGGTCGTGGAAGTTCGAGTCTTCTCCGGCGCACCATTGCGCTTAAGGCAACTTGACGCTACAATATGGGTTATAATTATGAACTCTAAAAATAACTTAAGCAGCAAAAAGGCTCTAAAGTTTCAAAGTTTGCCTAAAAAATTCCGTAGTTTTTCATCAGGCTTCACAATAGTAGAACTCCTCATAGTCATCATAGTAATAGCCATCTTAGCCACTTTAATTATCACTGTTTACAATGGTGTACAAGTTAAGGCAAAAAATCAAAAAACCGTCTCTGCAGTTCAAGCTTGGATAAAAGCCATTGATTTATATCATGAAGATAATGGTACATGGCCAAGTGGCATCTCGTGTATAGGAGATACTAATACCTATGAGGCTAATAGCAAGTATAGCGATGATGAATGTTGGACTTCGTTTAGCCTTAAGGTGCAGTCTAGTTTTGTAAGTGCAGTAAGCCCATATCTTGGCCAAGGCGACGTTCCAAAACCAGACACTACAGATATTGGTACACAACGCGGCGCTCTTTATATTGGATTTGGTACACCGGAAGTTGTTTTTGCACAGACGAAGGTCAGTTCATGTCCTCATATTGGCGGATTGTATAATATGAATAGTAGTAGCGATAGTAGCGGAATGAGTTGCTGGGGATATCTGAGCCCATAACTATTCTATATTTAGTATTTAGAATTAGATTAATCGATATTATGGTGGGCGCTGAGGGACTCGAACCCCCGACCCTCTCGGTGTAAACGAGATGCTCTAGCCAACTGAGCTAAGCGCCCCTAAGGTAATGACGCTAATAACTTTAGCAAATAACCAGGTGGGCAGCAAGACTAACATCTGTAGTATAATCTTAGATATGAGTTTAAACCCCAAGCCGTATAAAGGTACGCGCGACTATTACCCGTCTGACAAACGTTTACAGAACTATATTTTTAAAGTTTGGCGTAGTGTCGCGGAAAGATTCGGTTACGAAGAATATGGAGCGCCTCTGCTGGAGCCGCTTGATATTTATGCCGCTAAAACGGGTCAGGAAATTGTTAACGAGCAAACTTATCAGTTTGTTGATAGGGGCGGACGTACAATAGCAATTCGTCCCGAGATGACGCCGACTGTTAGCCGCATGGTGGCCGATAAGCGCCAAGAGTTAGCATATCCTGCCCGCTGGTATTCAATCGCTAACTTTATGCGCTACGAACGTCCGCAACATGGCCGAGAGAGAGAGTTTTGGCAACTTAATGTAGATATATTTGGTGCAGAAACTATTGAGGCTGACGCTGAAATGATTATTATGGCACGCCAACTGATGGAAGACTTTGGCGCGACCGATGAAATGTATTCCATTAAAGTGAATAACCGAAAACTGATTAATTTTGTAATGGCAGAATATTTAGAGCTTGATTCCAGCCAAGCCGAGCTGATGATTAAATTGCTGGATCGCCGAGAAAAAATTTCAGCTGGTGATTTTGAAGAAAGAGCTAAAGAAATTCTTGGTAGCGCAAAGGAAAAGGATGGTTGGAGTAAAGTTAATCAATTACTTCAGGCGAAGACCATGGCCGATCTGCCGGATGAGATTCGCAACTCTGAGTCAGTTAGCGAAGTCCAACGTTTATTTACGCTTCTAACTGAAGCTGGAGTGACTAATGCGAAGTTTGATATTAGTTTGATGCGCGGTTTTGATTATTATACAGGCATAGTATTTGAAGTGTTCGACAATCATCCCGATAATCGCCGGTCCATGTTTGGCGGCGGACGATACGATGGACTAGTGGGCCTGTTTGGCGTTGAGCCGATTGCTACTGTTGGCATGGCACCAGGCGGCACAACTACCGAAGATTTTTTACGCAGTCATAAACTCTTGCCAAGTCTTAATTCTTCTACAGATGTTTACATCATAGTGCTGGGCGACACGATGGCGGGCGCTAAAAAGTTAGCCGCCACTTTGCGAACCGAGAAAGTAAATGTTGAGCTCGATGTAACAAACCGAAAAGTCGACAAACAAATTAAAACGGTATTAAAGAAGAAGATTCCGTTCATGATTTTTGTGGGCGAACAGGAGTTAGCTGATGGCCTGTTCACTCTTAAAACTGTTGCTACAGAAAAAGAACAAAGATTAACTCCAGAACATATCGCAACAGCTATTAAAGCTGCACGTAATTTAAGAGCCAGCAACTAATGTTTTATTGACTGGTAGCGGTTTGATCAAGTGGTACTAACGAGTCGAATGCCTGTTTGGCAACTTTAAGCGCACTTGATTCTTCGCTGGTGTGATTCTTAGAGCAGGCAGCTTGGGGGCTGGTAAAAATAAAGTAGTTGTCACCAACTTTTTTTGCTCCGGGGAATTGCTCGACGGGAGTACCTGCTTTGGTATTACTAGGTGTTTGTACGTTTGAACCTGGTTTATACATAGTTATATTGCCGATTGCGTGGTTGCTGGCAGAACACGTAGAGACGGGCTCGTTCGGAAAATCTTTTAGGCCAAAGTCTACTAACTCAGGAGTAGAAAAGCCTATGCCGTCATCTCCAGCATAACTATACGTTAGTTCTTTAGTCTGGTCTGTCAGTTTATATTTAACTCCTAGTTCAGGTATTTCTCGGTAGTCAGAAGTAACTGGCTGTGATTGGGGCTTTTGCGCGTCTTTTGCCGCTAGCCTTTGTTTGCTGTCTGCCAACTCATTAGCTAATTGCGTATTTTTGCTTTTTTGGTCGGCGGCGGTTTGTTTGGCATCACTGAGTTGGTTGTGGAAGTCGGTGCGCTTATTGTAATAAAGCCAAGCCCAGGTAGCGTTAAGGACTAATACTAAAATCACTATTAGAGCAACAATAAACCAGCGAGTCTTACGACTTGGCTTGGCTAGGTAGCCCGCGCTGCTTGATCCCATAAGTATTTTCCTTGATTAGGTTATGCTTTTAGCATAGCACTGGCAGAAAATAATGCAAATTAGCCTGAGCTAAACTAATTTGTTAAACTAGCTACTTATGAAGCATACACGTAAAAATTTATCTAACACCAAAGTCCAACTTAACGTTAGCCTAGAGGCTAGCGATTTAGCTGAGGCTAAGAAAACGGCTTTAGCCAAGCTTTCTAAAAACGTAAAAGCCCCTGGGTTTCGTCCAGGCAAAGTTCCGCCTAAAGTGGCTGAAAAGCATATTGCCAGCGATGAGTTGCAAAACGCCATAGTGGATAGCGCTATCAATAAAGCGATTGTAGAGACATTCACTAAAGACGACATACAACCTATTGAAAGACCTTCGGTTGAAGTGAAGAAATATGTGCCAAATGATCTTTTAGAATTTACGGCCGAAGCTGAAGTCTTACCCGAGATCAAACTAGGCAACTATAAACAACTAAAAGTTACGTCTAAAAAAGCTTCCGTATCTAAAGGTGATGTTGATGAAGTTATTGAGCGCATGCAGCAAGGTTTTGCTCAGAAAAAACCAGTCGATCGAGTCGCAAAATCGGGTGATGAAGTTCTAATTGATTTCGAAGGTAAGGATGAAAAAGGCAACAAAGTCGCCGGAGCCAGTGGCAAAGATTACCCCCTAGCTATTGGCAGCAAGTCTTTTATTCCGGGTTTTGAAGAAGGGTTAATTGGTAAAAAAGCCGGCGATAAGTTTGATTTACCGTTGGCTTTTCCTAAAAACTACCATGCTTCGCAATTAGCCGGCAGCAAAATAGTTTTTAAAGGAACGGTTAAAAAAGTCCAGCAGGTTAGCAAACCCGAACTTAATGACGAGTTTGCCAAGAAGTGCGGACCATTTAAGACCATGGCTGAGCTTCGTGAAGATATTAAAGCCGAGTTACTTGCGCGTAAAAAAGAAGAAGTTAACCATGAGCTAAAAGACCAATTAGTTGAAAAGCTGGTAAAAAGCAGTACCATACCAGTTCCCGAATCGCTAATAAAAGACCAAGAAGCAAACTTAAAACGAGATATGCAGCAAAACTTGATGTCACGCGGCATGACTTTGCAGCAGTATCTAGAGAGTCAAAAACTAACTGAAGACGCGTGGACAGAACGCGAACTAAAGCCGGCAGCTGTTGCTCGTGTGCAATCCGGCCTAGCTTTGTCTGAACTGACTAAAAAAGAAAAGATTGAAGTAACTCAAAAAGAGCTAGATGAACGACACGCCCAGATGAAACAACAATATGGCAACGACGCTAACATGCTTGCCCAATTAGATAGCCCTGAAGTGCGGCGAGACATAGCCAACCGTGTATTAACCGAAAAAACCATTGATCGCTTGCTTACGCTAAATACCAAAAAATAACTCTTAGCACTCGCTTGCCAAGAGTGCTAAGAGGGCGTATAATTCTTTAATATGACAAAAAGTTATCTAGTACCAACGGTTATTGAAAAGAGTTATGAGGGCGAACGGGCCTATGATATTTATAGCCGGCTTTTAAAAGAGCGTATTATTTTCTTGGGCGAGCAGGTTAATGAACACACGGCTAACTTAATAGTGGCTCAGCTTTTACACTTAGCTTACGAAGACAGCAAAAAAGATATCATGTTTTATATAAATAGCCCGGGTGGCAGCGTTTATGATGGTATGGCAATTTATGACACCATGCAGTACATTAAGCCGGACGTACAGACAATTGGCGTGGGTTTGCAAGCTAGTTTTGGAGCATTGCTACTTTGTTCTGGCGCTAAAGGCAAGCGTTCTATGCTCCCGCACTCTAGGGCTATGATTCATCAGCCTTCTGCTGGTACCCAAGGCAAAGTAACTGATATGGAAATTGATTTGCGCGAAAATATCCGCATGAAAGAGCTGCTGGCTAGCATATTCGTAAAAAATACCGGCCAGAAGCTGTCTAAAATCAAGAACGATATGGAACGTGATTATTGGATGGATCCTGCTGAAGCCAAAAAGTATGGCTTGATTGACGAAGTCATTACCAAAGCCTAAAAAGTTTTAATCTTAAAAATAGTGTTGACAGCTTGTGCCAGCTACCCCATAATGGTATGTAAGAAGTAGTGTAAGTTGGGTAATTGCGTGTTACGCTTGGTGGCTCTTGAGTACACGCCCACACTTAGTGAATCTTCGGCGCCGGTTCAAATATTACCCATAAAATAGATAGGAGACGTTCACGTATGGCAAGCAGCAAGCCTGCGGAGCGACGGTATTTTACGCAGCGAGACGCTGTCTTGCCGTTGCCTAATTTAATTGATCACCAAATAAAATCTTGGCAAGAGTTTGTAGAAACTGGCCTAACCGAAATTTTTGCGGAAATTAATCCGGTCAACGACTACACTGAACAAAAGCTTGAACTTCGGTTCAAAGCTTGTCATTTTGAGGAGCCAAAAATTACCGACATCGAAGCACGGCACAACAACGTCAGCTTCGAAGCCTCACTGAAGGCTCAGGTTGAGCTTACTAATAAAGTAACCGGCGAAGTAAAAGAACAAGAAATATACCTAGGCGATTATCCGTGGATGACCGAACGCGGCACCTTTGTTATTAATGGCGCGGAACGCGTAGTGGTGAGCCAGCTGATTCGCAGCGCCGGAGTATTTTTTACTGCTAACTCTAGTGGAGGCCGCAATTATTATGGTGCCAAAGTCATTCCTGGTCGCGGCGCATGGCTGGAATTTGAAACCGCACCGAACGGAGCTATATACGTTAAGATTGACCGTCGCCGCAAATTGCCGGTAACCACTCTTTTGCGGGCTTTAGGGTATGGGACCGAGACAGGTATTAAAGACTTATTCAAAGATGTTGATACTGGTGAAATTAACTATATAGATGCAACACTCGAAAAAGACCCTAGCAAAGGCGCAAACGAGGCATTGATTGAAGTATATCGCCGCTTGCGCCCGGGCGACTTAGCTACTGTCGACAACGCGCGCACTATGATTGAGCGCATGTTCTTTGATTTTAAAAGATTTGATTTTAGCCGGGTTGGCCGCTTTAAACTTAATCAGCGATTAGGATTGAAAGTTCCAAACACCACCAAAAACCGTGTTATGCGCATGGAAGATTTGGTGGCGATTATTAAGGAAATTATTCGCCTTAATAATACCCAAGAAGCTCCCGATGACATTGATGCGCTTAGTAACCGCCGTGTAAAAATGGTGGGTGAGTTAGTTGCTCGCCAATTCCGCATTGGCATGTTGCGCATGCAACGCAACGCCATGGACCGCATGAGTATGAGCGACATCGAAACTGTAACTCCGGGCCAGCTAATTAACGCCCGACCTGTAGTAGCGGCTGTACGCGAATTTTTTGCAAGTTCGCAGCTTAGCCAGTTTATGGATCAGACCAATCCGCTTAGCGAGCTGGCTCATAAAAGACGACTTAGCTCAATGGGGCCTGGCGGCTTGAGCCGCGAGCGTGCCGGCTTGGATGTACGTGACGCTCACGAGACTCATTATGGCCGTCTGTGTAGCGTGGAAACTCCAGAAGGCGCTAACATCGGTTTGGTTTTGAATTTGGCTAGTTACGCTAAAGTTAATGAATATGGTTTCATTGAAACTCCATATAGAAAAGTAATAAAGAATAAAGTCACTGATGAAGTGGTTTATTTAGATTCTGCTCAAGAAGCTGTGGAAGTAATTGCCGAAGCCGGTAATGAGCTAAATAAAAACGGTAGCTTTAAGCAAGAACGTGTAAGCGTTCGTAACTGCTTAGTGCCGGAAGAAGCTGATTCCAGCGAAGTAACCTATATGGACGCAGCCAAAAAGCAGATTATAGGCGCTACGGCTGCTTTGATTCCCTTCATTGAGAAGAATCGTATTGACCGTTCTTTAACCGGTTCAAACATGCAGAAACAGGCCGTACCTTTACTTCAGCCAAAAAGTCCTATCGTAGGTACAGGCGCAGAAAAAGATATTGCTCGTAATACTAGCCAGATAATTCTTGCTGAATCTGCAGGTGAAGTTACCAAAGCTACGGCAGATGAGGTAATTGTTAAATATAAGAATGCTACAAAAAGCTATCAACCGATCCACTTTGAACAAAGTAACGATGATCGCAGTATTAACCAAAAAGTTGTAGTGAGTCGTGGGCAAAAAGTTAAAAAAGGCGATGTGCTGATTGAAGGAGCTTCGGTTGCAGACGGAGAGTTAGCTCTTGGCCGCGATCTTATGGTTGCCTTCATGCCATGGGGCGGCTACAACATGGACGACTCAATTATATTAAGTGATCGTATTGTTAAAGATGATGATTTGACGAGTATCAATATTAACGACTTTATGGTTGAGGTTCGTGAAACTAAGCTGGGGCCGGAAATTGTAACTCGCGATATTCCAAACGTTAGCGAAGAAAGCTTACGGCACTTAGATGAAAACGGCATTGTTCAGATTGGCTCTGAAGTAAAAGCCGGCGATGTATTAGTAGGGAAGATTACGCCTAAAGGCGAGCAAGAACTTTCTAGTGAAGAGCGTCTGCTTCGAGCAATCTTTGGCGAAAAAGCTAAAGACGTACGTGACACTTCCCAGCGCATGAGTAACGGTAAGCATGGCAAGGTTGTTGGAGTAAAAATCTTTAGCCGCGAAAACGGCCATGAACTAAAAGCCGGTGTTTTAATGCAAATTCAGATTTTTGTAGCCCAGCTGCGTAAAGTTGCAGTAGGCGATAAGCTAGCCGGTCGCCACGGCAACAAAGGTGTTGTGGCACGAATTTTACCTATGGCAGATATGCCTTTTATGGCAGATGGACAGCCGGTTGATGTGATTTTGAACCCGCTTGGCGTGCCAAGCCGCATGAACTTAGGCCAGTTATTTGAAACGCACTTGGGTATGGCTGCCCGTGCGTTAGGCTACAAGGTAGCTACACCACCGTTCAACGGTGTGCCTAATGATGTAATTAGCCAGCAACTTAAGGAAGCTGGTTATCCTGAAGACGGCAAGGTTCAGCTTTATGATGGCCGAACCGGCGAAGAGTTTAAGGAAAAGACAGCAGTAGGCAACATGTATATCATTAAACTTCACCACATGATTGCAGATAAGATTCATGCCCGCTCAACGGGTCCCTACACTATGGTTACCCAGCAACCGCTTGGCGGTAAGGCGCAAAATGGCGGCCAGCGCTTTGGCGAGATGGAAGTGTGGGCGCTTGAAGCTTATGGTGCTGCTACCACTTTGCAGGAAATGCTTACTATTAAGTCAGACGATGTGTATGGTCGTGCTAAAGCTTATGAGTCAATTATTAAGAACGAACCTATTACCGGTCCTAAAGTTCCAGAAAGCTTTAATGTGTTAGTTAAGGAGTTACAGGGCTTAGGCCTCAGGGTAGATTTGTTAGACCAAAGCGCAGAAGCTTTGGTCGATGCTGAACAGATTATTTCTAAAGCTACTGAAGATGAAGAGCCCGTATCAGACAGTACTGTTGCTACGGCCAGTGAATCCAAGCCAGTGGATGTCGCAGAATCTGATGCGGTAGATGAATATAGCGACATTGATTTAGGCGACGGTATGACAGTAGAAAATAGCGAAGGTACTGAAGTAAAAGATAAGGAGGTGGCATAAAATGAATCGTTTTGTAACCGATACTAGCATTGCTGATTTTGATGCGGTCCGTTTAGTAGTCGCTAACGTTGAGGATATCCAAAAATGGAGTCATGGCGAAGTAACCAAGCCAGAGACTATTAACTATAGAACCCAAAAACCGGAACGCGATGGGCTGTTTTGTGAAAGAATTTTCGGGCCTGTAAAAGATATAAATCCGCATGACACTAAACTAAAAGGTGTGCGTTCCCGTGAAGCTGCCGTTGATAAAAACGGCGAACTAGTTACTAAAAGTATTGTTCGTCGCGAACGTATGGGGCATATTTCTTTGGCTGCTCCAGTCGCACATATTTGGTTTATGCGCGGTACTCCAAGCGCCATGGCTTTGCTACTTGGTATGACTGTGCGTAATTTAGAGCGCGTAGCCTATCTTGCCAGCTATGTCATTTTAGAAGTAGATGAATCTAAAAGAGACCAGTTCCTAACTGATGCTGAAGCTGAACTGGAAGCCGGTAAAGCGGCAATTAAGATACGTTATGAAAAAGCAGCTGACGAAGAAGGGGCTGATGTTAAAAAATTGGCAGCCGAACAGACCCAAGAGCTAGAAGAGCTAACTGAATCTCACGCCCAAAAGAAAACTCAATTAGACGGCTTGGTAAAATATGCTCTTATTAATGAAACCGATTATCGTGATTTGCCTGAAGACTATGCCGACATTATCAAGGTCGGTATGGGCGGCGAAGCTCTGAAGAAGTTGCTTGATGGCATAGACCTTGCAAAACTCATTGGAGAACTTAACAAGTCTGCAGAAGAAGCAAAAGGCCAGCGCAAAAAGCGATTACTAAAGCGCTTAAAGGTTCTGGAAGGCATGCAACGTGCTGGAATTAAGCCAAGTAGCATGTGTCTTACTGTTATTCCGGTTATTCCACCAGATCTTCGTCCAATGGTGCAACTTACCGGCGGACGGTTCGCTACCAGCGATTTAAACGATCTGTACCGACGTGTTATTAACCGTAATAATCGCTTGAAAAAGCTAATCAGCCTTAACGCGCCTGAGGTAATTCGCCGTAATGAAATGCGTATGTTACAGGAAGCTGTGGATGCATTGATAGACAACTCGGCAGCACGTGGTGGCCGAGCTGTTAGCGCAACCGGTGGCCGACGACGTCTGAAATCAATCAGCGATATGCTAAAAGGTAAACAAGGACGTTTTCGTCAAAACCTACTTGGTAAGCGCGTAGACTATTCTGGTCGTTCAGTAATCGTAGCGGGGCCTGAATTAAAGATTTATCAATGTGGGTTGCCAAAAGCAATGGCATTGGAGCTGTTTAAGCCGTTTGTCATATCTCAGTTATTGCGAGAAGAAAAAGCTCATAACATTCGCTCAGCAACTCGTCTAATTGAGGCAGGTGACACGGCGGTTTGGGACGCTTTGGAAGAAGTCATTAAGGGCAAGTACGTTTTGCTTAACCGTGCACCTAGTTTGCACCGTTTGAGTATTCAGTCTTTCCAGCCAAAGCTTATTGAAGGTAAAGCGATTCAGCTTCACCCTTTGGTTTGTAAAGGTTTTAACGCTGACTTTGATGGCGACCAAATGGCAGTTCACTTACCACTTAGCGAGGCAGCTCAAAAGGAAGCCCGCGAACTGATGAGTGCGACCAATAACTTGCTAAAACCAGCTGATGGTACGCCGATATTAAACATTAGCCAGGATATCGTGCTTGGTTGTTACTACCTAACCTATCCTAAACCAAGTGCCCAGACCAAAGACGCAAAGCCTTACAGCTCGGTATCCGAAGCAGTTATGGCCTATGAAAAAGGTGTCATAAAATTACAGACTCCAATCAGGGTTATCGCCAAAGGTAAAATGCGCGATACTACACTTGGGCGAGTATACTTTAACGAAGTTTTGCCAGAAGAATTCCCTTATGTCGAAGCTATTATAGACAAGAAACAACTTAACAAAGTTTTGGCTCGCATTTTCAACCGTTATGGCTCTCAAGAAACTGCTCTAGTAGCCGATAAGGTCAAAGATTTGGCTCTTGAATACGCCACTACTGCAGCTGTCTCAACCGGCATGGCCGACTACTTTGATGTGCCAGAAATCGACGGCATCATTAAAGAAGGCGAATCTCAAGCGGCTAAAATCTCAGATCAGTACGAAAAAGGTTTGATTACCGACGAAGAGCGCTACCACTTAACCGTAGGTGCATGGCGAACTATTGACCGTAAAGTAACTGACCTTTTGCAAAGCCGGGTGGCCGATTCTGATACAAGTATCAGCGTGATGGTTAACTCCGGAGCCCGTGGCGATATTAGTAACGTTAAGCTAGCCACAGCAATGATTGGCGTGATGGTTGATGCTACAGGCCATGAAATCGAGTTGCCGATTCGTTCCAGCTACAAAGCGGGCTTGAGCCAGCTTGAAGCTTTTGTGGCTACCCGAGGTACCAGAAAAGGCTTGATTGATACCGCGCTTAAGACTGCCGACTCAGGTTACCTGACTCGTCGCTTGGTTGATGTTAGTCAGGATGTCTTCACAGTGGAAGATGAAGCCAATGACGACGAAGGCTTCACTATTTACCGCTCGGAAACAGAAGAGACTATGGTAGGGTTTGGCGACCGACTCTATAGCCGCTATGCTGGCGAAAATGTACCAGGCCACGTTAAAAAAGGTGAGCTTATCACCCGCGATAAGGCTGATGCAATTCAAGAGGACGAAAAAGTTGATAGCGTCAAGATAATGAGCATTCTAAGCGCTAAAAACCTACGAGGTATTCCGCGTCGTAGTTATGGCTTAGATATGGCAACCGGCCAATTAATTGCAAACGCCGCACCAGTTGGCGTAATAGCTGCTCAATCAGTGGGTGAACCTGGCACTCAGCTAACACTTAGAACCTTCCACGCTTCAGGTGTAGCCGGCGAGGATATTACCCAAGGTTTGCCGCGTGTGGATGAGTTATTTGAAGCTCGTTCTCCAAAGGGCCAAGCTTTCATTAGCGAGATAGATGGCAAGGTTAAAATCTGGGATGATGGCCAAAACCATGTCATACAAGTCACTCCTAAAGAAGGAAAAAGTGAAAAGCTGTCACTTGGCGCCCGTAAACCACAAGTTAAAACCGGTACTGAAGTTTTGACAGGCGATGTTTTAGCTGCTGGAAAAGACAACAAAAAACCACTGGTCGCTCCTTTTGATGGTACTGTAGAAGTAACTGATAAAACTATTATTCTTGCATCTGCAACTCAAACCCCATTGCGCTACGAAGTACCGGGCACGCGTCAAGTTACCGTATCTGATGGTGATGAAGTAAAAGCCGGTGATCGTTTGACGGGAGGCTCGATTAATCTTCACGACCTAATGCGCTTGAAGGGTACGGAAGCTACTCAGCGCTACATGATCAATGAAGTTTTGCGCATATACGCTTCGCAAGGTCAGAATATTGCCGATAAACATCTGGAGATAATTATCCGGCAAATGTTCTCCCGCGTGCAAATTGAAGATTCAGGTGACTCTTTGTTCGTGACTGGTGATATCGTTAGCAAGACCGCTGCAGTGGATGCTAACGAAAAGCTTGTTAGTGATGGCAAACAGCCGGCACAGTTTACTCAACTTTTGCTTGGTATTACCAAAGTATCGATTTGGAGCGACAGCTTCCTTTCTGCTGCTTCATTCCAAGACACTACGCGCGTATTGATCAACGCTGCTACCAGCGGTAGAATCGATCATTTGTACGGCCTGAAGGAAAACGTTATCATTGGTCGTAAGATTCCGGTTGGTACCGGAGCCCGCGATATTGAATCAGAAGCTATCGTTGAGTAGTTAAAACCCAACACTTCAGTTTCATTAAAGCCACCTTAACCAGGTGGCTTTGCGGTTTTAAGGCTTGCTTTAAAAACTAAAGCAATATAGTATAAAAATATCATTGTAAGTACGAAAGGAGTTTGCTAGTGATTCATAATAAACACCTTCGTACTTGGTCTAGTTTCGTATAAATCTCTTCTTTATTAACGCTCGTTAAACATCTTTTGTTTTGCAGAGCGTTTTTAGTTTTTGGCTAATTAAAAAAGGAGAAATGCGATGACTATTGAAAGAAAGTATACAACTTCAACCGATGCTGAAAAATGCTTGAGTACCGTCAAGCAGGAAGGCGCGGTACTTTTAAGGCAATTTCTGTCGCCCGAGGACCAAGCAAAGCTTGAAGAAGAGGTATTGGCGCACAATTTAACACCAGTTGATCGCACCGGACATACAATAGCTGAGCAGTTTAAAGATACCGGTTGGGATTTTGAAGAGGCTCCTACTGCCGTTTTAGTTCTGGGTAAAAGAGTTTGTGAGATCGTCCAGCCGATAGTTCCCGATTGGGAAGTTAATAAGGTTCGCGCTCAGCTATATAGTCCGGGCGAAGCAGGCATAGATTGGCACCGTGATTATAAACGTGACTTGAGAATAGTAGCAGTAGTTTCTTTAATGAGAGCGGCACGATTTGATATACGGTTAAGACAAGGTGAAGTTTCTTGGCAACTTCATCCTGGCGATCTTGTATTAATGCGCGGTGCACTTCTAAATGGCAAGAAAGATGATCGCCCACAGCACAGAGTGTTTGCTCCTGAAGCAGGTCAGCGCTTATCGGTTGCCTATCGCCAAGTAGCAGGCGAAGTGCCGGAATTGGAGGCTAGTGATGAATAATATTGAGGAAAATATAAAGTCAATATTAAAAAATATTGACGCCAATCCTGATCGTGAAGGCTTGAAGCAGACCCCACAACGCTATAAGTGTTTTATTGAGGATTTTACCAAACCCACCAAATTTAAACCGACGGTTTTTTCAAGCGAAGGTTATGATGAGATGGTAGTGCAAACTGACATTCCTTTTTATAGTATTTGCGAACATCACCTTATTCCGTTTTTTGGAACGGGTACTATTGCCTATATTCCCAACAAAAATATAATTGGCATTTCTAAACTAGCTCGTACGCTAGAACATTTTAGTCGCAGTTTGCAAAATCAGGAAAGAATTACTTCTCAAGCAGCAGATTATTTGCAAACTACGCTTGAGCCAAAAGGCGTAGGGGTTATTTTGCACGCCAGACATCTTTGTATGGAAATGCGAGGAATTCGTAAATCTGGCGCCCGCACAACTACCTCAGCTTTAAGAGGCTACTTTAAGTCTCGACCTCAAACAAGGAGCGAGTTTCTGAGCTTAGCTCGCGGAGGTCGTGTATGACGGAGATTGTAGGAATCATAAACGTAACTCCGGATAGTTTTAGCGACGGCGGCCAATTCGTGGCACCCAGGCAAATATCTAAAAGAGCCGCCGAGCTTTTTAGCCAAGGCGCATCTATAGTGGACCTGGGAGCAGAGTCAACTCGTCCGGGAGCAACGGAAGTTGCAATTGAAGAAGAATGGGCCCGGCTAGAGCCGGTATTAAAAGAGCTACAAAAACACTTTGAGGCTAGGCTTTTTTCTATCGACACTCGACACGCTGAAATCGCTCGCCGGGCAGTTCAGTTTTGGTCGTCTGAACTGATGATAAATGACATAACCGGAATGTCAGACCCTCTTATGGGCAGGGTAGTGGCTGCCAATGGGCTTAGGGTTGTAGTTAGCCATCTTCCCGAGGCAGCAAGTGGTGATATTCAAAAAGCTCATCAGTATAAAATGGATAGCGAAGAGCAGGTTCGTGATGAACTGGTAAAAAAGTTTGCTAGCGCCCAAAACGCTGGCATTGAGGCTGAGAAAATTATTCTTGACCCTGGTATCGGTTTTGGCAAATCACCAGAATTAAACCGTCGGCTACTCGGCTTTGCAGCACTTGTGCCAGATATACCAGTAATGATTGGCTATTCACGAAAGCGTTTTTTGGGTGAGCATCGTATGGAAGCAGAGCCTAATGTAGAAGCTGGTCGACTTGCTGTAAGGACTGGCGCTCGTTATTTACGAGTTCACGACGTGCTTGTGCATCGCGATTTAATAACTCCGTAAAATAGCTTGTTAATTTAAACTGTTTTTGCTATAATAAAAGGTGAGTTTCTCTTTAGGCTAAGCCTAAAGAATATATTAGTGATTATTGCTGAAATCATTGATACTTAGAAGAGTGATTTTAAGGAGAAATATTTTTTCATGCCAACAATTAATCAGCTAGTGCGCAAACCGCGCAAAACAGCACCCAAGAAAAGCAAAAGCCCGGCTCTAGGGCGAATTAGTAATGCCTTGAAGAGTAGATACTCTGATCAGAAAGCCCCACTTAAGCGTGGTGTTTGCGTAAAAGTAACCACTAAGACCCCCAAGAAGCCTAACTCAGCACTTCGAAAAGTGGCTCGAGTGCGCCTTAGTAATGGACATGAAGTTTGGGCATATATTGGCGGCGAAGGACATAACCTACAAGAACACGCTGCGGTTTTGGTTCGTGGTGGCCGTGTACCAGACCTTCCTGGTGTGCGATATCATATCGTGCGCGGTTCACTTGATCTTCAGGGCGTACAAGATCGCAAAAATGGCCGTAGCAAGTACGGTGCCAAAAAGGGAGGCAAATAATGCCGCGTAAAGTAACCAGATCTTTGCAACGCCACCTTAAACCTGACCGTAAGTATCAAAGTGTTTTGGTGCAGCGCTTAATTAACAAAAGTATGCTTGATGGCAAGAAACTTCTGGCTGAGCGCCAAATATATAGTGCCCTGGAAATTGCTGCCAAAAAACTAAAAAGTGAAGACCCTCTAGAGGTTTTTGAAACAGCCTTGAAAAATATTTCACCTAACTTTGAAGTTAAGAGCCGCCGGGTAGGTGGTGCAAATTATCAAATTCCTTTTGCCGTACAAGGCCACCGGCAGCAGCACTTTGCATTTAGTTGGCTGGTTCAGTCTGCCCGCGCCCGTAAAGGCATGCCTTTTGAGCAACGCTTGGCGGCTGAAATTGTTGACGCCCATAACCAAACCGGCGCTGCCTTCAAGAAAAAGGAAGACACTCATAAAATGGCCGAAGCTAATCGAGCATTTGCTCACTTTGCGCGTTAAATTATCAGACTAAAAACTTAACAGGAATAATATGGCAACTAAAAATATACCTCTGGAAAAATTTAGAAATATCGGCATCATTGCTCATATTGATGCAGGCAAAACTACTACTACCGAAGGAATTTTATATCGTACGGGTCTGAGCCACAAAATTGGCGCGGTTCATGAAGGCGAAGCTACGACTGACTGGATGGAACAGGAGCGAGAGCGCGGCATCACCATTACCAGCGCGGCAGTTACTTGTTTTTGGAAAGACCACAAAATTAACATTATCGATACACCAGGCCACATTGACTTTACGGTGGAAGTTGAACGAAGCTTGCGCGTACTTGACGGTGCGGTTGTGGTGTTTGACGGCAAAATGGGCGTTGAAGCTCAAACTGAAACCGTTTGGCGCCAAGCGAATAAATACGGCGTACCACGTATCTGTTTTGTAAACAAAATTAACCAAACGGGTGGCGATTTTTACATGAGTCTCAAAACCATTCGTGAACGTCTTTCTAAGAGAGCTTTGCCTATTCACTTACCTATTGGATTTGAAAAAGATATCTGCGGTGTAGTAGATCTTGTTGACATGAAAGCCTACACGTACAAAGATTTTACCGATAAAGAACTGGTACAGGGTGAAATACCGGAAGATATACTTGAAAAAGCTAAGAACGCCCGCACTCTTCTTATGGAAGCAGCGGTTGAAGCTGACGATAAGTTATTTGAAAAATATCTTGAAGAAGGCGAAGAATCTATTACCGAAGCTGAGCTGAAAAGTGCTATTAGAAAAAGTGTTCTAAGCGGTGAATTTTTCGTAGTTACTGGCGGTGACGGCCGGGGAGTAATTGTAGAAAAAGTACTTGATTTAGTAAATGACTACTTACCTTCTCCAATTGACGTCGGATCGGTTTGGGGCACTCATCCGAAAAGTGGAGATGAAATCGAACGTAAACCTAGCGAGAAGGAGCCATTTTCTTCTCTTGCTTTTAAAATTGCTAACGACCCATTCGTAGGCAAATTGATTTTTTTCCGAGTCTATAGTGGTAAACTGACTGCCGGAAGCTACGTACTCAACACTACGACAGGCGAGAAAGAGCGCATAGGCCGCATTGTACGGATGCATTCTGACAAGCGCGAAGATATTAACGAAATTGCTGCAGGTGACATTGCTGCAGCAGTTGGTCTGAAAAACACTACTACTGGTACAACCTTAAGTGATGTTAGCCAAAGCATAGTACTAGAAAATATTACCTTCCCCGAACCGCCTGTGAGCATTGCTATTGAGCCTAAAACTAAAGCGGACCAAGAAAAAATGAGCATTGCTTTGCAACGCTTAGCTGAAGAAGATCCGACTTTTAGGGTTCACACCGATGATGAGACTGGTCAAACGATTATCAGCGGTATGGGTGAATTACACCTAGATATCATTGTTGATCGCATGAAGCGCGAATTTAAGGTGGAAGCAAACATCGGCCAACCACAAGTTGCTTTTCGTGAGACAATTCGTGCTAACACTGAAGTGCAGGGCAAATATATTAAACAGTCTGGCGGTCGTGGTCAGTATGGTGACGTGTGGTTGCGCCTAGAGCCCAATGAAGCAGGCAAAGGCTTTGAATTTGCTGATGAAATTAAGGGCGGTGTTGTTCCTCAAGAGTATCGTTCAGCTGTGCAAAATGGTATTAAAGAAACCTTGGATGGCGGTGTCATCGCCGGTTATCCGGTAGTAGACATTAAAGCTACGCTTTATGACGGTAGTTATCATGACGTTGACTCTTCTGAGATGGCCTTTAAGATGGCTGGTGCGCTTGCTACCCGTGAAGGTGTCAAAAAAGCTAAGCCGGTGTTGCTTGAGCCGGTTATGAAAATTGAAGTCCTTACCCCTGAAGAATTTATGGGCGATGTAATCGGCGACCTTAATAGTCGTCGTGGCCGAGTAGAGAGCATGGAAGACCGCATGGGCGCTAAAGTTGTGACAGGTTTCGTTCCTTTGGCTCAAATGTTTGGCTATACTACCGATCTTCGTAGTATGAGTCAGGGCCGGGCAGCCAGCTCGATGGAACTTGCACAGTACGAAGAAGTGCCGCCAAATGTAGCTGAAGAAATCATTTCCAAACGCAGTAACTAAAAACTAATATCTAACTTCTAGAGCGTTTTCTTGTGTATGACTATGGCCTTAAGTGCGCTATAATTACAAGTAGAAATATTAAAAGAGGGAATAAACTATGACTTTGTGGATTATTATAGCGGCGATTGTGGTGATTGTTGTTTTATTCGTTTGGATCGCTTATAACGGCCTGGTAAAACTTAATGTACGGGTAGAGGAAGCCTGGAGTGATATTACGGTACAGCTCAAGCGCCGACTGGATTTAATACCTAATCTGGTTAATTCAGTTAAGGGTTATGCGGCGCACGAGAAGCAAGTTTTTGAAGATGTTACTAAAACTCGCACCCAAGCCCTTAATGCGAGCGGTGTAAAAGAAACCGCCAAGGCGCAAAATCAATTCGAAGGCGCTCTTAAAAGTCTATTCGCGGTAGCTGAAAACTACCCTCAGCTAAGAGCTACTGAAAACTTCCAACAACTACAACAAGAACTGGTAGATACAGAAGACAAAATCCAAGCCGCTAGGCGATTTTACAATGGGGGAGTGCGCGACTTAAATACTAAAATACAAATGTTTCCTACTAATCTTTTTGCTAAAATGTTGGGCTTTAAGAAACGTGAATTTTTTGAAACTGAAGACCGGGCTAAAGCTGAAAAGCCAGTTGACGTAAAGTTTTAGCTTTGTCTTTATAAAAGGAGCAATAGTTGGTTTATGTACGGAGCCATTGCAGCTAATAAACGCAATACAATTCTGATTATGATACTGTTCGTGGTAATAATTGGCGGTTTGGGATGGCTAGCGAGTGTAATTTACCGCGACGCCTCAATCACATATTTCGTACTAGCATTTGCTGCAATTTATGCACTTATTCAATACTATGCTGCCGGCAAATTAGCGGTAGCAATGACGGGGGCAAAACAAATTGAAAAGAAAGACAACCCCCGTCTTTATCGTACGGTTGAGAATCTCTCAATTGCTACCGGCTTACCGATGCCTAAAGTTTATATTATCAATGATCCGGCTCCGAATGCTTTTGCGACAGGGCGTAATCCAAATAAGGCTATTGTCGCCGCCACTACCGGACTTCTTGATATTATGAATGACACAGAACTCGAGGGTGTGCTTGCTCACGAGCTGGGCCATGTCAAAAACTATGACATACGAGTCTCAATGATTGTGTTTGGTTTGGTAAGTGCGATTGGAATGCTGGCCGACTTTTTCTTGCGTATGTTGTGGTTTGGCGGCAACAGCAACCGGCGCGATGTGCCGCCACAAATGATGATCTTCGGTATCGTGGCAATTATTTTAGCGCCAATCGTTGCTGCCATGGTACAAATGGCAGTTTCACGTCAACGTGAATATCTCGCAGATTCAACCGGAGCGCTCACTACTCGTTACCCGGAAGGCCTAGCAAGCGCGCTGGAAAAACTACGCAGTAATGCTAGGCCAATGCGTCGACAAAATAGCTCAACAGCCCATTTGTTTTTTGCCAACCCTCTGAAAGGGAATATATTCAGTAAGCTTTTTAGCACACATCCGCCACTTGAAGATAGAATTGCACGTCTGCGCAAAATGGAAGGCAATTTATAGGATTATGCCGCGCAAACGAACACTGGCCACAAAATCTGCAAAAAAGCCAAAAGCCCCCAGTCTTAAGAGTTGCGCTCCTAAAAAAGTTTCATGGGGTAAGCGGCAAATAAACAGGGCAAGCACGCGACGACGTAATTTTTTAAACCGCCGACCCCATCGTAGCTTTCGTCTAACGCGCCGACGCGATTACAAGCGCGAATTTATAATCCCCGGTTACATTAGTTTTACTGTGCAGGTGGGAAGAACTTTGTGGCAAAACCGTTGGTTATTTATAAAATTTTTGTTGGTCTATATTATTTTAAGTGCTCTGCTTTTAGGCGTAATAAGCCAAGGAAACTACAGTCAATTGGCTGACACTTTAAAATCTCTAGGTAAAGATATTTCAGGCGGAGGTGCAGGACTCGGCTCGCAAACCTTAGCGCTATTTAGTGCCGTGGTCAGCGGTTCACTTAGCCAATCATTAACTCAAGCCCAGCAGATTTATGCAGGGCTGCTATTTTTAGTAAGTTGGCTAACGATAGTTTGGCTTTTGCGGCAAAGACTATCGGGTAAAAAGGTTCGTTTACGCGACGGAATCTACTCTTCCGGTTCTCCATTGGTTTCAACATTTTTAATACTACTCGTAGTATTGGTTCAGATTTTGCCAATTGCTTTGGGTTTTTTAGTGTACGGAGCTGCAAGCGCCAGCGGATTACTGAGCGGTGGAGTAGAAGCAATGCTAGCCTGGGTAGGAATTGCACTGCTAGCAGTGCTTTCGCTTTATTGGCTCACTAGTTCACTGATTGGCATGGTGGTTGTTACTTTGCCTGGCATGTATCCGCTAGCAGCGCTAAAGTCATCTGGAGATTTAGTCTTAGGCCGCCGTCTTAAAATTATGCTACGGCTAGTTTGGCTGGGCTTAAGCTTGGTTATCTTATGGTTGATTATTTTAGTTCCGGCTATTTTGCTGAGCGAACTTGTTAAAGTGGCCTGGCTGCCAATCGTACCTTTGACTGTTTTGCTTCTCAGCTCATTTAGTATTTTATGGGGGGCTAGCTATATATATTTACTATATAGGAGGTTGATTGATGAGCCAGCAGCCAGCACGTGAGAGAGTTCAAAAATTACGAGATCAACTTAATCAGTATGCTTACGAATACTACGTACTTGATTCGCCATCAGTAGACGACTCAGTATACGACAGCCTGTTTGGTGAGCTTAAAGAGCTAGAAGCTAACCACCCTGAACTGATCACACCAGATAGCCCAACCCAGCGCGTAGGTGGTGAACTGTTGGGAGGGTTTAAGAAAGTCAGGCATTCAACTAGGATGTTGAGCCTTAACGATGTATTTGATAGAGATGAAATTGAAGCCTGGGTGCAAAGAATGGATAAATTATTGCCTGGGCAAAAGCACAATTTTTTTGTAGATCTTAAAATGGATGGACTGGCTTGCAGCCTCATTTATCAAGATGGCGTTTTGGCCCAGGCGGTTACGCGGGGCGATAGTTTTATAGGCGAAGATGTGACAGCTAACGTGCGCACTATCAAAAACGTACCCTTGCGGTTAAGAAATGACAAGAAGGTCAAGCATTTTTTGACTGGCCGAACAGAAATCAGAGGCGAAATAATCATGCTCAAAAGAGATTTTATTGCGCTGAATAGCCAACGTGGAAAAGCCGGACTACCTACTTTTGCCAATCCGCGTAACTTAGCGGCCGGCACTATTCGCCAGCTTGATCCTAAATTAGTAGCCCAGAGACCGCTGAATTTTAGAGCCTATGATTTGCTAAGAGATAATCCGGATGAAATTCCCACCAATATGTTTGCTTACGAAGCTCTTTCTGCGCTAGGGGTTACCCGCAATAAGCAGGCTGGACTATTCACGGATGTTGATAGTGTGATGAAATTTATAGACGAGTGGGACGCAAAACGCACAGAGCTACCGTTTCATACTGACGGACTGGTTATTAAGGTTAACGATAAAAAACAATTTAGAGACCTTGGCATTGTCGGTAAACAGCCCAGGGCGGCAGTAGCCTATAAATACGCAGCAGAACAGGCAACGACGGTCGTTAAGGACATTGTTATTAGTATAGGTCGGACCGGTGCCGCTACGCCGGTAGCTATTTTTGACCCAGTGCAAATAGCCGGCACCACCGTTCAGCATGCCAGCCTACACAATGCCGATGAAATTATGCGGCTTGACGTCCGTGTGGGAGATACCGTAGTCATCTTCAAAGCCGGCGACATAATTCCTCAAGTTAAGAATGTAGTTAGTGAGCTTAGACCAAAAAGTACCAAGAAGTTTGATTTTGAAAAAGTTTTAAAATCGCAGTATCCTGAGCTATCCTTTGAGCGGCCTGAGGGTGAAGCGGTTTACAGAGTTAAGGGAGCAACTGGCCCACTACTTTTAAAACGTGGAATTGCCCACTTCGCTTCTAAAGGTGCGATTGACATCGACACTTTGGGAGAAAAAAATGTAGAAGCTTTAGTAGATACCGGTTTAGTCAAAGATTCGGCTGATATTTACAGACTTACGAGTGAGCAGTTGGTTAAGCTGGAGAGATTTGCTGACGTTTCAGCACAAAAGTTAGTGGATGCTATCTCAGATAAAAAAACACCCGAATTACCGCGATTTATATTTGGACTGGGTATTCGCCATGTAGGTAATCAGACAGCAATCGACTTGGCTGAAAGATTTGGTTCGTTAGAAAAACTTCAAGCAGCTACCTTGGATGATCTATTAAACGTAGAGGGCGTAGGCCTGATTGTAGCTGAATCTATTTTGGCTTGGTTTGCCGATCCGGACAACGAAGCCCTACTGGAAAAATTCCGTAAGCTTGGAGTCAGGCCTGTCTATAAAAGCCGGGCAAGAGGTAATCTGGCTGGCCAAAGCTTCGCTATTACCGGCACGCTCAAAAACATGAGTCGTGACGAAGCAGCTGAAAAGTTGCGAGCGCTTGGTGCTAGTTTCCAAAGTTCGGTAAGCAAAAACACCGACTTTTTAGTAAAGGGCGAGTCTACCGGTGAAAGCAAATTAGAAAAAGCTCGTGAATATAACACCGAAATAATTGATGAAACCAGGATGTTAGAGATATTAAATGGCAAAAAATAATGAAGTAAGGCTAGAGGCTCCGCCTGTCGAACCAGGTGAGTATGTGCATACTAAAACCCAAAAACTCTATGAAGTTTTAGGTGTAGCCTGTCATTCCGAAACGCTAGAATGGTTTGTAGTTTATAAACCGCTTTACGAGCATGAAGGTATGCCGGACATTTGGGTGCGACCATATAAAATGTTTTTTGAAGAAATTTCAGTTGGGGGAATAACGCGTCATCGCTTCGAAAAAGTTACCAAAAACGAAAAAGACACTCCAGAAAACTAGAGCGCCTTTTTCTTAGTAGCAAATTATAAATTTACCAGCTATTGCGTTGGTTGTTGTCGCGTCGCGGGCGTTCTTCACGCGGGCGAGCTTCGTTGACAACAATTTTGCGGCCGTCAAGCTCGCTATCGTTCAATTGTTCGATAGCTTTTGTGCCGTCTTCATCGTTGTCAAATTCAACGAATCCAAAGCCTTTGCTTCGTCCACTGTCGCGGTCGGTTATCACTTTGGCGCTAGCTACGGGGCCAATACTAGCGAAATGCGCTTTTAGCGAATCGTCGTTAGTGTCCCAAGACAAGCTACCAATAAAAAGTTTCTTAGACATCAAATGTTCCTTACTATTACTTATTCGTCAGATCGACCAGTTCATATCTTACTTTTATTAGCGATGAAGCAGGCTTCGATTCACTGACAGCACGATACTACGTTTCTGAACTCTTACAGTTAAACACAGTCGCTCGATAATTACCAGTAAAAGTGCTTGTGCTGCAGGCTTATTTATGTAATCATAAACGTATTGGCTGATGCGCCAATGAGGCAGTAGGCTTTTAAAAACAAACACTTACAAAAAACCGCAGCCTCAGGGTGGGCGCGCAGCAGCTTACATGTAAAACACCTCTTTGCCAGAGGTGTTTTTGTTTGCTAGAATAAATCTATTCGTTATGGGGCTATAGCTCAGTTGGCTAGAGCGCTTGCATGGCATGCAAGAGGTCCGCGGTTCGAGCCCGCGTAGCTCCACCAAGACTATCGACTACATAGGGCAGTATAGTATGATTAACTTAAGATGTTTAAGAAAATTATCCAAAAAAGACTAGAAAGACTTGCTAAAAAGTATCTGAAAAAGCACAAACCGAAACTAATATTGGTAACCGGTAGCGTGGGCAAGACTAGCACTAAGTTGGCGATTGCCACGGTGCTTAGCGAGCGCTTTGGTGTGCGCGTCCACGAAGGTAATCATAACAGCGAGCTAAGCGTACCTTTAGGAATTTTAGGCATTGACTATCCTGATAATATCCACTCACTTGGCGCTTGGCTTAAGGTGCATAAAGCTGCGAAACGAAGGATTAAAAATAAAACCAACGACTGCGATGTAATAGTTCAGGAGCTTGGCACTGACGCCCCTGGGGATATTCCGCATTTTGGCACTTACCTTAAGGCTGATATTGCGGTAGTAACTGCGGTAAGTCCAGAGCATATGCAAACATTTGGCAATCTGGACGCTGTGGCACAAGAAGAATTAGCAGTAGCAAAATTTAGTGAACGTATTGTAATTAACCGTGACGATATTGACGGTAGCTATTCGAAGTTTTTGAGCTTGTCTGCAGTGAATACTTATGGAGTAAGCGGCGCCGCTGAGTATCGTTTTGAAACCATCGACAGTAACCTGAAAGACGGTTTTAAAGGTCAGTTTATTGCACCTGAATTTGGTAAAGTAGATGTTACTTTAAAACTGGTAGGGGAGCAAAACGTCAAAGCTGCAGTAGCGGCTGGTTTAGTTGGCGCAAAACTAGGTTTAACAGCGCAAGACATAGCAAATGGCCAATCAAAAATCCAACCGGTTCATGGCCGCATGAATATTGTTAAAGGTCTTAAAGACTCTACTTTGATTGATGACACCTATAACTCCAGCCCTCTAGCGGCTGAAGCGGCCCTAAGAACACTTTATGGCTTATCGGCCGGACAAAAAATTGCGATTTTAGGCAGTATGAACGAATTGGGAACTACGTCAGCTGAAGCTCATAAAAAGCTTGGCGAATTTTGCAATGGTACTGAACTGGCATGGGTAATTACTATCGGGAAAGAAGCTGAGGAACACTTAGCTCCTGCGGCTAAAGGTCAAGGTTGTCAGGTAAAGAGTTTTTCCAATCCTTATGACGCCGGAGCATTTGCGCATAAGGTTTTGGAAAGGAACGCTATTGTGCTGGCAAAGGGTTCACAGAATGGTGTATTCGCCGAGGAGGCTTTAAAAATACTGCTTCATAACAGTGTTGATGAAAGGCAGCTCGTGAGACAATCGGCTGCTTGGTTGGAACAAAAGCAAAAACAGTTTGCCAAGCTTTAGCGCTACATGATATGCTAAACTAAAGATTACTTGAGGGGGATACGTTAGAGTCATGAACGACGATATCAAGCCAGTAGATATAAATGACGAATTGCAAAATTCCTCACCACCTAATAACTTTGAATCACCTAATCCAGCTCAGCCACCTACAACTTCGTTTTCCCAACCACCTGTAACAATGGGCTCTCCGCCCGGTAAAAAGAGCCGTAAAAAGCTCTACACCATCGTTCTTACTGTGATAATAGTGGCTTTGGTAGCAATTGGCGGCGGTGCAGCTTATGCCCTGTGGTATACCAACCCTGAAAAAGTAGTAGCCGATGCGGTAGATAATATTATTAAAAGTCCTTCTTCAATTACGAATGCATACTTTGAGAGTAAGACAAAAAGTGGAGATAAGCTAACCGTCACTTTTGACACCCAGACCGATAATCCAAAACTAGCCGGGTCGCTTAGTGCAAAAGTCAGTGTAGACACCCAAGAGTTTAAAATTAATCTAAGTGGTGCCGGTATGGTATCCCAAAACGGCGATCTTTACTTTAAAGTTAATAACACTCAAGAACTGATAGACAAACTGCTGGTAACTGACTACGGCAAGCTTTATGCTAAAAGCCCAACTTTAGTAAAAGCTCTTAAAGACTTTGCTAAAAAAATTGATGGAAGATGGATAAAGATCGACACCAAGGATATTCAAGATATGCTTGATAGCCAGGGTTACAAAAAGCAAAGGCAATGTTATCAGAATGCTCTAAGTAAATTCTATGAAAATAAGGATCAGCAAAGTCAGGTAATGAATGCCTATGGCAACAATAAGTTTATCATCGTAAAAGATAGTACCGACCGTGCAACAATAAACGGCGTAGATAGTAGTGGTTATAATATTTCCTGGAATGTACAAAAATCTAATGACTTTAGCGATGCGGTTGAAAAAACCGATGTTGCAAAAGCTGTAAAGAAGTGCGATACGTCCAGTGATAATAGCTATCAAAATCCAAAACCCACCAAACAGGAAATTAAACAATCACAAAAAGAAGTCGACAAGGCAAAACTGAAACTCTGGGTTTCTAAATGGGACCATAACCTTACCGGCGTAGATGCATCTTATGATGCCAGTGACGGCACAAGTAATACTCTTAAAGTAAAGACTGATTTTAAGAATAAGCCCCAACTTCAGAGTCCTAAAAACGCCTTGTCTCTTATGGATCTGCAGCAAGATATAAATCGAATATTTTCAACCCCAGAAGTCAGCCAGATAACGACTGCTTCCACTAGTAGCGGCGTACAGGCCAAAGCAAGAGATACCAAGCGACGATCAGATGCACTTTTTGTTAGGCAAGCAGCCGAATCATTTAACATAAATAATGGCAGATATCCCACATCAAAGGCAGACTTTATGGCTTCAGGTAATTCGGTCCGCTTAGACAGCAGCGTGGTCTTAAGGACAGTTTCATCTAAGCCTACGGCAGTGTACACCGATTCGGTAGCTGGCGGAACGAACGACCACGACGCAGTAGCTGTTCAATATTGTTCGGGCACGGGTATCAAGATTTTCTATTGGCAACAAGTCTCCGGTAAATTACAAACCATTGTAGCTGGCAGCTGCGCAAGCTCAAATATCTCATAGAAGTAATTTACTTTTATCATTTGCTATAATTAATCTATAGTTATGCAAGAACGATACAATCCTAAGGACATTGAGTCCAAATGGCAAAAAATTTGGGAAGAAAAAGAGACGTATAAAGTAGACTTTGCCGATCATAAACGTCCCAAGTACTACGGCTTTAGTATGCTGCCTGGAATCACTGGTGCCGGTATACATACAGGCCATGGTCGAACTTTCCAGTTTAGCGATATCAAGGTGCGCACCAAGAGGCAACAAGGCTTTAACGCCTACCATCCAATCGGCTGGGACTCTTTTGGTTTGCCGGTAGAAAATTACGCTATTAAAATTGGCAAACAACCGCGCGAAGCCCACGATGAAGCCTTAATTAACTTTAAAAAACAACTTAAAAGACTGGGTTATAGCTATGACTGGAGCAAGGAAATTAGTACCGCCGATCCGGAATATTATAAATGGACGCAATGGATTTTTAATAAACTTTACGAACATGGTTTGGCGTATCAAAAAGAAAGTCCGCAGTGGTGGTGTGAAACAGACAAGACGGTTTTAGCTAACGAGCAAGTTGAAGGCGGGCGATGCTGGCGTTGCGGCAATCCAGTTGTAAAGAAAAACTTAAAGCAATGGTTTTTCAAAATCACTGAATATGCTGACGAAATACTAGAAGCGACTGATGGTTTAGACTGGACCGAAATGGTTAAGACTATGCAGAAAAACTGGATCGGCAAAAGCCAGGGTGCTGAAGTAGCTTTTCCAATTTTAGATTCAAAAAAGACTATCAAAATCTTTACTACCCGAGTTGATACGATATTCGGCGCTACTTTTTTGGTGTTGGCTCCGGAGCATAGCTTAGTCAAGCAACTTACTACTAAAGAGCAGACTAAAAAAGTAGATAAATATGTAAAGGAAGCTAGTCAAAAGTCAGATATTGAGCGGCAAGAAACTAATCGCAACAAGACAGGCGTTTTTACCGGCAGTTACGCTACTAATCCGGCGACCGGCGAGAAAATTCCTATTTGGGTGGCTGATTATGTTTTGATGGGCTACGGTACGGGTGCGATTATGGCCGTGCCGGCGCATGATGAAAGAGATCATGAGTTTGCTAGGGAACACAACTTGCCAGAAATCAATGTCATTAATCCTGTAGTTATAAGAGAAGACGCCAAGCAAAAAACTGAGTTTAAGAAAAAGAAAAAAGTTGTTGTAGTAGTAGAAGATAGCAAAGGCAAAATTCTAACTATTAACTGGGGCAAAAAATTTGGCGGTCGTTTAACTATTGGCGGTACGATAGAAGAAGATGAGTCACCTGAGGAAACAGCACTTAGAGAAATTACAGAAGAAACTGGTTACAACGACGTTAAGATTTTAGGGACGGGTGATGAAACTTATTTTTATAAATATTATGCCTTTTCGAAACAAGAGGCTCATGACGTTCAAGCATTTTTTGTCCACGCAAAGCTAAATAGTGATAAAAAGGAAAAGCAAAATCTTGATGAGTCCGAAAAAAATAAGTTTAAAGTCGAGTGGGTTACGAAGGAAGTTGCTGCTCAGGAAGTCGTTGATCCTTTACATAAATACGGCATAGATAAGTTTATTTTTAAACAGTGTTTCCATGGCGAAGGAGTACTGGATAACTCCAGTCAATTTAATGGCATGGAATCATCTCAGGCTAGAGAAGAGATTGTAGCTTGGCTTGAACAGCAGGGCCAGGGCGAAGCTAAAACTCAATACAAAATGCACGACTGGTTAATATCTCGCCAGCGCTATTGGGGCGCCCCAATTCCGATTATTCACTGCCCTAGTGACGGCGCGGTAGCGGTGCCCGACAAGGACTTGCCGGTGATTTTGCCAGAAGTTAAGGACTACAAACCGACAGGTGGTGCCACGTCGGTATTGGCTGACGTAAAAGAGTGGGTCAACACGAGTTGTCCCAAATGTGGCGGTCCGGCTAAGCGCGAAACCGATACGATGGATGGTTACGCCTGCTCAAGCTGGTATTTCCTGCGCTACCTTGATCCGTTTAATGAAAAGCAAGCTTGGGATCCTGAAGTTGCCAAGCATTGGATGCCGGTTGATTTTTATAATGGTGCCGACCACGCGGTTGCGCACTTACTTTATGCTCGTTTTTGGATGAGGTTTTTCTACAAGCTAGACCTGGTTGGTACGCCAGAGCCATTTAAGACAATGATGTACAATGCCTATATCTTAGCACCGGATGGCTTGAAAATGAGCAAATCCAAAGGTAATGTAATCGATCCTCTTGAGATTATGGACAGTGGCTACGGAGCGGATAGTTTGAGGGTTTACGAAATGTTTATCGCCCCGTTTGACATGGAAGCGCCGTGGGATACCAGAGGGGTGCCGGGAGCTTACAGGTTTCTCAATAGGGTTTGGAATTTGACACAGGAATATCACTCCGGCAAAGAAAATACTTTAAGTAAAGAATATGAAAAGCATCTCTTGCAAACTGCCCATAAAACCATTAAGAAAGTTACTGAAGATATAGAAAATGACAAATTTAACACAGCCGTGGCAGCTATGATGGAAGCTGTAAATAGTTATTTTAAGCTAAAGGAAGAAGGTGGTATAGGCAAGAATTCGGCGTGGCAATTTGCTATTGAAAGTTTGTTGCAGATATTAGCGCCATTTGCACCACACATTACTGAAGAGCTTTGGCAACTGTTAGGTCACAAAGACACGATTCATATCGATAACTGGCCCGAGTGGGATGAAAAATATTTAGCCCAGACATCAGTAACCCTAGCATTGCAGGTCAACGGCAAAGTACGTGCCGAGTTGCAACTGAGCAAAGAGACTGGGGAAGAAGAGGCTGTAGCGGCTGCTAAGGCAAATCAAAAGGCAGCCCCTTATCTTGATAACAAGACGGTACGAAAAGTCATTTACGTTCCAGGTAGAATAATTAACCTGGTTGTTTCTTAGTTTTTAATAGTGGACTACAACCGTGGTACCTATCGGAGCCCAGTCGTAAACCCACTTGGCCTGATCGTTGGGCTCATTCACGCAACCGTGACTCATAGTGTGGCCCCAGTTATGGTGCCAGTAAGCACCGTGTAGGGCGTAGTCTTGGTAAAAGTAATTTACCCACTGTACGTTCGGCAAGTCGTAGTAATCGCCGCTAGCCTTTGATCCTCCAACCATTCGCTGCGAAGCGTATTTTATATAAATATGAAACACGCCCGTTACCGTTTCATGACCGGGTACACCGCTAGAGATGAGAAAGTGCCTTACAGGTGTTGATTCTTGGTAGGCGGTAAGTGATTGTTGGCTAAGATTTACTTCGATCCATTTTTTCTCAGCTGTCATATTGACGGTTTTGAACGGAGTAGCTTTAGTCTGTATCTTGCCTGTATATGATTGTTTACGAGATAAAGACTGCACCAGTTCACTAGCTACTTGGTCTTGGTTAGTCACAGTCTGACCGACTTGCCCTTCTTGTACTACTAGCGCTGGCGATCCATCTTTATTTTTAATGACATCCTGATTCTTAGTCGGCACATTTAATGCACCAGTAATTGAAGCTACGTATTGCTTAACCTTAGCCTCGTTCAGGCCTATTTTATAAGTAGTTTTCGCCGGCGTAATATTCACCCAGCTGGCTTTTTCAGCTACCGTGGGCTGGTAACTTGCGCCAGGCGCTGTCAGGATAACGCTGGTATCTACATAACCTTGAGCTTTGCCAAGAGCTCCCTTGATATTGGAGGCTAAAATTTGAGCTGAAGTTTTTTCATGACTAACCGGCAGAGTTGTAGATTTTCCATTGGCGACAGCAGAAGCTAGAGTCTTACTCAACTGGTTAGTATCTATTGCGCTGCCGGATTTTTCAGGTTTAATAACGAATTTATTAGACAAATGGCTAAAAACTATCTTGGCATTTTGCGGAGGCTGAACAGTTACTTTTAATTTTTTGTTAATATAACCGGCAAGCTGTTGGTCATTAACCTTAACATCAAGTTTTACATGACTCGATTGCCAAAAAGCAATACGGCTCCATAGATTTTGCCGGTGTCGGTTTAGTAAATTGTTAGTCGTTTGCTTAACGTCTACACTAACACCCAAACTTTTTAAACCGGGGTTTATAGAAGTTTTACCTTCTTTTATGGTGATTTTACTTGAAGCGATCTTTTTATTTACTAAGGCAGTCAGCTCCATGGCATTCTTGCCACTTACCGAGGTATCGGCTAAATATACATTTGGCAAAGCTTTGCCAGAGAAGTATATTGTGGTCGCTATTCCTATAAATAAAATAACCCCAAACAAACTAGCCACAGAAATGCTTAGTTGTTTGTGGTTCTTAAAATAAGATAATAACTTTTGTAGTTTAGGGGTCATTGTTTTTCCCAAGCTCAACCATATTAATTGTATTATATACCACGCCGGTTTGCCAAGCGGTTTGAGATACGGCAGTATTTAGGTTATACTACTAATAAGTTGCTTATAATATAAACCAAAAAAGGAGAGTTTGTTATATGGCAGAGCCCAAAAAACAGACTAGCCCTCGAAAGAGCGGCTTGCGTCGCAGTCATTTAGTACTAAAACTTGCTCGTCGAGTTAATGCTAAATCTCCAGTAAAAGTGCACACTACAAAGCGCGAAACTGGTTCAAGGAAGAAAAGTTAGCTTCTAGTAAGATTGTTTAAAAGCTAACCACGTACTTTAAGATAAATATAAGGAGTCAAGCGCCATGGCATCAAATCGTCACCTCGGTCGCATAATTGCCCTGCAAACGCTTTATGAATATGATTTTCGCTCTTTGGCCGGTGATAAACAAACCGACTTGGAGCAAATTTTAGCGCGCAATTTAGAGCGTTATAAAAAGACTGTTGATGATAAAGAGTTTGTAGAACAATTAGTGCGCGGCGTATCAAAAGCCAGCAAAGAACTAGATGCTATTATCCAGCCTGTAGCGCCGGATTGGCCGATAGATCAGATAGCCAAGGTTGACCATACGATTTTGCAGATAGCCACCTTTGAATTAAAAGAACTGCAAAATATTGTGCCACCCAAGGTAGTGATTAACGAGGCGGTTGAGCTGGCAAAAGCTTTTGGCTCTGACAGTTCATCCAAATTTATCAACGGAGTTCTAGGCACTGTATACAAGACGCTGACCAAGGAGTTACCAGATGAAGAAACCAAAGCTTAACCAATTTAAAAAATATTTTAAACGCAAATCATCCATTCAAGAAATTACCCGTGAACCAACTGCCGGAGGAGTGATTTTTCGCCGCAACAAAAAAGGCGAAATTGAAATCCTGCTCATTCAAGATTCTAAAGATCGCTGGACTATACCCAAAGGCCACATTGAGGAAGGCGAAACTGCCCAGCAAACAGCACTTCGTGAAATACACGAAGAAGCAGGCCTGGATAAAACCAAAGCCTTAGGTTGGTTAGGCAAGATTAACTTTCGCTATCGACGACTCAATACCTTAGTTTTAATGACCACGCAGATTTATCTGGTGCACGCCGTCAGCGACACCGACAAGATTAAAAAAGAAAAGTGGATGAATGATATAAAATGGTTCAGTTTTAATGAAGCTTTAGACAAAATAGAATATGAAGATATCGGCAAGCTCATTTTGCTTGCTAAAAAGCGCATTCGCGAGGTAGGTCTTTAGTATGCAGGGCGTTGACGTTGAACCATATAAAGAATTTGCCAAGAACAAATTAGGCTTTGAATTTAATAATATTGAATTGCTGATAACGGCACTAACGCATCGCAGCTATGTTAATGAACATAAACGCAGTACGAAAGAGCACAATGAAAGACTGGAATTTTTAGGAGATGCGGTGCTTGAATTAGTGGTAACTGACTTTTTATATAATAACTACAAAGAAGCCGAAGGTATTCTAACCAGTTGGCGTGCGGCACTGGTGCGGACTGAGAGTATTGGCGCTGCAGGCGAAAACCTAGGCTATAAATCGCTTCTTAGGCTTAGTCGCGGCGAAAAGCGCGGTAGCGAACGGGCTAAGCAGCAGATTACCGCCAACGCTTTCGAGGCGGTTGTAGGCGCAATATATCTAGACCAAGGTTATGACGCTGCCGGTAAAATAATTAACGAGTATATTTTAAGCCGCCTAGAGAAAATTCTGGAAGACGAAAGCTGGCGCGACCCAAAGTCTCTTTTGCAAGAGATAGCTCAGCGCATGGATAGTCAGACGCCTGTTTATAAAGTTCTTGAAGAGGACGGCCCTGACCATGACAAAATGTTCACACTCGGGGCGTTTATTGGCAAACGTCTGCTAGGTAAAGGCAGCGGGCCATCCAAACAAGTTGCCCAGCAACAAGCTGCCCAAGCAGCCCTAAAAAAATACGAGACTAAAAAATAGCCTTTTTGTGTGCATCTGTTTTTAAAGCGTTGACTAGAGAAGGCAAACCAAGTAAAATAGGTCGAAGTTGAATATAACAAAGTTTAAAGAGGACTAAATTAAGATATGCTCGCAATTCGTCTGCAACGCGTAGGCCGCAAAGGTTATCCAGTTTATCGTGTGGCTGTACAAGAGGCTCAGCGCCACCCGTCTAGCGGCCGGGTAGTTGCCTATGTCGGTAGCTATAACCCGCATAACAAAGACGTTAAATTTAACGCCGAAAAGGTAGCCTTTTACTTAAAAAATGGCGCACAACCTACGCCGCGAGTAGTCAAGCTACTTAAAGAAGCTAAAATCAAACTTCCTGCCTGGGTAAGTAAACCTGACAAAAAATCGGCTTCTATTAAAAATCCGTCTAAGCTACGTAAAAACCAGCCGGATGAACCGGCTCCAGCCGAAAAAGAAACCGAAGTGCCAGCGCCAGCTGAAAACGAATCGGCAAAAAAGGAAGAGGCTGATGCTGCAGCTCCTGCCGAAAAAGAAGAAAAAGCTTCCGAAGCAGATACCGACCAAGTAGCTGAACCCAAAAAAGAAGAAAAATCCGAAGAAGCTAAAGCCTAAAAACTGGCAACTTAGCATTATCTAAGCTACAATTATAATTGTCAGATATTTCAACGTGAGGCTTAAAAAGGAGGAAGCTACCGTGGCGACAATCGATCAGCAATTCATAGAATATATAGTTAAAGAACTAGTTAGCAACCCGGATGATGTTAGCGTAGAGCGACGTATCGACGAAAAGGGCGTACTTTTAGAGCTCACTGTTAATCCGGATGATTTAGGCCGGGTTATCGGCAAGCGCGGCATGACGGCTCAAAGTCTGCGCACTCTACTTCGGGCTCTTGGTACTAAAAACGATGCTCGTTATAACTTAAAAATTGTAAACAACGATGAGGACCGACCTGCTCCGCAGCCTTCTCAGCCGCAAAAGACTGACGACGAAGACGACTCAGAAGAAAGCTCTGAAGAAGTTAATGAGGAGTCTGCAACAGAGGAAGAGACTGAAACTGTGGAAAAAGATTCGGATTTAACAAAAAAGACCCGAAAAGAGCTTGCCGAGCTCGATGATCTTGATATATAATGACGATAGTCTAAATGACAACTAGAACAAAAGCTCGTGCGAGCAATCTAGATTGAGAGCTTTATGTGTTAAAACAACCCACTTTTTAGTGGGTTGTTTTATTAGTTTTTTAAAAAAATGTTAGTTGCGATATAAATGACAAGTGGGTGAAGGAAACGATTTGTAGGACAGGTGCGAGCCTAAGGCTCGCACCTGTCTGAAACTTATGCCGCTACAGCGATCTCCTCGGGATCTGCTGGCATGTCTAGCTCATCGTCTTCGCCACTGATCAGGGCTAGGTCGGGGCTGCCATCATCGGCAACCAGTTCCTCGCTCTCTTCGAAGTCCGGCGGCATGTCCTCCTCGAATCTAGAACCATGTGGCACTTTGAGGATTTGACCCTCATTATCGAGAAATACGATGCCGTGTTTCTCCTTGGAAATGCAGATTCCGACGATGACCCACAAGCCGCCGATTTTACTGTAGGGGATGCGAACCTCGGGAATGATGATGCATCCGTTCTCTTCGTAAGCACGCTTGAAATGCTCGGGGCGCAGTAGTCTCTCGAGAAAGAGATGCACTGCCTCTCGACGACCGAGTCGGATTTGAGCGATTTGCTCGCCTATCTCGGCGTCCAGCATTTTATTTAGTCTTGTGTGCAGTTCGTCTAAAGCGTCGGACTCGGGCACGTCTTCCTCGATGCCGCCATAAGGGCCGGTATTTTGAACCCATAAGCCGTTACCGACTTCCTCGCCTTCTGCGCCGAATACGGAAATAGTTCTTCCCTCGGCGTAATAGCTAATACCTCTAGGCATAGTACTGGTTTCCTTCCTGTAGTAACCCGGGCTGGCAAGGGATTTGACTGGTAGTATGTTTCCAAATAAAAATGAGATGTGAAGCAAAGGCGCAAATAAGTTTTGTATCTTCGCTTCACATCTCACTATTTCCCACTTGTCAATGTACTCTGGAGCACTTACCTGCGCTCAACAAAGTTATGGTATATTTTAAGGCTAACCAGCCAAAAAGTCAACCTAACTCATTGCTTAAATGTCAATATTATACTAAAATAATATAAGTTTCGTAGAGGTGAAAATCTTCGAGGCACATTGACAAGCAGACAATAGAGAGGCGCAGATATGGTTGATCAGACCAAAGAATATCTAGAGCAATGTATTTTATTTGCTCTTACGCAGCAGCGCCACGGCAAAAGAGGGGCGTCAATAGCAGATTTTCTCAGTAACACTGAGAAATCAGCCAAGACGTCATGGGTTAAAGACGTGCCGGATGTAAGGGTTAAACTTACCCGCGCATACGACAAAGGATCTGGGACTTACGAGGCGGTTCTTCGCAGCTTTCACGACAGAGACAACTGTGAGAGTAAGATTGAAGAGCTGCTTTCTTAGCTGAAGGAGAGTTGATTGTGGCCTGGTATTGGGCAGTATCAATAGTAGCAGCTTGGATCACCCTGACTTATTTATGGGGGCTCTTTGGCGTTAACTTGCTCGTGCGGCTGACGGAGGGTGATTTAGGGTTCGCTGAATTCTATTTCTGGGTTGGCCTAGTATGCTGTGGGCTTTCTTGGCCAGTCATAGCTTTAAAGTACGACATAGGTGTGTCGTGGTACTGGTGGTTGTTGATGTTTGATGTCATCGGTATACCGTGGGCTATCATGGTCACCGTGGACAACATTCACGACCGGGGTTATACCTACGGAAGCCCAGGAGTAAAAGCTCGAATCGGGTGGTCCATCTGGTGGTTGTTGGCTTCTTTTTTCTGGCCACTCCAGTGGATGGGAGAGTACGTAGCTTTTGATTAGTCGAAAAACTAGCACACACTCTTAAGTTCGCATTGACACACAGGACGTAGGCGCTCTTAACCGGCGCTTACGTCCGTATGTGTTTCCTAGCTGTATTGCTCTGCTTGTCATCTTAACCATAGACTTATGGGTCCAAAATAACTAAAGCTGTTAAAATTATATAGATGAAGATTCAAATTATCACCTTATTTCCGGAAGTCGTTGAGCCATACTTGAATGCCAGTATGCTTTGGAAAGCCAAAGACCAGGGCGTAGTAGAATATGAGCTTATTAATTTGCGAGATTTTGGCACAGGGCCTAGAAAACAGGTTGATGATACGCCATATGGTGGCGGTGATGGCATGGTCTTAAAACCGGAGCCTGTAGTTGCGGCAATTGAGGTTGCTAAAAAAAATGACTCAACTGCCCAAGTTATCTTACCCACGCCGCGAGGTCGGGTTTACAAGCAGTCTGATGCTAAAAAACTAGCTGCCGACAAGCAGGGTATGATTATTGTTTGCCCGCGCTATGAAGGCTACGACGAGCGGATTGTAGAGTATATTGATAAACAGTTTTGTATTGGCAACTATGTATTAACTGGCGGCGAACTGCCGGCAATGGTAATTGCCGATAGTGTAGTTCGGCTTTTGCCAGGAGTACTGGGCGGTGAAAGCTCGGTTGAAGTTGAATCTTTTCAACAAGATGATAAAAGCATAGAATTTCCTCAATACACTAGGCCGGAAGAATTCCGTGGCCACAAAGTTCCACAGGTTCTTTTAAGCGGTCATCACGAAGAAATCTCTAAATGGCGGGCAAATAACTATAAAAATAAAATAACCTAGGCTAGTAACACCTAGGTTATTTTTGTTGTGGTGGATGTCGTAGAGCGAATCAAACACCTTTATTTTTTTGGTTTTTGTTTTTAGTATTCGCTTGCAATAACTGTAAATGCTTACAAAATAAAACGCAAGCACTTTTGCATAAAATACAACGATACGTCAAACATACGGCGTATAATGGTAGCAATGGTTAAATTTGCAAAAGCCTACCTGCCACCAGCGAAAATTGGTTTGTATCCCCAGGCCGTTATCTGGTTGACTGCATCGGTATTGACTATGATGGCGGTCACTCAACTAGTTGACCTGCAGAGTTTTGTAGAAGTTTTTGCAAACTATAGCTTGCCCCGTAGTGAAGCAAGCCCGCAGATCACAGCCTCTATTTTAGCTATAACTGAAGTGTTTGCTTTACCGTTTTTACTGAGAATGAGACTTAGCTATCTTATGCGCTGGTTTAGCTTGCTTTGTGGCTGGGCAGCGGTATTATTATGGGCGTGTCTAACATTTTATGCATTTGAAAAAGGTTTGGATCTAAGCAATACGGGCTACTTTGGCTTTGTGCCCTGGCCAATGGGCGTATTTAGCATTTTATTTGTAATAACTCTAGTATTTTTAATGGCATTTTCTTCGCAAGTTTTAAAACATGATTTTAAGCGTAAAAAATAAGATTGCAGTGAAGATAGGCAGGCTACTTTGAATATATTAGTAATTACCATAGCGGTTATTGCATTAGTTTTGCTGGCCGCCGCTTGCTCTGGCTTAAATGTGGCATTGATGTCTCTTAATATTGCTGACTTGCGTCGTAAAACTAAACTAGGCAGCAAAGCTGCCAAAAAAGTTTTGCCTTTGCGACAAAACAGCCACCTTACCCTAGCTGGTATTTTACTTACAAATGTGGCTGCAGTGTCTATAACTTCAGTAATAATAGAAAGCAAAACGGGTGGAGTTATCGCTGTTATAATCAGCACTCTTTTGATGGTAGTCTTTGGCGAGATTTTGCCACAAGCTTACTTTAGTAAACGTGCTTTGATGTTTTGTTCACGATTTTCGCCGCTACTTAAGGTGATGATTTTTATTACTTATCCAATATCCAAACCTTTGCAAATTTTACTCGATAAAATGCTTGGCAGCACTGAACGATCGCAGCTGCAAACACGACACGAGCTGGGCATGATGATTACCGAACATCTTGGCGACGATGCCAGCGAACTCGATGAAGATGAAGTGGAAATTGTACGCGGCGCTCTGCAACTTAGCGAAAAGCGGGTGAGCTCTATAATGACTCCGATTGATAAAGCTTATTGGCTAACACCCGACACGATGATTGGGGCAAATAAAATTGATGAAATTAAAGAAAAAGGCTTTAGCCGTATACCGGTTTTTAACAAGAAACTTACCAAGTGCCTTGGAATCTTGCTCATGAAAGACTTAGTGGATATCGACTTTGACGGCACAGCCCGCTCCGTATTAAGGTTACCGCTTTATCCTGCGCAAGTGATAGGCAGCAAAACCGCACTTGATACGATGTTTCGCAAGTTAATTAATGGCGGCACTCATCTTGTGCCGATAGAACGTGATGATGAAATTGTTGGAATAGTTACGATTGAAGATTTGATTGAAGAAATCGTAGGCCGCGAGATTGAAGACGAAATTGATCGCACAAAACGCCAAGTTTCTAAAGTGTAAGCTTGAGGGTTGATTTATTAAAGCAAAAGTGATATAGTATAAAATGTTATGCCAAGTAAGCAACTTGAAGCTCGCCACAGCCAAGGAAAATTACTTGATCACCGGGATCACGATGGAATTGGTATTGTTCAACCCGGTGAAACTTTTGGAGACGCTCCAGGTTTAAGTGAGCGGGTAGATTCGTCATTTTCAGATGTGCCAGTCAGCGATAGTGAAGTTAGTGTAAATATTAAAACTCGAGCTGAAAATTTAAAAGCTGCCCTTGAGGCACTGAGCATTAGCAATGAAAAAGCCGGCCTATCGAAAGTAGCTCCCCACAGGCGTGAAATTAAAGAACGTTATGGAGACAAAAAGGGTAAAGAAGCGGCTAAGGAAGCTAAAGACCTTCTTGAAGAGGCCAGGCAGCATTTCTGGAAAGCTCATGGACATAGAGTACTAAAGGCTGCTAAGATTTTTTCGCCTGAAGATTTAGGGCTAGATTTAGATACAGATGAACTTGAAGAAAGAGTTGATTTTAAAGATCTAGATGCCGATGTTCGTTTGCTATGGAGTGAGTTTCGTAGAAATTATGCCAAGACTGGTCGTAAGGCAGAAAAAAAGAGAAAAGACTTTATTGACCAGCTTGAAAATATTATAGAAAACAGCTCTAGCTAATAGCTATAACCGCCACCGGAACTGCCACCGCTACTATGGAAGAACAAGAAGTAAATAAGTGCGTAAATAATCCCGCCGATTATTATATAAAGTAAAATCCACTGCCATAAAGGGCGTTTGCCGTAACCTTTTTTAGATGGCTTGTTTTCTTTGTCCATATTTCACTCCTCTTATGTTTATGTCGGTATTATAGCATGTTAGTTGTTGCACCAAGTTAGTATAATGGTAAGTATGAGTGAGATAATTAAACTATCAGCCAATAACCAAGAGTTTTCAGCTTACGTAAATGCACCGGCAGCCAAACCAAAAGGCGGTCTAATCGTAATACATGAAGTTTGGGGGCTAAATAATCACACAAAAGATGTGGCCAATAGGTTTGTTAACGAGGGCTACGAGGTTATAGCCCCTGATTTGTTAGGTGACATAGCTCCAGAGCCTGAGTTATCTAAAAAAATACAGGAAGGTTTATTTAATCCGGATCCTGAAAAGCGCAATCAAACCCAGCCAAAGCTGAGGGAGCTGCTAGCACCAACTAAAGCTCCAGGATTTGCCGAAGTTACTATAGAAAAGCTAAAAATCTGCCTAGAGTATTTAGCTAGCAAGCCGGAAGTAGGGGATAAGGTAGCAAGCGTGGGGTTTTGTTTTGGCGGAAGTTACAGCTTTAGCTTAGCTGTTCATGAGCCGCGGCTAAAAGCGGCAGTGCCATTCTATGGCCATGCCGACTTTGAAGTTGAGCAGCTAGGGCAAATCAATTGCCCCGTTTTAGCTTTTTATGGTGAGAACGATCATGGCCTTGTCGATAATTTGCCTGAGCTGGAAGACAAAATGCAAGCTGCCGGTGTAGACTTTTCATCGCAAGTTTACCCTAGTTGCGGCCATGCATTTTTTAACGACACCAACCCGTATTCTTATAACAAGGAGGCTGCCACTGATGCTTGGCAGCGGACTTTAGGTTTCTTGAGTAGTCATTTAGCCTAGCCTAAGCTTCGATACGATTGAAGCGGTTAACTGCAAAAGCTATACAAGCCACCATTGTGACAATCATAACTATAACGTCCGGCACGATTCCAAAGTGGCTTTGGTTGATTAGCGCCCAGCGCAGAGCGTCAACCGCGTAACTTAACGGGTTGATTGAAGCTAAAAACTGTAAAACAGCCGGAGCATGATCCAGCGGGTAAAGTGCGCTGGAGAGGAAGAAAAGGGGAAATATCAAGAAGTTATTTATACCCTGAAAGCCTTGGAAATCTTCAACCATTGAAGCCAGGCCGGCCCCAAAGCTTGTGAGAGCTATGCTTAAAACTATCATGAAAATAAGAGCTAGCGGCACTAACAGCCAATTGTATGGGCGAAACCCCAAAGCAAAAGAAATAACAAAAACTAGCACAGCTTGCAGGAGCGCTATAGTTGCACCACCCAACGCATTGCCAAGTAAAACTTTGAGCCGAGAAATTGGCGCTACGAGCATTTCTTTTAAGAAACCAAATCTTTTGTCGAATAAAATCTGAATTCCCCAAAACACGCCTGCAAATAATAAGGTTTGAACGATGATGCCGGGTACTAAGAATTCGATGTAGTTACCTTCACCAGCTCGTTTATAAACGGCACCGATTCCGTAACCAAGCGCCAGCAAAAAGAGAATTGGCTGCCCGATCGCTCCCAAGACTCTTGAGCGACTGCGTAAATAACGCTGCATTTGTCTAAGCCATAAAATATAAACTGCTTCCATCTTGCTACCTCAACCTACTGTTTCTCATGGCGCCGCGCACGTTTAAGCCGTCGTTTGCCATTGAAGTTTCGTCACGAACTGTCCGGCCTGTTAGCTTTAAGTAAGCCTCTTCTAGATTTTTCGTCTTAGTTTGTTTGGCTAATTGCTTAGTCGTGCCGGTAGTAATGATTTTACCGTGATCAATAATAGCAATACGCTGTGCCACTGCCTCGGCTTCATCTAAATAATGGGTCGTAAAGAAAATCGTCATTGATTTTTCTTTGTTTAATTTTTTAACGTAATCCCAAAGTAGATTGCGAGTTTGCGTATCAAGACCCAAGGTCGGTTCATCTAAAAACAGAATTTTTGGATGATGCAGTAATCCACGGGCAATTTCCAGCCGACGGCGCATCCCGCCGGAATAGGTTTTTACGTAAGAATCGCGCCTACTCCACAGGTCCATTAGCTTTAAAAGATCCTCGATACTTTTTTCGCGAGTTTCCTTAGGAACTTTATATAAGACTGCGTGTATCATCATGTTCTCGTAGGCGGTTAGTTCTTCTTCTAAAGCCGGATCCTGGAAGACAATTCCAAAAGATTTACGCGCGGCATCTTGCTCACGAGTAACGTCGTGGCCATTTAACATAAGCTCACCTTCGGTTGGGCGGAGCATAGTGGTAAGCATACTGATGGTCGTACTTTTTCCGGCGCCATTAGGGCCTAAGAAAGCAAATATTTCTCCTCGTTTAATATCAAAAGAAATATTATTTACGGCTACGATTTTGCCAAAGTGTTTGCTAACCCCTTGGGCTGAAATGATAGATTTTACCATATATTAATTACCATTATAGCTCATTATAATTATTAATATCAACATACGAAGAAGCGCAACTGGTATAATTCGTATGTGAGAGGAATCAATGAAAAATGTGCAGTAATAGCCGTTACTAATCAAAGGGATTTTGATGTAGCCCGTCTAGTCTACCTTGGTCTCTGGTCGATGCAGCATCGCGGACAGGACAGTTCGGGCATCGCTTCATACGATGATAATAATTTACATATCCACAAGAATTCCGGGCTGGTAAGCCGCGTCTACGACCAATCTTCACTTGATAGCCTAAAGGGACGCGTAGCAATCGGCCATAACCGTTACTCTACGGCGGGCGGACAAGATTACAAACTAAACCAACCCTATACGAGTGAGAGTATAGGGTTTGCCTTTGCTCATAACGGTAATTTGCCTTATGTGGAAAAATTAAAGAAATATACACGAGAAAACCGACTGCTTTCAAAAGGCCTTAACGATTCCGGTCTCATGGCTTTGGTCATAGGCAATGAGTTAAAAAAGACAAGCTCTATTACACAATCTGTTAAAAACTGCTGGCCTTTATTTACCGGTGCGTTTTGCTGTGTCGGTTTATACAAAGACAAAGTTTTTGCTTTTAGAGACAGTCATGGAATTCGTCCGCTAGCTCTCGGCAGAACCAGCAATGGTTACTTAGTGGCTTCGGAAACTGCGGCTTTAGATATTATCGGTGCAGATTTTTTACGTTATGTTCGTCCCGGCGAGCTGGTTATTTTTTCAGGTAAGAAACTTGAGTCCGTGCAAATTGAAAAAGGATCTGAACAAGTTGATGCCTTTGAGTTTGTGTATTTAGCAAGACCGGATAGCCGGGTCAGTGGCCAGAGCATTTATTCCGCCCGTTGTCGTGCAGGCCGATTGCTTGCAAAAACCGCTCCGGTTAAGGCCGATATTGTTTTAGGAGTACCCGATTCAGGGTTGCCGGCTGCAACAGGATATTCGCAAGCTTCTGGAATACCCAGCGAGATGGGTCTACTCAAAAATCGGTATATCGGACGCACTTTTATTGAACCGGAAAAAATACGCCGCTCTAGCGTTGAGCTGAAATTTAATGTAATTGTCGAGGAAGTGGCCGGAAAAGACATCGTGTTAATCGATGATTCGCTAGTAAGGGGCAATACTTTAAAATATGTCATTCGCATACTAAAAGATTATGGCGCTAAAAAGATACATGTACGAATCGCATCTCCGCCAGTAAAATATCCTGATTTTTACGGTATCGACACGCCTCATGGAAACGACTTGGTTGCTCACCAGCACAGTGAAAAACAAATTACTAAAATGATTGGTGCGGACAGCTTAGCGTTTTTGCCGTTAAACGATTTTGTTAGCAGCACCGGGTTGCCAAAAGAAAAGCTATGTCTTTCCAGTTTTAATGGGGTTTATCCGATTAAAGTGCCGTATTCTATCTAGTAATCTAAGTGGGATTTTTTAGAGAGTTTACTTTGAGCTGCCAGCGTACCCGACAAAGCTATGGCAAGATAAATCAAACCGGTAAAGCATGCTTGTAAGAGATGTGAGTGCAAAGTAATAACCAAGTAAGTACCACTGGCCACAGTTCCTACTATCAACCCATAGCTGGCATAAAGCTTTGTTTTTGAAGGCCTGAAAAATAGATAAGTGGTGTAGCCGAGGCTAAACAGGGCGATTGTAATGTGAAGAAGCAATATCATGAAATTAGTTTAGCACTCATGGTAGGATTGCGCCAACTGCCAGCATTAAGCACAGCGCTAAAAGATTTATTAAAGAAAAATGGAACATCTTTCTGGCCCACGCGTTGCTGTTTTTTGCTTTTAAGCCTTTAGCGCCTAGCCAGATCCAATAAATCCCCAGCAAAGCCATAACGATAAAATAAATATATCCCGTATAACCTAGCGGCGTTAAAAGAAGTGCGGCGACGACAAAGGCTACTGTGTAAATAAATATTTGAGTTTTGGTGCTTTTTGTACCTTTGACAACCGACATGACGGGAATGCCAGCTTTTTTATACTCGTCTCTGCGGTAAATAGCGATTGAGTAAAACTCAGGGAACTGCCAGAAAAATAACATCAAGAAAAGTAAGATTGCCGCTAGGTCTATTTGATCCGACACTGCTATATAACCGGCAAATATCGGCGTAGCTCCAGATATGCTGCCTACCAATGTGCCGTGAATAGACTTACGTTTTGAAAATGCGCCGTACAGCCAAACGTATACGATAAACCCAAACACGCCAACGCTAACTACCAACCAGTTCACCCATAAGGCTAAGATTACAATGCCGGCTACTACTAGCATGACTGACATAATTAAAGCGTGCCATCCTGGGATTTCTCCGCTGGCAAGGGCGCGGGTCTTGGTGCGTTGCATAACGCTGTCGATATCTTGGTCCAGATAATTATTAAGCACGCAGGCTGAGGCGATTACAAAGGTTGTACCGACAACAGTAGCAATAAAAAGCTTTAAATCAAAAGCTTTAAAATATCCGGCTGCCAGCAAAAATCCTGCCACAGTAGTCAAGACATTTCCGTATAAAACTCCGGGTTTGGTCAGTGAATAGTATTTTTTAATCGGCACTAAAAGTCACCCTGGCTGTGTAGGTATTGGCGGATTGCGCTAGGCGATGACATCATGCGGTAGTTTAAGTTGCTCATAATCCATAGCGATCCGATTACTACAATCAATATGATAAGAGCGGCAAAGAGTAAAACAAATAAGTTCCATCGCGGCTTGGATTCGCGGCCTAAGTGCAGGAAGCAAAACAGCTGCACTATTAACTGAATAACTGCCAGTACGATGATGGCGCCTACTAAGTGCCAACCTATTAAGATATGATTTACAACTAACCAATACGCGCCTATCGTCAACAATACTGACAGCACAAATCCTACTAGATACGATGCTAAACTACCTTGTCCAGAGTCATGGCGAGAGGTCACATGTTGAGAATGATTATTGGCACTCATGCTACCCCCATCATGTAAACTATTGTGAATATAAAGATCCAGACGATATCCAGGAAGTGCCAGAATAAACTCAGCATTGTCAGCCGTTTCATCATCGACTTAGTGATACCTTGATACCTCACGCGCAACAACAGTACAGTCATCCATATTAACCCGATGGTTATGTGAAGCCCGTGGGTTCCGACTAAAGTAAAGAACGAAGACAAAAAGCCGCTTCTTTGCCAGCTGTTGCCATCAGCTACGAACTTGCTAAATTCACTTAGCTCCATTGCTAGGAAAGAAATGCCAAGCAAAAAGGTGACTATGAACCAGCCTATAACCTGTTGTTTATTGCTGCGCCGGGCTGCTAAAATACCTAAGCCACAAGTAAAGCTGCTGGTTAGCAAAATGAGAGTTTCTGCAAGCACAAAAGATGGGCTAAACAAATCATGGCCCGCTGGTCCGCCGAATGTATTATTTCTTAGCACGGCATATGTTGCAAAAAGACTGGCAAACAGTACGCAGTCTGTCATAAGGTAAATCCAAAAACCAAATAGAGTTTTCGACTCTTCTTTTCGCTCTACGGCCGGATCTTTAATCTGCGGCTTAATAGCTATCTCACTCATGCATATTGCTCCCGCGAAGATTCTACTTTTTCCACTTGATTTGCCGGTATAACATACTCATTACTTTCGCTGGAAGTGCGAACTATGATTACAGTGATAACAGCCAGTAAACCTATAATAGCTAGCCACCAAATATGCCAGATAGCCGCGAATCCGAAAACAAAAGCTCCGCCGGCAATAAACATGGCCATAGGTGTGTTTTTAGGCATTATAATGTCTTGATATTGCGGTTTTTCCTGGGAATGCCGAGAATGTTTGGTAGACCAAAACTCGTCTCGGTGGTGAACAGTTGGCATGGTGGCAAAGTTATAGTGAGGCGCGGGAGAGCTTGTAGACCATTCCAAAGTTCGGCCATTCCAAGGGTCGCCCGTGGTGTCAAGGTTTTCCTTACGCTTCCAAATACTGAAAGCTACTTGTAAGATTTGAAAACCTACGCCTAAGATAATAATACCTACACCTACTGCAGCGACGATGAACAACCCTTGCCAACCGAGCGAAGCGTCGTAGTGATCGAGCCGTCGGGTAGCTCCCATTAAGCCTAAAATATAAAGTGGCACAAAGGCTAGCAGAAAACCCGTCAACCAGCAGCCAAAGGCATATTTCCCTAAACGTTCGTTTAGTTTATATCCAAATATTTTTGGCCACCAATAAGTCAGTCCGGCAAAGAATCCGAATAACACGCCGCCGATAATCATAGTATGAAAGTGCGCCACCAAGAACAGGCTATTGTGTAGCTGAAAATCAGCCGGAGGCAAGGCGAGTATTACGCCGGCTGCGCCGCCAACAGTGAATGTAGCTATAAAGCCTAGGAACCATAACATCGGCGTCTTAAAACGTATTCTGCCTCGAAACATTGTAAACAGCCAGTTGAAAACTTTTACGCCGGTTGGAATAGCAATCAACATAGTCATAATTCCGAAGAATCCATTGACATCTGCTCCGCCGCCCATAGTAAAGAAGTGGTGTAGCCAAACCGTAAAAGACAGGAAGGTGATTGCCGCGAGTGCAATAACCATAGATTTATATCCAAACAATTTTTTGCCTGAAAACGTAGGTACGACTTCCGAGAAAATCCCAAAGGCTGGCAAAACTAGAATATAAACTTCGGGGTGGCCCCAGGCCCAAATTAAGTTAACGTACATCATGGCATTCCCGCCGCCGCCAGCAGTAAAGAAGTGCATACCCATTGTGCGGTCAAGGAATAGCAGTGCCAACGTAGCAGTTAAGATTGGGAAGGCGAATGCCACTAAAGTCATACTATTTAGCACGCTCCAGGCAAACATCGGCATCTTCATGAGTGTCATGCCGGGACGACGCATTTTTAAAATGGTTACCAAAAAGTTAATTCCCGAAAGTAAACTGCCGACTCCAGCAATTTGCAAACTCCATATCCAATAATCTACGCCTACGCCCGGGCTGTAACTGAGCTCTGAAAGCGGTGGATATGCCAACCAGCCAGCTGCTGAAAATTCACCGACAACTAGCGATAAATTAATAAGCAGCATTCCAGCCACGAAAAGCCAAAAGCTAGTGGCGTTTAAAAACGGAAATGCCACATCGCGTGCTCCAAGCTGGAGCGGTAAAATAAGGTTAATTATGCCAAACATCAGGCCCATTGCTACAAAGAAAATCATGATTGTGCCGTGGGCGGAAAAGACTTGCTGAAAAAGGTCTGTAGACAAAACGCCGTGAGAAGCTCCAACCGAAGTAGCTTGTTGAGCCCGCATCATTAAGGCATCCGAGCCGCCTCTTAGGAGCATCAAACCTGCCACAATAATATACATCACGCCGATTTTCTTCGGATCCACAGTAGTCAGCCACTCTTTCCATAGCCACTTCCATTTTTTAAAGTATGTAATCAGCCCAAGAGCCACCAAGCTGCCAATTATAATCGATACTGCCGCGCCAGCAGTAATCGGATCGCTGGGGAATGCATCAAACGTGAGTTTTCCAAGCATGCTTCCGAATAACTGCATTACATTCTCATTCCATGCATATGCATATGATTCATATCCGTAGATGAGCTATCGGTTTGATAATTATTAGGCGTATCATTCATACTATTGTGATTTAAAGTATTCATAGGCATCATGTATTTCATCATTATCTCATCATAAAGGCCGTTTTGGATAGAAGAATAGTACTTAGGTTTATTGTATTCACTAGGCCTGGCAAGTTGATCATATGAACTTTGGCTAAGTTGGTTTGATGAACGTTTGACCTTACGGATCCAACGCTTGAAATATTTTTGTGAAGTAGACTTGGTTTTAAATGTCATACCGGCAAATCCTTTGCCGCTAATATTCGCTGCAAACCCATTAAAAGTGCCACTTTGATTTGCTTGAAGATGCAACTGGGTCGACATCCCGGGCATGGCATAAATCTGGCCGCTAAGCTGAGGAATCCAAAAAGAGTTCATCGGAGCATCAGCTGTTATCCTAAAATTAATAGGTCGATTTACGGGAATTTGTAAATGATTTACAGAAGCGATATTTTGCTCAGGATAAATAAAAAGCCACTTCCAGTTTAAAGCGACTACTTGTATGTTCAATGGCTTGGTGTTTGACGCTAAAGGCTTATAAGGGTCAAGTGCGTGTGCGCTGTTCCAGGCTATGATTGAAAGTGTAAAAATAATTACCGAAGGAATTGCCCACCAAGTTAATTCAGCAAACTTATTGCCGTCTAGCTCAGGTGAATATTTGGCTTTAGTGTTACTTTCACGATATCTCCAGGCTATGATGGCTGTCATAGCAAAAACTGGCAATATGACTATTAAGCCCAAAACTGCGGCTATAATCATCAAACCCCGCTCTTTATCGGCGATAACGCCTTTTGGATTAAGGATTGCTACGTTTTTATCGTGCAAAAATACTGTCAGAGCCACTACTGCTATTAGGGCTAATAGAATGAATAAGGCAACTTTATATTTTTTGTTAATCATAAGCCAACTAACACGGTTGTGTTAAGTATATTTTAACAGTCTACTTGATAAAATTACAATCGTTTGCAATTTTAGATTTATTATTGTATGATTACGACAATATGATAGTGAGTGAACAAGATGCTGCGGCGTTGCCCAGTTATCGAGCATATGAAGTTGCAGAGAGAGTTTTCCGACCTATGGTAGAGCGCTTGGGCGGTTATGCTGCTCATAATGCCGGATTATTGAGGCCGCTTGATAACAAGGGCTATTTTTTGGCACCAAATCATCGCTCTAACTGGGATTCGTTTGCGCTGGGTCTGGCAATGCTGGATTTACCGGAATTAACTGAAGACTCTGAAGAAGGGCCGCCACTTCAGCCGCGAGCAATCCGCTATATGGCCAAAGATACTTTATGGAGATATCCGGGCATGAGGAATTTTATAGAAGCCTGTGGGACTTTTTCGGTAAAGCGGGGCAGAGGTACCGGTCTTGACGATGACAAAGTTACACATGTTGAAAAGCTTATTGAACAAAAAGCCGTTATGGGCGTTTATCCTGAAGGCCATAGGGAGCGCAAAGATATTGATGAAGTTGCTTACTCTAAACTAAAAACGACTATCGCTTTTTTGGCTCTAAAATATGGAATTCCTATCGTGCCTGCCGGTGTTGCGGGGCCGGTTAAGGGACGCAAGCTGCCACGTACGGTTGTGTTTGGGGAGCCGATTTTTGTGGATAAAACTTCTACAGAAGACAAGGCTGGCCTGAAAGAAGAAAAGACTGAGCTGATGGTAGTATTGCACGGGCAAATTAACCAAGCTTATAAAGAGGCTCGTCAGTTACACGAACAACAATTTGGCATAAAAGTTGGCTCTTAGTTTTTATTTTACGTAAGTGAAATAAGAAAATAGCAGACCATGCATGCAGCTATGTATATAGCGAGCCAAGTATTGTTCTTCTGTTTCGTTGGGCCTTCGGCTAACTATAGATTCAGACTCATATTGTTCTAAGAATTGTTTAGACCAATATCTATCATCTAGCGCCCGCACGTATTTTCTTGGCTTGAGTGGCTGAGGTTCTTTTATCTTTAGTTTTATAAGCGCCGCTTGGGCTAAGTCGTGATGCTGGTGTTCGTATCCATATTTGCGGCTGGCAAGCTCGTTCATGTTCTGGGTTAGATGTTCAAAAGCTTCTCTTACGGCATCTATATTTATCCCACCGCCTTTGCCCGCTATCGCAGCAATTGATATAGAAAACTGTATTAACAGTATGTTAATTTCGTTTTCTGTTAAGTCATCAGAATCAAGATATGATGCAAGCGCCTCTTCAATGCCCAAGTTTTCGTAAACAAGCTTCAGATAACCTTCGTCTTCAATAATCTCACCCGTTAAAACAGGTTCGCTAAGTTCTAATTCTGACCCAGTCATAAATTATATTTTATAATTTAATATACTAATAGTCAATGCATGTAGATTTTTTATAAATAAAGCCAGTCAATAAAAAAGTTTCCCCGGACCAGAGCTTGCGCTCTGGCACAGACCACAGTAGCAAGACTAAAGCCTTACTACGTGCCGGGTTCTGCCTGTGGCGGACGAAAAAGATAGTCTTTCATTTTGAGTTTTTGGCTATGACTTTCGCGTCATGGATTGCTTCTGCAAGGAAAGCACTGCTTCCATAATCCAGAGACAATTACAACAAAACTGTAAATGATGATTAGAATGGCGCTGTACTGATGTCGAGCTAGGTAGGCCATAGCACCTGCTCCTACTAGCGCCAAGGCCATAAGAGCGATGTAGATAGGCCCCTCGTCTGAACGACCCTTGTCTGCGGCGTTGCCTGCAGCTGCGACAATGAAAAGTGGAAGAATCACCAAGCAAATCATGATCGGCACTAGCAGGATTTGATCGACAACCGTGCCTATTACAAACACGTAACCACCTCTTTCGTCTCGAGAAAACAATATTACAACCGTCTTCTATAATGTATAACTATAAGTTATTTTAAGTTTTTGTCAAATTGTAGTATTTGCTATTTATTAACTTAGAGGTATAATTTAAGCATTACTATTTTAAAAATAAAAAGTTATACAAAAAATGAAAAAATCTCAAACTAAAAAGCGTTCGCGCGGCTATAAAAATAAATCTAAAAAATCACTAACATTTAAGATAAAGCTCACTTTTGTAATTTTGGCGGCTGTGGGGCTTGCCAGTATTATTTTTAGTGCTGTCGATACGGCCAGCCCGCTGAGTGCTACTGTTAGCAATGTTCTGGGCACCGCACCTGTCGTACAAAAAGATAACATAAAAACGCCGGCTAATAACGGAGTTGCAGAGAGTAAAACAGTTCTAGTAAAGTTTAAATCTTCGGTTTCTTCACATACAAAATCAGCTATCTACAAGCACAATAAAGATAAAGTTGAGCATACTTTGCCGCAAGTCGGAGTTCAAGAAGTTAAGCTAACTACGAACGAAAGCGTTCATTCCGCGCTTAAAAAATACCGTTCTAACGATCAAGTGGCTTACGTTGAGCCAAACTATGTGGCTAAACAGTTCTTTACCCCTAATGATAAGTTTTATTCCCAGCAGTGGAATCTTAGCAAAATTGGCGCTCCAAAGGCTTGGGATATCAGCAAGGGCGGTTATGGACCTATTGCCATTGTAGACACCGGAGTGGATGCGGCTCATAGTGATTTAAACGGCGAAGTGCTGACTGGCTATAATCTTGTCAATAAGTCGACTGACACCAACGACGATAACGGCCACGGTACGCACGTGGCAGGCATAATAGCCGGCGCAACCAATAACTCTACCGGAATTTCCAGTATAGGCTTTAAAGGCTCAATTTTACCTGTCAAAGTACTGGACGCTTCTGGCGCAGGAACTTATGCGGATGTTGCCAACGGAATAATCTATGCAGCCGATCATGGCGCAAAAGTTATCAACTTAAGCCTAGGCGGCGCAGCTTCTTCGCAGACCTTACAGTCAGCTGTTAGTTACGCACAAAGCAAGGGCTCAATCGTTGTAGCGGCAGCGGGAAATAACGGAGATTCTTCTCCAGTGTATCCTGCGGATTATCCTGGAGTTGTAGCGGTATCTGCCACTACTTCCGGCGATAGCCTAGCTTCGTTTAGCAGCTATGGAAGCCATACCTTTGTCAGCGCTCCCGGAACAAGCATTATCTCCACTTACAATAACGGTGGCTATGCCACTATGTCTGGTACCTCAATGGCTGCTCCAGAAGTTTCCGGTTTGCTAGGATTAGCTTTGTCTGGCAAAAATGTTACTACTTCTACTTTGCTAAGCGACTTAAAAACCACAAGTGATAAAGTAGGTCCATATTCATATAATTCCAATGGCTGGAACCAGTATTTTGGCTACGGTCGTATTGATGCCGCCAAACTTCTTCAAAAGGTTACAGGTACGGTCTCTACCGCCACTACATCTACCGTCAAAAAAGTCACTGGTTTCAAAGTTGCCTTTAGGGCTAGGGTTCTGGGCGCAAGCCATAATCGTCGGCTCCTCAGAGTAAGAATTGGTCGGATCAGTCGTAGGCTTCATTACTTCAGGCGCCATACGGTTTATGTACATACTAACCGTCATACCACGCTTCGTCATGGCAGGAAGAGGTTGCCGCTTAGATATATTAGACACGGTAGAATGATGAGCGGAATCCTTCTTTGGCGGAATCATAAATTCATGGCAATAAGACTAGGAATCTAATCTAAAGCTCAATTCTATAAGCCGTTAGTTAAAAACTTGATATATTAGCAATAAAATATTATAATAACTGTAAACTATTGCTTGTGGTGGGAGAAAGACTAGTTAGTTGTGAATAGAGGCTATGAGCTTCGTCATTCCCCGGATCCGGAAACTCATATTGATGAGATTCTGCACGCACGCCCGCCCATACCAAGCGGCAGGGCAGACCTTTCTGAGCTTATAAAAGAACTGGAAGAACTTTCAGCGGGGGAGCCAGGCTATGCTTGGGAGAGATTGCCGGCCTGGCTAGCTAAAGTATCCGAAACGTATCAAAGTATTCCTAAAGATCTGCCTATAGTTACTCTTGATATCGGGTCTTCCGTACCTTTGTACGCGCAGCTGCTAAGAGGCAAGGAATTTTCGCGAGACGGCACAAGAGCCAGCGAGCTCGTAGCTGCTACTTTTAACAATGAAGCTTTTGAAGAACTTCGCGACTACGACGAAAGACTTGTTCCTATAGCACATCAAATTGCGCGCGATGAAGAAGCCAGAGTGCTTTTAATTGCAGCTGTTCAAGACTGTATTTACCAAATTACTCCTGAGGAAGCAGCAGGGGAGGCTAGAACCAATCCTTTAATAGAAGAGCGAATGCTAGAAAAATTACTTTCAAATTGGCAGTCTAAATATATTAGAGATACCGGTGGCAGCGACGTAGAAAGTGGGTGGAGTTTAAGGTTTGAAACGATAGAAAGCGAACTGACATACTTTGAGCGCGTAGCAGAAGCGGGTATTACTACAACAGATGCTCATAGGGCAAAACTGATATTGGCTCAGGAAGCGGAATTAACCGATTATCATCAAGCTCAGCTAAGACTTGATGGCGTAAACGGCAAAATAGACGATTACCGGGAGTTAGCTCATCAAACCAAGCCCGCTAAGGCTGAATTAGCTGTTAAATATATAGCTTGGCAAGCTAAGTTCTTGGCTAATATGATCGTAGGCAACCCACGCTACAAACCGGCACGCCACTTAAGTATGGACTCTACTGATCCCACGCAGATTGCTGCCAGTGCTCTGGCTAATACTCCGGAAACTACCCAAAATCTTCATATGTTTTCTCATGCAATGGTAAGCCTGGGTGATCGCCATCAGCATCTACAGGGGAATGTTTTTGACAAAATACCTTTTCCGCCCAATTCCATAGCTTTGATAACTTGTTTTGACGCTTGGCCATTTCACTTTCAAACTGACGACAGACCTGGCGGAGAGAAAGAAATTTACAATGCCGCTGTTGCTACACTTTTGGAACTTTATGACAAGTTGGCTTATGGCGGCAAGATAGTAATCTTCCCTTGGGCCACCAATAAAAGTAACTACTCGGATAGAAAGGCTGACAAAAGGGCGCTTGAAGCTGCTTTGGTGGAATTCAGCCGACATGTCGGACACGGGGCGAGTAGGGATTTGGTAGCAACTGAAGTGCTAAAAAGCTGGATGTCTTCTTCTGATGAGCAAACTTTAGAAACTATGTCATCGATTTTTACCAGTAAAGATACTCACTTGGATGTGTTGGTTATCTCTAAACCGACTGAAAAATCAGCCAAAGCCAGACTAAAGGCCATGGGCAAAAACGCTGTTTCTAGGGCTTGAAATCCGGCGTAGCTAAATCCCAAGCGGTAATAATACCAAGTGGTTTTTCGCTTTGTTTGCCGTTTTCAGTAATAAAAAGTATGCCGATTCTCTCATTGACTTGAATGGCTTTATTGAATACTTCGTAAACCTGGCTAAGCAATGCTTTGCGTGGCAAAAATACGAATTTTTCGCCGCGGTGAGCGGAAAGCGGCAAAAACTTAGCAAGGTCTGACATCTTCATATCGTTTGTCACAATAGCTTCGCCGGAGCGCACTATATAGGAGAGTAGAGTGTTTTCACTAAACACCCCAACCATTTTGTCATCTTTAATGATTGGCACGTGAGTAAAAATATTCTCATCCATAGCCTTCATGACCTCTACCAATTTAGCATCGAGCGTAGAAGTGTAAATCTTGCTTGCTGGCACCGCTATCTTAAGAGCGGTAATTGGATTAAGTAGGGCGTCACGGATATTTTTATAAGTTTTAACAAGTGCCGGGTTAGGGCTAGTTATTGGTTCGGCAACAGCGGGGATAGGATTGTGCACTAAGCTGTTTCTTATTTGTGCTACTGCTCGCATAATCTGTTGATGACGAGCTATTACAGGATTTTTAGCAGCAAGTTCTTGGATCAAAAACGGGTGGTCAGCGTAGCTGTCTCGCTTATATTGTTGGCGCAAAAACTGATCGACTTCATTGTAAAGCTGTAATAATTCTTCGCTTGATTTGTTTAATTTATCCGCCATAGTGTAATAAGTATACAACTACAGAGTCTATAAGGGTAGAAGCGAGTGTAGAAGAAAGGGGAGTTAAGGCCGCAAAGTTCCGGCGAAAACTTGCCAGGCTAGGACGGATTTGGCTACTAAACTAAGGATAATGTAAGCTCTTTCTCCATATAAATAACTTCTCCACTTCCCTACTTTTTTGTATTGCAAAACCATGTTGAGCGCGAAGCAGTTGAAGAAAATGAATATCGATACATAAATCCAGTAAACGAAAGTTGGCGGCGCACTACCGTTATTTGCACTTGCCCAGAAATATAGCCCGATTACTATCCACGGAATAATTCCAGCTAGGCAACCTACCCAAAAACTAAGCCAGTTGGTTTTAGCAGTAGTCTGATTGTGAACTTCCATAACCAAACCGCACAGATTCATAACAGCTACCAAAGCAAAAATTGCTATTAAGCTGCCCAGGTCGTAAATACCGACTAGCAGAGCAATAGCGACCATCATGACGGAAGCTGACAGGCTATATTCTATCCAACGGGCTTTATTGATGCCTTTTTTAAGATTTGCTTCATACTTCTTGCGGTAAACCGTAGCGATGATAAGATGCGCCGCTGCCGACAAAAAGAAAAATATGGCTATAAGCCAGGGGAGAGATAAATCAAACAAATGCTGAGTAGCCGGTTCAAGCTGTCCTGTAGCGTTATTGAAACTTAAGTAAGAAGTAGAGATAGGCAGGGAAAAATCCCGGCTTAGCAAAATAATAAGCACGCCCTGCAGGGCGTGTATGGCAGCCATTACTAGATTGAAGCGATTAAGCTTGGCTATTTTCTGCATACCTTAACTTTAACATAAGCTTTTTGTTTATGTTAGGTCGCCAGATTCTTGCAAGCGTCTGATAAGAAGATTTTTAATTGAATTTTCCGGCTTGGGTTTGTACGTGGCTATGTTGCGGAAGATATCGGAATCTGTTGATATACTGGCTCCGGCAAACACACGTTCCATAAGTTCTTCAAATTTTTCTATACCTATTTCTCCGCCGGTGTAACTTTGGGAAAATTGAGCACACAGTAAAACTAACTGGCAAACAATTTTTGCAGTTTCAGAAGTTTTTCCATCCATTACCCGCGTGAAGTCGGCTGCTTCCATAGTTTTGCCGTCTCTGCCGAACGAAGCTAAACGTATGCCCAGTTCGTTTACCAAAAACTCAATACCCCATTCATAGTTAGGTTGTGGCTCGAACATAACGCTCACTTGTGGCAAGACTGTTATGCTGGTTGGTTCTATTCCTTCTAAAATATCCGGCTGAGACCTGGCAAATTCCAGTTGTTCTTCAAAGGTTTCAAACTTTTCAATCTCTTCCCAACGGGGGATGATCGGGTCAGTCTCCATATATTCCGGCTTGCCTTGCATAGTTACAGAATTATCACCGGTAACGTAAGGCTCTTCCTTCCATATTTGGGTTAGGAGAAGCTGTAGTTTGTCGGGCAGCTGACTGCCCTCTATTTCCTCGTGATAACGGGTCGAAGACCACCAGCCAGACTCGCCCATATCGTGGCCGAACGTCTCTAAAACCCAATGAGCCAGATGCAGGGCGAAACGACTGTTAGCTTGATCAGTTTTAGACTCGAAGTCCCATTCGTCTACAATTTTTTCTAAAATTGCTACAACTTCTTCGTCATCCACTTTTTCAGGTATGGGCTGAACTTCTTCACGAGTTTCTACGGGCTCGCTTATTTCGCCGCTAAGTGCGGTAGCCATTGCAAATAAAACGTAGCTGGAGCCGACTTTGCCTAAGATTTCTTTGCGCGCACTACTGGCCATCGCGTTTGCTAGTACTTCTTCGGCCTCTTCCTCATCGAATGGCACTTCAATAAAATCATCTGTAGTGCGGTAAGCTTTTTCAGTAGAGAAATCTTTATCCTGTAAAGTCAATAACCATATGTTACCTCCAACAATGGCGGCTGCGGTAAAGGGTAAGATAGTTTCATCAGGTGATTCTATATGCTCTAAAAGAGCGGCAAAAATGTCTTTTGCTTTGTCGTCTCCCCACCTAAAAACCACTGTTTCTATACGGTCGTATTGAAAGTTTTCTACAGATTCTACAAACTCTGCAGCACTACCGCCCAAAAATACCGAGCCGGCTTGACGCTCTTCATCCGTAAGGCCAGCCAGGTCTAAAGTTAAGCGGCTTCTTTCAAAAAACTCATGAATCTCACGCTCTTTATCGCCCATAACTTAATCATATAATAATAGTTACAAAATTACAATAAAGTATCTTGGCTAGGTAACAGTAATAGCATTTTTAGGTATGTGCTTTGCTACAGTTCTACCATCTTCTATAACTCGCTTGGGCGGTCGCCATAAATAAGCAGCAGCTGGACTCCATATTTTAGCGTAGTTGCTACTAATTGTTTCTTCGTCTGCTGACTCCAAAGGTCCTGCACCCATATCTATATCAAATTCGTTTTTAGGGTGAATGTTAGCTTGTTGAAATCTTATTGCTGCAGCTGTTAGCCAATCAATTGCTGTATTTCTTTCAGACATTTTAAAAATCATAATTTTTTCTCTTGGGAATTCCCTAGTTCCACTATATGTTTCATATCCCCAATGTAGACCAACGTGGCCGAGAAATTGACTATAAGAAGCGTCAATCGCTGCAGGATCATCTTCATAAATATCTCCTATAACTGGGAAGACATGCTGCATATCTGGCTCATGGGAGAGAAAGAGCCTGCTGATTATTAGCTCATGTTGAACATGCATATCACGTAAGTACTCACTTATCGCTGTAGAAACTAATCCGCACGGCGCAACACGCAATCTATATTTTTTTGGAACTTCTCTAAATATAGTTTTGGAATTCCCAATGCCACGTTCCAAGCCGTAAGCCAGCTTTTCTCTATCTACAGACACTTCACTCATATGAAGTAATATTATATCATAAATATTTCAAATCGCTAATGTATTCTAATTAAGGAGTTTTATATAAAAGGGTGTAAAATAAAAGGATAGGGAGAGAGAATGATTATGGTGAATATAAAAGCGGCGTTTAGCGGATTTTCGGTTAACGATGTGGCAAAAGCCAAAGAATTTTACGCCGACAAGCTTGGCCTAAAAGTTGAAGAACAGGGTCGGATGGGCGTTAAGATTTATTTGCCTGGTGGCGGAAATGTGTTTGCTTACCCAAAAGAGAATCATCAGCCAGCTACGTTTACAATTTTAAATTTTGCAGTCGATGACATTGACAAAGCAGTGGAAGAGCTAAGTAAGCAAGGCATTAATATTGAGCACTATGACAATCCGCCCCAAGACGAAAAAGGCATCGCCCGCGGTCGGGCCCAAAATATCGGCCCGGACATTGCTTGGTTCAAAGACCCAGCCGGCAACGTCTTATCAGTTCTACAAGAGTAGGCTAAAGTATTATTAATGACTAAAACAAAAAACAACACCAAAGGCCTTAAAAGATTTTTGCTGATACTTGCTATAGTTGTGGCTTATGCAGCTTATTCTGTTTATAGCTATGGGCTAAAGCAAGGCTTGTCGGTAACTATCATGACTTGGGCGTTTTTTGTTTTTGCCACGCCGATTGCCGACGCAGGCTTTTTAGTAGCTTTTCCGATTCGTCTGGTTAGCGGCTTTAGGATGCTATACACCCAGATTATCGTTTGGATATTCGCGGCTCTTTTGGTTACGGCTTATTTTGCGTTTGACGTGGCAGTCTTTAACAAAACCGGCTTACTAGAGCTTTTCCATAAAATCATCGTTACTCCATGGCCACTAGGATTAATATTAGTGCTGTCTGCCATTGGAACCTATGTTTCTGTAGTCTTTGATGATAATGTCTTTGACGTTGCGACCTCTAAAAATAAAAAACAGAGTTTGAAAGCAGGTGGTGTAAAATTATATTCCACAGTTGGAATATTTGTTGCAACTTTTGCTCTGTATGTTTTGCTACTTAATATCACTCACACTCACATAAAAATCTTTTAGCGGGTCTGAAGTTGTGCTATTATTCCTAGCAAGTAAGGAGTAACTTTGACTAAGGGTTTGTACAAGCTGGGGAAGCTGCTAGCCAAGCATCATTGGCTAGTTTTAGCTGTGTGGCTTGTCATTATTGTCGGCGGAATATTTTGGGTAAAATCTGCAGACACCGGCTTTCAAAACGACTACTCAATTCCTCACACTTCAGCCCAAACCGCTCAGGATGTCTTAAACAAAGACTTCCCGCAAATTGCTGGCGAAAGTGCCACGGTTGTTTTCCAGTCTAAAAAGGGAAGTATCGCCGAACCTGCCAAACAGCAATACGTTGCTAGCGTATTAAAAGGTGTCTCAAAACTTAGCGGTGTAGAAACCGTAACTAATCCATACCAGCTTGTGAATAGCCAGCCGGTAAATATTTCTAAAGATGGCACCACTGCCTTTTCTAATATCTACTACAACAAAAACTTTACAGTCACCACCCAGACCACGGATGATTTAACTAATAAAGTTAACAGCTATAGTTCTATGGGAGAGAAAGTTGGCGCTAGTGCCGTACCTGGCGGCAATACATATTTTGCTACGGCCAATTCCACGACTGACGACAAATTATCAGAAGTTCTTGGCATTTCTGCAGCAATAATAATCTTAATGATTGCTTTTGGCTCAGTCGTAGCCATGGGCTTGCCGCTGATTTCAGCGTTGTTTGGCCTAGGAATTGGCGTATCAATAATCTACATTTTATCGAGCTTTTTGAAAGTTTCCTCAGTTGGTCCTACGGTTGCAACCATGATAGGTCTTGGTGTCGGTATAGACTATGCGCTTTTTATAGTTAACCGTTTTCGGGAAAACAAGCATAATGGCCTGGATAAAATTGAAGCCATTGGCCGGGCTATCGGCACTGCCGGCCAGGCGGTCATAGTTGCCGGTATAACTGTCATCATCGCGCTTCTAGGCCTGTTTTTGATAGACATTCCAATCATCAGCTCTATTGCCTATGCTGCTGCTGTTACTGTCGGTACGGCGATTGTAGTTGCCAATACACTTTTGCCAGCTCTTCTAAGTTTGCTGGGCGACAAGATTGAAAAGCTCAACATACATCACCTTTTTGGCAAGACAGGCTTTAACCACACCAGCGCAAGAAAATGGGGAATAACCGTTACCAAGCATCCTTACAGAACTGGCTTTATAGCTTTAATCATTTATGCGATTCTTATCATTCCAGTGTTCAGCATCCAGCTTGGCCCACCGGGAGAAGATACAATTCCTTCAGACAACACTCAGCGAATTGCTTATAATATTATCTCCAAGAAATTTGGAGTAGGCTATAACGGTCCGATTTTGCTGGTTGAACAAATTCCTGCCGGAAAATCCCAGCAGCAGGTAAAATCTGACTTAACCAATATAACCAAAAAGCTTCAAACGATTTCAGGTGTTGAAGCGGTAACTTATCCTAACTTTAATACCGATCACAATGTAGCCGTTCAAGCTGTTATTTCTAAAAACTCTTACTACAGCCAGCAAACGGAAAACCTGGTAAATACTCTGGAAGACAACGCCTTGCCGCAAGCTCAGGCAAAGACAGGCATCAAAATACATAACGGCGGCTTCACAGCCACCTTCGTTGATATGGCAGACAAGATTGTCAACAAGATGCCGATCTTTATGGGCGCTGTTATAGCGGCAGCTTTCGTGCTCTTGATAATCGTTTTCCGCTCTATTTACGTTCCGTTCATCGCGGCTTTGATGATAGGTTTCACGGCGCTGGCATCATTTGGTGTCATGGTAGCAGTTTTCCAATGGGGCTGGGCAGGGAGCTTAATCGGGCTTGAAACAACCGGCCCGCTGGTCTCATATGTACCTATAATGATATTCGCTATATTGTTTGGGCTAACTATGGACTATGAAATTTTTCTTGTTTCAAGAATGCGTGAAACTTATTCAGAAACCGGTAAAAACACCCAAGCTGTTGTAGCAGGGCTAACCAAATCTTCACGAATTATAATTGTTGCCGCGCTGATTATGTTCTGTGTGTTTAGCTCATTCAACACTCAGTTTAGCGCGGTGGTAAAGATGTTTGGCACCGGTCTGGCTGCTGCCATTGCTATAGATGTTTTCTTGGCGCGCATGATTTTGATTCCTGCTTTGATGACAATAGGTAAAAACGCTACTTGGTGGTTCCCAAGCTGGCTTTCATGGATTCCAAACCTTCACTTTGAAGATAGCTCGGTCTTGGGCAAACCTAAAAAGTCTAGCAAGAAAACACAGTAGATAAGATTTATAAGTCTCTAGCTATATATGTAGCAGCTGCAATACAGCGTGAATCACAAAAGCTGGCCAGACGAAAGATTTTAGAACAGCTAATATAAAGCCCCAAAATCCTATGGAATGTTGCACGAAATAAACCAGTGCACCAACCCAAGCCGTAAAGGCTACAAAGCCCATTGGTCCGCCACCACTTTTGATAGCTTTGGTAGTTTGCTTCTTAACCATAACACCCTCCTTTCAATTTAATTATAGTCCCTAAGCTTAGTTATATAAATAACTTGATAATTTCAATATTTCATGTTAATATATTATTCAGAATTTCGGCTTATAGTTATAAACTTCAGGCGGGATTTGTTCTTCTAAAGGAGGCGAAAAGATGTCGCATCTTAAGCTTTGGCATTTGCTGCTAATTGCAGTTCTTGCTTTGGCGTTGGGCTCAGTATTGTTCAGCGCATGGGGATTTCTGGCTGTATGGCTGCTGCTCGGTGTTGCTGCTTTCGTGGCTTTCATGCTCATGGGCGGCGAACCAAAAAATCACGCACCAATAGCCAGCTGCGTGGGCTTGATTTTGTCAGGCCCCTACGGTTTCTGGATAATCTTCCACGAGGTGCTGGGCTTGCGTAGCACAGTCTAGCAGGAAGGAATTGCATGACATGGTTCTTTGTAGTTCTAGGGAATGTCCTATTCGGGATTGGTGTAGCGGCGCTCATTACTATTATGGGCATGCGACGGGCTCATGCAGGACGTAACTCTTCTACGAGAGAGCTCAAAGAAAAGTCTGACTCCTATGTGTGGGTCATGTTAGTAGGTATTGCAGGCTGGATAGTTATAACTCCGGAAACTCACGTTAAGGGAGAGTTTTGGCTCGTCGTCCTGGGTACTTTCATTGGCTTTCTGGCATTTAGCGTCCTAAATAAGAAAATGATTGGACGTGGAGGATGATTCAGCCAAGCCACAAGCCTCCTTAATAACGGGTTGCCTACACGCTCTAGCGTGTTCCGTCGGTCATCGCGACCGCTTAGGCAGTTTTCCAAGCTTCATTAAAGTTTAGTGAGTCTTGGCAAGCTAAAAGAATAATATTTTTATTACAGAAGCTATGATGACTAGGGTAAATAGGGTCTTAACCCAACGGTTGCCCTTTTTGATTGCGGTATGGGCTCCTATATAGCCACCTATAAGCATCCCAGCAAATATTACTAACGCAGGCAACGGATCAACAAATCCATAAAAAGAGTATATGACTGCGGGAATAAGAGCAGAGAATAGCTCGGCAGGAGTGTTGGTTGCGTAGCCTCGAATTATTTCATATCCGAAAAAGTACATCATGATAAGTAAATATACAGTCGCTCCTCCGGCTCCCACTATTGCACCCTCTATAGTCAGTAGGGCATAAATGGCCAGACCGATAGCTTTTTTAGTTTTTGAAGTATGGGCTTGCTTAAGCCCAATGTCCTTCCCAAAAAAGAAAAAAGGCAGAAAGATTAAGATCATAATACCTATAAGCGACTGTAAAAAGTCTGCTTGAATCCTAACCATTATTTGCGCCCCTATGATGCTGCTAATAGTTGCAACGATTGCCAGGGGAATGGCCATTTTCCAGTCAATCTTTTTTGACTTCCAATATTTACCGGTGGCAGATATAAACGCGCCAATGTCGCCAACTTTATTGATAGCTACGGCAGACTGCGGCGATAATCCTAAGAGCAAAAGTGCAGGAACAGCAACCATGCCTCCGCCCCCGACAGTTGCGCCCAAAAAGCCAGCCACCAGACCAACTACGAATATTACTATTTCTTGCATTTAATCAATTCTATCAAAGCTCAGGGCTAACGGCTTCTTCCAACACGGACACGATATCCGCAAGACCCATATTTTTGGCGTAAGTTAAAGCATCGTGCAGGTCTTCAGCAAAGTCATCGCTCCGGCCGCCATCGCGGCGCATTAGCCCCATTTGAATGATGAGCCCGATTTGAGCCTTGGCAAAGTCCTCGCCCTCGCGTTGGTTAACAAGCTCTTCGGCTAGCAGGTGGTAGCGAGCAGCCAGCTCTTTGACATCTGCACCAGCCAGCATGGCTTTAATCAATTGCTCGCGGAGTCGGCCAAGCTCTTCGGTTTCAGCAAAACCTAGCGCTTCAGGCAGCGCATCAATAGCCGGTTTTGGCGTTTCTGCGCTCTCTTCCAGCTCGGTGGGCTGGGTAGGTGTTGAATCAGACGGCGGTTCTTGCTCCATAGAACTATTCTAACTCATCGATTAATTTTGAAATTGCTTTTTTGCTTGTCATAAAATCCTTACTAATTGGCCATTACGGTCAAGGAAATCGCATTATATCGCGCAGGCTATGACTCATCTTTGTCTTCGAATACGACGTAGCTTTCGGTCGCGGTAAAGACAACTGTTTTTATGCCCAACTCAGGACGCGGATTTCTGATGAATTTCTGTACTATTTCTTGCTCTAATTTACTAAGCTCATCAAGTTTTTTCTTCATTATAAACCTCCTTGCTTTAATTATACATTAGCACTCATTTAGCGGGGTGATGCGATATCTGGTATCCCTATTCTTTCAAGCATGCTCGCAACGTCTCGGAGGCGCTCAAGGTAGTGGCCTTGATTGTGGAAAATAGATTTTGGCCAAGGTTTTGTTTTAAGGGACTCAATAATAAATTTTGAAATTTCTTCTCCTTACCCACTATAGCTCTAATATGTTTAAGGACTCCTCGACGTTCGGATACACTTCAGTTATCCTTCTTTGCTAGCTCGTAAATATTTGCCCTTGGTCTTAAGTAATAACCCTTTAGGCCAATCTCCCATATTATAAAAAGCTTTGTTATGTCTGCGATGAAAATATTATGCATCTCTGCCTCAAGGTGTGTTTCTTCTTCCATATAGTAGTCGGTCCTATCGCTTGCTTGGTGCGCATGTGGATGTCTCAAACTGTCTAAAAGTGCTAGTGATTCTATGTTGCTCGAGGAATCTTTTAGCATATTCATTTTATGTAGAACTTTTAGTGCAAATACATTGGATTCAGTAGGCCGCATAGAGTACTTATTAAGCAGTTTGGCAACTTGCACTTTATTAAGTTGCGATTTTTTGTAAACAAGATCAAGCAGCCTCCAGTACTGCGTATATGCCTCTGTTAACAACTTGAGCTCTTGCAGCTCGTTAGCTCGAGCCCATATAAATGCTGAGTTAAAGAAGCTCCTACGCTTTGACTGTACTAATTTGGTATTTGCGGCATCTTCAAACAACTCTCTGCTCACATTGCCAAATTTCTCAGACACAGAACCTGTTTCATCCAGTAAATGCTGTTTCCTTTCGTCATGACCGCCATGGGCAATGCCAGTGCCAGGTATGGATATATCGTAGTCTTCTGAATATACATGCTCAAAACAAAATGAAAAAGTAATTCTAATTTCTTTAGACACTCTTTCATAAGCCTCTTCGGATAAACCGTCTGCAGCTTTAGCCATAAGTTGCGGGCCAGATAACTGTATGCTAGTGACAGATGGGAAAAGAGCAGGATTATTTACGCTAGCAGAAACACCTATATCTGATACGGCCGTCTTAATCAGACCCATCATCGGTTCCTCTCATTTCGACTGGTCTCTTGCGTAAACGATATTTGAAATCTGGATATGCGCTGTCCACGAGTCTGAGTAGTTTGTTAAGTACAAGTCGGCAATCTTCATTAACGCTTGGTAGTATTGGTAGGCCGAAACTTGGTATGCGGTGAAGCCTATGGAGCGGATTAAAACATGTTTGCATCGATGCTTCACGAACTGCACCCCAGTTGGCATGAATGTAACCCGATGTGTAAATGTAGTATTTATCGTATAGAGCCTTCTCACGTATTTTTATGCTGATTTTGCGAAGATCGGAGTTGTCCCAATTGCCAAGATTAATCGGTACGAATTCGGACCATTTATCTTCGTTAGCGATATTGTCCATGGTTTTAAGGTCTACCATTCCACTAACGTATCCTTCATCCTCATATTTCCGTTCGATTAAACTAATTTGACCTGACCCGTAGTCTCTATAGCTATCCCAACCGGGCGAACCATTTCTTTCCAGGTGCAATAGATATTTTAGTGTTAAATATGATTCAAAAATAATACGTGCTGTTGCGCGACCGCTAACAGTACCAGCGGTTAGTAATATACTGTTTTCGATATAAGTATCAAGTGCATACAGAACAATTCCAAATACGGTTTCATGTCTCGAGTCAACTTTAGTGGTAGTTGATGTATTAAAGAAGTGATTGATAAGTTGCTGTCTTATTTCTTCTAGTCGTTTTCCGTAGAATTTCTTATCAGTAATTATACCTTTGTAACCTTGCGCTATCTTGTTGTCTTTGCTCTTACTTGGGTCTGGCAGGCATAAGGTCTTGCTTTGTGTGTAGCCCCAAAACTTCTCTGCCCAAACATAGCCATTATCTTGCAGGTTATCCATTATCTCCGAAGATCTAATTGATGGCCTTACAGTTCGTTGATCGTATTTATTCGGATAATGATTAATGCCTTCAAACATCTCTTTTGGAATGTGCAACTTGCCCGATAGTAAGGTACCGACTAGTTTTACCCACCTTACGTCGGTTGCTTCTTGTGATTGATGCCATATTACTAATGACACCGCATCTGCGAGATGACTCCAGTCTTCTTCTGGCTTTGGCGTAATGTTTCCTAACGCCTCTTTCCATGCTTTATACCCAGGCAATTCGGGTAGAAGTAGGAGTGGTCTTAATGCGTCAGTACCTGCTTGTTCAACAGTATGTTTTAGAAGTTTATTTCTGAACTGGGGATTAAGTTTGGCAATATTAGTGTGTGTAACACCAATCAATTTATACCTGCCCTTATTCTCTCCCAGCCACCCTAGGATGTCTCGAAAAATAGCGTACCCGATACTACCAGAGTGCCTTTCGCGGATTAGTTCAGCCCATATCATTTCCGGTAGTCGATCATTAATCCACGAGCTCATCATCATGTTTGGCAAAGTTGCTAAAGGTGGCGTTAATACCTTCTTTGATCGCTTATAACCCGTTAATGGGGTTGAATTTATATCTTCGCTCATAAGTCTTATTATAACCCTCGAGAGCATTGAAGGTAGTGAGACAGTCTGAGAAACTTGGTAAAACAGGGTTGCGCGTACTTAGCGATGAGGAGCTGTTTGACATCCACAAAAAGATTCAGTCAGCCAAGAAATTAGGTAACAAAGACACGAACTTATAGGACTTATTGGGCAAAATTTCATCGCTAAAGTAGTTCGGGTTCTAGGATATTATTTCACCATAGTTACATCTGTTTTTCAGAAGGTGTCAAATGCAAGAAAAAGGCTTTTACGTCTAGAGCCTCCTGTCAGGGGTAGCTTTGCTTTATAAAAATAATAACCGTGCTATAGTAGTTAAACTCTCCCGCTTTCGTCCTTTTGGACTCGTCAGAGTGAACACGCATTCACTGAGCGGAAAAAGACAAGCAGACTACCAGAGAAATAAAACAATGGAGAAGTAGCTTTAGGCTACCATTTGTTTCTCTGATCGCCCGCTTGCCAATTCCCGTTCATACTGCTTGCCGTCGTCTTCTGCTGGCTCTTCGTCTTCCGTAAATATATGCGAGAGCAAGAAGAATCAAGTTCACAGGCAACCAAAATATGGATACCGCAATAGCCAGCAAAAAGGCTCCCAGATAGGCGAGGAACTTCAGAATGGCTTCGGTTGCGTACCCTCCCACAAAGAGGATATGTTTCTGAAAGTAGAAATCAAGTCCGGCGAAGTACTTCTCGCAGTAGCTGACCCAGTTGTAAATGGCACCAATGCCATAGAGAACACATGCGACGATGATTATGAACTGTGTACTGACTGAGATGTGCATTACCGTAAAACCTCCTTCTATAGAATTGTCACGTTCTATAGGACCTGGCCATAAGCCATGCAGCCAAAAGGCCGCCGACGAAACCGCCAACTCCGCAGCCAACGAAAAATTCAATACCAACGCCCATAATTGCGTCTCCTTATCAGTAGAACTTTCCCTAGTTACATATAAGATGAGATACAAAATTACCAAAAACAGATAATCTTGTTTCTCACCTCATATCTTTAATCTGCTTGTCAAGGTGCCTCGGAAGTCTCTCGCGACCTCAACGAAACTTACATTATTCTAGAATAAATTGTAAAAATAGTCAATGTATGGCTGGGGATGCAGGATATCGCGCTCGGCTAAAGCCTCGCACTCCTCCTTCGCTGCTCGGTAAAAACATGTAAAACACGTTTTTACCTGCGCGGCTCATCCGCCGAACCCAAGGGTTCTCGTCCTGCACCTAAAACAAGGCCAGTCAACGGACGTAAAGCCCATTGTCTGGCCTTGGCTGGGGATGCAGGATTCGAACCTGCGATCACGGGACCAGAACCCGTTGCCTTACCGCTTGGCTAATCCCCACTATCAGATGAGATTATAGCAAAGTTAAACTTTTGTAGAAAGCTTTAAAGATTTACAAAGTCTTGCTTTTGATATAATATTTGCATATGTCAAGTAAGGAATACAGTCCGGGAGAAGGCCGCCAGTATTTTGAACGGCCGGACACTTTGTTTAATAGAACTTTGCGTTTTATTGCAGATCGTCGTCCGCATGCCGAGCTTACGCAAGAAGATATTGAGCGTTTAAGAGATGATTCGCTGGCCGTATTTTCAACTATTGCCTTTGACCATGAGGCTTTGGAAAAAATCAGGACGGAAGTTGACTGGTATATGGCGGAAGAGTCTTGTCCGTCTATGGTGCTAAGCGGAGAAGTTACGGTAGATGATGATGGCGCAGAACCTGAAGCAAGGTTTTTTAGAGACGCTCCGGTACTGGCGATTGGTAGCGATTCCGGGCGAGAAGCAGGGCTTTTGGGTGCTGCAGATCATTTTGTCGGCCATTTGTATGCATATTTTACCGGCGCTTCTGATTACGATGAGCATGCAGCGGTTTATTGGCAAAACCGTGCAGCAGTAGCGAGATTTCAGCAAGGCGATAGCCGATTTCGTTTCCGTCCGTTTTTTAACGTGCTTGCTTACAAAAGGCACAAACAGATTCCTTATGAAGTTTATTCACCGCGCTCGCTTCCTTTAATGGGCAATGTGGGTAGAGGTGGGGCGAATTTAGAGGTTTGTGAGTTGCGCTACCCCGAAGTTCAAGGCTGGAGTCGTCTGTCTGCGCGAGTGGCGGAAGACGATATTACGACCAGTTATCGGCGCAGTATTCCTCTTATTAAAGAGGGTGCAGAAATTGAGCTAGCTAGCCAAGACTTGGGCAGTGAAGGTTCTCAGCTTTGGTCTGTCGTGGTGACAGATTCTGAACTGGGAGTTAATAGCGTAATTGTGCTTACCAAAGAAGGCCGGCCGCAGAAATCAGATTTGGAATTGGTTGGCGATTTAGAAAAACACTTACGAGTAAATGGATTTGAACCCCAGGATTCGCATGAATCTGGAGTAGGCGGAATTAAAGAAGTTGTTGGCTTATAGCCTAAACTATTGTGGAGGTTGATTAACGTCTGGCGGTTTTACCACAGGTGGTTCTTGTGGTGGAACTGGCGGCGTGGGCTGAGGGGCTTGCGGCGGGGTTGGTGAAATAGGAGTGCTTGGTGGTTGCGGAGTAGTGTTTTGAGCTTCCGGATTAAACTCTGTAGGTTGCTGTGGGTTTGAAGGCTTATTGCCCTGAAAAGCTGAAGTGACGGATTTTACGGCACCGGCTATGGAGCTGGTGTCATTGGCGTCTAGCGGTACATTAAGAAAAGAGGCGATTTGATCGGCCTCTTTACTAAGCGGTGCTTTTGTTAGCAAGCCGCCGATGTTCATGCCGTTAAATGTGGAATTACCGCCACCAGAGCCGCCAATGTCTACTAGGTCATTATTTTTAAGCACCAGCTGCAGGACGCTTCTTCGCTGCATATTGTTATTTTGCATATTTGTATTACTTGTCGTGTTGTCGATATAAGTTGAGAGTCTGACTGATGTTATGTCGCTGGTTGGGAAAGATAGGTTTTCGGTCTGGCCGCCGATTATGCGCTTGGCCGTGACTGTCGTGGTGCCGCCTTGCTGAATTACGACATTGCGATTTTTAGAAAACAGCAACATACCGACACCTGCTGCGATAATAGCCAAGCCTATTGCTGCTACCCATATAGGCATTTTGTTACCCTTGTCGTCTGGAGGACCAGCAAAAACGAAAATAGTCAAAGCTATCCCCGCTAGCCCGATTACGAGACCGATGATTAATTGCCCTATTCCGCTACTTCTTACTTCTATTTGATTATTTGTTTGAATGACTTTCATGCCTTAAGGATACAAGCAAAACTATATAAACTCAAGCTTTTTAGACGTAAGCATTGACAATTTGGCAAGTCCGGCGCATGATTAAAGTACATACTACATAAAAGAGGGAGGAAGTATGGCTAGGAACAACGAAGTTGCGTCGAAGTTCTGGTGGGTACTAACAGTAAGAGGCGTGGCAGCCATTTTGTTTGGTATTGCTGCAGTCTTTTGGCCTGGAATTACACTGGTAACTCTAGTGTATCTTTTCAGTGCGTTTATTTTGGTAAGTGGTGTCGTTAGCCTTGTGCGCGGTGTCGCTTCCGCTAAAGATGGCGGTCTGTCATGGCTACTAACGCTTGTGATTGGACTGGTTGAGCTTGGTGTAGGTGTATACCTGGTTCGACATCCGCTTGTGTCATTCGCAACGCTTATCCTACTGGTCGGCTTCGTATTGATTATACGAGGTGTGATCGAAGGAGTTGGCGTATTGCTTGACGAACAAGCTGGTGCTACAGAAAAAACACTTGTACTGATTGCCGGAATAGTTACTGCTCTTGCGGGCATTATCTTGCTATTCCAACCAGCAAGTGCAGGCGTAGCATTCGTATGGATCCTTGGTCTGTATGCGCTCATCACGGGGCCGATTCTTATCGCTCTATCAGCTGACGCACGCGAAGCCTAGTAAATATTTAATTATTTCAATAACACGCCCTATCGACGCGGGGTGTGTTATTTTTTGGTTTCGTTGTATAAAAAACGGGCAAATTGCTTGGCTTGGCGCGGTATAATAGAAACACGAGCACATTAATGTTTTTAAGGAGGGTAGAGTTATGAAAATAGCTACAAAATCTTTAGCGGTGCTTTTGATTGTTACAATGCTTACGCTTAGTAGCGCCAGCGCAACCATGGCGGCTCCGGCTCGCAACCGCGGCGGCCTGCCAAAAAGTATTAAAAGGTTGCAGCGCTTACAAAATCGACACGACAAGAAAATGGAACTTCGGGCAGGCGTATTAGGAATTAGCCCAGATGAACTTAAAAACGAATTAAAAACATATAATTTTGACCAGGTTTTAAAGCATCATGGCTTTAAAAGCCGGCTGGCTTTTCAAAAAGCATTAGTTGGTAAACTGAAGGATGAGCTAAAACGACGGGGCTGGAGCGACCGCAAGATAGATAAGTTCTTGCAAAAAAGATTGCACCGTTTGGTTGAAAAACAAAGCTAGTAGTGAGATGATAAAGCTGCTTAGATTATGAACAGCAGTCTTTTAATCAGAATAATGGCCGATGGTTTGCTGGTGCCTATTGTGCTAATTGGCGCTTACGCACTTCTTCGTTACGTGCCGTCTAATAAGCGTTATCAGGCCTATGCACGCGTAGTTATGGCTGGGCTTACGTCTTTACTTTTAGCTGAGCTTATAGCATTCATATGGCAGCCGGATGCTGCTAGGCCGTTCGTAGAGTTGGGCGTGTCGCCAGGTGCGGCTTATCTTAGCAATTCGGGCTTTCCGTCTGATCATGTGATGTTAGTCAGTGCCATTACCTTGGCGGTAGCATTTGAAACTAAGAAATATAAACTGGCCATATTTCTTGGCGGTTTAACTTTGTTAGTTGCGCTAGGTCGGGTTTTGGCTTTAGTTCATACTCCGCTGGATGTAGCCGGCGGAGCTTTTTTTGCGCTGGTAGGCGCACTTTGGTATTTCACAGCTTCCGAACGTTCTCGTCAGTGGTCTAAATAATATTTTTGCGCCTAGAGCTAAAAGCATGTATAATAGCTTCATAGTAAGGAGTTGGCTGTGGAGCAAACTGTTGAAACAACCGATAATCAAGCGCCAAAGTTTGTCGATATAGATCGCCAAAGCTTAGGAGCGGCCGCCTTAATAGGCCTGGGTGTAGGGATTTTAATTTGGTTGGTAAGTTGGTTTTTCCAGCACGTAATCTTTAATTCTTTAATCTGTCATTCCTCAGTGGCTACATGTGCAGATAACGGCAACGTGGCCTTTAACGTTGCGGCGGTTTTAATGGCGGTGGTGGGAGTCGTAGCTTTGGTGCGAACCGGCGTTTACAGGCCGGTATTAGTGGCTTTGGGCGCGATTGTTAGCTTGTGGAGCTTGCAGACTTTACTGCAAGGTCTGGGCTGGTTTGAAGCGCTGGCTTGGACGGCAGGTTTGTATGCCTTGGCCTATGCTTTGTTCGCCTGGGTTTTGAAAATCTATAATATGATTATCGCGGTAGTATTGTTGGTTATTTTGGTGGTCCTGGCTCGCATAGCTATTGCCGTGTAAAAACGTTATAATTAAATCAGTATGGACACGATAGTTATTGCGGGCGTAGTTTTGGTCGCTGCGGTGTTTTTAGCGGTATTTCTCTACTTTGTTATTCAGAAATTTATTTTACAGCTAACCAAAACGAACGATGAGCAACGCAAGGGTAATAAGCAAGAAATAGAATCAGGCGTTAAAGATCTTTTAGAAAATAACCAAAAGTTACTGTCTGAAATTACTAAAGGCTTAGAAAAGCAGCTTGACGGCAGCCGTAAAGAAGTAGGCAGCCTGAAAGAACAGAATGCCGCTATCAGAGAACAGCTAGAAAACACCGTTAAAGCTACCGAAGGCCTGCAGGTATCTACAGAGGGGCTTAAAAATCTTTTGTCTAATAATCGACTTAGAGGCACCTGGGGAGAAGAGGTTGCTGAAGATTTACTAATGGCAGCAGGTTTTGTGGAAGATCAAAATTATTTGAAGCAAAAGAGTAGCGGCGAAGGAAGGCCAGACTTCACAATCTTACTACCCGATGGTTCAAGGCTGAACGTGGATGTCAAATTTCCTTTTGACGATTTGATTGCATACCAAAAAGCCAAAACACCAGCCGATAGGAAGCAGGCGCTTAATGCTTTTCGTAAAGCTATTAAAACGAAAATTAAAGATATAACCTCTAAAGATTACATCAACCCAGAGCGACAGACACTTGATTTTGTCATAATGTTTATACCGAATGAAATGATATTTAGCTTTATATATGAGAAATTGCCTGACATTAACCAAGAATGTAGTAAGAACCGGGTTGTTATGGCTGGTCCTTTTGGGTTTACGGCAATATTAAGATTAGTGCTTCAGGCTTATAAAAACTTCCGTTACGAAAAAGATTTACAGCAAATCTTAGGCCTGATTGGTAAATTTCAAGTTGAATATGGTAAATTCGGCGATAGCCTTGAAAGACTTGGTAAGCAGTTGGAAACTACTCAAAAAACTTTTCTAGAAATAGAAGGTACGCGCAGTCGCCAACTAACACGAGTAGTGGATAGGATAGGCGAGCATTCTCAGCACGACAAGCTGGCTATTGATGGTAAAGGTAAGTCCTCTAACGATGAAGATGATGCTGATAAATAAAACATAGATTTGCAGCTTTAGTTTAAGAGTAAAAGGTCAACCAGCAAAAACAAAACCCCGGTGAACCCGGGGTTTTGTTGGTCAGTCGTCTCGTACTTTATTTCTTAGCTGAATTTGCAACGTCTTGTTGGAATAGATTGTATAGAAGGAATCCAATCAACATACCTACACAAGTAGAGAAAATGTAGATAGCGAGTGGCCAAGCTGACCACTTGATAGCTTGCAACGAGATTGCAACGGCTGGGTTTAAGATAGCCGTGCTGCCTGCAACTACCAGGCCGAGGAACATGCCGCCGCCAATGCTGAAGGCTGACGAAATGCGGTCTTTAGCATTTTTGAAGGCACTTGCTACGCCAAATCCGAAGATAGCCGCACCAAGCATTTCTGCAAAGAAGGTGTACCATTCTTTGCCGCTGACAAGGTCAGGAGCTTTAAACAGCTGCGGACTTATCGCAGCACCACCAACCGGGCTAACCTGAGCCGGTTGTCCATTAAGCAGTGCATTTAGCACAACCAACGCTAACATTGCACCTAAAACTTGGGCTATGATGTAGCCGACTGCTTTTAGCGTGTCCATGCGTCGGGTGGCCCAACTGGCAAAAGTAATTGCCGGGTTAATGTGTGCACCTGATAGTCCACCAACTGCCAGCACTACTACAGTTAATGCGAACAAAATAAAAATAGGCTGCCCTTGTGTAGTAACCACGACTGCCGCGAATATAAACGTACCAACAAATTCTGCTAGCAACGCCCCAAACGGTGTGTTAAGTTTAATGCCACCGTTGGCTTTTATAGTTTTTTTTGCCATAAAATTTTGTTACCCTCCTAGGTTAACTTAATTTTTATAATTGTATTGTAGCACATTTACGCTTATGGCAAGTGACAAAACATTAGTAATAGTTATAATATATAAAAAGCTAAGGAAAATTATGGGATTATTTTTACGCCAACAGGAATCGCGTAGTAAGCTGCAAAGTCGGCTAGACAAAGAGATGAAGGGTAAACTTAAGCAAAATGGCAGCGTAGGTCAACCTGAAGTCGAACCGCAGTTTTTAGACGACAACCACCAGACCACTAAAACCGGTATGGCTATTATTGTATTAGTAGCTTTGTTGATAGCTGCAGCAATAATCTGGTTTATAATAAAGTAAATAAAAATTATGCCGCCGAATAATATTCCTACAACACCGCCCAATACAGACTCGTCTAATAATAAAGATGATGATTTATTCATTGTGCCACCTCCGCCAGAGCCGGAGCCTTTAAGTAAGGGTAAAATAGCGCTTATTATAAGCCTTACTTTCCTTGGCGTGGTGCTGGTTGTAGCTGCGGTACTGGCTAGTTTGGCAGTAGCGGCCAACCAAGCAGCTTACAGCTACGACAAAGTGGCTTCTGAAAATCTGGCTCGCGTTGATCCGGCCGTCAAAGACCTGCGTCCCAGTTCGGTGCTTAATAGGCGCGATGTTATTTCTCCGCGTGCCGAGATTAAAAAGACCCAGCAAAACCAAGCCAGCTTATCAGAGATTTTGCTGGGAACGGTCTTAAATCCGAACTATAAAAACGCACATGAATTATCTACTGAATTGGGTGGGTATTATCAGAGCTTGTTAAGTTTCACGAATGACATGGATGATTTAGTGGCTTTTAGCGATGGCGTCCAGGCTGTAGTAGACCAGGAAGCTAAGCTGGCAAAGCTAACCAATGTTAGCAATCCGATTTCTCTTCGTTCTACCTCAGGCTCTATTAGTAGTGATGCCAACCATATTAAAAATTTGCAAGCTTCTTCGGAGTTAAACAATATAAGACAGAAGCTAATAACTGCTATAAATCAAAAAGCCAAAGCGTACCAAGCTTGGGCGGTAGCTATTGAAAAACATAAGCCTGCCAAGATTAAAACTATTAAGAAGCGGATTGTTCAGGCTAACCAAACTATTAATGCGGTGGCTAATGATACGGAATATGCCAAAGCTTTTAGCAATAACTACGCCGCTTTGCAAAAACAACAAGTCTCATTAAAGAACCAAGCTGCTTTGTAAACTTACACTTATCTCGTATACTAAAACCTAAGTTATGCATAGTGTTGAATCAATTCTTAGTCAGTTATTGACAAAGCTTGACGAGCTGGATAATCCGCGGGAAATTTTGCGCGATCCCAGCTTAAGTAAGCTATATTCTGAGCTTAAATCTGCTCCTGCGGATCAAAGGGCCAGTTTAGGCAAAGCGATTAATAGTTTGAAAAGCCAGTTGGAAGATGCGGTTGCTAAAAAAGAAGCTGCACAAATGGAGAGTAATATCCAGCCGATTGACGTTACAGCTCCGTTTGATATCAATGCGGGCGCTGTCGAGCTTTTGCCGACCGAGCAGGGCACACAACACCCGCTAACAAAAGAGCTGGAAGCAGTGATTGATATCTTTACCCGCATGGGGTTTGAGGCGGTTGAGTCACGGCAAATTGATGACGACTATCATATGTTCACCAGTCTTAACTTTCCACCCGGACATCCAGCACGCGACGGCTATGATACATTTCGCACTGAGGAAGATTTTGTTCCGCCAGCTCATACCAGCACAATGCAAAACCGGATTTTGCGTGACAACAAAACCAAGCTGGAGTCTGGCGGCCACATAGCTAGCATTAGCTACGGCCGAGTATTTAGAAATGAAGATGTCGACGCTACGCATGAGCATACTTTTTATCAAGTGGAAGGCGTGTTTGTAAGTAGCGATGCAACTTTGAGTCAAATGCTCGGAACTTTGCGCAGTTTCTTTGAAACTTACTACAGCCAAAAGCTTAAGATTAAAACCCAGCCGGCTTACTTTCCGTTTGTGGAACCTGGCCTTGAGTTTGCAATTGAAAAGCCAGCCTCTCTAGGCGGCAATCCGCCAGCTGGCGGAAGCGAGTGGCTTGAGATGCTCGGCTGCGGCATGATACACCCGAATGTTTTAAAAGAAGCTGGAATTGACCCGCAAAAATATCGCGGCTTTGCTTGGGGCGGCGGTGTAGAGCGCCTAGTGATGCTCAAGTACGGTATTGAAGATCTGCGCCATTTTGAGTCCGGTAAATTAGCTTTCTTGAGGAAATTTGTATGATTGTTTCTATAAATTGGCTCAAACAATATACCGACATCAATGTTTCTATTGATGAGCTGACTGAGCTAATCGGTGCGCGTTTGGTTGAAATTGAAGAAGTTATTGATTTAGGCGCACGTTATAAAGATGCCCTGATTGTAAAGGTTGTTTCAGTAGAAAACCACCCTAACGCCGATAAATTGAAAGTAGTAGAAATTGATGATGGAAAATCTGCCAAAAGCATCCAAGTTGTTTGCGGTGCACCGAATGTGCGCCAAGGTATGTTGGCAGTTTGGCTGCCGCCAGGTTCAGTAGTGCCTTCTACTCATGGAAGCGCCGATGAATTTGCTCTTGACGCCAGGGAGTTTCGCGGCGTTAAAAGCCACGGCATGCTCGCTAGCGCCAGCGAACTGGCCATTAGCGAAGACCATTCAGGTTTACTTGAAGTCGATAAAGATGCCCGGCCCGGCGACTCATTTACCGAGCTTTACGAACTAGATGATTATTTGCTGGATATTGAAAACAAGTCACTTACACACCGGCCGGATTGTTTTGGCGTCATCGGGCTTGCGCGTGAAGTAGCGGCTATTTTAGGCCAGCAGTTTAAGACTCCGGATTGGCTAATGGCGCTTGAACCGCATATGGGTGAAAAGTTCGATTCTGGGGTTCAGCAACCAAGTGTTAAAATTGCCGACCCTAAGCTTTGTGCACGTTACCAGGCGGTGGTTTTGAGTGGAGCTAATCAAAACATTATGAGCCCGATTCAAATTCAAAGTTACTTAAGCCGCGTAGGCTTGAGGCCGATTAACGCCATTGTAGACACCACAAACTATTTAATGCTTAACACCGGCCAGCCTTTGCATGCTTTTGATTATGACAAGTTCATAAATGTTGGCAGTGGCAAAGCCGAAGTTATCGTGCGAGCAGCCAAAAACGGCGAAAAACTGAAATTGCTTGACGATAGGGAAATCAAGCTTACCGCGGAAGATATTGTAATTTGCAGCGGTGACACCCCGGTAGCTTTAGCCGGCGCAATGGGCGGACGTTCTACCGAAATTGACGCCAACACCCAGAATATACTCATTGAAAGCGCCACGTTTAATCTTTATAACTTGCGTGGCACACAAATGCGTCACGGAATCTTCTCTGAAGCAATTACCCGCTTTACAAAAGGCCAGCCAGCTAAACTTACTGCTCCGGTTCTAGCCAGCGCTACAAGATTGATTATGGCGGCTACTGGCGCTGAGCGGGTCAGCAATATCGTGGAAAGCTACCCCGCGAAGCAAGCGGAAATTAAGATAAAAATAAGCTTCAAGAAATTCAGCCAAGTTTTGGGTAAAAAATATTCTGAAAAAGATATCGTAAAGATATTAAAAGACGTTGATTTTGGTGTTGCTACAAGCACAGATTCGCTTACTGCCACTGTGCCATATTGGCGCGGCGATATTAATATTCCTGAAGATTTAGTGGAAGAAGTCGGCCGTATCGGTGGTTTTGATAACGTTACACCAAGCTTAGCTAAGCGTGATTTTACGGCCGTTAGCCCAGACGCGTTTGACAACCTTCGTTCGCAAATTCGCCAGATTCTAGTAAGAGCCGGTGCTAATGAAGTCTTAACCTATAGTTTTGTTCATGGCGATATTTTAAAGAAGGCCGGCCAAAAAGCCAAAGACTCTTACAAGATAGTAAATAGCATCAGCCCTGACTTGCAGTATTATCGCCAGAACCTGACACCGAGTTTGCTCAGTATTGTCCATCCAAACATAAAAGCCGGTTTTGATGATTTTGCTCTGTTTGAGCTAAACAAAGCTCACAATAAAGTCCACGGCCTTGATGAAGAAAAGGTTCCAGGCGAGCTTAATTTCCTGACTCTTGTTTTAGCGCGTAAAAAATCCAGAAAAGGTGCTCCGTACTATGAAGCTAAAAAATACCTTGATTTCCTGGCGCATTCTTTAGATTTAGAACTTGTTTATAAGCCCATAAGCAAAGAACTGGGCTACCCGGTAACTGTGCCTTTCGAATACCGTCGCAGCGCTTTGGTACATGACAAAAAATCCGGCGAGCTAATCGGGATAGTTGGAGAATATAAAGCTTCAGTAGCTAAAAACTTCAAGCTGCCTTCATATGTAGCTGGTTTTGAGATTGGCCCTGAAGCTTTACTGAAAGCTGTGAAACAGAATGGGATTAGTTATAAGCCTTTGAGCCGTTATCCTAGCACTAGCCGAGATATTTGTTTCCAGGTTGCCAGTGATGTGGCTTACGTTCAAATTACCGATGCTGCCGAAGATGCTCTTAAAAAGACTAATATTGAGCATGACATCACGCCGGTTGACATTTACCAGCCTAAAGATGGCAAAACCAAAAATATTACAATTCGCATTAAGCTGACTTCGCACGACCACACTCTTACCAGCGAAGAAGCAAACGAAACTATCGGCCAAGTTGCCAGTGAAGTGATTCAGGCAACTGGAGCCACCGTGGTTTAGATACTAACAATGGTGTACAATGTAACTAAACTTCAGAGAAATTAACGGAGGAAAATATGGCGACCAGCCGGGCGCAACGTATATCAATTTGGGTCATTATCATCACCATGTCGATTGGGTCGCTTGGCACATACTTTGTGGTCGTGTTGGCTAATAACAATCAAACTCCCCAGCAAGATCAGCAGGCTCAGTTGCAAAAACAGCTTAAGGAATATCAAAAGCAAATTGCTAAGCAGGCTAAAGAAAATGCCGCCGCCTCACAACCTATTACAGGCTATAAGGCTACGCCTTTTAGCAGCAAGGTCAGCAGTTTAGAAGAAACCGATCTGGTTGTGGGACAGGGCCAAGTAGTTCCTAAAGGAGCTAAAGTAACCGTTAGTTATTTTGGCTGGACGCCTGATGGTAAAATTTTTGACTCCTCGCGTAAAAATGGCAAAAACCATCCGCTGAAAAAATTTGCTTTAAAAAAGGGCAGCGCGATTCAAGGCTGGATTGACGGAATAGTAGGCATGAAAGTTGGCGGAGTCAGGCAAATTACTATTCCCGCCAGTCAAGCTTACGGAGCTAAAGGTAGTCCGCCCCTGATCAAGCCAAATACTCCGATACGGTTTATTGTTAAAATGGAGAAGATTGATACATAAAATACAACATATAGCGTCTTGCCAAAAACGTTAAGCGCTATATATAATGGTTACATTACATCTAATCTAAGATAAAAAGAGGGGTCTATGACAAAAAACATCACCGTTTACACCACCAACACTTGCGCTTCTTGTGCAATGGTCAAAAAATATCTAACCAGTAAAGGACATAACTATCAGGAAGTAAATCTTGACGAAAACCCTGACGAGCGTCAAAAAATCATTGAGCTTAGCGGCCAGATGGCTGTGCCTGTAACTGTAATTTCTGATGAAGCTGGTGCGCAAAAAGAGGTTTCCGTTGGTTGGAACCCTGGTAAGCTGGCGTCGGCACTTGGAGTCTAAATAGTGGCTGAAGCCGCAAATAAAGTTCACGACGTCATTATGATTGGTGCCGGGCCTAGTAGCTTGGCGGCAGCAGTTTATACGGCTCGGGAAGATTTGGAAACTCTACTCCTTGAAAAAGGCGTGATTGGCGGGCTAGCTGCTATTACTGATAAAGTTGATAATTATCCTGGTTTTGCCGAAGGTGTTGAGGGGCTAAAACTTGCCGAACAGCTGCAAGCTCAGGCAGAGCGCTTTGGCGCCAAAATCGACTTTGGGGAAGTGTCGAAAATTGAAGATAAAGGCAAACATAAAATTGTTTATAGCGATGGTGGAAAACTAACCGCTAAAGCGGTGTTGATTGCCACGGGTAGTGATTATAAAAAAATCGGTGTACCTGGCGAAAAAGAGTATTATGGTCGCGGTGTGCACTATTGTGCCACTTGTGATGGGGCATTTTATCGTGATAAGAAGCTTGTTGTAGTAGGCGGTGGCAACTCTGCAGTTCAGGAAACAATCTTCTTAACACGTTTTGCTACGCATATTGATTTGCTAGTTCGCAGCACCGTTAAAGCCAGTGAAATTTTGCAACACGAGCTGGACGAGTTTGTTAAAAAAGGCAAAGTGACGGTTCATTTGAACACAACAACTGATGAAATTTGCGGCGAAAACGGATTAGTTAACAAAGTTCGTGCTAGCAAACATGGTAAACCGGTTGAACTTTTAACGGACGGAGTTTTTGTGTTTGTAGGCCTTTTGCCAAACACGGGATTTTTAGAAGGCAGTGGAGTTAAGCTGGATAAACTGGGTTTTATTAAAACAGACAGCGATTTACAAACCGATGTGCCGGGTATTTTTGCTAGTGGCGATGTACGTTCAGGAGCTACTATGCAAATTGCCAGCGCAGTAGGCGAGGGCGCTACTGCAGCGCTGAAAATACGCGAATACTTGGAAGGAAGCAAACGTAAAGTAGAAGCCTGACTAGTCTTTTAAGGCGTCAATCATAGTGGCAGGGTAGTCGGTAACTACTCCGTCAATCCCCTGCTGTTCTAGCTCTATAGCTGCTCGTGGGCGGTTAACTGTATGAGCATAGGTGAATAAACCGGCCTGACGGGCGATTTGAGTGGCAAGCGGGTTGATATGAAGACGATGAAAACCAACAGCCGATAAATTTAGCTGACGGTGATAAGCTACAAAAACAAAAGGGTTATACCAATGCAGCAAGGCAAGCCCAACTTGAGAGTTAGCCTTGCGTACACGCCTTAGCTCGGCTGGTGAAAAAGAAGAGAAAAAGAACTTATCCCAATCGCTTGGATTTTTAATAAACTTTGACTTTATGACCTTAAGGGCTTGCTGGCCGCTGTCGGGGGTTTTAAGCTCAATGTTAAGCATGACTTTGCCGAAGCACTCTTTTAAAGCGGTTTCCAGATTAATTACAGGATTAGCATGTTTGGCGGTCAGCTTTTTAAGCTCGGACCACTTTAAATCTGCAATTTTCGGGTTGGTTTGGTGATGTATCAGTCTGTTGTCATGGCCCAAGACCGGCACATTATCTTTGGTTAAGCGAAGGTCGAATTCTACAATTTCGGCACTGGAATGAAGCCCGGCTTTTAAGCTAGCTAGCGAATTTGCCGGTTCAACGCCGGCTGCTCCACGATGTCCGATTACCAACATATTTTTAGTTTATAAGTATTACAGCTCTGCTACAATAGAAGAGACTAGAGAAAAGAAAAGGAGAATAAACTAAATGGCTGACTTTAATCAAGTGTTAGAACCTGGTGATTACCAAAGCGGAACTGTAAATACTGTGGTAGAAATCCCGCAAGGCTCAATGTTAAAAGTGGAATGGGATCGTAAACGCGCTGCTTTTATGTTAGACCGCGTGGAGCCAAGCATTTTTGCAAAACCGGTAAACTACGGATTTATTCCTCAAACTCTTGATGAAGATGGCGATGAGCTAGATACTTTAGTCGTTTGCGACGAACCGATTCCGACCGGAGTTTGGCTGGAAGCAAAAATTATTGGCATTTTAAATTTTGACGATGATGGAGAAGCTGATCATAAAGTTGTCGTAGTTCCTTCAGACGACAGGAACACCGGCGATTCCATCAATTCCTTAGAAGATTTAGGCAAGCGCTGGCAGCAGAAAATCGAGCATCATTTCAACCACTATAAAGACCTCAAAAAACCAGGTAGCACCAAAGTGCTAGGCTGGGGCGACCAAGAAGTTGCCAAGCAAGTCATAAAAGAATCTATTCAGCGTTATAAAAATCAGTAGAGTATGGCTCACTTAAATATAGAGATTAAGGCGCGCTCTAAAAGAAATGACTTTATAAGGCGGTACCTTAAGGGCAATGGAGGGGAGTTTAAGGGGGTAGACCACCAGGTAGACACTTATTTTAAAGTGCCAAAGGGAAGATTAAAGCTTCGGGAAGGTAACATAGAGAATGCGCTCATACACTATGAGCGACAAAATATAGAAGGACCCAAAAGTTCTCTCGTTAATTTATACAGGTTCCAACCGGCCCCTGAGCTCAAGGAAGTGCTAGTAAAAGCCCTAGACACATTAGTCGTAGTAGATAAAAAACGAGAGATTATTTTTATTGATAATGTTAAATTTCATCTAGATAGCGTAAAAGGACTCGGAACTTTTATGGAGATTGAAGCTATAGATAAAGACGGCAGTATTGGTAAAAATAAGTTGCTAGATCAGTGCAACTCGTATTTAAAGGTCTTCGGCATCAAAGACAAAGATCTAATATCCCATTCGTATAGTGACCTATTAGCTAGAGAGAAGTAAATAAGATAATTTGCCTCAAGTTGAGTATGGGTTATATAATGAACCTTAAATAACGCTAAAGCTTAAGGGGGCAGTAATATACTATGGCAAAAACTCGAATCGCGATTAATGGCTTTGGCCGGATTGGCCGTAACGCTTTTAAGGTAGCTCTAGAGCGTAGCGACCTTGAGATTGTAGCCTTAAACGATTTAACTGACACTAAAACCTTAGCTCATTTGCTTAAATACGACAGCAACTATGGAGTTTATGAACATAAAGTTACTTTTGATGAGAAAAGCTTAACGGTTAACGACAAAAAAATAAAAGTGCTGGCTGAGCGTAGCCCTGCAGATTTACCGTGGGATGAACTGAATGTTGATGTGGTGATTGAAAGCACCGGGCTCTTTGTAGACCCTGACAAAGCTAAAGCTCACATTGAAGCTGGCGCTAAAAAGGTCATTATCAGCGCTCCGGCTAAAGGCAGTAACGCTGATTCGGCCGACACGATTGTATTAGGCGTAAATGAAGATAAAATCCCCGACTCCAGTGAAATAATCAGCAACGCCAGCTGCACGACCAACTGCATTACGCCAGTTATGGCCGTTATGGAAAGCAGCTTTGGCATAGACAAGGCCATGATGACAACCGTGCACAGCTATACGTCTGACCAACGCCTGCAAGATGCTCCGCATAAAGATCCGCGCCGAGCTCGTAACGCTGCCACAAATATCATTCCAACCAGCACCGGCGCCAGTATAGCTGCAGGCAAAGCTCTGCCAGCCGTAGCGGGTAATTTCGGCGGTCTGTCTTTGCGCGTACCAACTCCCGTTGTGAGTATCAGTGATTTTGTGATTGTGACCAAGCAAGAAGCTACCAAAGAAGAAGTTATCGCAGCTTTCAAAAAAGCTGCCAAAGAGCCATTCTATCAGGGCATTTTAGATGTTACCGAAGACCAACCGGTTTCAAGCGACTTAAAAGGCAACAGCCACAGTGCAATTGTCGACTTACCTCTTACTGATGTAGTTGGCGGTAACTTAGTCAAAGTCGTGGCTTGGTACGACAACGAATGGGGCTATAGCAATCGCTTGGTTGAGCTGACGGCAGACGTCGGCGCTTCTCTTAACAACTAATTGTTGCGACAGATAAGCAAACCGCTTATACTTAAGGGTATGAAAGTGTATCTTGGCTCTGATCACCGTGGTTTTCATTTAAAAGAGCAAGTGTTTGCTCACTTGTCTAAGGATAAACACGACGTAGTTGATGTGGGTAATAAAACTTTGGACAAGGGTGACGATTTTCCGGAGTTTGCTGCAATGGCTGCGATTAAGCTGCTGGGAGATGAAGACGACCAAGCCAAAGCCATCTTGCTTTGTGGCGGCGGCCAAGGTATGGCTATGGCGGCTAATCGCTTTCGTGGCATTCGTGCCAGTGTGGTCTGGGATGAGTATGAGGCTAAGCAAGCCCGCCACGATAATGATAGCAACGTCTTGTGTTTACCGGCTCGTGTTTTAGAAGGCGAAAAAGCCGATTGGCAAGCTATTGTAGATACATGGCTCAAGACGCCATTTGCCGGTGCGCCAAGATTCGTACGCCGTAACCATCAGCTTGATGAATTAAATTAAAAGGAGTAATCATGGCTAGAAAAAAGACTAAACAAAAACAATCAGTCACCAGCTTACATGTCTTACTGGATTCGCTAAGCTTTAGGGGGACGATTGCACGAACTTTATTAGTAGCATTGCTGCTATTTTTCATTTTTATTGTGGCGTCGGTTATTTTAGGCTCTTCAAGCGTGCCGAGTTCAGACAATTCTCAGACCGCCGGATCACTCTTAGCTTATTTTGCCGGAGCCGGCTTGGTGTTTCTGGCGTTTGATGGACTATATGTCTGGTTCCACCGCATTCACGCAATATCTCCAACCTTCGATAGAGTGGTTTTATTCGTTATTGAACTGAGTGCCATAGCAATATTCTTATCACTTTTCTTACTGATTACTTCGCTTACCGTAGAAGGTGTCAGATTATGGCTGCCAGTGGCACTTTTGGGTGTATTGGCCGTACGTTATGTTATAGGCGCTCTAACAAGTAAGGCGTAGTTTATGAGTGTTATTTGCCCTACCATTCTAGCCGAAACGCCAGACGATTACGCAGAGCAAGTTGAGCGTCTGACGCCGTTTGCCGAGCGGGTTCACATTGACCTAGCTGATGGCGATTTTGCACCGACTCAAAGTGTGCGGGTTGATGAAATCAATTGGCCTAAAAACTGGCAAACAGATATTCATGTTATGTATCGCCAGCCTCAGAGTATTTTAGCTGAACTGGTGGCGCGTAAACCGAATTTAATTATTTTGCACGCAGAGGCCGAGGGTGATTTGCCGACTATGATAGCTCAAATTAAACAGGCGGGCATTAAGGTCGGTATTGCGCTTTTAAAACCTACAGTAGCCGACACGGTTCAACAGCTAATTGCAGCAGTTGACCACGTATTGGTTTTTAGCGGCGACTTGGGCCACTTTGGCGGTACGGCAGATATGCTACAGATTGAAAAAGTTCGCAAAGTACGAACCCTGAATCCGCAAGTAGAAGTGGGTTGGGACGGCGGAGCCAACTTGGCTAACGTATACACCCTTTCGCTTAGCGGTGTGAAAGTTATTAACGCAGGTGCTGCTATTTCTCAGGCTGAAGCGCCGGCTGACGCTTATCAAAAGCTAGTTGAAGAAGCAAATAGTGTGGCGAAAGGAATGGTGTGACGCAACAGTTAACGCTAGCAGGACTTAATAAGATGGCGAACCAGATTCGCCAGGATATTATTGATATGTTAGAGCACGCTGGTAGCGGCCATAGTGCCGGCCCGCTTGATTTAGCAGATATCTTCGCCGCGCTTTATTTTAATATTTTAAAACACGATCCAAAAAACCCTGATTGGTCTGAGCGCGATATTTTGCTTCTTAGCAACGGCCATACAGTTCCGGTTCGCTACGCCGCTATGGCAGAAGCGGGGTATTTCCCTAAGAGCGAGCTCATAACTTTGCGTAAACTAGGTTCTAGATTACAGGGCCATCCTGAACGCGAAAGATTGCCTGGTCTAGAAAATACCAGCGGGCCTCTTGGTAGTGGTCTTAGCCAAGCTTCAGGCATGGCTTATAGCCTGCAATACCTGGATAAAATAAAAGACCGGTGGGTCTATGTTGTTATGGGCGACGGCGAACTGGACGAAGGTAATATCTGGGAAGCGGCTATGTTTGCCGGTAAAAATAAACTTAGTAATTTGATCGGCATAATTGATCGTAATAATATTCAAATTGACGGAACTACCGAGGAAATCATGCCACTTGAAGATCTATCGGCCAAATGGGAAAGTTTTGGCTGGCATGTTCAGGAAATTGACGGCCATAATATTGAAAGTGTGATTGACGCTGCTAGTATGGCTCGTGCAATTACCAATAAACCAAGTGTAATTATCGCCCATACTATTCCTGGCAAAGGTGTGCCATTTATGGAATATGACTACCACTGGCATGGCGCGCCGCCTAATGCCGAGCAAGCAAAAGAGGCTTTAAAGAAACTGAGAAGTTTAAACGGCAAGATTAAGGGGGAACACGAATGAGTAGTTTTCCGCTTGCTTCCCACCTTTTTGGAGGAGACATAAAACAAGAACCGATTCGCAGCGGTTTTGGCCGCGGATTGCTAGAGGCTGGAAAGCGCAGCGAAAAAATTGTAGCACTTTGTGCTGATTTAACTGATTCTACTAAAATGAGTTTATTTAAAGAGCAGTTTCCTGAGCGGTTCATTGAAATCGGGGTTGCCGAGCAGAACTTGGTAACAGTTGCCAGCGGCTTGGCAGCTATGGGCAAGGTTCCTTTCACATCCAGTTATGCAGCGTTTAGTCCGGGACGTAACTGGGAGCAAATACGCACCACGATTGCCTTGAATAACCAGCCAGTAAAAATTGTCGGCTCCCATGCCGGCGTCAGTGTCGGTCCTGACGGCGCTACCCACCAAATGTTAGAAGATATTGCTTTAATGCGGGTTTTGCCGCGTATGGTTGTGGTAGCTCCTGGCGATAGCGTAGAAGCTGAAAAAGCCACGTTAGCTTTGGCAAATAACAATCAGCCGAGTTATTTACGGCTGGCTCGCGAAAAAACTCCTATTTTCACTACTTCTAAATCACCATTTGAAATTGGCAAAGCTTATGTTTTACATCCAGGCAAGGACATCAGCCTGCTTGGCACCGGCACTATGACCTATCAGCTCTTAGTAGCGGCAAAGATTTTAGAAGCTCATGGCTTGGAAGCTGAAGTGGTTCACGTACCGACCATCAAGCCGCTTGATGAAAAAACGATTCTAGAAAGTGTCCGTAAAACCGGCCGGGCTTTAACCGCTGAGGAAGCTCAGATTAATAGCGGGTTTGGGGCGGCAGTTGCCGAACTACTCAGCGAAAAGTTGCCTACGCCGCTTTTCAGAGTGGGAATGCGGGATCATTTTGGCGAAAGTGGGCAGCCCGAAGAGTTGTTAGATAAATTTGGTTTAACCGGCAGACATATCGCCTCGCAAGTTCAAGAATTTATTAAGCACGCACCACAGTATCATCAGAAGTAAGGAGAAATTTTGTGAGTATTTCAATTCGTCAGATTCGGGATAATACCCTAAGAGCACGTCACTTAATGCAACGTTCACGAGCGTCACATTTTGCTGTGGGAGCCTTTAATATTGATAACCAAGAAACTTTGATTGCCGTGTCGCGGGCGGCTCAAAAGAAAAAGTCTCCTTTGCTTGTAGAAGTTAGCCACGGCGAAGTAGAGGCTATGGGGCTGGATAACATCCGTGACATGGTCGATAACTATCGCCAAGAATATGGCGTGGAGATGTATGTCAATCTTGATCATAGCCCGAATGTAGAGGCTGCCAAGCAGGGCATTGATGCCGGTTTCGAGTTTATTCATATTGACATCAGCCAGGCTAATCACGAAGCTACTGATGAAGAAATTATAAAAGACACTAAAGAAGTAGTAGAATACGCCAAGTTTACCGGAGCACTGGTAGAGGCTGAGCCCCATTATTTTGGAGGTAGCTCGAACCTGCACGAAGAAAAGATTGACTATGAAGAAATTAAAAAGACTTTCTCTACGCCTGAAGGTGCCAAAGCTTTTGTGGAGGCTACCGGCATAGATACTTTTGCAGCGGCAATTGGCAATCTGCACGGAAAATATCCTGTGCCTAAACAGTTAGATTTAGAACTGCTAGCTAATATTCGCAAGGCCATTGATTGCCAAATCAGTTTACATGGCGGTTCCGGAACGCCGCTTCATTATTTTGAACAAGCTGCCAAGATTGGGGTTAGCAAGGTGAATATTAATTCTGACATGCGCTATGCATTTCGTATCACACTTGAAAAAGTACTTAAAGAAAACCCCGATGAATATGCCGTAGTAAAACTTATGCCTAGTGTTTACGATGCAGTACAAAAGGTGGTGGAAGAAAAAATCGAAGCGTTTGGCAGCAAAGGCAAAGCAGTTTTGTAAACTTATGATGACTCAAAAAAATCCCATTATATTGGCTATTGGCAAAGCAACCCAAGATGTCTTTTTAAAAAGTGATGAATTTGATCCTCATATTGAGGGCAAGGTTGCTTATACGCATTTGCCGCTTGGTGCCAAGCTGGATCTAGACGAAGTGGTATTTGCAGTTGGCGGAAATGCCACCAATGTGGCGGCTACGATGGCAAGACAAGGTTTGCATAGTCGTTATATGTGGCTACTGGGCACCGACATGGCCAGCCAGGCGATTATACAGGAGCTAGACCAAGAAGGCATTGATACCAGTTTGGTGGTTCAAGATGACAGTTATAAAGCCAGTTATTCCAGTATTTTGATTGCTCCAAGTGGCGAGAGAACGATTTTAAACTATCGCGGTACTCCGATTCAAGGCAGGGAACGGTTGTTAAACATGGAAGCAATTGCCGAGGCCGACTGGGTTTACCCTAGCTCGATTGGGGATATGGAGCTGCTGGAGAAAATTGTATCTTGTGCCAAATCTAACGATACAAAAGTTATGCTCAATCCTGCTATGAGCGAGCTAAAAGAAGTTAATAAACTAAAAAGTCTACTAGAAGATGTAGACGTTTTAGCGGTTAACAAAGAAGAAGCCGCTAAATTAGTAGAAGGTAAAAGTTCAGAAGAACTGGTTCGTCACGCTACTCATTATTGCCCGGTAGTGATAGTTTCAGACGGTCCTAACGGAGTAGTAGCAACTGATAGCAGAACTATTATTGAAGCTGGTATATATGAAGATGTGCCGGTCGTGGACAGAACAGGCGCAGGAGATGCCTTTGCTTCAGGATTTTTGAGCCAGTGGGTTTTAGGCAAGGGTCTGGAAAAAGCAATCACGCTAGCCAGTGCTAATTCTACTTCAGTAGTTGGCCGGATTGGTGCTAAGGCTGGAATTTTAAGCCACGGTGCAGAGATTCACGATATGCCGATTAAATCCAAACCTTTCTAACCTAGACGAACGTTGCGCTACGATAGCATAAGCATTATAATAAAAGCCTGAAATATAAGGTATTACAAATAAAAATGACAAAATTTCTACGTGATTTATTGGGCGCTGAAGAACCGTTGTTTGATATAGCCGTAGATCAGCTGGAAAAAGCTGCAGGCAAACCCGGAGTGGATGTCCGATTGATTGGCGATATTAACGAAAAAGCCCACCAATCAATGCGCGAACTTGGGTTAGATTATAAAAGCACAACCGGCCGCGAACTTTACCAAGCTTTATTGGCTCATGTAGGGAAAGATAACGAACGTGTGACAAAGCTAATTGGTGGCAATGACTCGCACGACGTCAGGCAAATGATTCCTCTTATCGTAAATGCTTCTAAAAAGCCAAAGTTTAATCGCCAAGTCTGGGCCTTAAAACGTTCGGTAGCTAAGAGCTTACTTACCAAAATGCCGCCTAAAAAACTTATGGAGCATCTGGGCTATAGTTCCATTCAATCAATGTTAAAAAATGAGAATATTGACGAAATATACACAGCCATTAGATTTTCTGAAGGTGCTGAGTGGCTGAATAAATATGACGAGCTTTTTAAGACTATTACACCTAGCGATTTTGAAACTAGGGAAATCGATGTAGTGGTTATGGATCACGATAAATACGTTGATTTAGCCGAACACTTTGTTAAGAAAAAGCTACATAACGTGACCCACACTAAAGAGATGGGCGTAATTGTTGTTGTGCCAATGCATCAAGAGCGCATGAAAGGAATTACACTCAAAACTTTACCGCTGATCTTCCATTATTTAAATGAAGTCCGCTTGTATTCAGCCTTTTTCAAACTTAAACAAGTCAGTAAGAATTTCGGCGAGGTAGTTGTCAGTACTTTAATAGCCGATCCGGGCAATGCCAGTCAAATGGCCGGGCAGCAAGTGCATTGGCGAGTGATTCAACGTTACTTTGGCCGCCCGTCTTTGGGCGACGAGTCCCATCCGGAAGCTTTTCAGCCACACGTTCATCCTGAAGATTTGCACTGGCGCCACGCCGAAGATTTACTTTATGAAGTAGATCCGGAAATGAAATTCTGGCAGGATAAAGATTATGTCAGCTTAATGTATGACAATGAACCGCTGTCTCTTAATTTAATTGACGTAGCATTCAGTTTTTCTAATAGTGTGAGCTATGACAAACGCTACTTTTACCATGCGCGTGAAAGCCTATGGAATGAACTTTTTATGCGCTATATGGGCCAGAAAAATCTTGAAGACCAGATACTTAAACAGCTGGATAATGACTTAATAGCTCCGGAAACTTTGAAGGTTAGCTGATGAGTAAATACCAAATTTGCGTATCTGGGGCAGCGGCGGGCAAGACGGTTGAAACTTCTCACCGGTTGGCGTATGAGCTTGGGAAAGCGATTGCCAAAAACGGCCACACGCTCACCACGGGAGCTACTATCGGATTGCCACAATTTGCAGCTCGCGGCGCTAAAGAAAACGGCGGACTGTCTATCGGATTCTCACCTGCCGCTTCAATACGCGAACATGTTAAATCATACCGTCTTCCGGTTGAAGAGTTTGATTATATTAACTTCACGAACATGGATTATGTCGGCCGTGATGTTTATCTAGTGCGCTCCTCTGACGCGCTTATTACGGTTGGTGGCCGGATCGGTAGTTTGCACGAATTTACTACCGCTCTGGAAAGCCATAAGTTCTGTGCAGTTTTGCTGGGAAGCGGGGGGTTAGCGGATTTTATCCCCAAAATTATGGAAACCCTGCCAGCTCCAAGTAGCGCAAAACTGGTTTATGACACCGACCCTGCTCGCTTGGTTAAACAAGTTATTGGCGAGTTAGATTTGAAGTACGCTGATTTTAAACACATGATTAAAAGTTTAGAAGAGCGGCCTAGAAAAACCGGCAAAGGATAATTTGCTAAACTAAAAGGGTGAGTCAAAAATTTAAGTTAAAAACCAGCTACCAACCGACTGGCGACCAGCCCACGGCTATCGCTAAGTTAGTTGACGGCCTAGAGAATGGTCAAAAAGAGCAAACTTTGCTGGGAGTTACTGGTTCCGGTAAGACTTTTACTATGGCCAATGTGATTGAGGCTAGTCAAAAGCCAACACTAGTGTTGGCGCATAACAAAACTCTAGCCGCCCAGCTTTTTTCAGAATTTAAAGCCTTTTTTCCAAGTAACGAAGTACACTACTTTGTAAGTTATTTTGATTACTATCAACCGGAAGCTTACATTGCCAGCAGCGATACTTACATTGAAAAAGACTCTAAAATTAACGAAGAAATAGATCGGCTAAGACACAGTGCAACCAGCGCTTTGCTTTCCCGGCGCGATACCATAATCGTAGCTAGCGTTAGCTGTATTTATGGCATTGGTTCGCCGGCTGACTATAATGAAATGTCTATAACTGTAAAATTAGGTGAAAAACGTAATCAAGCCAAGTTTATTCGCTGGCTGACAGATATTCAATACCATCGCAATGATATTGATTTTCACCGTACAACATTTAGGGTTCGCGGCGACGTAATAGATGTATTCCCGGCTGGCAGCGAAACAGCCTATAGACTAGAATTCTTTGGCGACGAAGTTGAGCGCATTACGGAAGTTAATCCGCTGACTGGTGAAATCTTGCATTCGCCCAAGCAAATCACCATCTTTCCCAGCAGCCACTACGTAACGCCAAAAGATAAATTAAGTAATGCGATTTCTAATATCAAAAGAGAACTTAAAGAGCGCTTGAGTCAGTTTGAGCGCGAAGGAAAGTTGCTTGAAGCCCAGCGACTGGAGCAGCGCACAAAGTATGATGTTGAAATGCTGGAAGAAACCGGTTTTGTAAAAGGAATTGAAAACTATAGCCGCTACTTAACTGACCGTGAAGCGGGCGAGCAGCCGGCTACACTAATTGATTATTTCCCTGACGATTTCTTAATGTTGATTGATGAGTCGCATATGAGCATTCCTCAGGTAAGAGGTATGTATAATGGCGACCGTGCACGCAAGGAAGTCTTGGTGGAGCACGGCTTTCGTCTGCCCAGTGCGCTTGATAACCGCCCGCTGACTTTTAAGGAATTTGAACGGCATATCAATAATGTCATCTATATATCAGCTACACCGGGCGAATACGAGCTTGAACGTAGCCCAGAGCCAGTGCAGCAAGTTATTAGGCCCACTGGGCTGGTAGACCCTGTAGTGGAAGTGCGACCCACTAAAGGGCAGATAGATGACTTGATAGCGGAAATCCGCGATCGTGTTAAAAACCGACAGCGTGTTTTAGTTACTACTCTGACTAAAAACATGGCAGAAGATTTAAGCCAGCACTTAAGTGAGCTAGACATAAAAACGTCTTATATTCATAGTGATATCGACACGCTGGAACGCGGCGATATTTTACGCGATTTGCGGCTAGGAATGTATGACGTCTTGGTCGGGATTAATCTTTTACGCGAGGGCTTGGATTTACCAGAAGTCAGCCTAGTGACTATTATGGATGCCGATAAAGAAGGCTTTTTGCGCTCAAGCCAGGCTTTGATTCAGACTATCGGCCGAGCCGCCAGGCACCAAGAAGGCAAGGTAATTATGTATGCCGACCATCATACAGATTCTATGAAACGGGCAATTGACGAAACGAACCGTCGGCGCAAAATTCAGGAACAATACAATAAAAAGCACGGTATTACGCCTAGTAGTATAGCCAAAGAAGTCGGCGAAGGGCTGCGTGCGATTATCCCCGGCAAAGAAGACGACAAAAAATCAAAGCTTAATCTTAAAAAGATTCCAAAAGACGAATATGGCCACTTAATAAACGACCTTACTTCTCAAATGGAACTGGCAGCTGCGAATTTAGAGTTTGAAAAGGCTGCCGAATTAAGAGATGCGATAGAAGAAGTAAAAGCCAAGTTGTCTTAAGCGGCTTTCAACGCAGCGCTTCCTATCTGAAGTTTAGGCCACTTGATTTTATCGCTTCTTCCTTTAGTCCTTAAGAATTCATTTCTAAGTCTGTCTTGTCTTTCTCGCCAGTCCCGGTAAGTGTCTGGCATAGCACAGCTAAAATGACCTCCGCTGCTGAATGCATCGACTTTCATGTTAGGATAGCGAGCGAGCTTTTCTTCCCAGGCTTCGCCCTGGCTCATGATGTCGCCTCTAAATACCGTGACAGTCGCATGAGTATCTTCAGGGAGTTGGTCGCCAAATTCACCAGCCACGCCGCTTACTAGTGTGGGGATTGCCTCAATATGGCGAAGTAGAGCACTTGGTGAAGTGTCAAAAGTTCGGCTGTAGTGGAGCAATATTTTAAATGGTAGCGAGCCAAGGTGTCGGAGCGCACTGACTTCAGTAACTGGAAAACGTAAGTAGTCTTTGCCATCACGCCATGCACTAAGCCCTCTAGGAAAGCATGGAACAATTGATTCAGTATAGATAACTTCACGATTATGTTGGTGCGCCATAGCAGTAATGCCAAGCCCAATCATAGCCGCTCGAGATACGCCGTCCACCATGAGCTGCTCGTTATCGCGCCCCTCTTCTCCGGAAGTTAGTTCGGCGATTTTGAGCTGATTATAAGCACTCTTTGCAAGATGTGGCCGATGATCGTCGCGGGCCTCGCCACTTACAAGATCAACAGGGAAGCCACAGTCCATCAACGCTAACATCATGCGTCGGTTATAGCCGCGCGGGCTGGTTAACCACGGAGTTGTCATGGTTGTAGGCACGTCGGTAACGCGCTCTTGTGGCTCACCCGACTCAACCACGTAGCGTGAACCGTCGGTCATAACGACACGCCGCAAAGTAATCACCCCTTGTCGTCGGGTTTGAGGCGATTCTTCAGTATATGTTTCTATTTCACTTTGATAGTTTGCTGGCAAGAAGCTACCTATGGGTTGAGGAGAGTTTGGAGTAGTAACGCGTTCAGGCGAGCTTTTGTCTGGAAGCTTAAATGATGTTGCCATAAACTTTTTACTCCAATTTTACCCATCATAAACCTTTAGATAATCTTTTGTAAAGCACCCTATTTGTACTACAATAAACTCATGACGAAAATCTCTTCACCAGACGTAACGCATCTAGCCGCTCTTAGTAACCTTAGCCTAGACGAACAAGACATGGAACAACTGCAAGCTGATTTGGCAAATATCGTTAATTATATTAGTGAGTTGCATGAACTGGATACTACCGGCGTAGAGCCAACCTATCAAGTCACCGGCCTGGAAGACATCGGGCGTGAAGACAAGATAGTTGATTATGGCGTTACGCGTGAAGCGCTTTTAGATGACGCGCCCGAACAAAAAGATAAGCAAATAAAAGTACCTAAGGTTCTTTAAAATCTTATGGGTGAGATTCAAAAAATCGTTGACTCTGTGCGGCTTGGCAAAAGCTCGGCTTTAGAACAGGTAGAAACAGCGTTGAAACTTGCTAAACAAAATCAAGACTACAATGCTTTAATAAATTTGACTGAAAAGCGGGCTATTGAACGGGCGAAACTAGTTGACGGTGAAGCGTCTGCCGGTAAGTCGCAGGGTCGCTTGTGTGGAGTGCCATTTGTGGCTAAAGATAACTTTTTAAGTTTTGGAGCTCCGACTACGGCCGGCAGCAAGATTTTAGAAAACTTCAAGGCGCCTTATCAAGCCACGGTCGTTGAGAAATTAGAAGCCGAGGGTGCAATCTGTATCGGCAAGACTAATATGGATGCATTTGGCCACGGAGCGAGTACTGAGAATTCAGCATTTGGGCCGACTAAAAATGCCCACGATACGACCCGGGTTGCCGGGGGCAGCTCGGGAGGCTCGGCCGTAGCGGTTGCTCTGGGTATTGTACCCTTTGCACTTGGCACCGATACGGGCGGCTCAATTCGCCAACCTTCCAGCTTTAACGGCGTGGTTGGCATGAAACCTAGTTACGGCGCGGTCAGTCGTTATGGTGTAATTGCAATGGCTAGCAGCACCGATACTATAGGCGCTATAACTAAAACTGCTGCTGATAATGAACTAATACTTGATGTAATATCCGGACAAGATAAAAAAGACAGCAACACACTAAACGATTTTTTTAAGCCTCTGCCTCAATCTAGTCCTAAGCGTAAAATAGGAGTAATTAAAGAGTTCATGGGCAAGGGTATAGCAGTTGACCCTTCAGTACGCGAACTGGTTAGCAATTATGTAAGCAAACTCAGTAAAGCCGGCCACGATGTAGAAGAAGTTAGTTTACCGCTATTAAAGTATAGTTTGCCGGCTTACTACATTATTGTTCCGGCAGAAGTTAGCTCTAACCTGGCACGTTATGACGGAATTAAATATGGATACAGAGCTGCGGATGCCAAGAACCTGCATGAAGTTTACGGCTATAGCCGCGATCAGGGTTTTATGCCAGAAAATAAGCGCCGTATTATGATTGGCAGTTATGTACTTTCAAGCGGCTTTTTTGACGATTATTATTTACAAGCGCAAAAAGCCAGAACCCTGCTTATTCGGCAGTTTGCAGAAGTTTTTCAAAAGTATGATGTCTTGCTGGGGCCTACGGCATCTACGCCAGCCTTTAAATTAGGTGCCAAAACAGACGATCCGCTTCAAATGTATTTAGCCGATATTATGACGGTTGCTGCTAGTTTAGCGGGCTTGCCAGCCCTAAGTGTGCCAGCCGGGGTAGCTAAAGATAGCTTACCCGTCGGAGCTCAGCTCATAGGTCCATATAAGAAGGACGCTGAGCTTTTGGCTTTGGCGCGTAGCATAGAGGAGACTGAGTAATGGATAGTGCGCTGTTGATTATGCTAGGAGCTGTCTTATTTGTGGCAATTTTATTGCTAGTAATTATGGCTACTACCCGTAAATCTCCAAGAGGTATTGACGTTGAAGAGTTCCGCGCTAAGTGGCTTAAAATTGAAAATGAATTAAAAGACGATGAGCCGTCTTGTCATTTGGCGGTGATTAATGGGGATAAACTTCTTGACCAAGCCCTGAAAGCACGCGGATTCAAAGGTGAGACTATGGGTGAAAGACTAAAAAGCGCTACGAGCCAGCTTCGCCATCGTAACGCCGTCTGGGAAGCTCATAAACTACGCAATCGGATAGTGCACGAAGAAGTGCGCCTAACCCGAACCGACGCCAGGCGCGCTTTGGCAGCTTTTAAAACTGCTCTAAGAGATGTGGGAGCAATTTAAGATGGTAGACGAAAAGACTATAGCCAAATATCAACCGACGATTGGGATTGAATGTCATGTACAGCTGGCTACTGACACAAAGCTATTTAGCGGAGCCAGCAACGAGGCAGATGACAAAGAACCGAACCTAGCAACCAACCCGATAGACTTTGGTCTACCCGGGACTTTGCCGGTTCTTAACCGCGCGGCCGTGAAGCTGGCAATTAAAGCGGGCTTAGCTATGAATTGTGAAATTCATCATGTCAGTCGTTTTGATCGCAAGCATTATTTTTACCCAGACCTACCTAAGGGTTATCAAATCAGCCAGCTTTACCGGCCTATTATCGGGTCAGGCGAAGTAAACGTTCCTTTATCGGAGGGCAAAATTAAAAAGGTTCGTATTAATCATACCCACCTTGAAGAAGATGCCGGTAAATTTACTCACGCAGAAGGCACTGAATATAGCCTTGTAGATCTTAATCGTGCCGGGACGCCTTTGATTGAAATTGTGTCAGAGCCGGATTTGCATAGCGCAGCTGAAGCGAAATCCTACGCACAAGAGCTTTATTTGTTAATGGTTTATGCCGGTGTAACACACGGCAACCTTTACCGAGGGAACATACGCTTTGACGTTAACGTTTCGGTCGCAAAGCCAGAAAACGCGCTAGGAAAACGCGCAGAAGTTAAAAATCTAAATTCGTTCCGCAGTGTAGAGCGGGCGATTGAGTTTGAAGTCAAGCGGCAGGTAGGGCTGCTGGAAAAAGGCAAAAAAGTCCATCAGGAAACTCGTGGCTGGAATGAAGCTAAGCAAAAAACTACCAGTCAACGCTCTAAAGAAGAGGCTCAAGACTATCGCTACATGCCAGAGCCTGACGTTCCGCCGATTGTGCTGTCTGCCAAAGACATAGAGGCTGTTAAAGACAAGTTGCCAACCTTGCCGCCGGAATATCGTAAAAGCTGGCAACCGCTAAAGTTAGACTCATCGGTTGTTACTGCGTTACTTGCTAAACCCTCGCAAGCACGCTTAGTAAGCGAGATTAAGCAAACTAGCGATGATGCTACGGCACGCCGAGTAGCTCACTGGTTTGCTGGCTCTGTTTCTAGCAGCGAAGAGCCTAGTTTTGTAGAGTCCGGGGTTGAGTTAGCTCCAGAACCATTTATTGAGCTGGCTAAGATGGTGGAGTCGTCAGAGTTAAACTCTACGGCGGCTAAAGAGGTATTCACGGAGCTTCTAAATGGCGCTGAATCTCCCCGCCAAATCGCTGAAAAGAAAAACTTACTGCAAGTTAGTGACGAGTCGGCTATTTTAGATATAGTTAAAGAAGTATTAGCTAGCCCCGAAGCTCAGCAAGCCGTAGCGGACATTCAAGCCGGCCAAGAAAAAGCCATCGGCTTTTTGGTCGGGCAAGTTATGAAAAAGTCCCAAGGCAAAGCCAACCCGGGCATGGTGCAAAAGCTCATAAAGCAACAAATTTCATCTTAATTTCAGATTAGAAGTCTGACAGACCACTTAGGGGATTATGTTATAATTGTCATTAGAGTAAAAATTATAAACGATTGGATCAATTTATGAATGACGCAGCCAGTATTTTAGTTATCATCTTAGGTGCATTTTTAGCTATCTTCCTAATACTTGCAATTATTTTAGTCATTTATTTGATCCGGGTTTCTAGGCGCATTAACGCTATCACTAGTTCGGTTCAGGGTACAACCGAGAAAGTCGAGGAGGTCGTAGCCGGAGTTAGCAAAGTGACATCACCGATGCTTATTGCTAAACTGATTATGAGACAATTTAAATCTAGCAAGAAGCGAAAGGAGTAATTATGTCAAAGGGAAAAGGTAAATTTACACTCGGGGCCATTGTAGGAATCGCGGCTGGTGTAGTAGCTGGCATGTTGACTGCCCCAAAAAGCGGCAAAGAAACCCGTAGTGATATCAAACAAAAAGCGGACAAGCTGAAAGAAGATGCCGATCAAAAGGCAGATAAGGCTAAAAGAGGTGCCGCTCAACGAGCCGATCAAGCTAAAGAAGCTGTTACCGGTGCGGCAGATGACGCACGAGATAAAGCAGAAGATTTAAAATCTCGCGCTAGCGAAGCCGTTAAAGGCGCTAAAGCAGGTTTTAATAAAAAGAAGCGTTAAGAACTTCTATGCCCGACAAGCGACAAGGATGGTTCAAAACCCATTTACAGAGTTTGACTGATGCCCAGGTGAGGGGGGCGCAACATAGTCTTTTAGAACAACTGTTTCAAGACCACTATAAGAATCGCTTAAATATTTATAAAGTAAATTTTTTCAGAGGTATTGCTTTTGGATTTGGCAGCGTAATAGGGGCAACTGTGGTAGTTGCTCTGATTCTGTGGGTAATGTCATGGTTCGTAGATTTGCCCTTCCTGGGTAATTTATTCCATGAAACCAGACAAACTATTCAGAACAATAGATAAAGTTTGCTAAACCGTACTGAGTTATAAAATAAAAAAGGAGTGATGAAAGAGGTGTCAAAGTCGACGTTGCAGCCATCCGATTATGTTCATCTGCACAATCATACGCATCATAGCTTACTTGATGGCATGACAAAGGTGGGTGAGCTGGTTGACCAAGTTAAGAAACTTGGTATGCATGCAATTGCGATTACCGATCATGGCACTCTTTCTGGGGCTATTGAATTTTACAAAGCCTGCAAGGCAGCTGACATTAAACCGATAATCGGTATGGAAGCTTACGTAGCAGCTCGTAAAATGACAGACCGCGATCCGGCTAAAGACAAGAATCGCTATCACTTGATTTTATTGGCAATGAACAACCAGGGCTACCAGAATTTGATGCAACTTGCTACGAAGGCTAGCCTTGAGGGATTTTATTACAAACCGCGAATTGATAGGGAGATTTTAGAAAAGTATAACCAAGGCCTCATAGTACTTAGCGGTTGTGGTAGCGGTGAGCTTGGTGAAGCGCTAAAGAACGATGACTATGAAGCTGCTAAGAAAATTGCTTCTTGGTATAAGAAAGTCTTCGGTGATCGCTATTATTTAGAGATTCAAGATCATAATGAGTGGGCTGAGCAAGTTAAGATAAACGAGGGAGTTTTTAAGCTTTCCAAAGAACTTAATATTCCAAAGGTTATTACTGGTGATGCGCATTATTTACGTCCGGAAGACCGAGATGCCCATGAAATTTTGTTATGTGTTGGCACCGGCTCGTATCTAAGTGATAAAAACCGCATGTCGCTTAGCGACTTTCACCTACATGTTACCGACCCGAAAGATGTTATCAAACGCTGGGGCGAAGAGTATCCGGATATTATTAAAAACACCAAGGAAATTGCCGATAGGTGCGAAGTAGAAATCGAGTTAGGCAAGATATTAATCCCAACTTTTCCTACGCCACATGGCGAAAGTGAAAAAAGTTATCTGCATAAGCTAGTGTGGAGTGGGCTGGCCTGGCGCTATGGTCAGATTTCCGCCGCTGAAGCGTCTAAGCTAACTCCTAAAAAAGCTCAACAAAAACTCACTGAAGAAATAATCACGCGAGCCGAATATGAACTTAGTATTATGGACTCAATGGGTTACAACGGCTACTTTTTAATTGTTCAGGATTTTATTAACTGGGGGAAAGATCGCGGTATTATTTTTGGGCCGGGGCGCGGCTCGGCAGCCGGTTCAATTGTTTCATATTCACTGAGAATCACTGAGATAGACCCACTTGAGTACGGCCTGATGTTTGAACGGTTTTTAAACCCAAACCGAATTTCTATGCCAGATATTGATATTGATATTCAAGATTCTCGCCGTGGCGAGGTAATTGATTATTGCGTAGAAAAATATGGTAAAAACCGTGTAGCAAACATTGTTACTTTTGGCACTATGGCCGCTAGGGCAGCAATGCGCGACGTGGCACGAGTATTGGAAGTTCCTTATTCGGAAGCCGATACGTTGGCAAAACTGGTTCCCCCTCCAGTACAGGGGCGTCATACTCCGTTGACTGACAGTATTAAAAAAGATGATGATTTGAAAAAAGAATATAAAGATAATCCGACCGCCAAACGTGTGATTGATTTTGCTTCACGGTTGGAGGGAACAATTCGTTCACACGGCGTACACGCTGCAGGGGTAGTGATTGCTCCTGATGAAATTGTAAAGTTCGTTCCACTTGAAATGGCACAAAAAGGCGTAATTGCTACTCAGTACTCAATGGGACCGGTCGAAGAGCTTGGCCTGTTAAAGATGGACTTTCTGGGTTTGTCTAACTTAACGATTATCAATAACGCTCTACGCATAATTAAAAAAGTTTATCAAACAGATATTAACTTAGGAGATATTAAAAAAGACGATCCAAAAACCTTTGAGTTGCTACAGAGAGGTGATACGACCGGAGTATTCCAGGTGGAATCTGCCGGCATGAAGCGGTACCTAAAGGAGCTTAAGCCAACTCTGTTCGAAGACATTATCGCTATGAACGCGCTGTACCGTCCTGGTCCAATGTCGGAGATACCGCGATTCATTAAAGGCAAAAATAATTCATCTTCTGTTAAATACTTACACAAATCACTAAAACCGATTTTGGAAGACACTTACGGAGTTATGGTTTACCAAGAGCAAATCATTAACTTACTGCAACTGGTAGCTGGTTATAGTCCAGGCGAGGCCGATTTAGTTCGGAAAGCCATTGGTAAAAAGAAACGCGATATCATGCAGGCGGAAGAACCAAAGTTTATTGCCGGCTGCAAGAAACAAGGATTAACTGAAGCTCAAGCCAAGCAGCTTTGGGCACAAATTCAACCGTTTGCCGACTACTCGTTTAACAAAGCTCACGCTACTTGTTATGCCCAGATTTCTTACTGGACAGCGTACCTTAAAGCCCATTATCCGGATGCATTTATGGCAGCACTCATGACAAGTGATCGTGGTGATATAGATCGTCTGGCTATTGAAATTAGCGAGTGTCAAAAAATTGGTCTTACGGTTTTGCCGCCAGATGTTAATGAAAGTTTCGTAGAATTTAGTGTGGTGCCTAGCAAATCGGCAATAAGGTTCGGGCTGGCAGCAGTAAAAGGCGTTGGCACCGGTGCGGTTGAGGAAATTTTGCGGGCTCGTGAAGAGGAAAAATTTACCAGCGTAGACGATTTTGCACGCAGAGTCAGCCCCGCCAAAGTTAATCGTAAGGCTTGGGAAGCTTTGATTAAATCAGGCGCTTTCGACCAATTGGCTGATAGGTCTGATTTACTATTCAATCTAGATAATTTACTCGGGGTGGCCGCTAAACTACATAAAGAAGCCTTAAGTGGTCAGGTCAACCTGTTTGGTGATGAAGCAACATCTTCGGTTTCTTCTATTAAACTGTCGGATGCACCCGAGAAGCACGGCTCGCGAGAACGCCTGGGTTGGGAAAGAGAGCTGCTAGGTTTATATCTAAGCTCACACCCGCTAGACCCTTATGAAATGTATCTGTCCGAACAAACCGTATCCTTCGATAAGATATTACCCGAGCATAGCGGTAAAATCGTTACTGTAGGCGGCTTAGTGAGCACAATACGTGCCATCACTACTAAGAATGGCAGCAAAATGGCCTTTGTTGCCATAGAAGATAAGACTGCGGATGGAGAAATTATTGTTTTTCCCAAGTTATTTAGCGACATAGCCGAAGAACTAACCCAAGATGCGATTATTAAGGTAAAAGGCAAAGCAAGTTTTCAAGACAGAAATGGCCAGTTAACTGAAGAGTTAAAGATAATTGCCGACGAACTAACTATTATTACCTCAGAAGAGCTTGATAACTATAAACCGATTGGCAAAACACTTGCCGCCCCACGGTCTAAAAAGCCCTCTACGCCTGCGCCTATGCCTAGTTTAGAAAACAAAATTATTTCGAAAACTTTGTATATTCACATTAAAGACCCTGACGATCACGAAAGACTTCTAAAAATGAAACAAACTTTAAATAACTATCCTGGTAGTGAGTCTGTAGTTCTAGTTTTAGGTGAAGGAAAACAATCAGCTTTGCGCTTACCTTTCAAGGTAGGAACGAACGGAGATTTAACTGAGAAATTAGCCAAACTTTATAGTCCTGAATGTGTCGTTATTAAGTAGAGGTTGTTAAGCCGTATAGCGCTATACCGGTAGCTACCGCCACGTTAAACGACTCTTTTTTGCCAAACATGGGTATCTCTAGTAAAACCTCACATTGGTTACGAATTTCAGGCGTTAAACCTTTTAACTCTTCGCCAACTATCAAGGCTAACTTATCAGTTGTTTTAAAGTCTTTTAATACAGTGGAGTTTTTGTCTTGCTCTAGTCCGGCTATAACGTACCCTTTGTCTTTAAGTGAAACGATTAACTCCATTAAGTCTTGATGATGCGTGAAATCTAAATATTTCTCAGCGCCCAGAGCGGTTTTACTAATTTGCTTGGTTAGCTTATCTGTAATATGAGGTAGTCGTGTATCTTTTTGTAACTTCGGGTACGGGCTGTAGCCGGTTAAGTAAAGTTTTTCTACCCCAAAACCTTCACAGCTGCGAAATATTGAGCCGATATTGTGAGCAGAGCGAATATTATGAGCAATCACTGTCAATTTTATTTGTGGCATATATAAGATTATAACTTAGCGACAGCACTTATGCTTTTCTGCTACAATAAGTCGTAATGAACGAAGATAAGCAAGCGGCGCGTTATCGCGAGCACGAAGAAGAAAACACCCGGTCGCGGGCCGATATTTTAGGTGTACCCTACATCGATACACGCGAATCTGCAAAAACCATTCCGTTAATAGACGGTGTGCTGAGCGTCGATGAAATGCACAAAGGGCGCATGGTTCCACTTGAAAAGGGTAATGACTCTGAGCCGTACGTATTTGGGGTTACTAATAATACGCCTCAATCGTTTATTAAGGCCTTGCGCAAAGAATATTCCGAATCAGGCAAGATGCTCAACTTCATGCTCATTAGCGGTAGTGGCTACCGTGAATTAATGCTTCGCTACGATCCGCCTAAAGAAGTAGTCTACGACGACGTAAAAATCGCCCAGGCTGGCGACAGCGAAACTATTAAATCGGTTTCTAAAACTCTTGACTCCGTGCGCACCGACGATATCCTTAATTATTTAATTGAACAAGCGGATACTTTAGGCGCTAGCGATATTCATTTAGAAAATCAGCGCGATGACGTGCGGGTGCGCTTGCGTGTAGATGGCGCCTTACATCCCGTAGCTAAACTATCCCACGATAAATACCGAATCTTACTTGCGTCAATTGCTTCGCGCAGTAATATTTCTACCGCTGAAACCCAAGCTCAAGCAGGCAGTATGAACTATAAACTAGAAAAAGATGGCAATACCCGCTTTCTCAATATGCGTGTCGAAAGCATTCCTACGGTATATGGCCAGGATGTAGTGGTTCGTTTGTTTAACTTTGATGAAACGCTGCTCAATCTTGACAACATCGGGGTTAACGAAAAAGAGCGCAAAGCAATTGATGAAATTGTAGCTCATCCAAGGGGTATGGTTTTGATGGTAGGCCCGACTGGTTCCGGTAAGTCGACCACTCTTTATGGAATTATTAATGCTCTTAATACGACCGATCGCAAAATTATAACTTTGGAAGATCCGGTAGAATATCGTGTTCCTGGCGTGAGCCAGATTCCGGTAGATACTAATAAAGGACAAAGTTTTGCCGAGGACTTTCGCGGAGTGTTACGGTTAGACCCCGATGTAGTGATGGTGGGCGAGATTCGCGATGCCGACACGGCACATACTGCCGTGCAGGCTTCTATAACCGGCCATTTGGTGCTTTCTACGTTTCACGCTGATTCGGCTTCCGCGGCTTTTAGCCGCATGATCGATATGATTGGTACCAACCCGGTTTTTAGCACGGCGATTCGTCTGGTAATTAGCCAGCGTTTAGTGCGCAAGTTGGATGACAAAAGCAAGGAAGCTTACAAGGCTGACGATTCTACAAAGAAATGGCTGGTTGAAACCCTTAGAGACTTACCCGACTCAGTAGAAAAACCAAGTTTAGACGGGGAGGTGACACTTTATAAGCCTGGCACAAGTGAGGATTCACCTTTTGGCTACAATGGCCGGCTGGTAATCATGGAACAATTGATTGTTAACGAATCGATTCAAAAGTTTTTACGGGGCGATGAAGCTGAGGTGAATGCTAAAGCTATCGAAAAGACTGCAAAAAAGAACGGTATGATTACAATGTTGCAAAACGGAGTTTTAAGAGCATTAAAGGGCGAGACTACCCTGGAAGAAATCAACCGCGTACTTTAATCTATTTAATAACTTTAGCTATTGCAGGCACAAGACGCTCGTCTAAGACGTACGGTATCACTTCTTCACTTGTAGGATTCTCAATCAAAGAAGCAATAGCTTCTGCTGCTGCAATTTTGTGCTGGTCAGTAATGTTGCGTACGTTGTTGTCTAACGCGCCACGGAAAACACCTGGGAAAGCCACGGCGTTATTAACTTGATTGGGGAAGTCACTTCTACCCGTGGCCATTACCGCAACTCCCGCTTTCTTTGCTGTGTCAGGCATAATCTCTGGTACAGGGTTTGCCATGGCAAAAACAATAGGATTTTTATCCATCGATTTTATCATATCTGTCGTTAACAGACCCGGTCTAGATACGCCGATAAACACATCAGCTCCTTGGATTATATCTTCTAATGGACCGTCTATACCGGACAAATTTGTAAATTCTAATATTTTTTTCTTTTCAGGGTTTAAATCCGTGCGATTTGCGCTGACAATTCCCTTACTGTCTACAACAAACATCCGTGGTTTGGCATATTGATGCAATAGCCTAATTATGGCTGTTCCGGCGGCGCCCGCTCCAACCACTACGATTTTTGCGTCAGAAAGTTTACGGCCAGTAACTTTCATAGCATTGATAAGACCTGCTAGTACTACAATTGCCGTGCCGTGTTGGTCGTCGTGAAAAACCGGAATGTCTAATTCCTTTTTAAGGCGTTTTTCAATTTCAAAGCACTTTGGTGCAGCGATATCTTCCAGATTTATAGCTCCGAAGCTTGAAGCAATATTTTTTACAGTCTCTACTATCTCGTCGGGCGTGTGGGCTTCTAAAACAATCGGCACACTGTCGATGTTAGCAAAATGCTTAAACAGCAAGGCCTTTCCTTCCATAACCGGCAAACTGGCTTTAGCGCCAATGTCACCTAGCCCAAGCACCGAAGAGCCGTCAGAAATAACTGCTACCAGGTTGTTAGTCCAGGTATACTCTTTTAATTTACTAGGGTCATTGGCAATCAATTGGCTTACAGCCGCTACGCCTGGTGAATAGTAAGTGCTGAGCTTTTGGCGTGACATTTTTTCTTCGTCGCGCAACCTAGTGGTAATTTTCCCTCGGAATTTTTTGTGCAAATTTAGAGCTTCTTGATTAATATCCATACCCATCAATCTTACATGTTTTACGATTCACTATCTAGGGCACTGCTAAGTAATAATTACATGGTTTGAAAATACTCTAGGATGTGCTACAATTTAGTCTTGATTGTTAAAATATTTTAAAAGCGACAGAAGTAATTATGAGTTTTGAGCTAATCAGTAAAGTAAATGACAGCCAGAAAAAGGCCGCAGTTGTACAAGTACGCAGCGGCGACACTGTTCGTGTTCATCAGAAAATTCGCGAAGGTAACAAAGAGCGTGTTCAGATTTTTGAAGGCGTGGTTATCCGTTGTGATCGCAAAAATAGTCTGACTAGCCGCATTACGGTCCGTAAAATTACCAGCGGGGTAGGCGTTGAAAAAAGTTTCTTACTCCACAGCCCATTGGTTGAAAAAGTGGAAGTTGTTCGTCGCTCTAAGGTTCGCCGCAATTACTTAAGCTATTTAAGGCAGCGAAGTGGCAAAAGCGCCCGTCTTCAAGGCGTTGAGTTTGATAAGACTAAAGTAAATAGCGTGCGCGACGAAAAGGCTGAAGCCGAAGCAGCTCGCCTAAAAGAAGAAAAAGCTAAAGAAGCAGCTAAAAAAGCTGAAGCTAAAGCTAACGAAGAGGCAGAGCTTGCCAAAAAGCAGGCGGAAGTAGAAGCCAGACACAAAGAACAAAGCTAATTTCGAAAAATCTGACAAGTCTAATAAAAAGAGACAAAAAAAGTAGAAAAGAAGGGAAAGACAGAGTAGAAATAACAGGAGCTGACAAGGGTTCGGCAGACAATTACCGAAAGAAGTGATGAGCACATAAGCTCCGAAACACTTCAACAAGCATGCAGCTTGCCCCTTAGGTAATAGCGAGTCTCAAGCTCGATATTTAACTTAGGCTCCGACTTGGATATCGAGCCCGTAGTAGCATTACATCTCACGTAGACTGTCTCTCAGCGTGCGTGTTCATTCCATACATTCATTATCTCCATAGCAACCAGCACTAAAAGGCACGCTACCACAAGGATAGCAATAGCGATGCCAATATAGATAACTACCTGCCCTAGTGCGCTCACTGCAATTACTATCATAGCGACAACCACCTCACTTGTCGGATTCTCGTGTTCCTACTCTGTCAAAGATCGATTTGGAGCAAAATGCCATTCTACAATTAATCAAAATCTCTTAAGGCAAATCTAACTCAACAAATCATATACATTATATAATTAATATTTATAACCGGCAAATTGGTATAATATCTTTATGGCAGTGGTTGGCGTGGATGAAGTTGGTCGGGGCGCTTGGGCCGGTCCTTTGGTGGTTGGAGCGGTGGTGCTTGGCGAGCAGGAAATACCTGGCCTGACTGACAGTAAAAAGATATCAGCTAAGCGGCGTAATGAGCTTGCTAAGCTTATTAAAAGTGATGCTAGGGCTATCGGGCTTGGCTGGGTATCGGCAGAAAATATAGACAAGTACGGTTTGTCTAAAGCTTTAAAAATAGCCGCTGAGCTAGCTTTGCGGGAAATCAAGATAGACTACGATGAAATTATTATCGACGGCACTTTAAAGCTAATCGATGACAACCGAGTGACAACAATGAAGCAGGCAGATTTGCTTATACCTAGCGTCAGTGCAGCCAGCATCATTGCCAAAGTAGCACGCGATTATTATATGCGCGAAGTTGCTCATAAGGATCTGCCGCATTACATGTTTGATAAGCACGTAGGCTATGGCACGGCAGCTCATCATGCTGCTTTAAAAAGTCATGGAGTTTCAAAATTACATAGGTTGAGCTTTGCGCCGGTTAAGGCGATTGACGGTGCGAAAACTCCAAAGCAAAAAGTAAATAAAGTTAAATCAACGGCCGGTCGTCAGGCTGAACAAGTTGCGGCTAAGTTTTTAAAACAAAAAGGCTTTGAAATTTTAGACCAGAACTGGCGCACTAAAATGTGTGAGATTGATATTATCGCTCTAAAAAATAAGACCGTTTATTTTGTAGAGGTCAAGCATCGTGAAAAAGACAGTTATGGCAGCGGGGCAGAGGCTATTACTAAAAAGAAATTAGCACAGATGCGGTTTGCCGCCGAAGTCTGGTGTAAAGCTAATAAATATAAAAATGACGCCCAACTATCTGTTATAGCTACAACTGGCGTCAACCCTAAAGTTACTAATTGGTTTGAGAGTGTTTAAATATTTCAAATTTATTATGCAGAGTAGGTATTAAGCCCAGCGAGAGCGTAAGACGAGATTGCTCTCGTCTTACGCTTCCGCCCGGCCTGCCTTTTCGCCTAGTTTCCTAGGCCTAGGATGCCTTTGTTCGGCGTTATGAAGTCAAGAGCCAGGAAAGCCCCTATGCCCAGTACCAGCACGAGGGCCGCCAGCTTTAGCTTGCGCATGAATCCTCCTTAAAAGATTGACTTGATTTACTCCACTCCTCCTATCTTTTCAGCCCGATCTATAAGCCAGACCAACCCAATAAGCACTAGGAAATACCAGCAAAAAAGAGAACGAAACGTGCTTTTAGGGAGGAACATAGAAAGTTCAAGCTTTTCTATCCGCTCTTCGTTCTTGCCGATGCTTATCGACAAAAGAAAGATGTCGAGTAGAAAAAGTACTGCGCCGACGAGCCAATATATAGTCACCAGGAACCCTATTGGCCAGGCAACTGCAAAGTTCGTTGCTAGTGCGATGACTCCAAGCCACGCGAATACGAATGCTATAAAAAGCCACAGTAGCTTCTCCATCACAAGACCTTCTCTCGATAGCGGACCCGTTTGAGTGAATCTCTTTTAGGCTTCATGCCCCAATCGTTTCGACTTAGTGTCTCTATTCCAAAGAGATCCGTCATGAAGAATACGAGAGGGAAAGCAAAACAAGAGAAAAGTGCAGATTTTTTCTTGCTCCAACCGTAAGTCCCGCGGCATAGCGCGTAAGACGAGAGGGCACAAACAGCCCAAAGGAGCACCACAACCACAATAGCCTGAAGCATTATCTTCCTCCGACTGTTGTATACCTACTCTGCAAAGTTCGACCTGGAAGTAATAAAATCACCTCAACAAATCTAACATATATTATCATAAATTAATTAAAATATCAAAGTTAAAAAGCAGAGCAGAAATCATCCAAGCCCGGGCGGGGTACAGCACGTATACACTGTGCTGCCCCCGATCGTTTTGGCGGGCTTACGGTAATACATTGAGTATTACGACGAGCCCGATGACCAGCACAACGACTCCGCCCATCAAGGTTCCGGCGTAAGAGAGCATATGAGCCCCGTCGTTAAATTCGCGAGACTCTGCACGGCCACCCATCCTGTCGGCGCTCCATAGATACCCGACTAACCAAATCGCCAGGAAAACTACGGCTACTATGCCTTTCATAGTTTTACGCCCGGCCAGTTGGTTCCAGCGGACTTCTGTCCTTGCTGTGCTCCTCTAGCACAAAGAATATTCCCATCTCTACAAGAGACACAATAAAGAAAAAAGGAAAGAACACCATGCAAAACTCACGTGGTAGCAGCATTTTGTTCTCGTACTGAGCTGCATCGTCCTCCAGCTTTCTCCAGGTCATCACAAGGAGCAAGCTGTCCCACAAAAGGAAAGCGAAGCCGACTATCCAGTAGATGGCACTGTAAATCACGAAGGTTTCTTGGGAGCCTCCAGAGGTGTCAAGGCCTATAAACAGTTCCAAAGGACCGAATACAAGCAAAAACACCCCAGCTACGAAAAGAAAAGCATAAAAAAGCTTGCTATACATTATCTCACCCCGTATGTAGTTTCTACTCTGCAAAGTCCGACCCGGAAACGGTTCCGCCGCCTCAACAAGTCAAATTTATTTTATAACTTAAACTGGCAAGAGTCAACTTAAAGCTTTTTTAAAGCTTCAAGTAGCTTGGCTTTGTCTTTTTCAATCCACTCAGCCCGAGCGGTAATCTCACTGATACCTATGTTGATAGTGCGTTTTAAGGACGGCTCTTTTAATAAAGGCTTGAAAAAAGTTTTGTATTCCTCAAGCTCTTCATGGGTATTTAAAATGCTGCCAGCGATGCGCGGGAAAATTTCGTAACTCTTATCATCGCCATAGGTTTTTTCCACCCAGTCCCAATTTTCACGCATCCATTCCCACGTTTGTTTGCGTCCATAGCGGTTTCTAAAAAGGTAAACAAGCCAATGTACGGCATTTTGGGGGCGTACCTTTTTGCTATCTGCCATTATGTCCAGCAGCTTTTTAATTTCTTCAGGATTTTTGGTACTGGTTAGACCGGTAGCGATATCTTCTTGCAGCTCGCTATTATGAGTTTTATCATGGGCTTTTAGTAGATCGTCTATGATATTTTTATAGCCGCCATGCCGTACCGTTGCAGTAAGAATCAATGAACGAATCTCGCCGTTCAGTTTATTAACATCATCTTTTGCTTCGTCGTATCGTTTGATTGCTTCTTTAATGACTTTTTTGTTTTCGCCGTAAATAGCCAAGGCTAAAACATTGCCTCTTAGTTTAGATACTGCTTCACTTTCATCAGGCTTCTCGTCCCACCCTAGCGAATCGGCAAGTTGGCTGCTTATATTACGAGCCAGTTTCTTTAAACCCGCTTCAGCTTTTTCATTGTCAGTTACAAATTGTCTTAAGTCACTGATTGCAAGCCCCATAATATCCCAAACTGGCTGCTTATCTTCGTGGGAGAACGCACTCAAAACATCAACAATGTCAGCAGTCTCCATGTGATCTGTCCGCATAAGGAGAGTTGATTCCATTAACAGCCTTAGTCGGTCGGTTTGAGGCAGATCGCCAGCTTTAGTACGATTGATTAGTTTTTGCCGTAAATCAGAATCATAATTAACAATATACTGTCCATGGCCGCCGCTATTTATTAATACGTCGTCGCTACTTACTTCAACCGACATGTCTTTTGTATCAAATATTTTCGGCAATTTCTTGTCGCTGGCGTGAAGAGGGATGGGCCATAGTTTCTTCGGATCGCTTTTGCCGCCGATCAAAAATTCAGATTGATGCAACTTTAAAGTCTTCTCGTCTTTTTTAGATACGCTAACGACAGGGAAGCCGGACTGTTCCAGCCAAGGTGTTACAAAATCGGGCACCGTTTCACCTAAAGCTTTCCATAGGTCACTGCCTTTTGTGTTGCCATAAGAGTGAGATTGGAAATACCGCCTCAAGCCATCTTGAAAAGCCTCATCGCCAACATAAACCTGAAGCATGCGCAGCACGGCCGAGCCTTTGGCGTAGACTATTGCACCGTCAAATATGGTGCCAATTTCATCCGGATGGTTAACGCCTGTTTTTATAGGCTGAACGCCGGGGTTACTGTCGCGTCTCAAGGCAGGTAGAGTTTCGCTGGTTGGAAAGTTCTGCCACACGTTCCACTGTGGGAAAAGGTTGTCCTTAGCAACGAATTCCATTAGGCTGGCGAAGCTTTCGTTCAGCCAAAGATCATCCCACCACTGCATGGTAACTAGGTTGCCAAACCATTGGTGGCTTGTCTCGTGGGAAGTAACTCTGGCAATGCGCTGCCTCACGCTGATGCCAGTGTGTTCATCGGCAATTAAATAGTCTTCACGATAAGTAATTAATCCCCAGTTTTCCATAGCCGCCGAAGCCCCACCACCCATATCAGGCAAAGCTACGTGGTCAGACTTTGGCAGTGGGTAGTGGCAGCCGAAGTAGTTATCAAAAAAGTTAATGTTACGAACCGCACATTCAAGCGCAAATTTTAAATCTTTATTTTTTTGGCTTGGTGCCGCCCAGACATTAACTTCAACACCGCTTTTAGTTCGGTCTGACACTTTATGCAACTCGCCTGCTACAAAAGCCAGCAGATAAGTGCTCATGCGCGGAGTTCTTCTAAACCTAGTAACAAGTTTTGAGTCCTCTGCAAACTGTTCTTTTGTCGGCATATTGCCAAGTACGGTGATGCCGGTTTCGGTTTTTAAGGTTACATCAAAGGTAGCTTTGGCGGCTGGCTCGTCGACGCAAGGCAGTATTTCACGCGCATGGTGCGGTTCTAGCTGAGTCGCAAGTAGCTCTTTCTTGACGCCACTGTGTTTAAAATAACAAGGGTAAATGCCATGTTGGGAATCATGAATTTCGCCGCTGAACTTTATTTTAATAACGTGTTTTCCGCTTTCAATTGGTTTAGCGCACTTTATTACAAGCTCATCGTCTTTGCCAAGCTTAGTTTTAGCTTCTTGCCCGTCGATGGTGGCTTGGCTGATTTTTAAACCTTTCGCATGCAAGCTTATAGATGGCTGCTCTTTTTTAGTGGTACCCGTAACAATTATCTCGCCGTAAAACTTACGAGCTTTTCGATCAAGATCTAAAGTTAGTTTGTAGTTATGCGGTTGGAAGAATTCGTAAAGTTGTTTAATTTTAGCCATATTAATATATTCTAGCATTAAGCGTTGCAAATTTTTGTGGGGTGGTTTATAATACAACTTAGAAACCGGCCGCTTGAGGTCGGGTTTTTTAAACTAAAATTTGAGGAGAAAATATGAGCGAAATTGATTTGAAACAGCTGGCACTTGCCGTACGGTCTATCGCCGAGGAAAAGAATTTACCCGATGATATTGTGCTTGAAGTTATTGAACAGGCTGTGGCTGCTGCTTGGCGGCGCGATCATGGTGAACGCGAGCAAGAAGTGCGTGCTGAAATGAACGTAAACACCGGTGCCACCAAAGTTTTCGTAACCAAGCAAGTGGTTGAAGAAGTTAAAAACGAAGCTTTGGAAATTAGCCTGAAAGATGCCAAGAAAATAAAGTCTGATATCAAAGTTGGCGATAGCGTTGAGATAACTGAAACTGCTACGACATTTGGACGTGTAGCTGCCCAGACTGCTAAGCAAGTTGTGTTGCAGCGTCTGCGCGAAGCTGAACGCGAAGCCGTGGTAGAAGAGTATGACGATAAAATCGGCACTGTGATTACAGGAACGGTGCAGCGTGTAGAGCCTCGTGTAGTGCGAATTGACCTAGGCCAAGCCAGCGGCATTTTGCCGGCCAGCGAACAGATTCCAGGTGAGTATTACCAACCCGGTACAAGGCTGAAGGTTTACTTAAAAGAAGTTGAACGTGGTTATCGCGGTCCTCAACTGGTTCTTAGCCGTGCCAATGAAACGTTTGTAGAGTATTTATTTCGCCAGGAAGTTCCGGAAATGGAATCGGGCGCGGTGGAAATCAAAGCGATCGCTCGCGAAGCTGGCAAGCGGACCAAAATTGCCGTTAACTCAAGCGTGCCCGGTGTTGACCCGGTCGGCACTTTTGTGGGTGGCCATGGTACCCGCGTGCAAGCTGTTATGAACGAGATTGGCGAGCAAGAAAAGATCGACATCATTACTTACGACGAAGATCCGGTAACGTTTATTACCAACGCTCTTAGCCCAGCCGAAGTGAAGGCCATTGAAATAGAGAAAAAGGGTGATGAAAAACGCGCTAAAGTAGTAGTTAATGAAGATCAGCAATCAATCGCCATTGGCCGCGGCGGACAAAATGTTCGTCTAGCCAGTAAGTTGACTGGTTATGAGCTTGACATTGAAGCTAGTCAGACAAAAGCTGCGCCTAAAAAGCCTCGCAAAAATATTGAAGATTCGCTGCTAGATGCTGTTGAAGCAAGTAGCGAAAACAGTGACGAAAAAGACAAGAATTAGCACTCTTGACTTGCGAGTGCTAGCCGGCATATACTAAAGATATACGAAAATGTATATTAGGGGTAGAATATAAGTATGCCAGAAAATTTTGCAGAATTCGTAGACCGATTAACTGACAATGCGCGACATAGCTTGCAGCATGCCGAAGCTATTGCGAGGAGTTTGGGCGGCGCATATGTTGGTACCGAGCATCTATTGCTGGGGGTTCTTAGTCAGGATACGTCAGTCGGATCTAAACTATTGTCTGAAGCTGGGGTGACTCTTGAGCGCGCTCGATTGGCTTTGGATTTAACACCGCGTGCTTTAGTAGTAAGTACTGGAGCCAAAGGTTTGAGCGAGACGGCTAAACTTACATTAAAAATGAGCTGGGATATAGCCCAGGAATTCCATCAGGATTATTGCGGCACCGAACATATTTTATATAGTATTTTAAGCCAAAAGAACGCACGCGCTACCGTGTTGTTACGCGATATGAACGTAAGTGTAGATGAACTGCTTGGCGACCTAGAGGAATACTTGTCGCAGCAACAGCATGCTTTCGATATCTCGAGCGGCAACTCTAAGACCACTACCAAACGACGCAGTCGTAAAGGTGTGCTTGATGTTTACGGAATCGATCTAACTGCTCAGGCTAGAAATAGCGAGCTTGATCCGGTAATCGGCCGGGCTGACCAAATTGAACGTTTGGTAACCATACTGACACGTCGTACTAAGAATAATCCGGTTCTGATAGGTGAGCCTGGAGTCGGTAAAACGGCAATCGTAGAAGGTTTGGCTCAGCGGGTAGCAAAAGAGCAGGTGCCCGATCACTTGCTTGATAAAAGAATCGTTCAACTTGATCTGGCTAGTATGATTGCTGGTACTAAGTATCGCGGTGAATTTGAGGAGCGTTTGAAAAAGGTCATTAACGAACTTAATAATGATTCCAATACTATTGTGTTCATTGATGAGCTACATTTATTAGTCGGAGCGGGTGCTGCTGAAGGCGCCATGGATGCGGCTAATATACTTAAGCCGGCTTTGGCGCGCGGCAAAGTGCGTCTAATTGGTGCGGCTACTCTTGAAGAGTATCGCAAACATATCGAAAAGGACACTGCCCTAGAGCGGCGCTTACAGCCGATTATTGTTCCTGAACCTAGTCTGAAAGAAACCATTGATATATTAAAAGGCCTACGTTATCACTATGAAAACCATCACAACGTTAAGTTGTCAGATGAAGTTCTAGAGGATTCTGCCAGGCTTGGCGAGCGCTATGTAAGTGAGCGCTTTATGCCCGATAAGGCGATTGATGTTTTAGACGAGGCGGCGTCAAAAGTACGTGTAGCCCGCGGCACCGAGCCTTCCAAGCTGCGTACTTACAAACAAGAAATTAAATCTCTGAATGAAAAAATGGAGGACGCTGTTAATGGGGAAGATTACGAAAGAGCGGCTCTTTACAAAACCCGTATCAGCCAACTCTCCGAGCGCGTCAAAAAATTGCGAGCCGAAACTAAGAGTAAATTCCAAGTTAAATTGACGCTTGATGACATCGCAGCTGCCGTCGCCACTATGACCGGTATTCCGGTGCACCGAGTAGTTAAATCGGAAGCCAGAATCTTACGTTCGCTTGAAAAGCATTTAGCTAAACATGTAGTTGGCCAAAACGAAGCAATCGCCAAAGTAGCCCGGGCAATTCGCCGTAGCCGCTCGGGCATAGCTTCAAGCCAGCGGCCTATCGGTTCATTTATATTCATGGGGCCGACTGGTGTGGGCAAAACCGAACTAGCTCGTGTTATCGCTCGTGAAGTGTTCGGCTCTAATGATGCTTTGGTAAAAATTGACATGAGTGAATTTGGCGAACGCCACACCGCTAGTCGTTTGGTGGGCGCTCCGGCAGGCTATATAGGCTATGAAGATGGAGGCCAACTGACCGACAAGATTCGCCGCCAACCTTATAGCGTTGTTCTGTTTGATGAAATAGAAAAAGCCCATCCTGAAGTCTTTCAGATGTTACTCCAGCTGCTCGAAGACGGCAATTTAACGGATGCCAAGGGTCATAAAGTTGACTTTAGTAATGCCATCATTATTCTCACCAGCAACTTAGGGGCTGAGCGTATGCAAAAAGAAGCTAACCTTGGTTTTCGCGCCAAAAGTGCTATTGAAAAGAAGGAACTCAATGCTTTACATGAAGAAAACGCCAGTGCCGCACGCGATGCTCTAGGAGACATGATGCGCCCCGAGCTCATTAACCGATTCGACGGGGTTGTTACTTTCCATGCCCTAACACGTCAGCAGGTGGGCAAGATATTTGACTTGCAGTTAAATGACTTACAGGAGAGACTGATGGCGAAAGGTCTGCGAGTAGTAGTTGATGCTAAAGCTAAACGCTGGCTGCTTGACAAAGGTTATGATACTAAAAATGGTGTACGTCCTTTAAGGCGGGTTATGCAAGACGAGCTTGAACACCTGGTCGCCGACGGACTTCTCAGTGGTAAGTTCAATAAAGGTGACGTGATTGACGTGACAGTAGATAAAGATGAACTAAAGGCTAACGTACATACCGAGTAAATGAGTAAATTTGCAAAGAGCGCTTTTGGATTAATCGTTACTTTAGCAATAGTCGGCGGCTTAATATGGGCAGCAGCCCACCGCCAGCACATAGTCGATCAAGCTGTGGTAGCGACTTATAATCCTTCGTCTGAAATAGTTAACCTTGCTAAAGAGGCTGATCTATCTAACCAAGGTCAGTTTTATTTCTACGCTTCCCGGCCCCAGTTAGATGAAAGGCAGAGCTTTAATAACCATTGCCAGCAGCAGGCCGACAGTGGGGGCAGTAGTGTAATCTTGGGCTGTTACGTAGCACGGCGTATTTATGTTTTTAACGTTACTGATTCACGACTCAACGGCATTAGGGCTACCACGGCTGCACACGAAATGCTTCATGCTGCCTATGAGCGTCTTAGCGACAGCAAGAAGAAGCAAGTCGATGGATGGCTGGAGGCGCAATTCAAGGCTTTAGGCAGCGACACGGATCTGCAAACCCAAATGGCGGGCTACGCTAAGACAGAACCGGGCGAGCAAGATAATGAGCTTCATTCTGTTTTAGCCACTGAAATCGCTCACCTAAGTCCTCAACTTGAACATTACTACAGCCAGTATTTTAAAAACCGCCAAGTAGTAGTTGGTTTGTTTAAACAATATAACCAAGTGTTTGAGAATTTAAAATCCCAGCAAGACCAGCTGGTTAGCCAGTTAAACCAACTGGCAAATACAATTAACACTAATCAGGCCAACTATAATGCCGAGATTGCACAGTTTAATAGCGATGTTACGAGTTTTAATCAACGTGCTCAGACCCAAGGAGGCTTTAGTTCTCAAAGCGAATTTGACGCTCAAAGACAGACTTTGGTAGATCGCCAAAGTCAGCTGGCTTTAGAGCGGGCAAACATTAACCAGGAAATAACGACTTACAATCAAAAGCGTGATGAATTGCAGGCGGTTAATCTCCAGGCAGAATCACTTAATCACAGCATTGATAGCCACCCTCAGCCAGTGCCATCTATTTAGTGAATCTGCTACACTTATAGGAGTACATGGCAAAAGCGACTAAAGTAAATTATGTATGCCAGAATTGCGGGGCGACCTTTTCAAAGTGGTCTGGACGCTGTGATAATTGTGGAGCCTGGAATAGTCTACTTGAACAAGTGGCTGAGGATACCGGACGCTCGGCTGTAGCCCGCAGTACAGGTCATAAGCTCAAGACTACTTCACTAGGTTCTGCTAGCGACAAGCCTAAAGCCGGACGGTTACCCAGCGGTTTCGGGGAGCTTGATGAAGTTTTAGGAGGCGGCCTGATGCCAGGCAGCGTATCTCTAATGGCCGGACAGCCAGGTATCGGTAAGAGCACCCTGCTTTTACAGGTGGCAGCTTATGTGGCTCAACAGACCGATACTCTCTATATTAGCGGCGAAGAATCTGTTGAGCAGGTTAGCTTACGCGCCAAGAGATTAGGTGCCAATAAAAAATCCGGCTTAGATCTAGCGGGCTCAACGAACGCTGATGACATAGCAGCTACGATTCGTAGTGGAAAATATAAACTAGTCATTGTCGACTCCATCCAGACCCTGTCGTTAGGTGAGCTAACTTCGGCGCCTGGCACGGTAAGCCAAATAACAAACTCAAGCAACGTAATTATTCGTGCTGCCAAATCTACCAATGCAGCCGTGATGCTAGTGGGTCACGTTACTAAAGAAGGAAGTATCGCCGGGCCGAAAGTTCTAGAACATTTGGTTGATGTGGTTTTACAGTTTGAAGGTGATCGCTACGGAGGATTTAAGATAGTACGGGCTGCTAAAAACCGATACGGATCGACTAACGAAGCCGCTATCTTTGACATGCAAGATGAGGGTTTAAAGCCCGTTAAAAATCCTTCCGCAGCCCTGCTGGCTGAAAGGCAAAATGGCGACGGTTCAATCATTTTAGCTACTATTGAAGGAACCCGCCCGATTTTAGTGGAGATTCAGGCGCTTGTTAATACTACCAATTTCGGCTATCCTAAACGTACGGCTAGCGGTTTTGATCTGAACCGACTAAATGTGCTGGCGGCAGTGCTAGAAAAACGCACTAAATTGAAATTATCAGATAAAGATATCTATGTGAACGTGGTTGGCGGAGTAAGGATTCAGGATCCGGCGGCCGACTTAGCGGTTTGCATGGCAATTGCATCAGCAGCAGCTGGCCGACGCTTAGGCGACGATGTAGTAGTTTTTGGCGAAGTCGGATTAGGGGGCGAAGTACGCAGCGTGCAACATGTAGCTCGCCGTGTAGCTGAAGCAAAGAAACTAGGCTTCAAAATGGCAATTGGTCCTCATACCAAGCCTAACCAAAGTTTTGTGCATGAAGCAAAAAATATGCGCCAAGCTCTGATTACTTATTTAGAAAAATAATAAAAAAAGGAGAAATTATATGAATTTATATCAGTGGGTAACTGTGGCTTTGCTCGTGGTGGTAATTTTACAGCTAACTTATTTAATGAATAAACGTCCGGGCGGTATACGTCGCGGCGAAGGCCGAGTAGTTTTGCTCGACACGTCTGCCTTAATTGACGGCCGGGTAGTCGAAGTGGCAAAAGCCGGCTTCTTGTCTGGCAAAATTATCGTGCCACGTAGTGTAGTTGATGAGCTGCAATTACTTGCCGACAAGGCCGACCATGAAAAACGCTCTAAAGCGCGCCATGGCCTGGACGTAGTGCAAACTTTGCAACAAATGAGCAATCTAGACGTAGCAGTTATGCAGGACGGCAAAGCCAAAGATGGAGTGGATAGCCAGTTGGTTCGTTTGGCAAAAGCTCATCAAGCCCACCTTTTAACTCTTGATTACAACTTAATTAAGGTTGCCGAAGTGGAAGGCGTTTCAATCCTCAACATCAATGAACTAGCACAAATTTTGCGTCTTGCTTATTTACCTGGTGAGCGCAGTAAGATAACTCTCAACCAAAAAGGCCAGGACGCTAGCCAAGCGGTGGGTTATTTAAGCGACGGAACTATGGTTGTTGTGGAGCAAGCTGGCAGTTTGATGGGCAAAGAAGTTGAAATTGAGTTTACGCGGGCTTTGCAAACCCAAGCTGGCAAAATGATGTTCGCTAAGTTAGTAAACAAGCCAAACACCTCAACCAAAAAACCGAAATCATCTCAGCAACGTAAACCTAGCCCAAACAATAAACCCAAACCCTCACGCCGACCACGTTCGCCTGAGGAAAGAATGGTGAACTTAGCTAACAGCAAGTAATACTAAGCTTACGGACTTGGTGGAGCAGGTGGTGGCGTACTAGACTTTGCTACGGTAATTGTTTGGCTGTTTGATCCTTGGTAAAAGGCGGAGTCTACTATCTCAATCGATATGGTATGGCTGCCGGGGGCAAACTTATAAGTTTTAGAAAAGTTAGTGCTAGCAGAGACTACCTTACCGTCTACTTTAATTTGTACTGACTTCAGAGTATTGGTACCACGGTGAGCTTGAACGGATACTTGGTAGCTATCGCTGTCGCTAGAACTAGGGGTCGCGTTAATAGTACCGAACGGCTTTACATCACTACACTTATGAACGTTGTCGCTTGAACTGGCGTCATATCCGTCTGGCGCAATTAAGTTTGTCTTTTTAGTAACCGGGTCTTTAATTTTTTGGACAGTCAGGGAAACTTTAGCCAGTGGCGGTGTACAAGACGTAGCTTTTTTCTTAGAAACTTGGTCGAATGTCATCTTAGTACCTTGCTGCACTTGAGCCTTGTCATACCAGGACGGGAACAGATCCGTGTGCCCATCTACGCTAAGGGTTTGGACTCCGGCTGGCTTTTTCAGCCATTCACCGGGCTTCCAAGAACCATCTTTTTCAAATACGTTTTTATGAATCTGCTCCATAACGTTTCCTACAGTTGGACCCAGTACATTCGAGGAGTCTATTGCCGTAGTGGGCGACGAATCGTTATTACCCGCCCAGAAAGACAAAGTAGCTTTTGGTGTGTAACTGTTCATCCAAAGGTCTTTTGAAGCATCACCCAAGTTTGAAGTACCAGACTTGGTAGCCGTTTTAACACCGGGCACATTGAAACCGGCTGCTCCGGCGCCGAAAGTTTGAGCGCGGGCACTATCATCGCTCAAAATGTCGCTAACAATGTAGGCGACCTGCGGGTCAATTGCCTGGCGGCTTGTATCTTGCCACTTCTTAATGGTCTGACCTTGGGAATTCTTGACGTTCAACACGGTAGCGGTGGGCTTGTAGACGCCCTTGCGAGCTAGGGTAGCAAAAGCATTGGCATGTTCAATTTGCTTAGCGCCACAGCCGCCAATTGCGCTAGCCAGTCCAACGGTTTTATCAACGCCATCAGTACAGTAGCTTTTATCGCCCATGTCGTGGATAGTTTTTAAAGTGGCATCACGCCCAGTTATATACATAGCTTTAACTGCCGGTATGTTGCGCGAGTTGGCTAGTGCCGTGCGAACAGTAATGTTGCCCAAGAAGGTATTGTCAAAGTTGTGCAAAGGCGCCCCGTAAATATTGTCAATCGGAGTATCGCTTAAAATTGACCCGGCGCCATAGTTTGGTTGGCCAGAAGGCTTTTTCTTAAGCAATGCTGAATAAACCAGTGGCTTAATGCTGGAACCGGGCTGAAGGAACCTTATAGAAGCATTGTCTTCACCAAATCCAGGATATTTATAGCTCCGGCTACCTTGCATCGCTAAAATCTGGCCGGTTTGCGAGTCTACTATAGTAGCAGCTGCGTCGTTAAAATGATTTGCGGCTGGCACATAAGAATTAAACAAGTCATTCATCTGATGCTGCAGCACTTTTTGTACCCGCCAGTCTAGAGTAGTCTTTACAATAAGTCCGCCGCGACCAACCGTAGCCTTGCCTAGCTCTTGTTCTAGTTGGCTGCGTACCATTTGTACGAAGTGCGGTGCTCGAATATTATCGTACTGTTTAGAAACGGGTTGGATTTTATCCAGAATATCCACCTTTTTAGCTCTATCTGCCTGGGTTTGAGTAATGTATCCCTGGTTCTCCATATCATCAATGACATGCTGTTGACGTTCGACCAAGTCTTTATTACCACTGGTATTGTAAGGGTCGTATAAGTTAGGCTGCTGCGGGATAGATGCAAGTAAGGCCGCTTCAGGAATAGTCAGATCTTTAGCGTGCTTTCCAAAGTAAGTCTCGGCTCCAGACTCTACGCCGTTACGCCTACCGCCATAAGGAGATTCATTTAGGTAGAGAGTTAAAATCTGGTCTTTGTCATACATGCGCTCAACTTCGATTGCTAAAATTGCTTCCTTGATCTTTCGCGGTATGCCGCCAAGTCCGCGGACACCGGATTCATTTTCTAAAAACACTTGCTTGACAAGCTGTTGGGTAAGAGTAGACCCTCCCTGCGTGCTGCCGCCGGTAAAGTTATTAAATGCCGCACGCACAATACCGGTTGGACTTACGCCACCGTGCTTGTAAAAGTCTTTGTCTTCAATAGATACCGTAGCTTCTTTCATGTAGTTAGAGATCTGGTTAGACTTTACAACCAGCTTATAATTACCGGTGCCTTCGTCTGACCACAAAAGAACGCCGTTACGGTCGTAATATTTAGTTACCGTGCTTTGAACTCTCTTTGCCAATTCGCCTGGGCGGATTGAGTCGAGATCACGGCGGAAATAGGCAAACAAAGCGCCTGCAAAAATTATCATGAATAAAATCGCTACACCAGAAATTTTAAGAGCCATAATAGCCCCGTCACGACTGAACCAATAGCGAGCCAGGCGCTTAGGGTGCATGCGATAAAGTGTGCGTTTTATAGGGTGTTTGGGTAGGCTAGCCAGGTATTCGGCCTTGCGGCGCATGCGAGAATCTTTGTTAGCACGTCGTCGGCTGTTTAAGTTAGTGTAAACACCAACTTGGCGGCCTTTTATTTTAGAGAAACGTTTTCGTATCACCTTTTTACCACTCCTTAAAAGTTATCAAGCTGCAATCAATTATAGCACGATGGTGTTTGTCTCAAAGCAGTTTTTTAGCTACAATTACTTCTAAGATGAAACTTTCTGAAGAGCTAAAATGGCGAGGCTTCGTCAATCAGACGACACTTGCTGATATTGCTGAGCTAGACAAAACGCCAGTTACTTTTTATTGGGGTGTTGATCCAAGTGCCGACAGCATGACGATAGGCCATTTATCTGTTGCCATGACTGTTAAACGTTTTATGCGACAAGGTCATAAAGCCGTATTGCTGGTTGGAGGTGCCACCGGCTTGATTGGCGATCCAGACGGGAAAAAACAAGAACGCGATTTAAAGAGCCCTGAAGAGATTGCTAAAAATAAAGCAGTTATCGTAGAACAATACAAAAAGATTTTTGAAGGCGAAGATTTTGAAGTAGTAGATAATTATGATTGGTTCAAAGATGTTGGCTACATGGATTTTCTACGCAATATTGGAAAACATCTTTCTATGACCCAGCTGCTTGATCGCGAATTTGTTAAAGCTCGCATCGGCTCGGGCGGCAGTGGCATTAGTTATGCCGAGTTTAGCTACAGCTTAATTCAAGGTTATGATTTTTTGCATTTGTTTCGTGAAAAAGGTGTAACTTTACAGGTTTGCGGTGCTGACCAATGGGGCAATAGCTTAGTTGGCGTTGAAATGATCCGCAAACTAGAGGCTAAGGAAGCTCATGTTTATTCAACTCCGCTAATTATAAATAAAACCACTGGTATTAAATTTGGCAAATCTGAAGAAGGCGCAGTCTGGCTTGATGAAAACAAAACCAGCGTTTATCAATTTTATCAATTTTGGCTAAATGTTGATGACGATGGGGCGATAAATTACTTAAAAATCTATACGCCACTCTCTAAAGAGAAAATCGAAGAACTTGAGCAGGCTGCAAAAAGCGATCCGGCGGATCGGCTAGCCCAGAAAACCCTAGCTTATGAAGTTACCAAAATCGTGCATGGTGAGGCTAAAGCCAAAAATGCTAAAAAAGTTACCGAGGTTTTGTTTGGCGGCCAACACGTTAGCCAGTTAAGCCACGAAGAACAAGTCATGCTGTCTCATGAAATTCCAGTTGCTAAAAAGGGCAGCACTCTCACTGAAATACTGGCAGAATCTGGCGTAGCTGCTAGTAAAGGCGAAGCACGCCGTTTACTCGAGGGCGGCGCTATTAGTGTGAATAGTCAAAAAGTTACTACTGATGAAACTATTCGTGAAATGTCTTTAGTTAAAAAAGGCAAAAATCAATTTATCTTAGTAAATTAAGAAGTCTTACTTTGTTACACTAAAGATATGGATATATCGGCTCCGCTTGAGCGGGTAAAGGGCGTGGGGGTAAAAACCAGCCAGTCTCTTGAGGCTGCCGGTCTTCATACCATTGAAGATCTTATTTACTTTTTACCCAGAAAATACGAAGATTTTTCAGTTATTACTCCTGTTGGCCAACTTAGGCCGGGCAAGGTTACTTTGAAGGTCAGCATTGAAGATGTCAAAACCCGGCGTGTGCGCCGCGGGCTTCATATTACGGAAGCTGTTTTAGTAGATAAAACCGATAAGACTAGGGCCACTTGGTTTAACCAGCCATACCGTGCTACGCAAGTAAAATCGGGCGGCGAGTTTTATGTTTCTGGCGAGTTCGGGCTTAGTAATCAGCGTTACCAGCTGGTTAATCCCAGCGTAGAAAAAGTCAGCGAAATGCCTGTGCAGACTGGCCGGATACTGCCAATTTATCCAGGCATCAAAGGACTGAAGTCACACTTAGTGCGCAAAATTTTAGATGAAATCCGGCCTATTATCACCATGTTGCCCGAAACTTTGCCCGAGGCTCTAGTAAAAAAGCTTGGTTTAGTTTCGCATTCTGAAGCGCTGCTAGGGCTGCATTTTCCCACTAAGGCTAAGGATCTGGAAGATGCAAAAGTGCGGTTTGGCTTTGAAGAATTGTTTAGCTTAGTTTTAGCGGCGGCACTTAACAAACAGGAAAACACTAAAGTCAAAGGCTGGAAGATTAAGTTTAACCAGCGCTTGGCAAAAGAATTTGTAAAAGCTTTGCCTTTTGAACTGACAGACGCCCAGCGCAAAGCAATTTGGCAGATTTTGCAAGACTTTGAAGAAACTACGCCGATGAACCGCTTACTACAAGGCGATGTAGGCTCGGGTAAAACCGTAGTAGCCGGCATGGCGGCCTGTCTGGCGGCCAGCGAAGGCTTTCAAACAGCTATCATGGCTCCTACTGAGATTTTAGCCCGACAACATGGGGAAACGCTGCAAACTTTGCTTAAACCGTTTGATATTGAAGTAGCCTTGCTAATTGGCGCGACTCCTAAAAAGGCCAAACAGGAACTTTATACAAAGATTACTGAAGGCAAAGCACAAATGGTAGTCGGCACCCACGCGCTCATACAAGAAGCAGTTAAGTTTCATCGCCTAGGCTTTGTAGTTATAGACGAGCAGCATCGCTTTGGCGTCGCCCAACGTCAGCAGCTGCTTACTAAAAGCCAGCACATGCCGCATCTTTTGAGTATGACAGCTACACCGATTCCGCGGTCTTTAGCTCTTACGGTCTATGGCGAGCTTGATATTTCAATTTTGGACGAGTTGCCTAAAAACCGAAAACCTATTAAAACCCAGATACATTCACCCAATAGTCGCGAGAGTTTATATGAACTAATTGATAAAGAAATAGCCAATGGTCAGCAAGCCTATGTTGTCTGCCCTTTGATTGATGATAGCCCGAGTAGCGAGCTAAAAAGCGTGGAAGCTGAGTATAAACGCCTGAAAGCTTCAGTCTTCTCACACCGTAAAATCGGGCTACTGCACGGCCAGCTTAGGCCTGAGCAAAAAGAAAAAGTTATGCAAGAGTTTGCTAGCGGCAAACTCGACATCTTAGTTAGCACTACGGTTATTGAGGTCGGCGTAGACGTGCCGAACGCTACGGTGATGCTAATTGAGGGCGCTGACAAGTTCGGCTTAGCCCAGCTTCATCAATTGCGCGGACGGGTTGGACGTTCTAGCTTGCAAAGTTATTGTTACTTGGTGCCGACATCCAGCGCTCAGCCGAGCCAGCGTTTACGAGCTTTAGAGCGCAGTAACGACGGTTTTTATTTAGCTGAAATGGACTTAAAACTGCGCGGTCCGGGCGAGGTATACGGCAAAGCTCAGCACGGTCAACTTAACCTGCAAATTGCTAGCCTAGCCGACAGCAAGTCCATAGCCCAAGCACGCGCAGCTGCCGGGTGGTTTATTGAAAACAAGCTTAATCTGTTAGAATATAAGAGATTAAACAGCGAGGTGGCGCGTTATCAGCGCATTACAACTCTAAACTAAAATATGTATTCTGGAACAACAATTCACAATAAATCGGGGCGTGTTATGGGCGTGCATCAAAAGATTGATCGTGCGGCGCGGCGCCAGCTTACTCAGCTGATAAAAACCCAAAAATTCTTCCCGCCGATTAGGCAGGTTTTGCATTTTGAAGGCACGAAGGGGCCTGACGCTATTAAACGTAAAAGCCCAGCCCAAGATGAACCGTGGCACTATTTTGACCCAACTGATCCTAAGGATACGGAATTATTTATTATGATTACCGACCACCAGACTAACTTAACAGCAGCACTAAAGGCAGGCAATCAGGAAAGGGCAGCTTTTGAGGCTGCTTGGCTAGCGCATGCCATTAGTGACGGTCTGACGCCAGCGCACCATTACCCACTAGAAGAAAAACTGACCGAGCTACGTGGCGAAGGACTTGAAACACGCACCAACTATCGGAAAAAGATGATAATTTCTGGCAAAACTCGGCGCCATAAAATGCGCAATAATTGGGAATATTGGGGCGCTAAAGGCGTCATGACAACCCATCTTTTATTTGAGCTTGGCGTTGCCACGACAATTATGCGCCTGAAGCCTAACTTAGATTTACCTAGCGACAAAGAACTGAAGCGAGTTTTAAAAGAAGGAATTGTACCAATTTTCCAGGAACAGGCCAAACTGATTTACGACTTGAAGATGTATGACCAATTTCACCAGCGCGGATGGACGCGCATACTGGCTCGCGAAACTCGCCAAGAATTAATGCCCAGGATTGTTAAGATGGTGGTTCTAGCATGGTACGAGGCAGCCTTGAAGAGCGGGGCGGTTAAGAAATGAGAATTATAGCCGGCAAATTTGGCGGACGTACGTTGAAGTCGCCTGATAAAAACTCTACCCACCCGATGAGCGAGCGGGTCCGGGCGTCTTTATTTAATATTTTGGGCGAAAAAATATCAGGAGCCAAAGTGCTAGATGCATTTGCTGGCACCGGTTCACTGGGGCTAGAAGCCCTGAGCCGTGGTGCCGAATGTGCAACTTTAATTGAAAAGGATAGAAAAGCCCAAGAAATCATTGCTTCCAACATTGAACTGCTTGGCGTTGAAGATAGCTCAAAGTTAATCAAAACCGGCGTTAGTAACTGGCATGCAACGACGCCAGAAACGACGAAATACGATATCATCTTTGCTGATCCGCCTTATCACGATATGCAGCTTTCCACAGTTTCCAAATTGGTTAAGCATTTGCAGCCCAGTGGACTTGTGGTATTATCACATCCAGGTAGGGGACTAGTGCCATCTGTACAAGGAGTTGTTGTGGTGGACAATCGTAGTTACGGAGATGCGGCGCTAGCCTTCTACCACCTAGAAGAGCAAGCTTAGGCTTGCTTTTTATTTAGCGTGTTTTTTGTTATCATAAATCAGCTAATACGCGCGAGTGGCGGAATTGGTAGACGCGCTAGTTTTAGGAACTAGTGTCTTCGGACGTGGAGGTTCAAGTCCTCTCTCGCGCACCAGAATTTATATATAAAACCTTAACTGCAAAGCTTTTTAGCAAAAAGCACTGTAGTTAAGTGACAGAGTAGATGTTCTAGGGGCCGGCGGACGGCGGAGCAAAGAGCTATAGCTCACCAGGTGTTAACCTGCCTCCACCGCCCATGCGTGTGCCATTTCACTCCTGTTTGAGGCTCAGGTCGTGTTCAGCGAGAGCAGCCTTGATTTTTTCAAGAGAGCGCTTCCCGATGCCGGGAAAGCTCAGGATTTTAGCTTCGCTCTTTTTCACGAGTGACCCCAAATGGTGGACTACGCTGTAATGCAAAGCTTTTTGAATTTTATCATCGAGCTCCAGCACCTCTATTTTAATTGAGTCAAGATAAGATAGCTCGTCACCATCCTCGTCGCATATGAATGCGTTAGGGAATGAATCAAGAAGGGCTTTTTCAAGATGTTCGGTTACCTCGCTGCTATTCTCGAGGACAATGACTCGTACCGAACTTCGACTGAAGTCAGGGCTAAGCGCTTTCTTAAGCTTGTTAGCAAGATAATTAGCGACAAAGTTACCGAACTGGGGGCTGGCCCGCCACTTTCTGACCTTACTAGCGTCATCGAGACTTGGTTTTCTTTGAGAGATTTCTTCAAAGTCTTGAGGGCTCCAAGGCTCCTCAAAGAACCATTTCGGAATTCCGAAATCAATTACGACTGGGGTAGTACCAAAAATTTGCTTGGTGAAAGGATTGTTCACCAACTCTTCGACCTCGTGGTCGCGCCGTATGGCGCCAAGCAAAAGCGCTACAGGTGGTTGCTGGTTGACCTGGTCGGTCATACTGCACACTCCTAATATAGGTAGTTTTCAGTTACAGCTCTCGCACGTCCACCAGCGCGGGGAGCTGCAACCAAAAACTCAATCTACTCTGTCAAAATGCAATTTCAGGAGCTTCACGTAGCTCAACTAAAATCATCATATATAATGACACATAATCTTATTTATTGCAATGAAGTGTAGGAGTTATCTTTTATATATTGTATTAAGATGTTATAATAATTTTTGAATAGCAGGTGGAACGATACTTATTATGGAAAAATTAATTCACGACCAAGAACCGCCGAAAGATAATGAGCCTGATTATCGGGCTGATATTGCTGAACTTGCCGATGAGTTTGAAGTAGAGCTGCCTGAAAGGGCAATTAATGTCGCTATCGATCTGCTCAGGCAGGTTTACAAAAAATATGGCGATCCCGAGTCTGAAACTTATAGCCCTTACCATAACTACAAGCACACCATGGATGTCATCAGGCGAAGTTTTCGTTTATGGCAGTTGATGGGTCAAGAGCTCGACGGCTCAGTTAATGATGAAGGTTATGAGATTGACGATGAAGGCTATGAGCTCTTGCTTATAGCCGGTGCCGGGCATGATGTAGTTGTGGGCAGTAAGGGCCAAGGAGTTGGCTACGACGAAGAGCAAAGTGCTAAAATTGTCGCTCAGCACATGCAAGAAGCGGGCTATAGCGAAGAGCAGATTAAAAGAGTCTGCGATGCTATTTTGGCCACGACTGTTGAGCGAGATGAAGAAGGTAACATTACCCAAAGCTTTATTCGCCAAGGCGCAAAAGATCCGATTAAGCTTGCTTTGGCTACAGCCGACATTAACGGGACTACCATGGAAGGCATTCCGACTTTAGTGGATAATGCCAGCAGACTGTATGCAGAGATAATAGGTGTCAAGGTTGAAGATCTTAAAGAGCATCATAGCGAAGGGCTTTCTAGCTTTTTGCTAACTCAAGCCCAGTTTGTTAGCGGCAGGCTAGATGCTCTGAAAGGCGACAGGTTGCATTACTTTAGCAAAGAGGCGGAAGAAAAGCTTGAAAAGGCCTATGAGCGAGAATTTACTGGCGCGACCAGAGACGTTATTAGTTTATCTAAAACGTTTCATCGCAAGAAACACCCCTAAGCTGCTAAACTGTAGTTATGCCTAAAGTCCATAAAGCAATTAGAAAACCTATGATTGCCATCGCCGGCGGTGTGGTTTTGATTGCAGGTATTATTATGATTCCATATCCTGGCCCGGGTTGGCTGGTGGTGTTTGCTGGCTTGGCTATCTTAGCAACCGAGTTTGCATGGGCTAGGAATGTGCTAGATGTAGCCAAAGGGTTTTACGATGCTTGGCAGGAATGGCTAAAACGCCAAAATTTTGCGCTGCAAGCTTTATTCTTCATTCTCACAGCTTTAGTGGTAGTTGTAACTTTATGGCTGCTAAATGTGTTCGGTCTTATCGGCTCGTTTTTACACCTGAATTTTTCTTGGCTGAAATCACCGATTTTTAGTTAATTACTTTTAGCGGGTAAGACAAAGCTCCAGTCAGCGTATTTCGGCTCTTCGCCGGCGACGACTTTTTTATATAAAGAAGCGAGTTTCTTGGTAATCGGGCCGTTTTCTGGCAGTTTATATTGCTCAATTTGTTTAATTGGCGTTACCCTCGCGGCAGTGCCGGTTAAAAACACTTCATCAGCAATCAGCAGCTCAGATTTGTCTACGGAGCGTTCTATAACCTTAATGCCCAAATCTTGGGCAAGTTGGATAATACTACGCCTAGTAACACCTTCTAGAATATCTTGGCTGACATCGGGGGTGATAAGTGCGCCGTCGCGGACTATGAAAATATTCATAGCACTTGCTTCAGCAACTTTACCAGCAGTGTTGAGCAGCAGCGCTTCATCAAACCCTCGGTTATGCGCTTCGGTTTTAGCAAGAGCAGACGACACATAAGAGCCGGCAATCTTACCTCTTAAAGGTAGGCTTCTGTCTTCGCCTTGAGTCCAGGATGAAAAGCAACATCGTATTCCATCGGCATTTAAGTAGTCGCCCATGTCTAGTCCGTATATCAGAAAATCATATTCAACGTCGTAGAGGCGAGGGGCGACTCCCAAATCAGATACATAAACCAAAGGTCGTAGGTAATACGACTTCATGCCGCTATTAGCAGCTATAAATTCTTTAATTGCTTTTAGGATTTTGTCTGGAGACAAATCATACCCTAGTATTTTTGCGCTGGAACTTAGGCGCTTGGCGTGCACGTCAGGGCGAAATAACCTAACCTGGCCCTTGTTATTTTTATCTGCCTCAACGCGCATGCCGGCAAAAGCGGCTGTGCCGTAGTGAAGCGCGTGGGTAGCAATTGAAACCTGGGCTTTGTCAAAGTCAGTTATGGCGCCTTTAAAATAGGCTTTTGGTAAGAAAACATTACTCATGACTCTTATAATCTCTCATTTATATAAATTCGTAAAGTAAATTGGGGCAGACAGGGTAGGCCGAAGCCTCCCTATCTGCCCCTACGCGCTTAAAGCGCTTTTTATGCCGGCCTGCGGTGAAACATGTACCGGCGAGCCGCCGCTGACTCAGGGCCTCTGCCCTTTAGGTCTACCATGACCGGAGTCGTCGAGCTGGTCACCTCACCCGTGGGGCCACGTCTCGTGACCCTGCAGGGTCGCATATCGGAGTCCGTGATGACGGAGGTTCTCTCGTAGGTGCGGAAATAATCCAGCACCTGCACTTCTAGCGAAGTCGTTTGAACCTCGCTGTCTGCCGCCGCGGTTTTTGAAGCCACGCTCAGCCTCCTTTTTGTGGGGTTTTGCAAATAAAAAACTGCTCCTGGTAGGAGCGGCTTCTTTTAAGTGTTCTGTAAGTTTTCTGGTTACTTCGCTGACACTAAGAACCCGCTCTGCCGAGGCAGAATTAGGCCTAGAATCCTGGAAATAATACTAGAATGCTTTGAACTACTCATTGCGGTTTTCATCGTACCCCAATTACTAACATGTGTCAAATCATGGCATTTTTTGGCCGGGGCATTTATTTAGCACACTTACCATAGCGTTGTGCTCGGCAAGTGTAACCCACATAGAATATTTAACTTTAATCGCAATCTGTCTTGCCACATATTGGCAGCGAAAGGGTTTATAAGAAGGCAGCCAGGTAGCTGCGTCGCCATCACTCTTCTCTTCGTTAGCCGGACCGTCTACGGCAAGCAGCTCCAACGGATCATTGGCAAGCTGGTGGCGTTGTTGGTAAGGCAGAGCTTGGGCGCCTTTTTGCCAAGCGTCGCCCAGTGCAACCACGTGATCAATCTGCACAGCTGTGCTAGTTCCTTTGCCGCGCTGAAAGTCAATCGTTTTGCCTGTGTAAGGATCATACAAAATGCCAGATGCAACTTCGCAGGTTTTTGGCTCATATATTACGCTTTTAAGATCGCGGGCTAAGATTCTATCGCGAACTGTGCAGCTACCACTGCTATCCCAGCCATTACTAAACTGCTCGCGGTTGTAGTCAGTCTTTGGTGCTCGGCCTTTTACAGGCAGCTTTTTAAGAGCCGTTATGGCGGCCGAGTGAACTTTAGCGGCGACGGGCTGGCTTTTTTGAGTTGCAATATGAGTGTAAAAAACACTAAAAATCACCAAAAAGGCGATGATTAGCACATTAGTAAAGCGCTTTTTACGTGTAGCCATTTTATAAGCATAACAAATTTAAAAGGCCGGCAGATTAACTGCCGGCTACGAACCGCTCTCCCCCTGGCCGTCATCTTTGGCCAGGGGCTACACTTGGCTTCTCAGCCAAGAATTTTGTTGTAGTTCTGAGGGGTTAGGGTGACCTTAACCGATTCGATCACGCCTTCCTGAAGGAATTCTCCCAGCTTGCCATTTTGTTTGAGCCTACGGAACCAGCTGTTTTCTTGCAAGGGCTTGTGCTTCCCAGCAAGAAATATCCAGTTGAAGTGGACTTCGTCGTATCGGTCCGCTCTGTGGCCATAGCCGTCTACTGATATTTCAATCGTCTCCGGCACGTTTCTCCGCTGCAAGAAAACGATCTTACTCATAGGCAACTCTAGGATGTAGCTTTTTGGTCCGCTGTGGAAAGCTACGCTAAGTGAAGAAGCAGGCTGCAGGCTAACGCTCGCCGATGCTGAGAAAAATCCAGCTGAGGCTGAAGCTTCGCCACCTGAACCTGCAATTCGTTCACCGAGCTGCAGGGGGTACTTTTTGCCTGATTCCAACCCAAAGGCTTCTTTGGCTATTTCTGAACTTGAGAAAGTCCGATAGTTCATAGGATTGTTGGCGACTAGCAGGCTAAGCAGCACTATGACTGCATAGATAACTGCACATATAACGATGGTCAAAAAACCACCGATAATGATGATGCCGGAATTATTGGAATTCATTTTAACCCCTTATCTGAAATGTGCGATTCGTGTTCAAATTTTATAATAAAGCCACGTAATTTGCAACGACAAGCATTTTATTATGTAAATTACTCAACAAATATGCTATAGTAAAGCCTAAGGACGCCCGTGAACCCGGGCTTATTTTTATGACTAGCGCTAAATATATTCGCAATATTGCTATTATTGCCCATGTTGACCACGGTAAAACCACGTTGGTTGATGGGCTCTTAAAGCAAAGTAACACGTTTGCTAATCACCAGGCTGAAATGAGTCAAGATTTAATCATGGACACTGGTGATCAAGAGCGTGAGCGCGGCATCACCATAACCGCCAAGCAAACTACGGTTTATTGGCATGATTTTAAAATTAACATTATTGATACGCCAGGCCACGCCGATTTTAGCGGTGAAGTTGAGCGAACGTTAAACATGGCCGATGGTGCACTTTTGATAGTTGATGCACAAGAAGGCCCCATGCCGCAGACTAAATTTGTGCTTTCTAAAGCCTTGGAACTTGGCCTGAAGCCAGTGGTAGTGATTAATAAAATTGATAAACCATCACAGCGAATAATTGAGGTTGAAGACGAAATTGCTAATTTATTTTTAGAGCTAGCGGTTGATGATTCCCAACTGCATTATCCGGTTTATTTTGCTGTTGGGCGTGACGGTAAGGCCTGGAAAACTCAGCCAAATGACTCAAGCGTAGACGGTGATTTAAAACCGATATTCGAGGCGATTAAGGGTGAAGTTCCGCCGCCAAGCGTGGAACCCGATAAGCCGTTTCAGCTGCTTGTTACGGCCTTGCAATACGACAGTTTCTTAGGAAAATACTCAGTTGGCCGGATTAGCCGCGGTCGCGCAAAGAAAAATATGCCAATTGCGTTAATGAAATCTGACGGTACACAAATTGGCGGCAAGATTGAAAAAGTTTTTATTAATCGAGGCCTGAATCGTGAAGAAGTTGACGAAGCCGAGGCTGGCGACATTGTTTCGTTAACTGGCGTCACCCAGGCTCATATTGGCGAAACAATCGCCGACAAAGAAAGCCCGGAAGCTTTACCCGTCATAGAAGTTGAGGCACCGACAATTAGCATGTATCTTGGCCCCAACACAAGCCCGCTCAAGGGTCGCGAAGGCGAGTTTAGTACGAGCCGCCAAATTGGTGATCGCTTAAAGCAGGAGCTAGAAACCAATGTGGCTTTAAGGGTGCGCGATGAAGGTATCGGTTTTGTAGTTTCTGGTCGTGGTGAGCTGCACTTAAGTGTTCTGATTGAAGAGCTACGTCGCGAAGGTTTTGAATTTGAAGTTGGTCGGCCACAAGTCGTCACTATTAAAAAAGATGGTAAAACAATGGAGCCAGTCGAGGAGCTGTTAGTTGAAGTTAGCCCAGAATTTGTAGGCACGATTAGCCAAGAAATGGGCCAGCGTCGCGCTGAGTTAACCAACCAAGAACAAACTAGCAGTGGCGCTACCCGTATGACGTATATTTTGCCAACTCGTTCACTGATTGGCCTGCGCAACCTACTTTTAACTGTTACTAAAGGCACGGTCATCATGCACTCGCTTCCGCACGGATACCAGCCGCTGGGATCTAGTTTGGCCAGTACGCGCAGCGGCGCGCTGGTTGCCACTGAATCTGGAGTTACAACACCGTACGCCTTACAAAATAGCGAATCACGCGGCACGTTATTTATTGGTGCGGGCGTTACAGTTTACCTGGGGATGATTGTCGGCCAACATAATCGTGGCGATGATTTAGATATTAACGTTTGCAAAGCAAAGCACCTCACAAACATGCGCAGCTCATCTTCAGATGGCACAGTTCAGCTCACGCCACACACTCAGCTTAGTCTTGAACAGTGTATTGATTTTATTGAAGATGACGAGCTACTGGAGGTTACGCCAAAAAACTTGCGACTTAGAAAACGCTATCTTGACCCAAATCAGCGCAAACGTCACAAAAATTCTTAAAACTTAAAGTCTTTTAGCTCGTCTGGCAAAAAGCCTTTGCCTCTTTTGCTGTCGGGGTATTTTTCATAATCTTTACCGTAACCTAAATCTTTCATCAGTTTTGTGGGGGCGTTGCGAAGATGCATCGGCACAGCGACTTCCGGATAAGCGGCGGCTAATTTTTGGGCTTCGTGCATAGCATCAGTCACTTGGCGCGATTTTTCGCTCTTTGCCAGCGCGCTGGCGCAGTGGAAGAGGTTGTACTGGCATTCTGGCATGCCAATGCGCTCTACCGCCTGAAAAGTGGCTACAGCCATGCCTAATGCGCCGTTGCCAGCCAGGCCGATATCCTCACTTGCAAAGATCACCATGCGGCGGGCTATGAATTTCGGATCTTCACCGGCTTGTAACATGCGGGCTAGGTAATAAAGCGTGGCCGTTTCGTCGCTGCCACGCATGCTTTTTATAAAAGCCGAAATTACGTTATAGTGCATGTCGCCCTTTTTGTCATAACCTGGCACGCGCTTTTGAGCAGCAGTTTTTACAGTATCTACGGTTACTTTCTTGGCTAGCTGCAAGGCAACTTCCAAATTGCCCAAAGCCAAGCGGGCATCACCGCCAGACAGCTCGGCCAAATAATCTAGCGCTGCTTTATTAACCCGTTTTGTGGCTTTTTCTAACTTTAAGGCGCGGTTTAATATATCTATAATTTCATCTTTGCTTAAAGGCTCTAAAACCAGCACGCGCGAACGGCTGAGCAGTGGCGTAATGATCTCAAAGCTAGGGTTTTCGGTGGTTGCGCCAATCAGGGTAATAAGCCCGCTTTCAACGTGTGGCAAAAATGCGTCTTGCTGAGCTTTGTTAAAACGATGGATTTCATCAACAAAAAGCATAGTCCGCCGTTTAAGATTCCAGTTGACCTTTGCCCGTTCAACTACCTTTAAAACATCCTTTTTTCCTGCCGTAACTGCGCTGAGCTCAATAAAATCCGCCTCAAGTTCACGCGCTATAATGCGCGCCAGCGTGGTTTTGCCGGTGCCTGGCGGTCCCCAGAGAATCAGGCTAGTAAGTTGTTTATTCTCAACAATCTGCCTGAGCAGGCCTTTTTCACCTACAATGTGGTTTTGGCCCATGACTTCTTTTAGAGTTTTGGGACGTATTTTTTCAGCTAGTGGTTGGTTTGTCATATAAATATTATAGCGTGCTATACTTAAACCATAGTTATGCAGCGCGCAACCACGGTATTACTACTGTTTGGAGGGGAATCTGCAGAGCATGATGTCTCTATAGCCTCGGCGCGTAATGTCTTCGCTGCTCTTGATGACACGAAATTCAACGTAAATCTAGGTTACATTGATAAACACGGTAAATGGTGGCTGCTGCCTGGTTTGGAAATGAACATTTCTACTCACGGCTATCCTCAGCTAGTGCCGATTTTAGGCACGGGCCAGCTGATGACCTTGCCTGAAGCTCAGATACTTAAGCCAGATGTCATTCTGCCTATCTTACACGGCACTAACGGTGAAGATGGCACGGTGCAAGGCTTGGCTCAACTTTTACATATTCCAATTGTAGGGTGCGACGCCACAAGCTCGGCAATTTGTATGGATAAAGTTTTAACCAAGCAATTGCTTGCTCAAGCCAAGCTGCCGATTGTGCCTTATTCAGTGCATTATTCTGCAGAAAAAGCACCTACTTTTAGCGAACTGAAATCTGAATTAGGAAGCCCTATGTTTGTGAAACCTAGTCGCCTGGGAAGTTCAGTTGGAATTAGTAAGGCGACATCTGAAGGAGAACTAAGCACGGCTCTTAAAGCAGCTCACCAACATGATGAAAAAGTACTCATAGAGAAGGCTATTAAAGGTCGCGAGCTAGAAGTTGCCGTGTTAGGTGGAGGTAAGAGTACAGAAGTTAGCGGTGCGGGCGAGATTAAACCAGGGGCCGATTTCTATAGTTATGAGGCTAAATATGACGGCGCAAGCCAAGCTAAAGTGATTGTGCCAGCTGATTTGGACGAGAAAACTGTAGAAAAACTGCGTGAGCTATCTCGCCAGGCATTTGAAGTTTTAGATTGCAAAGGCCTGGCTCGGATAGACTTTTTCCTTCAAGAAGATGGCGAAGCGTATCTTAACGAAGTAAATACCCTTCCGGGCTTTACTAATATCAGCATGTATCCGAAGTTGTGGCGTGAAAGAGGCATTAACTATCCCGAGCTGATAGAAAAGCTTATTAAAATAGCCCTAGATTGAAAAACCCCTTAAATTTGCTACAATTATTCAAGCGTGGCTCTTTAGCTCAGTTGGTAGAGCAGAGGCTTGAAGAGCCTTGTGTCCTCGGTTCGAGTCCGAGAGGAGCCACCATTTGTTGTTTGTTCGAACACGCGACATTGGCCTCCGCCCCTTCGGGAGCGGAGGTCTATTTTATTTGGTTAAATTGACTAACAGAACTTTTATGATAATATAAAGCAAGCGCATTACTGAGGTGGTGCGAGTGTGTTTTCTTCCATGGCCTTTGGAGTTGGGTCGCTAACACGTTTAGCAATCTTGCTTCAAGGGCCAATGTAACTTCTAACGGGAAGGAAATAATAACAAATGACTACTACGGCTTCTGTGAATCCGTTCGTCGATTTTCTTTTGCCGCTATCTGATCAGTTGGATCTTCTGCGGCATCACAACGCAACTACCTGGGGCAAGCGGTTTTCCCCAGAGCTGTTTAAAGACGTAAAACTACATACCGTACACGAACAGTCGATAGAGGACTTGGAGGTGCTTCACGTTGAGGGAAGCACGCCGGGTGAAACGCTGGAACTTCTCTGGGCGGTCATCAAGAAGACTCATCCGAACGCTCTAAGGCTTGACCACGTGTTGGGCCACCGGGTTTCTCTCTGTAGTAACTCAAGGCTGACCAAAAACTATCGCCCCGGCATACATCGGGTTCGATTGGATCTAACCAGGTATTGGTTTCGCAAGGGCGGAGTGTCACCCTTTGCTGCACGGCGACATGCTGAGATGACCGGACTGAAGCTCGCGCACGGCGAGGTTCTCTCTGTTTTTGCTTGGCATAGCGATTTGCTGCAGCGGATGGACGGAAGGATTTTTCCTTCTATGTGGCTGGCAGGCTATGATCTGCGAACCAACGGTAAGAAGGTGGAGGTGCCCGGGCTTTTGCTGCACAGTGAAGACCAAGCACCCCGGCTTGATTCGTTCGAGCTGGATAGTCTATCGACCTTCGACGCTGCTCCGGTATTATTGGAGTCGTAGTATTTGCTTTACCCTCACCTGGCGCTTATGGCGCTGGGTGGGGGATTAAACTAAGGATATAAAGCTTGTATTTTTAGTTTAATAACTTCTTACAAATCATTGACTTTTTAAAGCTATTATGCTAATATACTAAACACTGTTAACCATATGAGGTGTTAGCGGCGAACCCTTCAGAAAGAGAGTGATAATGAAATTTGAGCCCAGAGGTTACTTGCCTGGAGTTCTTGTGGCTGTCGCAGTATTCGCACTGTTGCTGTGGACCGTGAGCGACTCCTCTCAGGTCAGCCCTTCACGGGCACATGTCAGCTTCAACCGGACGCCCGAGTACGTGTCGTCCCAGGGAGAACTGCTGTTCTGTGCTACCTCCCACAACCAAAGACTCAACAGAGAAGCACGCTTTCGTTCAAATATCGGCAGCTGGTCACGCACTTCGCGCTCCAGCTACCAAAACAGCACGATATCTGGCGGGAAGGTAACGTATATTCCCACCAAGGCGGGGCCGGCCTGCATGTTCTACCGAGCGCCCCATGTAAGCAGAGGTGAAGAACCTCGGGCTGTACTTCTTGAACTGGTGGTAAAGGGCAGAGTGGAACAAAAAATTCACGCCACTGTCTGGCCCCGCTAGTTCTGAAAGGTTCTTACCCCTGAGCCGCTTGAGAGACCTCCGGTCCTCGCGGCCGGGGGTTTTCTCATTTAACTAACATTGACTTACTACACTTTTTATGTCAGTATATTAAATAACGTAATAGGTGAGCTATTACGAGCAACTTGCTAATTTTGGCTTCGGTATTAAGTCACCTATCTTAGGTGGTTTTATCCCGAGGCCGATAGGCGGTCTCTTTGAATAAAAAGGAGAGACTGCACATGGATGCAGACCGTAAACTACTCGTTATCACCGTCGATGTGACGGACGATTCTGAGTTCGAGGATTCTCTGCGGCACCAGTTTTCTGGTGGCAAAGGAATGATCACTACGGCGACTTATCACAGCATACTTTCAGAGGAGGATTCCTCTGTTGATCTGAATGTGGGTTCGGGTGATCGCTGGCTCAGCAACGAGGACTTTCTGCGTTTTGTAAAAGACAGCGGAGAGGCTTACACCTTTAACAAAGGAGTCCTTAACCGGACTTTCGGTACTGTAGCCAAGTCGAAATTCGTCCAAACCTTGGCCGATCCGAGACGTCGGCTCAAAGGTCTTCAGGTCCCGGATGATCACGAAATGCTCATCCTCTTCTCCGACCTGCGTAAGCTGGTGTGGAGCGGTAGGTTTGAAGAGATTAATAATCTGGGTCCGGACGGCAGGAAAAAGCTTGCCGATTGGGTCCAGTCGATCAACAGCGAAATACCGATCGAGACTCTGGATCTAAGAGTTAGGTCTTACAACAGCCTGAAACGGGCAAAAATTGAAACGATTGGCGATTTAGCACCTATGACTTTCGAGGATCTTGCGGCCCTTCCTCACATACCTAGAGAATGGGCAAAAGAGATCCAAGAGGATTTAGCCAAAAACGGCCTGTCGCTGGCGTCTTAAAAGCAAGTTGCCCTAAAACCCCGATCATTAAAAGGCCCCCGGCCTTACAGTCGGGGGTTTTCATTTTCGAATAAAATGATTTCTAAAGTTTAACGACATGTCAAACTGTTTGGCTTGGAGCGAGGAAGGTGACTAGGTCACCCTCCTCGCTATGGCTATATGGGTGCTTCCTTCAAGTACGAAGGCGGGTTATGTGGCCTTCGCTTCTCTTTGAGGCGCTCGTTGGCTTCTTCGCCATGATAGCCTAGGCTATTTGACCGCATGGAACCGCAGCACGCCTTGGCGGGTTACCGTGCCATTTATGGGTGCGCAGTGTGCGATCGGGCGACTTCTCCATGAAGTTTTTACCAGTGAAGTGCTAGGGAGGACGCTCGCTGATTAGCGAGAGTTTCAGTGGAGAGCACCCCTGCTCATTCTGAAACCAGCCGTAGCTCGTCCTCCCTCTCTCCCTGTAGCACCTGCCCGTCGTGTACATATGCCATCTAGGCTGCGCCTCCCGGTGCAGCCTGGCATTTACTCAGGAAACTTAGGCCGGAGAGGAGAGAGTGCACTCTAGCAGAGTCAGGCAAGGCGCGAAAGGACCAGTCCCAAAAACGCCTCACTTGATCTCAATACGCTCTCTCCTTACTCCGGCTTAGCGCCCGCACATGGATAGACCCGGGAGGATCATGTGTAACCACCACGTACGAACACACTTTTTGCCGATAGTTTGTGTACCTCTACACAAACCAGGCAGCTTTTGAAGTTTAGGCAGGTGCAGGAAGGGCGCCCTCATCCGGAGGGACACTAAGCTAGGTGGAGAGGTGGTTCACCTGCCCGGAGCTTTACATCTAGCTCACCCTTCCGCACTCTGGCTCTGAGAGCGCGAATGCTTGATTCTACAAAACCGCACCTGGACAGGGCGGCTGGCCGCTAGGAGCGGCTTTGTAGAGCAAACGCACTCCTCACCTTTGCATTTATGGTAGCGCCCCGCCCGAGGTTTCCCCGAGGGCGCTACCTTGCATCGGCAAGTTTGGTAGAAATCTTCAACAGTTTGACATGTCAATGTACGACCTTTGAGGAGGCTTAAAAACCAGCTTGACGCTGATTGCCTTCAACCCACAATCGTGTACTAACTATTAAACTCCTTTATTTAATCAATGTCAACTCTAAACTTGAATTTTATGCACGCAAAGCTTATGCTAATATCTAGTCATGAGCGTTGCTAAATATACTTCTTTAAAATCCAAAGGGTTCACTATAGTGGAACTATTAGTGGTGGTAATAGTAATAGGTATTTTGGCTACGATTGCAGTCATCAACTATAGCAATTATTTACATACGGCTGCCACATCACAAGTAAAAACCGATTTAAGCTCTGCCGCCTCAAAACTAAAATCTGCTGCTGTAGATGGGGGAGTTTACCCCAGCAGTGGCAGCAAAGCAGATCTTACTGCGGCTGGGTTTGAGGGCAGCAGCGACGTAACGGTAACTCCGCAAGTGGTGACAGAACCTGACACCAGCTTTTGTCTTAAGGGCATTTCCAATAGATACAGTGACATAATTCTTTACATGACGGATACGGCAGCTGAGCCCAGTACCACTAGCTGTCCTTGAAAATACCGTTGGGTTTAAGTATAATTTGACTCTAGTTATGCGGGTCTAGCTCAGTTGTTTAGAGCGCGTCCTTGCCAAGGACGAGGCCAGGGGTTAGAGTCCCCTGACCCGCACCACGAAAAGAGCCTTGCCCTGTAGGGTAGGACTTTTTTCGTGAGGTAAGAGAAACTAAACTGCTTTAGTTTCGTGGGACTCTAACTGGCGGAGCGCTGTCGAGCCATTCAGCGAGACCGCGAGCCGGGTCCGCGAGCAAAAACCAAAGGTTTTTGACTTGTGGATAGAAGGACCCTGACCCGCACCAAACGTTTGAATTTGAGCCGTGAAGGCTCTTTTTCTTTGTCTCAAAAATGGTCTTAAAGGGGTCGTTCAGTATATATGACAACTTTTTATCGTTCAGTTCAATGTTTGAAAGTACATATTCCAAAAGTTTCTGTTGTAACGCTTCATCGCTTGTTCTGAACAGCTCTGCGGACCGTTGAGCCAGGTCTAACAGATAGGATGCGGTTACTTGGAACGATTTGTTATCACTTGTTAGCAACTTGAGGCGGTCATTCAATTCTTGCTGTCGAGCTTCTAGCTCATTGGCAATTTCGTCGTGCATATCCTGAGTAATTCTCTCATCACAACACTGGTAAGTAGTGTATAGTTATAGTATGCCACAAAAGAGTAACAAAGAGCCAAAGTTGCTAACACTCAAACAAGCGTGCGAGATACTTAATTGTCATCCAAACACGCTACGAGCCTGGGATGAAAAGGGTTACTTGGTTGCGGTGCGGTTTGGAACAAGACGTGATAGACGGTATCGCCGTGAAGATGTAAATAAACTTCTTAAAAAAGGGGAATAATTTTGTATAATAAAGAAAATAGTTATAGCGAAAGTAACATATGAATATATCCGCCTGGCTTTCTATAGTAGTAATTGTTCTGGTCATAGCACTGATTATTTTCGCTGTATCAGTTACCAGTAAACTGTCTAAACGCCTTCTATTCTTACATAAACATATAAGCGATTCTGTTCAGTCTAATTTCATTGAACTAAATCCCACTACACAGAGCCTAGTCGAGGCAGCTGTTGAAGTATGGCGTTTAGAAAAACGAGTGAGCAAGATTTCTGGCGACCTTTCAGATGACCAGAATAAAGCATTCGAAAACTCTATTACAAAGCTGAAACGATTTCTAGATAAGAACGACATTACATTTACAGACTATACCGACGAGAAATACAACGAAGGACTTAATTTAGATGTTCTCAGTATTGACAAAGATAAGAACGTGGCTGAGAGCATTATTAAAGAAACTCACGAACCTGCCGTTTTTCATAAAGGGCAATTAATTAAAAAAGCAAAGGTGGTTGTCCTTGAAAAGTAAAGATTCAAAGTCAAAGAATAACGATGGCGTAATAAATATCGGCATAGATTTAGGGACTACCAACTCTGCTGTTGCAGTTAATCACAATAACAAAACAGAAATAGTTAAAAACATTATTGGGAGTGAATACACTCCATCTGTTTTTGGTATTGATAAATCTGGGAATAAACTAGTTGGCGTTAAAGCATATGACCGACTATATAAATCATCAACTGACGAAGAAATCAAAAACAACAAAGGCGAAGTTAAACGGTTAATGGGAACTGGTGAAACTATTCACTTTGCAAGGATTAACTCCGACTTAACGCCCGAAGATGTTTCTGCTGAAATATTAAAGAGTCTCAAAGGTGATGCAGTAAGAAAATATAGTGAATTATCTTCAATTGCTGCCGTAATAACCATTCCTGCACACTTTTCAGCACTACAGGCAGAAGCTACAAAAAGAGCAGGACAATTAGCAGGTTTTAAGCACGTTGTTCTACTACAAGAACCAATAGCAGCCGCAATGGCATATGGGTTTGAAAAATCCGACAATGAAAATTGGTTAGTATATGACCTTGGTGGTGGCACATTTGATGTTGCTCTTATTTCATCTAAAGATAGCAACCTAACAGTTTTGGGGCATAGTGGTGATAATTTTCTTGGCGGTAAAGACTTTGACTTAAAAATCATCGATGAAGTAATTAAGCCTGAAATCTTAAACAAATATAAACTGACTGATTTTGATAGAAGTTCCAAGAAGTATGCCGTTATTTTTAGTCGACTTAAGGCTGCTGCGGAGACAGCCAAGATAGAACTTTCTCAAGATCCTGAGACTACTATACAGATAGAAAACATTGGTAACGATGAAAATGATGAAGAGATTTACGTTTCAATAGACTTGACTCGTGACCAATTTGAAGAAATCATTGCCCCTCACGTTACAAAGACTATTGACCTTGTTAAAAAAACCCTTAAGGACTCTGGTGTTTCACAAAGTTCAGTGTCAAAGATTGTGCTAGTCGGTGGCCCTACGCAGATTCCTTATATCCGCAAGGCACTTAAAGATGATTTTAAGATTAAAGTAGACGGTTCTATAGACCCACTTACAGTTGTTGCTAAGGGTGCAAGTATTTTTGGGCTTAGTCAAAGAGTTCCTACAGATATTCTCAACGAAGGGCGAGAAACAGTTAAAGACGAGATGAATATCACGCTAAATTATGATTCAATGACCTCTGATGAGGACCAATTTGTTACAGGAATTGTTGAAGAGCTGAGAGATAGCGAAGACGACTATTTTGTACAGATTCAATCCGATAGTGGAGTTTATACAAGCTCAAAGATAAAGCTCAAAAATGGTAAGTTTTCAGACACCATCGCTATCGAAAAAGGTAAAACTAATACTTATTGGCTTTATTTATTTGACGACACTGGTAACACCATACCAATATTCCCAGACAGCTTTTCAATTACTCACGGACTAACAGTAGCTGGTGCTCCCATCCCACACGACGTAGGCGTTATATACGCTAAGAAGGGTTTTGATAGTGACTTTCGGATGACTGAAGTCTGCGACCGGTACTTTGAGAAAAATAGTGTGCCACCGCTAAAGAAAACTGAAAACTATAAAACTATAAAGAAGCTGGAAAAAGGTAAAGAAAATAAATTACCCATCAAAGTATATGAAGGTGATTCAACAAATCCAGATAACAACGAAGTGATTTCTAGATTACATATTAATGGTGAAAAACTTCCATATGATTTGCCAGAAGCTTCTGATGTTGATATTACAATTAGTATTGATGAGTCACGTACGGTAGTTATAGAAGCATATATACCGAGCATTGAGCTTACCCTTAACGTAAGAGCCGACAAATATAAACAGGATGTTGATGTAGCCAAACTTGAGGAAGAATTGGCAGCACAAAAAGTTCGTTTGAAATCAATCAAGAAGAATGTTTCGGAAGTAGAATACGAACAGCTAGAAAATACTATTGATGATCTAGGTACTAATATTAAGAATGCAAAACACGATAACGATGACAAAAACAAAGCCGAAAGAGATAGTCGTGAGCTGAATACTAGATTAGATTCACTCGAACAATCTAAAGAACTTCCTCAACTAAAAGATGAGTTTAATGAAAGAGTTGAAAATGCTAAAGAAGTAATAACAGAATTAGATGATAGTCCTGAAAAAAGTGAGATACTCTCTGATTTGAAAGTGCTTGAAGACGAAGGTGAAAAAGCTATCAAGTCTAATGACAAAACAATGCTTCTGCGAGTTAATGAACAGGTTGAACAACTCACTTTCCGCTCTGTTTTCCAAAATCCTGCTGCGTGGGTGCTAATGCTCAACCAGATTAAGGGGAAGAGAAGCGAACTTGCTAATCAAACTGACGCTGATTACTTCATAAACAAAGCAGATAAAGCAGTAAATGACGGTGATGTTGAAGAATTAAAACGTTGTGTTCGTAACCTGCTGGACCTACTGCCTAAAGAAACTCAAGATGAAATCAACTCTAGTATGTCAGGTATTACAAAATAATGGCTAATCTCTTTCGTGACAACGCATATAATGTTTTAGGATTAGACATATCTGCTACACAGAAAGAGATAAATAAACGCTCAAAAGAGATTGTGAATCTGCTTCGTATTGACGAAGAGTCTGAGTACGAAACTGACATTTCTGTCGCCAAGCCAAAGCGAACTGAGCACACTGTTAAAGAAGCGGTTCAGAAGCTAAGTTCGCCTACTAAGAAAATCCAAGAGTATTTTTTCTGGTTTGATGTTGAAAGTGATAAAGACGAAAAAGCATTGAAACTCCTGCAAGCAGGAAGTATTGATGAAGCAATTAAGGTTTGGGAAGTAGATTCTAATAAAGAAACAGCGACAGGATTTGTAGCAAAGAAAAACCTTGCGATTCTAGCTTCCGTGTTATTGGTTGAAAAAGGGCAAAAGAAACATCTCACACAGTCTATATCTTGCTGGAAGGACTTAATAACATCGGATAAGTTCTGGGCATATTTTGAAAAGATATATGCCCTAAATGATGAAGTGGGCACTAGTACTTCTGCTATTAAGGGCTTTAAGTCAAAAGTTACTGATGTATTATCAGATTTCTATACAGATATTAGTCAAAGCAAGTCTGATAACAGTTTCTATTCACTCTTTGCTCAAGTGTTTGGGGTAAAGGGTCAAAAAATGCAGCACAATGTACTGTCGCCAATTTACGAGGCTATTAACGACACCTCAGAAAAACTTATAAACCTAAACATAAGTGAAGACAATATAGTTAGCCCTGAGGAAATTACTGAATTAAAACGACTAACCAGATTGCTACAGACTAATTTTGATAAGTTAAAAGAACTAGGACTTTACTCAGATAGTCAGTCAAAGACTATGCGTGATAAAGCAGCAGAAGCACTTAGGGTGGTCGCACTAGACCTTTATAACAACTTAGGAGAATCAGAAAAGCCTGTTGCTTTGTTTAACATTGCAAGTAAGATTGCTGGCACGACAGCAACTATAAATAAGATTAACAAGGATATTGAAACCCTTCGTCAGAACAGGTCTGATGAAAAGATTATCAAGCCAATCAATGATTTGCTTGAAGATGAAAGGTTCACAGAAGCATTAGATTTGATTGAAAAACGAATGGTGTCTTACGAATCTAATAAAGATTTGATGGAGTTCCTCACGGCACGATTGAAGTGGGCCATAACTGGAATTGCAGCTAAAGACTACAAAGAAACTATGGCGCAGTTTAATAGTGGTCAATTTGCAAAAGCAGCTGACAACTTTAATGGCTTGAAGTCATTTATTCTTAGCTACATACAACATTTCAATTTTGACGAACAAGGAGTTAATAATGTTCTCGCAGAAATAGACCAATTAACTGGCGACCCTAAAGCGTTAAATATAGATAACGTCCAGAATTATCGGAATAAATTGCTTGAAGGCACAGAAGAAACCTTTAAGGATTCGTTTGAAGAATCTCTTATTGTTTTCCTCGTGGATTGTGGAATATACGGAAATCTAGCTACACACCTTCCTGCGATTAAGAGAAAGAACACTATCAAAAAATGGATATGGTATATCGTAATTGGATTAGTGTTATTAGCAATTTTTGGAAGCAGCAGCAGTGATTCAGGCGACAGTGGCTCGTCTTCTGGTAGTGGTTCTTCTGGCAGCTCTAGCTCATCAGCATATAACACTTGCTCTGACGAATACGACAACTTAAAAAGTCAGTTAGATTCTGTTGAATCACAAATGGATAGATATAAAGCAAATGATGACGCAGATAGCTTTAATGCGCTCGTACCTAGGCAGAATAGCCTCGTACAACAAGTTAACTCTAAAGCAACAGAATGTAATGGATTAAGATAATGGCTACACCAAGCAAACCGATACTCTATAACGGCTATGAAATTAGCAAGGGCGTAACTGTCGTAAGCCGAATTGAAAAGATTTTCTTCACTGAGATTTACCGATTAAGCGATGACAACTTCTTGTATTTATTTATCAACCTGAAAACTAGTGATGTTCGGGGTGGTAAAGACAAGTTAATTAAAATCACTCATCAAGGAACTGAGTATCTTGGTATTTTAACTACGCAACATTCACAAGAACACGTTACCGAAATCATCGATAGTTTAACCCAATTAAAAGGTTTTGCCTCGGTAGCAGGTATGTCAGAACTGAAAAAGTTGCTGATTAACGATGTAATTCAACCGCTACAAAATCCAGAGAAATACGAGAAATTCAAGCTGTCTGTACCTAACGGCATCTTACTATACGGTCCACCAGGGTGCGGTAAAACATTTATCGTTCGTAAACTAGCTGAGGAACTTGGTTACAACTTCGTTGAAGTAAAACATTCTGACATTGCTTCTTCATACATTCACGGTACAGTTGCAAAAGTAGGAAGACTGTTTGAAATGGCTAAACTCAAAGCACCTTCAATTATTTTTATAGATGAAATTGAAGGCTTGATTCCAAAACGTGAGTCTATGGGTTCAGAGTCACAACACAAACAAGAAGAAATCAATGAGTTTCTTATGCAGCTCAATGATGCTGGTAAGAATAAAGTGCTGGTTGTTGCTGCGACAAATAGACCGCATTTAATTGATACTGCTCTATTGAGAGCTGGACGAATGGACAAACGAATTATGGTGTCGCCACCTGATTTAGAAGCTAGAGAAGAACTGTTTAAGTTATTTTTATCAGAACGCCCTACTAAAAATATTGATTACAAACAACTGGCTAAACTGACAGAATACTTTGTTAGTGCGGATATAGAGCTAATTGTTACAGAGTCGGCTAGAGAGGCTGTTTTTCAAGATTTAGAGCATATTACCCAATCAGTTGTAGAAGCTACTATTAAATCAACGACTCCTTCAATTCTTGAAGATGAAATTGAATACTACAAACAGTTTGCAAGTATGGAGCGAGCCTAATAAAAACGCTTGCCAGAAAGTACCCCCACATTTTCGGTATTACATAGGCGGAGTACCTATAACAGGGGTAGAGGGCGATTACCCCCTATCTTAACTACGAAAAACAGCTCGCTTGAAACATCCCAATTAAGCATCAAGTAGATTGCCCGATAATTGGAATACCTCAGCCAGATGTTTTAGTTTATAATCGTTGGTAGCACTGATAGCCGATGTTTGAAATGCGTCAACTATCTTGCACCACGAAAAGAGCCTTGCCCTGTAGGGTAGGACTTTTTTCGTGAGGTAAGAGAAACTAAACTGCTTTAGTTTCGTGGGACTCTAACTGGCGGAGCGCTGTCGAGCCATTCAGCGAGACCGCGAGCCGGGTCCGCGAGCAAAAACCAAAGGTTTTTGACTTGTGGATAGAAGGACCCTGACCCGCACCAAATGGGAATTTTCGGACACTTCAGCGTACTTTTTATTGTTATATCTGTTGTTTCATGCTTAAATATCGGTAACGGGGTCGTCCCAATGCAATCATGCGCTGCTCATTCGGCGAACAACATGGAAGGACGCCAAAGCCACCGAAGATGAATGAGTGTGCCTGCACCGCTCAGGAGATCGTCGAACCTACGCGGCGACAGGCTCTCATCAAGTAAACAAGGGACACTTATGCCAAAGCAAAGCAAAAGCCCCCAAGACTACGAAAAGGACTACAACTATAGCCACGAGAACAGCCTGAGACATTGGCGCTCGTGGGGTTCGTGGTTCAGCTGGGGCAGCCCTATTGGTCTAGGCTTGTTCTTCATTTCCGTTGCGGTAACGCTCTGGATTTTGAGCCAAGCCTTTGGCTGGAACTAAAGTTTCTTGCCAGTAAACAGCACCGTCATTTCAGGCGGCGCTGTTTTAATTAAGTGCTATAATAAGAGCACAATCATTTTAAGAGGGTGTGTAATGTCTAAATTTATTTTGTTATATAAGGGGCCAGCTACCCCGCCAGAAATGATGGATGAAGAAAAACGCAATAAAGTCATGGAGGCTTGGCGTACTTGGATGGAGAAAGCCGGCCCGGCTTTGGTGGACGTAGGTTCGCCTATGGCAAACGGAAAAGCCGTAGTAGATGATGGCTCAAGCGGTGAAGCTACAGAATTAAGCGGCTATAGCATCGTAGAAGCAGGCAGCATAGATGAAGCACTGAAGCTAGTCGAAGACCATCCGTTCCTAAGCGACAAAACCGGCCAATTTAGCGTTGAAGTATTTGAACTTCTTCCTGCCCCGATGTAGGGTTTGGTGTCGCTAGACTAGCTCATTCTCCTCTTTCTTAGCAACTTTTCTTGGCCTGTGGGTATATAAGATCAAAGCTGCTGCCACGAGGCAGGCTGCGCCGGCTATGTAGGCTAGCCAGGCAACTTTTATAGCTCCACTAGCGCGGCCGAATTGGTAGAACCCTAGAACTATTAACAATAAGCTGGGTAGCCATTTTGAACTATTCGTAGTGCTGCTGGCCATGAAAACGCCTGCCAAGATTGATATTGACCCTACTATGAAGAATTGTGTGGAAGTTAGGTCTTTGTCTGTTAGCGATATGATATAGATTCCAAAAATGATTAACAGCACCGCAATAAGCGCGGCGAAAATGAAGTTAATTAATTGTCTGCGACTGTTAAATTTTATTTTGAGCTCCTTTTATTTCTAATTCTATGAGCTTGCCTGCGTACGGAATAGGATATGAAGGCCGTTATGATGCCTACACCTGCCAATATGTAAAAGGTGGTAAAGATCTTGCCCACATCTGTGTGAGGCACTATGTCTCCGTAGCCGACTGTAGTTAAGGTAATTACGCTAAAGTAGTATGCATTCACCCAGCTGAGGTGTTCTACGTAGTGGTAAACCATAGTTCCAGTTGCTAGCACTAAAACAGCGGCCAAAAGAAGGTAGCGGTATATGCGTTTGTCAAACCCTTGCTGCATAAGGTAAGTATAACAAGCTAGGTAAATAAAAAGTAGCCATCATAAGCATAAGGTATTGACATAAGCATGTTAATATGATAAGATTATATATAGTCAAGGTTGTCAATACTGCGAGATTGAGGAGCTTGAAGTGAACGGACATAACTGGTTCGCACAGCTAGCCGGAGATCGGCTGGCCGAGTACCTTCCCATCTTTGCCGCCCGCTTTCTGGTCGGCAAACTCGAGCGCTGGTCCAAGCTTTATCTGGTTGCCCAGTTCCTCTTTCTGGGGGTTCTGTGCGGCTGGGTCGCTATGGCACTGTGCATCGCTGCAGGTTTCAGTTTGCTCCTCGTTATCAGCTTTGCGCTGGTCGGAGCAATCTACACCATCGCATTGCCGGTAGGTTGGCTTATCGTCAACCGCATTATGCCGGACGTAGAGTCGGAACTGGCTAAATGGCTTCAAAGCCGTAGCCGCCAAGTCCTGGAGGCTCTTTGATCCTCAGGATCACACAAAAGGTGCAAGGCGTGCTAAAAAGCATGAGAGCGGTCTGAAACCCGCCACCCCTTGTTTTACCCGCCGTTGGCATTTGCCTCGGCGGGCTTTTTAATATATTTTAACAGCGTTATAAACTTACGATAAAACAAAAACCTTAAGCTTGCAACTTCTGTGAAAACTTGTAAAAATAAGTAACTAATATGAGTGAACGCGAGACCTCGGGCTCTGAGCCCTCTGAAGTTGTTGTGCGGGTTGTGGTTGAACAACCCGGTGTCGGTGAGGCGAAAAGCTCCGACGACTCCAACACGCAACTGGCTCAGGCAATTACTGCGCTTGGTAATGTAGTGTTGCGTTTGACTGAAGTCACAGAGAGTTTAGCTGTCGTAGACGAAGCAGACGCAGAAATTGTGAGGCGTATAGGCGCTTTTGATAAGCGTATAAACGAGTTAGCAGAGAGAGTAGGACAACTAGAGGAACGCCTAGAGTCATCTCAAGAAACATCAGCCCCAGCTCTAAGTGAGACTGATGTTGAAGGTATTAAAGAATATCTGGAAGGTAGAATTGAAGAGCTAGTCGGTAAAGCCATTGCTGAAGCTGCTCTGAAGCCAACTAGACCTTATTCTAGCCGACGCCCTCCAGCTTCACGCGCGCTTTTAGAACCACCGGAAGTTAGCGAAGAAGACTTAGAAAACGGTACACCGGATTATATGATTACAGACGAACGGTTATCAGAGTCTGCCTCAAGAGCTGAGCGTATTGTGCTCTTTCTTCTTGGCCAACCAGGCCTATGGTATACGAGTCCTAGTAATACAGCAGGCAAGGATCTAAGAGAGATAATGGGTGGAGAAGATGCTACTGGCTACCACAACACAATAGCTCGCTTAAAAACCATTGGAGTTTTACAGTTAAAGAAGAAAAGCGAGAAAAGAACATCCGCTATTGGCTTAGACGTGCAAGCGCTTGACGATTGCCGACATGAGAAGTTTTACACTGGTCGTGTAGACCAAAAAATCCAAGAAGTAGATACGACAGAAGGCGACAGTGACACTGAAGACGAAGCACCTTTTGAGATTACAGATGAGCAGCGCAATCTTATATTACTAATAGGCGCAGAAGAGGCTGCTTTAATTACGGAAGATCTCGGTGAGTTAGTATCGGGTAAGTTTGGCGGTGAAGGCGGGTTAGAAGATAGGGAGGTAGAATATTATCTCAATGAACTTCAAGAGCTAATAGACAGAGGTATTGTGCGTAAGCTTAAATATGGCAAGCTCGAAGAATACGGACTAACTATACCCGGCCGTGTGTACTATGAGAGAGCTGCAGAAGCAGCTGAAAGGGGCAAGGGAGCCGCCTTTTTACTAGAAGGTCCGACGCTTGAGGTAGATGGGCTTGAATACCGAGCAGCAGGAAAAGAAGTAGAGCCATATCCCGGCTCTACTAGTAGAGAGCGTAAAGTAGCACTAAAAAACCTACGTTATAGGAGGGTGCAGTTTTTAACTATACTCGCCAACGCTGGAGGAGAAATAGAAGCCAAAAGTCCTCTACTCATTTTGCGCAAGCTTTCTATTGATCCCTGTCCAGAACCTAGTACTGTAAAGTCAGTTTGCTCTAAGCTTTCTGAAAAGGGAATTATAACGATTGAAGACGCAACTGAGCATACTAAAATTATCAGGCTTACGGAGCTAGGTAAAGAATATACTGCACAAATAAAAGCCCTCTCTCTTTTAGATGAAATGGAGCCACCTGTTGAGCACCTTGCCTATGGCGCAAGCTTTAACATCTTAGAATATATTTTAGAAAATAGTAAGTTCACAGACGACAACGGCGTACACTGGCTAAGGCCGTTAAATACCCAAGAGCCTCTTTTGCAGTTCTTCGCAAGCGAGCTAGGTCTTTCTTACGACGCTGCAACGCGCAGGGTATATGACTTACGGGAGCGCAAGGGTCGTCTAGCCGAAGAAAAGACAAATCTTGGTAATAGAAATGATCAGGTTACAAATCTAGGCGTAACACCTGAAGGTATTGCTTGGATGGAAAGAGTTAAAGAGAAGGTAGAGGGCAAAAAACCATACAGCGATGAAGCGCTGGAAGAAGTGATTAGTATGACTCAAACCGCCATAGAACTTGCCGAATCTACTGGCGCAACTTCTTTAGCGGAAGAGTTACGCGAAAAATATGAGATTACCTGGCTTCTTAATTTAGATAAAGTGCAGTTTGAAGAACATACTTTTTGGCTGGAGAAAACACTTGACCGGCTGCGTAGTGAATACTTATTTGAAAATGGTTAACTTTGGCTTATTTATATAAATATAGAATAATAATATTATGGCCACAGAAATATATCCAGTAGTACACATAAACGATGAGCGCACACAGGCTATTGACCAAACAGGCGTAGCTCTTGAGCTAGGAGCTGACGGGGTCTATTTAATTGATCATGTTAGCACTACGCCGGATATACTTGCCAGTGTGCTTAAGGAAGCTTTGCAAGAATACCCAAAGTCATTTATTGGCATCAATGTTTTATGCAGCCCCAGCGCTTATGCAACTTTTACCTATCTACTTGAGGCTAGAGCAAAAGAAGAGATAGACAGATATCCTGATGGGGTTTGGATGGATGATGCTGACGTTTCGGCTGCCGAAACTCTTGAGCTAAGAGCAGATAATCCCGACATTTCATCTGTTAGGTATTTAGGCGGAGTGGCGTTTAAGTATACTAATAAGTTTACTGAAGAGCCTAGAAAGTCAGCTCGGGAGGCGAAGAGAATGGCTGGGTTTGTAGATGTTGTTACGACAAGTGGCGCAGGTACGGGCCACCCTCCTTCACCAGCTAAAATTAAAGCCATGAAACAAGCAATTGGCGAACAGCCACTTGCAGTTGCTAGTGGAGTTAGCTCATCTAATTTAGAGGAGTTTGAAGGGCTTATAGACCAACTGCTAGTTGCTACTTCTGTAGAGACAACTCCTGGTAGCGGAGTCTTTGACAAAGCTAAACTTGCGGAACTAATCGAACTAGCTCAAAGTCTTTAAACTTTGTGATTACTCTTACTTTGTTAATATAGAAATATGAAACCTTACACAAAACTTAATTTAAGAGAAGTTGAAGATTCGGCCAAAAAGTTTGGCTCCACTGATAACGAAGCCAGATTTCCTTCTCGGCTTTTAGAAGTGGAAAAGCTGGGTCTTAGCCTGCAAAAGCTACATCCTAACAAAAAGAGTGCTTTTGGCCACAAGCATAAAGTTCAAGAAGAAGTTGTGATAGTGCTAAGCGGCAGCGGCAAAATGAAGCTTAATGATGAGGTTATATCTTTAAAACCATTTGACGCGGTGCGAATTGCACCCGGCGTCATGCAAGCTTTATCAGCCGGCAGCGAAGGTTTGGAATTCCTAGTTTTCGGCGCTCCTAAAACCGAAGAAAAAGATTGGGAGATGGTCCAAGGCTGGTGGGACGGTAAATAGAGAGTTATTATATGATTTACGAAATCCCGGGAAGAGAACCTTTAGAAATTAATACTCTTATTTTGGATTTGAATGGCACTTTATCCGTTGGCGGCGAGATTCCTGAGGGCGTGAAAGAGCGGTTAGAGCAAGCAAGAGAAATGGGGCTACGAGCTTTGTTCTTTACGGGCAATACTCGCAATGACGCTGATGAGTTGGCGGAGCGCTTAGGTATTGAATGGCAACTTGCTAAGACCGCTGAAGACAAGCGCGATTTAGCTATGGAATTGGAGCCAGAAACCTGTGCCTCAATTGGCAACGGTAGGATTGACCTCGAACTTGCTAAAGTCGCCCAACTTGCTATAGTCACGCTTCAGGCGGAAGGCGTGCATACTGAGACATTGCTAAATTCTGACATCATCGTGCCTACTATTAATGATGCACTTGATTTGTTTATAGATAAACAGCGCCTGGTGGCAACTCTTCGAAAGTAACTAATTGCTTGACACGGGCACAATTTATTATTTGACTTAATAGTGTAAATGTAGCACTATAAGATAAGTTCGTTATCTGTTTTTTACAGGTAGCTGGCGGCACATTTCAGTGTAAAAAATCGGCGTACAGAGCCGATAGACACCATTTTAAGGAGTGGTGATTAAGGTGAAGCGTTTCGAACATAGCCTCAATATGAGGGGCAACGCGTGGCATGCTCGCTGGTATCGCCACTGGCTCAGCCTCGGCGGCGAGGAGCCCGAGTACAAAGAGAACCTTTGCCACTACGTGCGAGTCCTCCTGATTTGGGCTCCGCAGCGGTGGTTTTGGCACGGCAAGATCAAAGGTGTTGTCACCCCATGGGTGATGGCGCTAAGCGCTGGCATCGTAGCCTTCGCTATATCTGCGTTCTTCCTGTGGCCAAGCAAGGCGCACGAAATTACCTGGAAGGGCGGAGTCATCCTCGGGGTGCTGTTGGTCGTTCTTGGCGCTCTTGCATTTGCAGGGGAGTTGATGGAAAATTCCGAGCTGGCAGCCAAAGCCAAACGGCTAACCAAGCCAGTGTGGTTTATTCCGTACAAGCTCTATATCTGGAAAGAGCCAGTTTGGAAAGCTATCGGAAGGGGCATAAGGGGAGCCGCCAAATGGTTCTTCGAGCGCTCCTACTTCACCGAGGAAGGTCCTACGCCATTCATCTTCGCCCTTGCGGCGGCAGTGGTGGTGTTCGCAATCCTGGAGACGCCAATATTTCTGGCAGCTCTTCTTGGAATCGGTGTCGTAGCCGCTTCGTTTGGAGGAGCGGTCATTCTATTTGCGTTGATCGTCTTTATCCTAGCAGCGGTCAGCGAATTTCTTGAACGTAAGTTCAAGGACGACTCAAGTAGTATTGGACGGCTTGCTTCGGGTACTACCGATACCATCAAGCTCGGCGTGACCTACGCCAAAACCAAGAAGCAAGGCAGCCGCATCTGCCCGTTCATAGAACTAGAAGATCCGGTGGAGCCCAGCTCAGCCTGACGCATTTACACTGAAGTCCATCAGCCTAACGGACAAAGGAGTGAAAGCTCTAAAGCCTTCGGGAAAATCCCGGAGCCGGCGAGCAATAAAACGCTCGCCGATAGCTTCTATAAGTGTGTGCTTATACTGACGAGTCCCCAGCCTCCGCAAATACTGCGGCGGGCAAGCGCCAGGACGAAAAGCTATTAAATTTAAAGCCTTAGTCAATAGGCAGTTTTATAGTAAAGGTTGAGCCTTTCTTAAAGGTGCTTTTAGCTGTTAAAGTTCCGTCGAGTGACTCGGCTAGTTTACTGGCTATTGAAAGCCCCAAGCCATAACCGCTGGTTTTAGAGCGCGACTGGTCTGTGCGGTAAAAACGCTCAAAAATGTGCGGCAAATCTTTCGGGCTAATGCCAGGCCCTTCATCTTTTATGTGAATATAGATGTGACTATTGTCGTGTTCTTCAGTAACTTTAATAGAAGTTTTAGAAGAACTATATTTAAGAGCGTTGTCTAGCAACGAGACAATAACTTTTGTGAGAGTTTGTTGATTGGTGTAAAGGGATAAGGTACTTTTAGGCTTGATGATTTTTATGTTTTTTGTTTTTGCCAAAGAGGCGGTTTGTCGCAAAGCATCGCTAAGAACCATAGACAGCTTGACGTAGCTTTTTTCTAAAGATTGAGGGTGGCGAGCCGCTAAGCTGAGTAAATCGTCAGATAGTGTTTTTAAATCTTGAATATCGCTGACATTTTGTTTAATAACCTTGTGAGCTTCGCCATCACTCAGGTTTTTACTTCGCAAAGCTATTTCATTGCTTAAAAGTAGCGAAGTGAGAGGAGTGCGTAGCTCGTGGGAAGCGTCTGCCACAAAGCGGTCTTGGTCTTCCATAGCCCTTTCTATGGGGCGTAGGGTGCGCCGAGCAAGATAATAGCTTAAATAGCTGCCGCCAAGCAGCATGACTGCATTTAGCAACACTAACTTGACAGCCAAGTTGCCGCGGCCGGTGGCTGCACGGCGGCCGATCCATTCATCTAGCTCGTGATCGCTAGGATTTTTTGTATTTTGATAGTAGGCTCTATCTGGCCTTTTGCCTAGTTCTTGTGCGGAAGTAACATAAAATACGACGCTTGAAGTCAGGCTCATAGCCATAATGACTGCCAAGTATGAAAGAGCTAACTTGAAAGTTGCAGACTGGATACTTTTTTGCAGATTGTGGGTTAGGTTCATGGTGTTTCGCTCGCTTTATACCCGAAACCTCTGACGGTGTGAATAAGAGGTTTTTTAAATGGCTTATCAACTTTGGCGCGCAGGTAGGTAATGAAAACTTCAAGCGTGTTGGGGAGAATATCGGCATCAAAATCCCAAACGTGCTCAATTATGTTAGATTTACTACACGCTTTGTCGGTATTGCGGAGCAAATATTCAAGCAAGGCATACTCTTTGCGGGACAAATCAATTTGTTTACCACCGCGGGTTACTTTGCGCTTAGAAGTTTGGAGAGTTAAATCGCCCACTGATAAAGTGTCGCTGGCGGTATCTTGAGGGCGACGCAGTAAAGCCCTGATGCGAGCTAACAACACTTCAAACGAGAAAGGCTTGGGCAAGTAATCATCGGCGCCAGCGTCCAGGCCGCTTACTACATCATAGTTTTGGCTTTTGGCCGTTAGCATCAAAATTGGCGTTTTAACTTTAGATTTTCGAAGTTCCCTGCAGACGGAGATGCCGTCTAGCGTTGGCAGCATAATATCAAGCACGATTAAATCATATGGTCCGTGAAGAGCCGTACGCAGACCTTCGTCGCCGTCGTGTTCCACGTCAACGGCGTAGCCTTCTTGTTCCAGGCCGCTTTTGATAGCTTCGGCAATTCTTTTGGTGTCTTCGACCACTAATATGCGCATATATTTAGTATATATGACAAATACTTAATGAATCTTTAAGAAATGTTTAGTTAATATGAGGCCATGAGAAAAACACTAATCATACTTACAGTTGTAGCTTTGCTAGGGATCATCGCAGCTTATGAACGCCCAGGTGGCTCAAAAGACGGCGGAAGCGGCTTTAGCAACATTTCCCCTAATCGCTCTTCCAGCGTTTCATCTTCGGGTCAAAGCAGCCCCAAGGGGCGCTACAAGGACGGTAATTATACCGGCGACGTAGCTACGGGTGTTTACGATCAAATACAAGTAGCGGTTACTGTGAGTGGTGGCAAAATTACTAATGTAAGCACGCCTCAGGTTAACGGGGACAGCGATTATTCTAACCAAATTAACAGTTATGCCGTGCCGCAGCTCAATAAACAAGCCTTAAAGTCGCAAAGTTCGTCTATTGACGGAGTTTCAGGCGCAAGTGCTACTACTCAAACTTATACTGAGTCACTTCAAGCAGCGCTTGACCAAGCAAAGGTATAAATATGCGCAAAGTCGAGATGATTATGGGAATGCCGGTGAGCATTGAAATCTCTGACTGTAAAGACGAAAAGCACTTTAGTGACGTATTTAACTTGCTAAAAGATATCGACTCACAGTTTAGCCCTTACAAACCTGAAAGTGAACTTAGTAAATACAGAAAAGGAGTGCTTAATCAAAACGAATTAAGCGCTGAGATGTTAAGCGTTCAGGAAGCTTGTGCTCAATATGAGTTGATTACGGACGGATATTTTTCTGCTTATTATGACGGAACTTTTGAGCCGAGCGGCTACGTGAAAGCCTGGGCTATGCAGAAGGCGGCTAATCTGCTGAACTCTAAAGGATTCGTCACCTTTCTAATTAACGTAGGCGGCGATATTCTGGCGAGAAGCGATGGGCATAAAACATGGAAAATCGCCCTGCAAAACCCTACTGATAAAGACAAAATTACTGGAGTGATTAACGTTAAAAATGGCGCGATAGCTACTTCCGGACTTTATCAGCGCGGAAGTCATATTGTTAACCCGCATACTAAACGCCCGGCAATACAGCTACTTAGCGTCACTGTTTACGGGCAGAATATTATCAGCGCTGATATTTTTGCTACCACTTGTGTGGCTATGGGCAAAAACAAAGCGCTTGATTTTATGGAAAAACAGCCTGGCTATGAGGCTTTAGTGATTGATAGAAAAGAGCGCGCTTATACTACTAAGCGTTTCATTAGCCTTAAAAAGCAAATCGTTCGGTGACTATACGACCTTTTGGTACGCCCAGGTTTTTAAGAATCTGAGAAAATGCCTTGGACATACCATCTGGCCCGCAAACATAGACTGTCGTATCTTTTTTAATCATTGAGCCTAAAATTCCTGGGGTAATTTGTTGGTTTAGCTCATCTACAAAAGTTTGCACCTTTAAGCCTCGTTCTTGAAGCTGTCTTAATTCTTGGCTAAAAGCAATATCTTCTGTAGATCTGACCGCGTAAAGCAGAGTGATATCTTTGCCGTCATCAAGCAGTGATTTAATGCTGGACATGTAAGGCGTAATGCCGATACCGCCGGCTATCATAATCACTGCTGAAGAGTCGGCAACCCGATCAAGCGTAAAACTGCCGCGCGGACCGTCAATCATTACGTAAGTTCCTAACTTTAGGCTAGCTATTTTATAAGTTAACGAAGGACTTGCTTTAACAGTAAGCCTAATGGTCGACTGCCCCGGGGAAGATGATATAGAGAAAGGATGTGCCTCAAACCACAGGCTAGAAGATAAGAAACGCCAAGTAGCATATTGACCGGACTCAAAATCAAATTGCTTGATATTGTTGCCAGATAGAGTTACCGAATATGTATTTTTAGCGGTTTTGTCTATAGCAACTACTTTGAATTGGTGCTTTGCGAGAAGTGCGAAAGGCCGCAAAACTCTATACCATGCCCACAGTACAAAAGCTAAGATGTAAAGCGCATACCAATAGGCTGCAAACCAGAAATGCCCGATGAAATCTCCGCCTATTTTTATTTGGTGCAGGAACGTTAGTAAGATTGCCAAATAAACGGTGAGATGAGTAGCATACCAAACTTCATAGCGCATTTTAGTGCGCATGATGTATACAGATAAGCCGGAGGCTATGAAGAGTATGATGGTTCCGATGGTAGCCCACAAAACGTCTCCGTAACTTGTATTAAACTGGATAAATTGTATCCACCAGCCGTTATGAATGGTGGATGCATAACCTAAGACCAAAAAGGCAGTGTGGCCGGCAATTCCTAATAAAATTCCATAGCCGTTAAGCCGATGTAAATCTACGGTGTCTTGCAGGTCAAAGTATCTTTCCATAAAAGGCACTCGGCTCATAAGCATAATTTCTAAAATAATGCACCAAGCTGCTATTAAGCCAAGGAGTCTACCTACAGCTATCAACCTCTCGCCGGGTAAGCCGAACATTGCATTGCTGCCCGCCCACCAGCCCGCGAAAAGCAGAATTAAAGTCAGAATAACTCCGCTGTAGAAGGCCGTTCTTATACTGTAACGCTTCGCGATTGGGTCAGATTGCATGAAAAAATTATCTCAGACAAAGGCTTAAAAGAACTTTAAAAGTTAAGCTAATATCATAGCCTAATGAGAGTATAATTAAAGTAAAGGGATATCTTGCTATGAAGGAACCAAGCGAACAGCATATACGAACCGTAAAATCCGACTTAAAAGCCGCTGGTATGACTCAGTATGGAATGATGAAGTTTGCAAGCCGCTATCTGCCACGAGTCATCCATCAAGGAGAAGAGATAGAGGGCGTAGTGTATGGTCGTTATGGCCGAGATGCAAAAGTAGGCGGTTTTGAAGGCACACTTGTGGCTACCAACTTAAGAGTGATTTTTATTGATCATAAGCCCGGTTACACTTCCATGGATGAGATGGCCTATGACACTATCAGTGGAATAGAAACCTCGCGTGCTGGCATGTTTACAGCTTTAACGCTTCATACCAAGCTTGGGGATTTTACGATACGCTACGCTAACAAAAAATGTGTAGCTAAGTTTGTCGACTATATTGAGTCTCGCAGACTCGAAACTACAAGGAGAGGTCCTTTCCAGGATTCATATCAAGCTCCTCAACCCGTGTCTAACGCGTCAAAACCCAACAAAGCAACCCTTGATTTTCTAAAAAATCACGACGTAGGAGTGTTATCAACACTCAGCCGCACGGGTACTATAGGCGGGGCAACTGTTTACTACGTGGTAGGGCAGAGCGGTTTAATTTACTTACTGACTAAAGAAAGTACCCGGAAGGCTAGGAATATTTTGACCAATCAGCAAATAGCCCTAACAGTTTACGACGCTGAAAAGCTACAGACTGCTCAGATCCAAGGAATTGCCGAAATAGAAGAAGAACAAATCATAAGAAACGAAGTCTTTGAATCTATAATGGAGCGCCATAAATATCAGGGCGAATCATATAGTGCGCCTATTACCACCGTTAAGGGAGGAAGCTATATGATTGTACGAATCACTCCCACGTATTCAAATTTTACAGACTTTAGGCGCAAACTTAAAAACGGTCTGACAATGCCCTTTTAGCTAACTTAGTAAAGCTCCTCCATCCACAACCACTTGTTCGCCGGTCATATAGCTAGAAAGGTCGCTGGCAAGAAACAAAGCAACTTTGCCGATATCGTCTGGTTCGCCCATGCGTTGCATAGGTATTTTTTCTAAAAACGCCTGCGTGGCTTTTTGAAGGTCTTCTGCAGAAACATTGCTCAGAGCTGCCCTGTAAAGCCTGGACTCCTGGGGTTAAGATACCTCCTGGAGCAATCGCATTTACCCAAATTTTATGCGGGGCCAGTTCTAAAGCTGCATTTTTAGTAAAGCCCCAAACGCCGTGCTTTGAGGCGTCATAATGAGCTAGGCCTACCATTGAAGGATGAATCGCATCAATTGACGTAATGTTGATGATTTTCCCACCTTTTTTAGCATCTTTCATAAGCTGGCTGGCGTATTTAGTGGCTAAAACAACGCTACGCAAATTAACGTGTATAACTTTTTCAAAGTCTTCTAACGACATATCAGCAATGGGGTTATTGGGGAAAATCCCGGCGTTATTAACTAATATATCTATTCCGCCGTAGTTTTCTTGGCAGTGGTTTACGATTTTTTTAATATCTTCTTCATTTGAGACATCGGCTTGCAGGGTTTCGGCTTGCCAACCTTTTTCTTGCATCTGGCTAGCGGCTTGTTCCGTCGCAGCTTGGTCAAGATCGACTATCAAAACTTTAGCTCCGGCTTCCGCTAAACGCGAAGCAATTCCAAAGCCAATCCCTTTTGCTCCGCCGGTAACAATAGCAATCTTATTTGATAGATCTATAAGTTCTTGTAACGATTTCATACAACCCTCCCTTTATCTTTAATTATAACAGAAAGGGGGGCGGTTGTTTTAATGCTCCGAGCCTGTGGTATAGTAATCATATGACAACAAAGTCTGAAGAAGCTTATAAGTTCATAGCAAGCCACCCTTTAGCAACTTTATCTACGGCTTCAAGCCAAGGCGAGCCGTGGGGTGCAAATATATACTGTGTCGTTGACGAAAACTTTGACTTTTACTTCATGACTCACGCCGAGTCTAAGAAATATAAAAATCTGGTAAAAAACCCTAAAGCTGCACTTACGCTAGTTGATAACGAGGAACAAACTACTGTTCAAGCTGTTGGAAAAGTGGTGGAATTAGCAGATGATTCCGAAGAGGTAAGAGAGGCTTTTCGCAAATTAGCGCGCGTCCGTCCGCCGGGAGAATTGCGCTGGACTCCTCCAGTTAGTAAGATGACCAATGGTAAGATAGCAGTTTTTCACCTTAAACCTACTGAGCTTAGATTTTCTAAATTTAACACCCATCATAATCCGCCCCACCCTGACGTAGAGCAGATTATTTAATCTCAAATATCTAGCTCAAGGCTTTCCTGGCTAACTCGTTTGAGGGTTCTATAGGATCAATGCCTAATTGTTCGCACAACTGTACTCTATTGTTGAAATATAGCGAGCAGTAAGTCTGCCTTCATCCGATGCGAGCCAAGCTTATTATTTCTTCTTGACCTATAGCTAAGCGTCATAATATCCAGATGCTTGTTTGCCAAAACCGAGCTTTCCAGCGGGCTTAAACTATCATCTCTCAATTTTCTGCCCAGGTCGGTTCCTAAATCGGACAGAATACCCACTAAGTGGTGTGCGACGATCCAGCGACTACCATGTTGCCATCTATCGTCATTGATGCTTGAAGGCTCGCGGATGGCGGACATGTTTAGAAGTCGGCAAATAACATGATCCTTCGTTCGTAATCAAATGTAACTCTTCACCGTCTAGACACTCCATAGCTTATGGATGTTTTCACCGATGCAGTTTTTTTGCCGCCAAAACCCGAGCAACCTTCGTAATCTAGTCTTCAACGTGAATCACAATTACTGGTTGACCTTTTTTGTCCTTTAAGTTCTGCGGCGACATTTTCGTAGTTTTGATCTATTTGATGAAATAGTATTACAATCTTTGCCATAAACACAATGATTCCGTCGTGCGGGTCGCTCCGGTTGTATGGTGCCTGCGGCTATGTCCGGCTGGCCATCTTCAAGCACTTTTTCGGCACTCAAGCTTTTTCTTTCAGTTCGTCTCTGCATCTTGTAACTTCTTTAGCGATCTTTCAATGGCTCCATATCAAAACTCCCTTAATATACAAAATTATACAACAAAAACTCAATATACAATGTGCTTTAAGGAATTGCAGTTTTAGCGGCAGGATTGCTTATGGTATGATGATAAGTAAATCATGAGGGTAATAAAAATATGAGTAAAATTGCTAATTATTTGCAGGCTCATTTGAGTGGCGAAGTGTCTAGTGACAGCGTTGTACGCCAGAAACTTGCTCACGACCAGAGTATCCTAGAAATTACCCCCAAACTAGCGACCTATCCTTACAACGTTAACGATGTGCGCAAAATTACTCGATTCACTTGGCAGTTGGCTGAAAAAGGTCATGTGATGGCTTTGACTCCGCGAGGGGGCGGTACTAGTAAAACAGGAGCTGCTATAGGTGACGGCGCAATCGTTTCTTTATCGGCTCATTTTGCTGACATCTTAGAGGTAGATACAAAGCAAAAACTGGCGCGTGTGCAGCCGGGGTTGGGCTTAGATACGCTGCAGGCAACCATGAAGACTCATGGTTTAACGTTCCCCGTAACTTCTGAGCCAGATGCCGATTCGACAATTGGAGGATATATCGCCAATAACGTCGCAGCAAGCCGGGCTGTTAAATATGGTGATACCAGGCAATGGGTAGATCAGCTTGAAGTGGTATTGGCAAATGGCGAGGTTATCCAAACTGGGCGAGTCAGTAAACGCGAACTGAACAAAAAGAAGGGTCTGGCTAGTCTAGAGGGCGAAATCTACCGCCAGTTAGACGGGCTGATTACTGACCAAGCGGAGCTAATTGTTAACAACTTAGCCGGACGTGCGTCATTCAGTAACGCAGGCTACGACTTGGCGGATGTAAAGCGCGATGACGGCTCTTTTGATCTCACGCCGCTTTTTGTCGGATCTCAGGGTACTTTAGGAATCATTACTGAAATGATTATACGCTTAGAAGAATACCGCCCTCAGACTACTACAATGGTGGTAGGCTGCTTAGCGATTGCCGATGCTAAAGATGCCCTGGAGGCAATCATTAAGGCTAAGCCTAGCCGCTTGGAGTTTGTTGACCAGGCGAGTCTTGAATTAGCTCAGTCCAATCACGTAGCTTCAATTAATGAATTTTTAGATGAAGAAAATCTGCTGCCGGCGGCTATGTTGTTTATAGAATTCAATGACGGCGGCCATAAGGCCAAACGCAAGGCTAAAAAGCTGGCTAAAGCCTTAGATAAAGCTGATGGCTACACAATATTTTATGATGATGACTATGAACTGCAGGCTAACTGGTGGCAAACCTTAAGGCAAGTTCATATAGCTCTGGCAAGTGCTCCGAGCGGCGAACACCATGCGGTACCTATTATCGAGGACGCCAGCGTTCCGCGTGATATGTTTGAGCGTTATCTGAATAGCATTCATGATTTAGCCAAGAAACACCACACTAACTTAGTCGTCTGGGGAAGTCTGGGAAGTGGCATTATGCATACTCGTCCTCAGTTAGACCTGAAACGCCTTGGTGACAGGCAAAAAGTGTTTAAATTAGCTGAAAATTATTACGAAATGGTGGCAGGCCTAGGGGGCAGCATAGCAGCAGGATACGGCGAAGGTAGGCTACGCGCTGGCTATCTAGAGAAACAGTATTCTCAAGAAGTTATTGAATTATTTAAATCTACAAAGAATATTTTTGACCCCTATAATATGCTCAATCCAGGAGTTAAGGTAGGGGAGGATAGTAAAAAATTAGTAGATAAACTACGCGATAGCTATGATGGCGGAGCTGGCTCTCAACTGACTACATGGTAAATAGTTGCTTGAACCACGCGAAGTAATTAAGTTATAGTAAATGGGCTAGTGGCCTTCTGCGCGAGTGGCGGAATTGGTAGACGCGCTAGCTTCAGGAGCTAGTGAGCTTAGGCTCGTGGAGGTTCAAGTCCTCTCTCGCGCACCAAAAAGGACATTAACTACAACGTGGCGCGGTGGCCGAGGAGTTAGGCAGCGGTCTGCAAAACCGTTTACACGGGTGCGAATCCCGTCCGTGCCTCCACGTCGGATTGGATTTTGACTTCGCTTAAAATTTTACAAATAAGTAGTAAAATTTTTACGAAGTCGCCATGAATCCTCCTTTCAGTTTCACAAACAGCTAGCTTGGTTTGTAAAACTGGACAATCACAGAATGGGCGAGTGGCGGAACTGGTATACGCGACGGACTTAAAATCCGTTGGCTGAATAAGCCTTGAGGGTTCGAGTCCCTCCTCGCCCACCAACTAAAGTTCCGACCTTTTGGTCGGTGGTTTAGTTGATTGTTGAAGATTCGAACCCGTATAAATGAGCATAGCGAATGAAGGGTTCGGCGCAGCAAGGCCACGCGCAGAAGCTAGCTTCGAGCATGGCCGAGTGGAGAAGGGCGAAGCCCGCTGTCCCTCCTCGCCCACCATTTAATTTTTGCAATCAGGCTTTACAGATTCAAACTGAGTCTATATAATCTTAGAATATACTGCTGTGGGGGCTATGCTACCTCATGCATAAAAATTATTAGTAAATAGGAGAAATAATCAAATGGCAGATTTTGATCGCTCTAAAGCTCACGTTAACGTTGGCACTATGGGGCACGTGGACCATGGAAAGACCACATTAACTGCGGCTATTACAACTGTTTTAGCAAAAAAACTTCCAAGCGACGTCAACAAGCAGGTTGACTACGCTCAGATTGATAACGCACCAGAAGAAAAGCAACGCGGTATTACGATCGCTACTTCACACCAAGAATATGAAAGCGAAAAGCGTCACTACGCTCACGTTGACATGCCTGGTCACGCCGACTATGTAAAGAACATGATTACCGGTGCTGCCCAGATTGACGGCGCAATTTTAGTTGTTTCTGCAGCTGACGGCCCAATGCCTCAGACCCGCGAACACGTTTTGCTGGCCCGCCAGGTTGGTGTACCTAAGATTCTTGTTTTCTTAAACAAGATGGACATGGCTGACGAAGAACTGGTTGAGTTGGTTGAAGAAGACGTACGCGACTTGCTCGCTAAGAACGAATTCGATCGTGACTGCCCAATTATTAAGGGTTCTGCACTCAAGGCTCTGGAAGGCGACGCTAAATACGAAGATGCTATTATGGACTTGGTTAAGGCAATGGATGATTACATTCCTGAACCAAAGCGCGACCTTGATAAGCCGTTTCTTATGCCGATTGAAGACGTTTTCTCAATTAAAGGTCGCGGTACCGTTGCTACCGGCCGCATTGAGCAAGGCGTAGTTAAGGTGAACGAAGAAGTTGAAATCGTTGGTATCAAAGAAAAAGCTCAAAAGTCTGTTGTAACTGGCATTGAAGCTTTCAAAAAGAATCTTGACCAAGGCCAAGCAGGTGATAACGCTGGCATTTTGCTACGCGGTATTGAGCGCGACGATATTGAGCGCGGTCAAGTTATTGCTAAACCGGGCAGTATTACTCCGCACACCGAGTTTGAGTCTGAGGTTTACGTTCTTAAGAAAGAAGAAGGCGGCCGACACACTCCATTCTTCAAGGGTTATAAACCACAGTTTTACTTCCGTACCACGGATGTAACCGGCGAAGTTGAACTTCCTGCCGACAAAGAAATGGTAATGCCAGGCGATACCGTAACCTTTAAGGTTAAGTTGCTTCAGCCAATTGCTATGGAGCAGGGTCTTCGCTTCGCTATCCGTGAAGGCGGCCGAACCGTAGGCGCAGGTGTGGTAACTAAAGTAGTTAAGTAATTCACTCTAGATTACTAAAAAATACCTTCCGCTATGGGAGGTATTTTTATATTAGACTCAAAAAAGCAAACACCCCGCTTGACACCTCGGAGGCGCCAAGCAAGGCGTCTGCTACGAAGTGAAGCGGGGTTTGTTGCGAGAAGCAGGATACTAAAAGGCCAGACTCATTTTCTGTATGAGGCATGCCGAAAAGGCGGATCAAGCGCTTCGTGAGCTCTTTGAATTGCTGCCTCCATGCTCATGTCATTCTGCTGGTCTCTGACTGGCGTGTTACCAGGTGCTAGACCAGCCTCTAACAGCTTCCCCCAAACGGCGAAAGTGTAGCCGAGCATAACTCGTTGTAGCGCGCTTTGAATTTCTCGGCAGCGCTGATCAATATCTTTTTGACGGTCTGGAAAATTGTAGGCCTCGACTTCGATAAGAACGTCGGCACCGAAATTTCCATGTGATATTGGAAGGGCTATGAATTGGATCTGACCTGAAGTTAGAGGTCCTTCTGCGCTATTGAAAGCACTCGGTATGACCTCTTCTGCGGCCTTATGAATCCCCTCGATTAGGCCGTCAATTAGACCAGCCTTTACTACGGTAGACTCTGGATCTTCTACTACATATGCACGAACCAAAGGCATTTTTGCCACCCTTCTTTTAGTAAGTTCTATTACGAAACTAAAGCTCTAACCTCGCAACTTCATGTCATAATAAAATACTGTCACTTATTTGTCAAAAAGCCACTTGCATTTATCTGATTAAACTGTATAATGCAATGGAGTATATAAAACATACTATCGAGAACTCGTCCGGTAGCCACTCCGTGAAGAGGTTACGATAGCGCACATAAGGAGAAAACCAACATGGCAGAAGCCAAAAACCAAGCCCCGCGGATACGTATCCGTCTAAAGGCTTATGATCATAAAGTGATCGACCAATCAGCAAAACAAATAATAGACACGGCTCTTCGCACAGGCGCAACTGTATCTGGTCCAGTACCCCTACCGACTAAAAGAAGTACATTTACAGTAGTAAAGAGTCCTCATGTATACAAAAAAGGCGGCGAAGCCTTTGAAATGCGTGTTCATAAGCGTCTGATCGATATCATTGGTGCTACACCAAAAACTATAGACAGCCTACGCAACCTTAATTTGCCGGCCGGCTGCGATATTGGTATTAAATAAATCGAGATAAATAATGCCAAAATCAAACACTAAAAACAGCAAACAAGCAAAAGCCGAGGCTGATAGCAGTTACTTTTTAAAGCTCGTGGTTTACATATTGTTAGGAATGTTCTGGCTAAGACTAGCAAAGCCTATGGCAATCGCCGGGGTAGAAATAGGCGCACTGCCTTTAGGGTTGGTTGTAGGCCTGTTACTAGCGAGCCATGATAAGTTTCAAATTGATCGCAAGATTGAATATGCCGTATTGGTAGTTGTATCTATAGTGTCTTTATTTTTGCCAATTGGCATCGTTATGTAATCTAAAAACTCACCAAGCCGCAATGCCGGGTGAGTTTTTATGATGCAAAGTCTATTTACTTTTTATGCGGGGTGGTTACTACACTATTATTAGCGTTAGTTACTTGAATTGAATCGTAAATATCGTTTACTTGCTGGTTAGTCTTGTAAGTCCAAACTGCAATTGCTATCACTAAGACTCCGATAATAAGCCACGCTACCGTATCAAAGGTAAAGCGGGCTGTCCAAAACTCTGATTGCTGATTGTTTGCAACTCTGGTTGCAGATGTTTTCTTTTTGGTAGTTCGTTTTTTAGTTGCCATAGTTATGTTTCCTCCTAATAGCAATAATTTTTATGATTCAATCATGATTATGACGCACAAGCTTAAAATAAGCAATAATAATCAATAATAATTGTTGACCGCTAGTGCTACGTCTGTTACACTGGGCTAGTAACTCTATAAAATTATCAATTAAGACACACCATTCTTGGTGAATTGGCAGGTCTGTTAACCTCAGAAACCGCCAGGCACCAAGAATTTTAAGTGGAGTAAAGAGGTATGAAAGCGTTGCTTGGTACTAAACTCGGCATGACCCAAATTATCAGCGAAGACGGCACAGCAAAAGCAGTGACGTTGATTCAAGCCGGCCCTTGCACGGTAACGCAAATCAAATCTCAAGAAAACGACGGCTATAATGCTGTGCAGATTGGTTATGGTAAAGGTAAAAATCTTAGCAAATCAGTGGCTGCCCACGTAAAAGCTTCCAAAGCTTCTCCGCGCCGGATCAAAGAAGTCCGTATAGCCGAACTTAAAGATGCTAAAGTGGGCGATGTGTGGGATGTTGAACTCTTCCAACTAGGTGATAACGTAAGTGTTACCGGTACTAGTAAAGGCAAGGGGTTCGCCGGCACAGTGAAACGACATAACTTTCGAACCAGTAAGGAAACTCATGGTGGAAATGGCAGTGTTCGTAAGCCGGGTTCAATAGGTTCAATGTATCCACAAAAAGTTTTTAAAGGTAAACGCATGGCTGGCCGTATGGGTCACAAGCGAGTAACAGTTAAAAATTTAAAAGTAGCATATATTGATAAAGCAAATAACCTACTGGGAGTAACAGGTGCAGTCCCAGGCCCGCGAAAAGGTGCCGTAACGGTAGGAGGTGCTCTGTAATGGCTGAAACCAAGACAGTGTCAAAACCTACTTTGCCTAAAGATATTTTTGCAGTAGACGTGAACAATCATGAGCTACTTAAACTGGCTTATGATTCCTACCTAGCTAAAAGTCGTGGCCAAGGCGGCAAGACAAAGACTCGCGGCGAAGTTCGCGGAGGAGGTAAGAAACCTTGGCAACAGAAAGGTACCGGAAGGGCTCGTTTTGGATCAATTCGCAACCCTATTTGGACTGGCGGTGGTATAGCCTTTGGTCCGCGCGGCAGCGCTAATTACACTAAGCAGCTTAACAAGAAAACCAAGCGAGTTGCTCTTAGACAAGCACTTACTTTGGCTAACAAAGCCAAAAAAATTGTTATTACAGAACCTAAAACTACCGGTAAAACCAAAGAGGTAGTTGAATTTCTCGCTAAACAGAAAAGCCAAGGCCAAAGAGTTCTTTTGGTGACAGATAGTAAAACTCCTGAGTTGATTCGCGCTACCAATAACTTACCTAACGTAGTATTAGTGAGCGCCAATTACCTAAGTGTTTTTCAGATTTTGAACGCCGATAAAATTATAGTTGCTCCGAAGGCTTTGAAAGTTATCGTAAGCTGGCTTAAGGAGGAGGCGTAATATGTCTGATATTACTGTTATGCCGCACACCAGCGAAAAAGCTTACCAAATTGCCCAGGAGGGAATCTATACTTTCTTAGCACCTATGACTGCTAATAAGCAGCAGATTGCTGAGGCTGTAGCACAGCAGTACAACGTAGGTGTAGCAAACGTGAAAGTATTAGTCACAAAAGGTAAGCCCGTAAGATTTAGCCGTGGCAAAGGCCGTTATCCGGGCACTACTACTCGTTCAAATACTAAAAAGGCCTATGTTAGCTTAAATGAAGGCGATTCTATCCAATTGTTTACTGAAGAAAATGCTGAAGGAGAGAGTAAATAATGGCTATTAAAAACTACAATCCAACTACGCCCGCTCGCCGAGGTATGACTAGCCAGGATTTCTCTAGTATTACTACTAAAAAACCGCTTAAGAGTCTTGTAGCTGTTAAAAAGCAAAAAGCTGGACGCAATAATACTGGACGTATTACAGTGCGGCATCGTGGTGGTGGTGTAAAGCGATTCTACCGATTGGTGAATCATAAACTTGCCCCTGGCACTATCGCTACTGTTGAGCAGATCGAGTATGATCCAAACCGTTCAGCTCGTCTAGCTAGGGTCAAAGATCAGCACGGTCTTTATCATTATGTTTTAGCTGATAGTTCTATGAAAATTGGCAAAGTCATTAAAAGTGACCATCAAACCGACATTGAGAGTGGTAATAGATTAGCTCTGAAGGTAATCCCAACTGGTACCCAGGTTTACAACATAGAGCTACAACCTGGTAAGGGTGGCCAAGCCGTACGTGCCGCAGGCACTAAAGCCCAACTCATGGCTAAAGAAGGCGATTACGCTCTGCTTCGTATGCCTAGTGGCGAAGTTCGTCGTTTTAGGATTGAGTGCATGGCTACTATTGGTAGTGTCGGTAATGAGCAGCATCAGAATATCAAAATCGGTTCTGCTGGACGAAAGCGTCGCAAAGGTATCCGCCCGACTGTACGTGGTGTAGTGATGAATGCTGTCGATCACCCGCATGGTGGCGGAGACGGAGGTAGTCATGGTCCAGGAAAACCACCTAGAACTCCATGGGGCCAATTAACGCTGGGATATAGAACACGTCGACGTAAGTATAGTAATAAGATGATAGCGCGTAGCCGTCATGAAGCTAAGAGGAAGAGGTAAATATGAGCCGTTCACTTAAAAAAGGACCGCATATAGATTTTAAACTGGCTAAGAAGATCGCTGCACTTGGTAGTGATGATAGAAAAGTAGTTAAAACGTGGGCACGTGCTAGCGTTATTAGTCCTGAAATGGTAGGAAGAACCATAGCAGTTCACAACGGCAAACTACATGTGCCGGTTTATATAAGTGAGAATATGGTAGGCCATAAGCTAGGCGAATTTGCACCAACTCGCAAGTTCCGCCGACACGGAGGCAAAGAGAGGTAAAATATGGCTGAAGTTAAACAAGCTGGCGCGGTTTCTAAAGGAGTTAATATGGCCCCTCGTAAAGTTAGTCTAGTCGCTAGCTTGGTTCGTGGTCGTAGTGTAGCCGATGCACTGGTAATTTTGCAGCACACTCCAAAACGTGCCGCTAAACCACTTGCTAAAACTATTTCCAGCGCTAAAGCTAATGCCGTCAATACTCACGGGGTTGATGAGAAGTCGCTGATTATCGAAAGTTTACAAATTAGCCACGGTACACGACTTAAGCGTATGCGTCCGGCTGCCCGTGGTAGAGCTGCCCCATACCAAAAACGCACCAGCCATATACAAGTTGTGTTGAGTGGTCAGTCAAAACCTAAGAAGAAATCTAATTCTAGTAAAACAACCGTTAAGAGTGCCGGTAAGGAGGCAAAATAATGGGTCAAAAAGTTAATCCTATCAGTATGCGCCTGCAACTCCATAAGAATTGGCGTTCCCGTTGGTTTACGGGTAAGCGCCAGTATGCGGAATGGCTGGCCCAGGATATTAAAATTCGTAATATCATTGAAGAGCGTTTTAAAGCTCGTCCGACCATAGATTTGGTTGAAATTGAGCGTTCTCCTAACTTGATCACAATTACTATTCACACCGCGAAAGCAGGCGTGGTAATTGGCCGGGGTGGCGCCGGAGCTACTGAACTAAAAGAGCAGATTCAAAAACTGGTTGACCAGCCGGTGCGTATCAATATAGAAAGCGTAAAGCGTCCTGAGCTAGCAGCTAAATTGGTCGCTGAGAATATCGCACATCAGCTTGAGCGCCGTATCAACTTCCGCCGGGCGGTAAAAATGACTGCTCAAAACACCATGAACGCCGGCGCCAAAGGTGTACGCATCGAGGTAGCTGGCCGATTGAACGGAGCTGAGATGAGTCGCCGCGAGAAAGCTATTAGAGGGAGCGTTCCTTTGCATACCTTGAGAGCTGATATTGATTATCACTTAGCTAAAGCCCGAACTCCCGATGGAATCATTGGTGTAAAAGTCTGGATTCACAAAGGAGAGCGAAGCGAGTAAATTATGTTGTTACCAAAGAAAACCAAATTCCGTAAGATTCGAAAAGGCAAGAACAAAGGTGTTGCTACTAAAGGCCACTACATTGCTTTTGGCGACTATGCCTTGCAAAGTCTTGATAATGAGCGCATTACCGGACGACAGATTGAGTCGGCTCGCCAGGCTATGACTCGTTATATCAAGCGAGGCGGCAAAATCTGGATTCGAATATTCCCTCATACTGCTGTTACGCGCAAGCCCCAGGACGTCAAAATGGGTAGCGGTAAGGGTAATCCTGAATTCTTTGTAGCTAAGGTTAAAACCGGAACGGTCCTGTTTGAAATGAAGGGCGTAAGCGAAGAGCTAGCCCGAGAAGCAATGCGCCTGGCTAGCCATAAACTACCGGTTAGAACACGATTTATTAAGCGAGAGGAAGCATAAGATGGTTAAGAAAAAAGCAGAGACTCCAGCAACAGTTGACAAGCTTCAGGCTGAGCTAATTAAAACCAAGCAAGAACTCAGCGAAGCTAGGCTTTCTCATGCCGCACGAGAGCTGGCTAATCCCAGACGATTAACTGAATTACGGCGCCAAATAGCTCGCCTTAATACGAAAATCACTCAGATGCAATACGCAACAGCTAATAAGGAGCAGGCATAATGGCAAATAAAATAGTTGGCATAGTAAGCTCTAACACCCAAGACAAAACTATTGTGGTCACGACTACTCGTCGCGAAACCCATCCTTTGTACGGTAAGCAATACACTGTTACCCGTAAGTTTACGGCTCATGACGAGAAAAACCAGGCTAAACCAGGAGATCGAGTGGAGCTGGATCAGGTACGACCATTTAGTAAGACTAAAAGCCTAAAGCTGACTAAGGTACTTGAAGCTGGCCATGCGGCAGTAGAACTCAAAGACGAGGAGGTAAGCTAGTGATTCAGCAAGAATCTCGTCTTAAAGTAGCTGACAATAGCGGCGCACGCGAAATCCTTTGCATTAGGGTGCTTGGCGGCACACGCCGTCGTTACGCGCGAGTAGGCGATGTTATCGTGGCTACAGTCAAGGAAGCTAACCCTAGTGGAAACGTTAGCAAGAAAAGCGTAGTGAAAGCCGTAGTAGTGCGCACAGTTGACCGCCTTCAGCGCAAAGACGGTAGCACAATTCGCTTCGATGAGAATGCAGCGGTTATTTTAGACGAAGACAAGCAACCCAAAGCAACCCGTGTATTTGGCCCCGTACCTAGAGAGCTGCGTGAAAAAGGTTACAATAAAATAATCAGTTTAGCGCCGGAGGTGCTCTAAGATGGCTATAAAGATTAAAAAAGGCGATAATGTGCAGATTAAAGCAGGCCACCACAAGGGAAAAGTTGCTGAAGTTATGGCAGTTATTCCTAATGAAAGCAAGGTACTGTTAAAGGGTATTGGCCAGCGCAAACGTCATGTAAGCGCCAGCCAGATGAATCCGCGCGGCAGTAAAAAAGATATCCATCTGCCTCTGCATATTAGCAACGTAGTTTTAGTAGCAGACAAGACAGGGCAGAAAACCAGTCGGGTAGGTTGGCTGGTAAAACCTAGCGGTGAAAAAATTCGAGTGGCCCGCCAGTTGAAAAACAAGGAGATTAAGTAATGAGTAGCAAAGCTAACCCAGCCACAATTAAACCGCGCCTGAAGCAGCTTTATAAGACTCAGTTTGTGGGCGAACTGCAAAAAGAACTTGAGTTTAAAAATCCTCACCAAGTACCGCGTCTGGAAAAGATCATAGTAAGCAGCGGTATTGGCAAACACAAAGACGACAAAAGATATCACGAGCTTGTTAGTACTAATATAAAAAAGATTACAGGTCAGCAGCCTGTAGATAGAATGGCTCGTAAAAGTATTGCCAGTTTCAAGATTCGTGCCGGCATGAATAGAGTTGGTATAAGCGTTACCTTGCGAGATGCCCGTATGTACGAGTTTTTAGACCGCCTAATCAATGTCGTTTTGCCACGTGTACGCGATTTTCATGGCGTGGGAGCTAAAGGCTTTGACAAGAGCGGTAACTACAACCTAGGAATTACCGAGCAGTCGGTTTTTCCTGAGCTTACATTTGAAGATACTGCTACCTTGCACGGTTTGCAGGTAACATTCGTAATTAATAGTAACGGTCCTAAACAATCAAGAGCACTTCTTGAGAAATTTGGTATGCCGTTTGAGAAAGGAGGCAAAAGCTAATGGCCAAAAAATCTATCATTGCACGTGATCTAAAACGTAAAAAGCTAATTGAGCGCTACGCCAAAAAGCGCGCTGAGCTAAAGGCAGCCGGAGACATGGAAGGTTTAGCTAAGCTACCTCGTAACTCAAGCCCTACTCGTTGGAATAACCGATGTAACGAAACCGGACGTCCTCGAGCTTACATGCGTCGTTTTGGGTTAAGTCGAATTAGTTTTCGTGAACATGCATCAAAGGGTGAGATTCCCGGTATAACAAAGAGTAGTTGGTAAGGGAGTAGGGAGAAGATTATGTCAATACAATCAACCGATCCAATAGCCGATATGCTAACGCGTATTCGTAATGCTGCTTTAGTTGGTAAAAACCAAGTAAGTTTGCCAAGCAGTAAACTGAAAACTACCGTGGCTAAGGAGCTACAAAAAGCCGGATATATCTCTAAGGTCGACTTGGAAAAATCCAGTCCACGAGATCGTCTCGTTATAACAATTAACGAACCAGGCAGTAACTCCAAGATTACCGAAATTGCTAAAGTTAGCCGTCCCGGTCGTCGGGTTTATGCGGGCGCTAGCAATATTCCAAAGGTAAAAAATGGCCGTGGAATCGTTTTAATCAGCACTAGTCGAGGTGTGATGACCGGTCAAGAAGCAATCAAGCAACGCCTTGGCGGCGAATTGCTTTGCAAGGTTTATTAAAAGGAGATAATATGAGTCGAATCGGAAAACTACCTATTGAAATTCCATCGGGCGTGACAATCACGGTTGACTCTGACGCTGTTCAGGTTGAGGGGCCGAAAGGCAGCCTTAAGCAAGCTTTGTTACCTGAAGTTAAAGTTAAAGTCGAAGACAACCAGCTGACTGTCGACCGCAAAAATGATAGTAAGCTAGCCAAGTCTCAACACGGGTTGATGCGAAGCTTAATTAATAATATGGTGCTGGGCGTAACCAAAGGCTTCGAAAAGAAACTTGAAGTTAACGGCGTAGGCTTTCGGGTAAGCGGTGGCGGGCAGCAACTGGAAATGGCGCTTGGCTTTTCGCACCCCGTAAAGTACCAAGCCCCTCAAGGTATTGAACTAAAAGTTGAAAAACTAAATATCACCGTTAATGGTATTGATAAACAACAGGTTGGCCAAGTAGCAGCAGAAATTCGCAGTCTACGCAAACCCGAACCCTACAAAGGTAAGGGCATTAAATATGCAGACGAACAGATTCTACGCAAGGCTGGGAAGGCAGGTAAAGTATGAACCACTTAACGAAAAAAATACTGGGCCGTAATTTACGTAAACGACGTGTTCGTGCGCGGATAAGCGGTACAGCCGATAAGCCACGCTTAACAGTGACTATCAGTAATTTACATGTCAGTGCCCAGTTGATTAACGATGATAAGCAGCAAACTTTAGTTGCAGCTACTACGGTAGGCACTAAACAAGGCGGCTCACTAAGCGAAAAGACTGCTTGGGTAGGTGCTGAGATTGCTAAAAAAGCTAAGAAAGCTAAAATTAAAGCAGTAGTATTTGATCGCAATGGCAGAAAATACGCCGGACGGCTCAAGGCGCTTGCTGAGGCGGTTCGTAAAGAAGGAATTGAGGTTTAGATTATGGCAAATAACACCCAACAAGCTACAAAAACTGCTCCGTCCCGTGCTACCGGTGGGGCTAAGCCATCCGGTTTGGGCGAAAAACAGTTTCAGGAACAAGTTATTAGTATTGACCGCATTGCTCGCGTGGTAAAAGGTGGGCGAAGATTCCGCTTTAAAGCGCTTGTAGTGGTAGGAGACGGTAAGACAAAAGTTGGTATTGGAGTCAGCAAAGGTCAAGATGTTCAGGCTGCCGTAACTAAAGCTACTGACGTAGCTAAAAAGAATCTGGTTACTATTCCTATTGCTAAAACCAGTATTCCTCACGACGTTGAGGTCAAGTTCGGTGGCGCAAGAGTAATGATGAAACCCGCCGCCCCCGGCACCGGGATTATTGCCGGTGGAGCAGTACGTACTATCATCGGTGTCACCGGTATTCACGACTTGCTAACAAAGTCACTGGGCTCAAGTAATAAGGTTAACGTAGCTTATGCTACGGTCAAAGCGCTAAAAAGCTTAGTGCCAGCTAGCGAATGGCTAAAGCCGCCACGGCCAGCTAAAGAGCCTGCTAGAACTAAAAATACAGGTAAAAAATCATGAAGTACCATCAACTAGAAGTAAGCAAGAATCGCAACAAAAAGCGCGTAGGCCGCGGTATCAGTGCCGGACAAGGCAAGACTGCTGGTCGTGGTACTAAGGGCCAACTTGCCCGCACGGGCAAAAAACTTCGCGCTACTTTTATGGGCGGACAACGCTCTCTAGTTCAAGCTATTCCTAAAAATCGCGGTTTCAAAAGTTTGCGTGTGCCAGCTCAAGTGATTTACTCAGACCAGCTGTCAGCTTTTGCTAACAAGACTGCCGACAACTACACTTTATTTGAGGCCGGATTAATTTCTACACCGTATCACAGCACAAAAGTTATCATGCGAGACACTCTAGACGCTAAGGTTACAGTCAAACTACAGGCAGCTTCTGCAGGCGTTCAGGCTGCTATATCCAAGGCTGGCGGCAACTTTGAAGCCGTGCCTGTTCCGCTTCCGCCTAGTGCAAAAACTAAGAAAACCTAACTGTATAAAAAGTAGTAAAGAGAGGGTAAACAGTGAACTGGAAAACGATCTTTAAATCACTAAAGAGCAGCGACATGCGAAAGCGGTTGCTGATAGTGCTGGGTATTCTAGTTGCTTACCGCTTGTTAGCCCATATTCCAGTGCCTTTGGCCGAGCCTACCCAACTGAGAAGTATCATCGACAGCGTGGTTAACAGCTCTAATTTTGGCGGATTCATCAACTTGCTTAGCGGCGGCGCCCTGGCTAGCTTTTCTATTGTGCTGGTAGGTTTGGGACCTTACATTACCGCGTCAATTATTACTCAGCTAATGACTAAGGCCGTGCCCAAGCTGGAAGAATTACACAAGGACGGTGAGTCCGGCCGGCGTAAAATTAACCAGTGGACAAGGGTGATTGCCTTGCCGTTAGCTATAGTTCAATCAATTGCTTTCATATTTATTTTGCGCCAAACCGTACTAGCCGGAAACACTACCGCGCTAGGCACTACTACGCCGATAGAATGGATAGTAGCAGTAACTGCAATGACCGCAGGTTCAATGTTGCTTATGTGGTTTGGTGAGTTAATTACCGAACAGGGAGTAGGTAATGGTATCAGCTTGTTAATCTTTGCTGGTATTATTAGCCAAATGCCTAAAACTCTCAGTTCGCTCGGAGCATCCTTGACCAGCGTACCTAACGAGGCATCTAAACTACATGTATTTAACTGGTTTACTGTGCCGATTAACGGTCTGGCATTCTGGATCATTTTAGGTATAGTACTGGTGGCGATGACAGTGCTTTATTTATTGGTCAAAATTAACGAAGCCCAACGAGTCATTAATATCAGTTACGCCAAAAGGGTACAAGGTAACAGCGCTTACGGCGGAGTCACCAGCATTTTGCCGGTTAAGCTGATTACTGCTGGCGTAATTCCGGTTATTTTCGCCGTAGCCTTTTTGTCCCTGCCGGCATTTCTGGGGCAAGTTTTAAAGGCTTCTCACAATCCCCATTACGCTAATTTAGCAAATAACTTGGTGCAGTGGTTCCAAGCACCGCAACCTGGTAATATCGGCGCATCTGGCTGGGAGTCTATAATCTATCCGGCCAGCTATTTCGTCTTGGTAGTAGCTTTCACATACTTTTACACCGGCATCGTATTTAACGCCAACGAAATTGCCGAAAACTTGCAAAAGCAAGGTGGCTTTATTGCTAATATCCGCCCCGGTATAAGTACGGAAAAATACTTGCGAAGGGTAGTCAACCGGTTGACTTTATTCGGCTCAATCGCTTTGGGCATCATAGCAATCCTACCCTTCGTAGGAGAGTATATATTCACCCAATTAGGAATCAATGCAGCCAATTTGGCAATTGGCGGAACAGGTTTGCTTATCGTAGTCACAGTTGCCCTTGAAAGTCTACGACAGATCAACTCACGCGCCTTAATGGTAACTTACGACGAATACGAGTAAACAGACTAAGCTATGGCGATTCGCAAACTTACTCCAGACGAATATGACAAGATAGCTAATTCAGTAAAACTTAGGTTTCCTATAGAACAAGCTCCGCCATGGATGGAATTTGACTCTAAACTGTCTGGGCGCAAACCTCTAGGTTTGTTTGCTTACTATAATAAATCTGATACCCCATTAGCTTTATTCTCTGCTACTAAGTATTCTCAACCACGCTATAAAATGATTTGGGTTAAACATGGCCCAATATGGCTTAACCCGCCCAGCACCAAAGATATTAAAGCGTTTATAAGCCAGCTAAAGGGCTGCATTGCTACTGAAGCTCCTGAAGCCACTTTTATACGCTTAAATTTACCTACTAGGTCTAGTCAGCATGCCAGCCCTTCTATGCATAATGTCATGTACGATCAAACGGTGATAATCGACCTAACGAAAAGCGACGATGAGAGGCTGGCTGATATGACGCAAAGCGGCCGGCGAGCTCTAAGAAAAGCCTGGAAAGTATCTTTAAAAACCGAAGAGCTAGCTGAAATTACCAATGCAAAATTTACACCACTATATGAGATACTGCAAGAAACTGCCCACAGAGATAGTTTCGGCATTCATCCAAAAAGCCTATATCTTACGATGCTTGCAGCCTTAGGTAAGCATGCACGTTTATTTGTTATCTACCACAAGAACCAGCCTCTAGCTTGGGCAATCATTACAGTTTATCGCCAAAACGCCGTTTACTATTACGGCGCCAGCAGCCGACAGGCCAGGCAACTCAATGCCCCTTACCAGCTGCATTGGGATATTATGAAAAAGCTTAAAGATGAGGGCGTGAAAGCCTATGATTTTATGGGTATCGCCAGCTCTCGCCATCAGCACCTTAAGAATGTGTCAGTTTTTAAAGAAAAATTCTCGCGTACTGCCGTAGATGTGGCTCCAAGTTATGATATAGTCATGAAATCAGGTCGCTATAGACTGCTTGGCTTGATACGCAAAACCAGGCAAAAAATTCGCTTTATATAACTTGATTTTTATACCAAAAAAGCTACAATAAATTTAGTAATGCCTAAACTTAGGCGATTTTTGAAAAATCCCTTTACTTAGGTTAAATTGTTGTGTATAATTTAGCCTTGTAGTTTATGGTCGCACAAAAGGAAGTAATCAAGCTAACGGGAACAGTGTTAGAGGCATTGCCTAACGCACAGTTTCGTGTTGAGCTTGAAAACGACCATACAATAATCGCCCACGTATCAGGTAAAATGCGTAAGTATTATATCCGTTTAATACCAGGCGATAAAGTGGAAGTTGAGTTAACCCCGTATGATCTTACAAAGGGCAGAATCACCTTCCGCTTAAAAAGTTAATATAACTAGGTTTCACCTAGCTAAGGAGCGCCTCATGAAGGTACGTGCCAGCGTCAAGAAAATCAGTCCTAGCGATAAGCTCGTTCGCCGCAAGGGGCGTTTATATATTATTAACAAAAAGAAACCGCGTAATAAGCAGAGGCAAGGTTAATGGCTCGTATCGCTGGAGTAACTATACCACCTGAAAAACAGGTTGGCGTCAGCTTGACTTATATTTATGGCGTTGGCCCACACTATGCCAGCCAGATTTTAAAAAACGCTAAAGTAGATCCTACTACTCGCGTTAAAGATCTCAGCCAAGCTGAAGAGCAACGCATACGTTCAATTATCGATTCAGATTATACCGTAGAAGGTAACTTACACCGCCGAGTTACTACCAATATCAAGCGACTGCGTGATATAGGCAGTTATCGCGGCCTGAGGCATAAGAATAACCTTCCAAGCCGAGGACAACGTACACGTACAAACGCTAGGACACGACGCGGAAAGAAAGTAACTGTTGGAGGCACTAAACTAAAGGCTCCAACTAAGACGTAAATTTTAAGAAAGAGAATATGGCAGAAACCACTACCACCACAGTTAGCAAACGCAAGAAGCAACGCCGCTCTGTTCCGAGCGGTCAGCTGCACGTGCAAGCTTCGTTTAATAACACTATCGTAACGTTTACCGACAAAAAAGGTAATGTTTTAGCAGCATCCAGCGCTGGTGCTTGTGGTTTTCGCGGCAGTAAAAAAGGCACAGCTTATGCGGCTCAAGTTGCTAGCGAAAAAGCGATTGAAGCTGTTAAACAGTTACACGGCATCAAGAACGTGGATGTATTTATTAAAGGAATAGGCTTGGGCCGGGATGCGGCAGTCAGAGCTTTGCAAAATTTCGATATCGCAGTTGACAGCATTAAAGACGTCACCGGTGTAGCTCATGGCGGATGCCGGCCGCGTAAGCAAAGGAGAGCATAAGCCATGGCCCGAGATCGCAGTCCGATTGTTAAACAAAGCCGTCGCGAAGGTTACGCCTTGCACCCGAAAGCTCACAAAATTATGGTGCGCAAAACTTCTATTCCTGGGCAGCACGGCCGTTCACGGCAAAGTAAACCTAGTTTGTACGCTACTCAGTTACGCGAGAAACAAAAAGTCCGCCGTCTATATGGGTTACTGGAAAAACAATTCGCCAAACTAATGAACGAGGCCGAAAGACAACCAGGCCGCTCTGGTGAAAGACTATTAGAACTTCTAGAGCGACGTTTAGATAATGCAGTTTATCGAGCCGGTTTTTCCAGTAGTCGCCGGGGAGCAAGACAACTGGTTAGCCACGGGCATTTTATCCTTAACGATCGTCGAGTTGATATTCCCTCTATACGTCTTAAGGCGGGAGATAAGATCACTGTACGCCCCAAGAGTAAGAAGTCGCTTTACTTTAAATCTATGGCCGAAGAATCTAGTCCTCATCCTGTTAGCTGGCTCAAAAGCGACCTTAAGAAAATGACCATAACGATTACCGGTACGCCACAGCGCGAAGAAGCTGAGGCTGACATTAATGAACAACTAATAGTTGAGTATTACTCACGTTAATAAATAAGGAGAAATTCAAGTGTCAAAAGTTATTCACGATCCTACGCTAGCAAATATCGAAGAGCATTCTAGCACTAGCGCCACCTTCACAATCGAGCCACTGCATAGCGGCTATGGTATGACGTTGGGTAATTCTCTGCGTCGGGTATTACTTTCAAGTATTGCCGGTAGCGCAGTTGTTGCCTTTAAAGTAGAGGGTGCTACACACGAATTTACTACCATCCCTGGTGTAAAAGAAGATGTAGTTGATACCATGCTTAACCTAAAAACTATCCGTTTTAAAAATCATACCGACGAGCCGGTTGAATTGAGCCTTGAGAAGAAAGGCAAAGGAGCGGTAACGGCTGCGGACATTAAAACTACTGCTGATGTAGAAGTTATTAATCCAAAAACACATATTGCTACGATTGATGACCCAAAAGCTAAAGTAGTAATTAACCTGCTGGTTGAGTCTGGCCGAGGTTATCGCACAATTGAAGAGTCAAGCGATAAGCGAATCCACAGTGATATGATTGCGCTAGATGCTGTATTCAGCCCGGTTCAAAGAGTTCGTTACAATGTCGACAATACTCGAGTTGGGCAGATGACCAACTTAGATAAATTAATGATCACCGTCGATACTGACGGCTCATTATCTCCTAAAGACGCTTTTGAAGAAGCAGCAGCTATCTTGGTTAATCAATATACGGCTTTAGCCGGCAGCACACGCATTGAGGCAGGACCTGCTATTACTCAAGCTGATGAAACCGCTGATTCAGAGCTTCAAACTCCGATTGAGGACTTGAATCTCAGTGCCCGCACTGCAAATGCCCTGGTAAATAACGATATTCGTACCGTACATGACCTTGTAACCTTATCTGAAATAGAGTTGCGTGATCTTAAGGGTTTTGGCAACAAAGCGCTTGATGAAGTAAAAGATAAATTAGCGGAGCTAGAACTTTAACCATGCATCGCCACGGCTACCGAGGAAGAAAACTTCACCGCGATCGCGCCCAGCGCACGATTCTTCTTAAGAATATGGCTGGTAGCTTGGTTGAACATGGTAAAATTGAAACTACTTTACCAAAGGCTAAAGAACTAGTACCCTATATCGAAAAACTAATCACCAAAGCCAAAAAAGGCGACCTTAATAGCCGTCGACAGATTATTTCTGCCATAAGCCCCGCACAAGCTGCCCATAAACTAGTGAATGATATTGCTCCGCAGCTAAAAGGCCGCAACAGCGGCCACGTCCGCGTAGAGCGCACCCGTCAAAGAGTAGGAGATAACGCTCAGATGGCTAGTATTAGTTTTGTAGACGAGCTAAAAACTAAGTCCAGTCCCAGCGAACCAGCTAAAGTAGAGGCTAAGAAATAATCATGCAAAAAACTTATCAACAAAAATCTGCTGAAGTAAGCCACAAGTGGTTGCTTGTTGACGCCTCTAAGGCGCCCCTAGGTCGTTTGGCAACTATTATTGCCCGCCAATTGACAGGTAAGTCTAAGCCAACCTATACGCCCCACATAGACGATGGCGACTATGTAATAGTCATCAACTCCGATAAACTTGTAGTTACCGGCAATAAAGCTGCAGACAAAATTTATTATCGCCACAGCGGGTATCCTGGCAGCACTAAAAGCGCTAGCCTAGGCGAATTACGCACCAAAGATTCTACCAAAGTAATCTACCAAGCCGTTAAAGGGATGCTGCCTAAAAACAAGCTCTCTACCGAACGGCTAAAGCGGCTAAAAGTATACCCCGGCGAAGAACACCAGCATGAAGCTCAAAAACCTGTAAAATTGGAGGTTAGTTAATGGCAAAAAATAGTTATTTTTATGGTTTAGGACGGCGCAAAAGTTCAACTGCCCGAGCAAGACTTATGAAAGGTAAAGGCAACATTACTATTAACGGTAAATCAGCCAGTGATTATTTAAGTGCTAACAATACATTGCTAGCTAAACTAACAGATCCGCTAGCTTTAATAGGTAAGCAGCAGGAATTTGACGTTTCTTTGGTTGTAGGTGGAGGCGGTTTAAATGGACAGATTGATGCCAGCCGCTTAGCAATTGCCAAGGCAATTAGTGTAATGAACGAAGACCTAAGGAGCACATTCAAAAAAGCCGGCCTTCTGAAGCGCGATCCACGAGAAAAAGAACGTAAAAAATACGGCCTTAAGGGCGCGCGCAAAAAAGAACAATTCTCTAAGCGTTAATTTTCTTAATGAATTACTTTATTGCTTACCGACACACGGGAGAAGAGCCTACTAGACTAAGTAAGCTGCTCCCGGAAGTAAAAAATTCTTTAGAAGAAAGAGGTAGTAAAATATACTGCACCTACTTTGACGAGAATTCATTTCGTAGTAACGGGTATAAACCTAAAGATATTATGGAACATGCCTTTAATAAAATTGAAGAGTTAGGTGCATTATTTGTAGTTCAAGATTCTTCTCAAAAAAGTGAAGGAATGTTAATGGAAATAGGTTTTTGCGTAGCTAAGAAATTGCCTGTAGTCGTAGCAAAGCGTTCGGGTGTAGATAACAGCTACTTAAGCAGCATGGCAAGCTATTCATTTGAGTACGAAGATGTAGTTAATCTTAAAGAAAAGATAACTAACGCTCCTCGCAAGTACTAATTACATATCCAAAGCTAATCCGCCCCAGGTAAAATCTCTGGCGCCGTGGCCTTCGCCAGTAATTGGATCGTAATACTCTCGAAAGCCAGATTTTTCAATAAGAGCCCGCGAATCATTTCGAATCCGCTCGGCCTCTTTAGAAAAGCCATAACGCTTCAAGCCTTGGATAACAAACCAATTACTTGCCATCCAAACCGGCCCGCGCCAGTTAGTGCCGACCCACCAATCGCCGCGCCAGTCACCATCAGGATTAAAGCTAGCCTCTGCCATACTGACCGTAGGTAAAGAGAAGGTGCTGTGAAAAGATTGTTTGTTATTAAGAAACTGACTTACCACCAAGTGAGCTTCTTCGTCTGAAGCAACCCCGGCATAAAGTGGCATAAACAGCGCCCAAGTTTTGGTCTTTATCTTAGCTATATGGGGGCCGTAATCCATTGTGGAATAGTAAATACCATCTTCGCGCAAATAATGACGCATAGCGAGCTTCACGGCTTCTGATTTGGCATGCGACCATTTTGCAATATGGGCTTTATCGCATAGTTTAGCAAGCTCTGAGGCAATACTTAGGCTTTCAGCCAGAATAGCGTTAATAGGCACGTCCCGCACCCAGTGATAAGTATCCATACGTTTCTTGACTACAAAACGCGATTGTTTCCAATCATCTACTAGATTAAGACGCGAGGAAAAATTATCGACAAAAGCGTGCTGAGGGTCGGTAATACCAAGAGCAATATCAAAACGCGGAGAGTTATCTTCGCCCGACTCATCCGGGTCGATTACTCCTATCAAGTTACTATGGCGAGGATCGCGGTGTCGGAAAAAGTAACGGTGGAAAGCATCAATATGAGGTAACATTTCCTTTACAAACTTCAAATCATTGTCAGTCTGATAAATTTTTTGCACCGCCATTGCCAAAACAGGAGGTTGAGTAATGGTGCTGGTGTGATGCTTGCCCCATTTAATTTTAGGAAAAGGATCGTTTTTTAACCGTTCCCAATAAATCATATGAGGAATCATACCGTTTTCAAACTGTGCGCTTACGAGCGAGCGAAGTTCGTCTTTAGCAGCTTCAATGTCAAAATATGTCATAGCAATTGCTGCAAAACAGCTATCCCATAGCCATTGATAAGGATATGTGTCGTCCGAGGGAATAGTATAGCTGTAGCCCTTGTGGTGACGACGGTTCTTCTTATAAAGAGTTTTGGTTTTATGAAGCAGCCCACCGCTCGGCATATTTATTCTTTCTTTTAAACTTTTTGACAAACTGTTCTTATATAATTATACTGACCTAAGATGAAACATTTTGCAACATATTTTGCCTTTTGGTTTACCCGGTCTAAGTGGCGGTTTGAGTTGTAGTGTAACAGTCTTTATTAAGAAATAACCCAACCGCCCAAGCAGGCGGTTTTTAAATATATTGAGGAGGAATCAAGGTGAGCGAAATAGCGACGAGTGATATAAACGGTGATCAAGTCCCGTTAGGTGCTGAGAAGAGTAGGCTGACGCTTTATGATGGGCTTACAACGCCTGTATCAAAAGATATAGTAGTTTTGACTAGTGAACATAAGCGACAAATTGAAGACTATGCTAAAAGAGCAGCTCAGGAATACGGAGACCAAGACGGGCAGCCCGAGTCAACTTTTGTGCAAGTCGAGCATGGCGTGCCAGCATTGGTAGTAAGAGTTGACTGTACGATTCGTGATGGGGCAATAGTACCCTACGAAATGGAAGACAGCCCTTCGGGACAGGGCATTACCGAGAACATCCATAGGAGTATGGCTGGTGTGGGTATTAAACACGCAATATTAGGACATTATGAAGAAATGGTAGGTGAAGTTCCCCATGTTATTGTGTCTGGCTCTCGTTCACACGGTACGGATGACAAGTTAGTAGTAGGAGAAGAAAACTATACCTACGGCGGAAGACCTACTACTTTACAAGAAGACAAGCTGGTGATTGTAAAAGCAATTCCCGGTGACCGTGCTTCTCATCAAGCCTACCTTGACCTGCAGGAAAGAGCTTTGGCGCCGCTAGTTACTGAAGGAGATAAATCATACGCCGAAAGAACCGGCGAGCTAGATTTGGTTAGCGATGAGGCAGAGTTACTTACAGCAGAAGATGGTGAATTATTGTCGCAAGTAGTCAAGGCACGTATGGGGTCTATGGCAATGGGCATTTCTATTTATCTTGATCCTCAAACAAGAAAACGCTTCGGTAAGCGAGGCGTGGTAACGGCGGCAAAACTAAGATCAAACCTGAAAGCCTACAGCTCAAGAGGTGGCGCCTTAGCTCAGGAGTTTATCCCTCCGATTCAAGCCGAAAATCCCGAAGGACGGTCAAACACTATACTACGGGTTTTTGCACTACTTTCAAAAAATGCTGATGACACCATAGAGGCTAAAGTGATAGGAGGTTGTTACGTGGCGCGGCCGGAGCTTGTAGTTCACGGAGCTTCAAACTCGGTAGCAGGAGCAGTAGTGGTAAACTAGTCTTATGGAAAGTCACCTTAAAAAACTTGCTGAGTTTTATCCGGTCACTTCTAAGCCGGAAAACGTTCACAAACTATTGCAATATGTGTCGGGCTATTTAACGACCCGTGGGATGAAAGTAAAGATGCTCGGTTATAACGGCATTAGTAATTTATACGCTCACCCAGCGGGTAAAAAGAAATCAAAACTTTTACTACAAGCCCACGTCGATGTAGTCCCCGGTGAAGAGCAAGCTTCTTTAAGAGTCGAAAACGGGCGCTACAAAGCTCGTGGAGTCTACGATATGCTTTATGCCACCGCATCTTACCTGACTTTAGTAGATGAACTTAAGAAAAAAATATCGAATCTTGATCTGGGAATCATGTTAAGCGGTGACGAAGAACACGGTGGCTTCAACGGCGTGCGACCTTTCCTAGACGATGGCTACAGTGCAGAGGTTTGTATTTTGCCAGACGCCGGCACCGGCTTCGGAACTCTAAACATATCAGCAAAGGGCGTATTTAACCCGCAAATAAGAATTAAGGGCGCCGCTCACCACGGATCCAGGCCGTGGGAAGGCGATGGCGCAGCCATAAAGTTAGTAAACTTCTTAAAAGAGCTAGAGGAATACTTTAGTCAATTGTCTCAGGAAGACATAACCATGACTGTAGCCCAAGTACATGCCGGAGATGCGGTTAATCAAGGTCCCGCTTATGCAGATACTTCTTTAGACATTCGGTACAAATCTAGCGAACACTTACTCAGCGCCCAAAAGAAAATTAAAGAACTTTTAAAAAAATATAACGGTAAAATTATGAAATCTATAGAAGGAAATGATTACCATTTAGATACCGGCGATAAACATGTACGTTCGTTTATAGATTTATATGAAGAACACCACGGCAGCTCTATCGAGCAAGTAATGGCTCACGGCTCATCAGACGCCCGATTCTTTGCCGAGAAAAATATTCCTGTAATCATGCTTCGGCCAGATGGAGGCGGAGCGCACGGAGATGAAGAATGGATATCTATAGAGAGCGTGCAAAAGTTTTACGAGCTTTTGAAAGATTTTGTGATAAGTATTGCTACAGTCAAAAAATAATAAAAGCAAAAGCCCCGCGCTAGGAGGCTTTGCCTGCTACTAAAACACGGGGGTTAGGTTTGCGCCTTCAGGTGTTCCTGAAAACGTTTGAGGCGCTCACCAGACTGTTTTGAAAGTCTATCAAAATCTTCCTCGGTAAGCTGAAGGAATGAGGCGTAAGTTACTCGCCAATTCACGGGGAAAAAGCTGTAAGCCCAAATCCCTGACGAGCCACCGTAGTGATGGACTTCACTTCCGCTCTTATCACAGCGGCACTCGCCGCTTATTTTGCCGCAATTTTGACAAATGGCCTTGATTTTACTAATATGACCGCTTATCAGAAAACAGCTTAGAAGGTTTTCCATAGCCCTGGATGCAAAACTGGCCGTCTGCTTCTTGGTGGCTATGCCACTGTCGACAAAAAACTGCCTCAGATCTGAAGTACCGAAAGTTGCCTCTTTGTCGGTAAGCTGAACAGCTTCGCCTTCGCTCTTTTTCAAAGACTCGAGCAGCGCAATTAGCGCCTCGGTAACTGCCGAATCGGCGCCCTCGCCGATATTGACTATCAAAGTAGTCGATGTGCGTTCATGATATCTCCAAGGATAGTTTCACGAATTATCTAATATTATAGAATGATAATGTGTTTCGTTCAAAGTAGATTATGGCGGTTTTTAAGATATGATATATAATTTAAGCAGTAGTATGAGCAAACAAGTAATCCTAACTGGCCTTAGGGCTAATAACGATTTGACCATCGGCAACTATTTTGGCGCTTTGTTGCCTTTGATAGATATGGCCAAAGAAAAGGCAGGCGACTATCAAGTAAACTTGATGATGGCGGACTTACACAGCTTTTCTACACCAATCGATCACAGCAAACTGCAATCTCAGATTAACGAAAATTTGCGAGCTTATGTAGCCGCCGGCTTACCGCTTAGCCACGATAACATCAACCTTTTTAGAGAAAGCTACATCTCAGCACATTCAGAACTGGCTCACGTACTAGATAACTTCACTGGTGTAGGTGAGATGAGCCGAATGACTCAGTTTAAGGATAAATCCGCTAAAATCGGCAACGACCGCGTTAGCATGGCTTTGCTTAATTACCCTCCACTAATGGCAGCCGATATTTTGCTTTATAACGCTGTTTATATACCAGTAGGAGATGATCAGACTCAGCATCTAGAGTTTACGCGTGATATCGCTGAACGCATGAACAATAAATTCGGCGCTATATTTACTGTGCCAAAAGCGGTAAAAGAACAGCACAAGTTTTTTGGCAAAGACCAAGGTCTCAGAATTAAAGACCTTGCAGATCCTACTAAAAAGATGAGTAAAAGTGATGACTCAGGCAAAGGCGTGATATTCCTTACCGAAGATCCGCAAGCTGCTGCCAAGAAAATCATGAGTGCCACAACCGATGATTTGGCGAATATTCAGTTTGATAGAGAACGCCAACCCGGCATTAGTAACTTGCTGGAAATATTAGCTTTGCTAGCCCAAGAAGATGTTAATAGTGTAGCTGAAGAATGGAAAGGCAAAGAAAAATACGGCGAGTTTAAGAAAGTCGTGGCCGACAAAATGGCTGAGTTTCTAACTGACTTCCAGTCTAAACTGAAACAAGTTGACGACGCAGAAATTCAAACTCAGCTAGCATCTTCAGAAAAAGAATTAGCAAAAACAGCAAACGCTACCTTGTTACGGACGCAACAAGCAATCGGTTTGCGCCCCAGGTAAGTTTATGCGCCTTGATAGCTATTTAGCTGAATATTGGCCGGAATATTCAAGAACTGTTTGGCAAAAATATTGCCAGGCCGGTTATGTGAAAGTTAATGGAAAAGTAGCAACATCTTACAAAAAACACCTGGGCGAGGATGATGAGGTAACCGTAAACGTACCGGAGGCTAAAATAGACCCCCAAACTCTGCCGATAATTTATGAAGATGACAATGTGACAGTTATAGACAAGCCGGCCGGCATATTAACCCATGCCAAAGGCCAGCTAGCGCAAGAATTCACTGTAGCTGACTTTATGCGAGAGCGTACTACATTAGGCCAGAACACTAACCGGCCAGGCATCATCCATCGCCTAGACCGTGACACTAGCGGAGTTATTGTTTGCGCCAAAAATTCTGAAACCGCTTCATATTTGCAAAAACAGTTTTCAAACCGAAAAGTTAAGAAAACTTACTTAGCGCTAGTAGAAGGCCATTTAAAAATCAAGAAGGGCAAAATCGACATCCCAATCGGCCGCAATCCCAAAAAACCTAGTACATTTAGGGCAGATGCCAATGGCAAACCAGCTATAACCGCTTATGAAGTGTTAGCGGAAGATGCCAAACTTAGCTTGGTCAAGTTACAACCGCTTACCGGTCGGACTCATCAGCTGCGCGTACACCTGGCTCATTTAGAGCGGCCGGTTTTAGGTGACAGGTTTTATGGCAAAGAATCTGAACGGTTATTCCTACACGCCTACCAGCTAGAAATAACTTTGCCCGGCGGTAAGAGAACTACTTTTACTTCAGAGCTGCCTGCCGAGTTTAAAAAGAAATTTCCTAAAATAGCCGAGGTAAAGTTATGCAAAACTTAAGTTTGCATAAAGCCAGCGCCAACCAGCTTGCCGCCGCTAGCCAAGCGCTACCTCAAGCGCTTTTACTTGCCGGGCCGACTGGAGTAGGGCTAAAAACCATTGCCCAAGAAATTACAAAGCCCCTTACCAAGCATTTATTAGTGATAGAACCGGACGACAAGGGAACCATAGGAATCGAAGTGGTTCGTGAACTTTACACTAAAACACGCTCCAAGCAGACCGAGCAGCAAATTATCGTCATCGACGATGCCGAAGCCATGAGTACGGCAGCCCAAAACGCTTTTTTGAAACTGCTGGAAGAACCAACTGAAAAAACTAGCTTTTTACTTACCAGCCACTCTCCCGACCGTTTACTGAGCACTATTCGTTCAAGGGTACAGCTGGTTAATATTCAGCCTCTTACTCCGAGCCAAACCGAGCAACACCTAGACGCTCTAGAGGTTGCTGATAGCAAAAAACGGCAGCAGCTAACTTTCATAGCAGTGGGCTTGCCGGCTGAGCTGTTTAGACTGACTCAAGGCGAAGATTACTTTAGCGAGCAAGCCGACTTAGCACGGAAAGCCCGCGAATTTCTTAGTAGTAAACAATACAATAGGTTACTAATCGCGCATCAGATAGGAGCCAGTCGCGACCAAGCAGTCCAGTTGTTAGATCACGTCGTGCGCATATTGAAATATTCCTTAGAAAACAGCGCTAAACGCAGCCTGGCTCTACAGTTAGATCAAGCCCTACAAACTGCAGAGTCAATCAGAAGCAACGGCCACGTACGCACGCAGCTTCTCAAACTGGCTCTCAGTTTATAATTTGCTATAATAAGGCAGATGTTCGGACTTTTGATTATTATTGCGCTTGGTGTTGGTATTTTGTTTTACCAACGCTCTATTGATGAGTTGGGTAGTCCAATTTCTAATAAGCTGGCCGAAAGACTAGACAGGCTTTGGCAAATTGCCCAAGAAAGCTCGCACGAGAAGAAATACTTACGCGCCGAAAAGGCGTTGCTGACTATTCTGCGTGTTGACGAGCGCAGTGCAACAGCTTATAACCGCTTGGGTATTTTATATGCCAAGCAGCATTCTTACGAAGATGCTATTGAGTGCTTTGAGATTGCCCAGAGCTTGGAGCCAAGCGCCAGCAGTCTGCACAATGTAGGTCTGATTTATTATGAAACAAAACAATATGAAAAAGCAGCCTTGGCTTTTGAGCAGGCGCTTGAAATCGAGGAAGACTTAGCCGCCAGGCACATAGCTTACGCAAAAGTACAAGAAAAGCTGGGCAATCAAAAGAAAGCCATTGAAGCGCTGGAAAGAGCGGTTGAGCTTGAGCCCAACCCGCAAAGCCTTAATATCTTAGCCGACACTTACGAGCGTGACGGGCAAACCGAACTAGCCTTAAAGTTACGTGAAAAAGCGGCCCGCTTGGTAATTCCAGACGGCCAGTCAAAGCGAATTAAGCGGCCTCGCCGCGTAGCAATGTAGCTGGCCAAGCTTGAAAAAACAGAGGCTAATTGATAGTATTACTTAAGTCGCGCCACCTTAGCTCAGCTGGTTAGAGCAACGGTTTTGTAAACCGTAGGTCGTCGGTTCGAATCCGACAGGTGGCTCCACATCGTAAGATGTGGATGTGATTCATACAAATTAACAAACCAAGCTTTAGCTGTTTGTTAATTTGAGAGGAGGAATAACGAAAGTCTCGGCAAAATTTTGCCACTTGTTTGCAAAGTTTTGATAGAGACTGGGAGTGAATTCCGACGAGCTGGGATAGTGAAGCGGTCAAACACGACAGACTGTAAATCTGTTGGCATATGCCTTCGTAGGTTCGAATCCTACTCCCAGCACCATGATTTGCCGTTGTAGCTCAGTGGTAGAGCACTTCCATGGTAAGGAAGGGGTCACGAGTTCAACTCTCGTCAACGGCTCCACGAATTACCCTGTGGCCTTACCACATAAAATGTGCTACAATAACAGTAATTAAGTAAAGAAAGTTATGGCTAAGAAGAACACCAAACGTAAATTAGTGGGCTTAGTGAGCGATGAGTCAAATCATCGTACTTATTACGTGACAAAAAATACTATGAATACTCCCGACAGGCTAAAGCTGCGCAAGTATGATCCGCGTCTTAGAAAGCACGTAACCTACACTGAAACTAAAAAAAATCTCGGCCGCAACGAAGTAAAAGCCCGCAAGGGCTAATCAGCGGCGTCTTAAAACCATACTGAACAAAAACATTAATAGGGCAGCTAGGACTATTGCGCCTCCGGCGGCAATACTTAGGTAAAAAGCTGCTGTCAATCCAATTATCACAGAGAGAAACGCAATTATCACTGCCCAGCCTATGGTTTGAAAAAAGCTAACTGTAAACTGGCTTGCGGCTACAATCGGAATTACCAGCAAAGCGCTAATAAGTAAACCGCCGACAATTCTTAGCGATAAAACCACCATTATGGCTGTCATTATGGCTAGCATATAGCTAAGCCAGCTAACTTTATAACCGGCAATGAATGCACTGTCTTCGTCAAACGCAGCATGTAGCAGGGCTCGGTAATTTAAGCCGACTGTTATAAGGATAATGGCGCCCACAACAGCCAGCGTGATTACATCGCTAACGTTCGTAGTAGTAATACTGCCGAACAAATAGGCATCAAAATTAGAATTTGCGCCGGGCGCAAGACTGGCTAGCACGATGGCCAAAGCTAAACCCCCGGTCATTAGGATAGCTAAGCCAACTTCACCGCTAATGCGCTGTTTTTGTCTAAGCCATTCTAAAAATATCGCCCCGACTGCAGTTACCGGTATAGCTACTAAAATTGGTGAAGCGCTTAAAAGCAAACCCAGGCCAACGCCAGCCAAGCTGCTATGGGCTAGGCTATCGGCAATCAAAGAATAGCGCCGGGCGACTAAGAAACTACCTAAAACCGGCATCACAGCCGCAACCAATAAGCCGGCAATCAACGCCCTGACCATAAAGTCGTACTGCAAAATCTCAGGCATGTTTTCCTCCGTGATGGTGGTGCAGTAAACGATGCTGTTTTTTGTAAAAGTCCGGCAAATAAGTATTTATTTCAAAGTTCTCTGGGCTGCCATCATAAAGAATTTTTTGGTTAAGTAAAATTACCCTGGTCACTAACCGCCGCACCATATCAACGTCGTGAGACACCATAACTATGGTAATGCCACGTTGTTTTAATGATTTCAAAATATCATTAAATTCATTCTGCGATTTCTCGTCAATACCCGTAGTAGGCTCGTCAAGCAACAACAAGGACGGTTGGCTCGCCAAAGCCTTGGCGATAATCACACGTTGCTGCTGGCCACCGGACAGCTCATTAAAACGCCGTCTTTCCATGCCCTCTAGCTGCACAGCCTTAAGAGCCTGTTGGGCTTGGGCGTTGTTGCCGCGCGAACCCAGTTTAACTACTTCCGACACACTAATTGGCACCTGGGAGTTATAAATTTGGCCGCGCTGTGGAACATAGCCGATTGAGCTAGATATGTGCCTATCAATCATGCCGCCTTGAACTTTAATCAGCCCTAAAATAGCTTTTACAAGAGTCGTTTTGCCGGATCCATTAGGGCCGACCAACCCGATAAACTCGCCTTCGTGAACACATAAAGACACTCCGGCTAATGCCTTAAGCTCGCCGTAACGAATAGTTATTTCATCAATGTCTAGCAATATTTCCTTAGCGTGAAGGGATTTATTGCGGCTTGGCGTAGTTTGATTTTTTGATTTCATAAATTATCAAGAGTCCTCTTGGTTGCTTAGATTTATAGTAGCAGCTTGGGCTGGTTTACGCCAAAAACTTGCCAAACCAAGTCGCTTAAGCATACTCTATAGTTATGGATGAAATAATACAAAAACTTAAAAAAATCGGCTTTAAAGGGGAGATTGACGACTCGCAAGAAACTCTGGAATTTTACAGCCACGATGCGTCTATGTTCGAAGTCAAGCCTAAACTAGCGGTGAAACCTAAAGATAGCTCTGATGTGCAAAAGCTGGTCAAATTGGTGGCTAGCGAAAAAGAAAACAATAAAAGTTTATCCGTGACGGCCAGGAGTGCAGGTACCTGTATGTCTGGCGGAGCCATCAATGACTCGATAATCGTAGACTTTAAAAAGCACTTTACCGAAATAGGAAAGGTAACCAGCCAGACCGCTCAAGTACAGCCTGGCGTTTTCTACCGTGATTTCGAGCCAGAAACCTTAAAGCACAAAGCTCTGCTGCCAACATACCCGGCCAGTCGCGACTTATGCAGCGTCGGCGGCATGGTCAACAACAACTCTGGCGGCGAGAAATCGCTTGAATATGGCAAAACCGAAAGTTTTGTTAATGAGCTGCAAGTTGTGTTTGCCGATGGAATAGAGCGAACCGTAAAGCCGCTAACCAAAGCAGAGTTAGTTAAAAAAATGGCCCAAAAAGATTTTGAAGGTCAGGTATACAAGCAGATCTTCGATTTAGTAGAAAATAATTATGAGCAAATCAAAGCTGCTAAACCAAACGTCAGCAAAAACTCTACCGGCTACAACCTCTGGGATGTTTGGGACAGGGAAACTGGCATATTCAATCTGTGCAATTTAATCGTCGGTGCCCAGGGCACGTTAGGCTTTGTAACCGACATTAACTTTAGATTAGTGCCAGCCAAAGCGCACTCGGGCTTGCTAGTGCTGTTTTTAAAAGACATCGACGCGCTGGGTGAAATTATTCCAAAAGTTCTGCAGCACAAGCCAGCTACGTTTGAAAGCTTTGACGACGCCACGCTTTGGCTCAGTATCCGCTTTATGCCAAGCTTTTTGAAGCTACTAGGTCCTGTGAAGTTCATCCATTTACTATTTAGCCTGATACCTGATGGCATTCAACTTTTACGCGGCATTCCTAAGCTTATTTTGATGGTTGAGTTTAACGGCGAATCAGAAGCCGAAGTTAGCCACAAAATCCGCGCCCTGCACCACGACCTTAAAAAATACCGCGCCCGCTACGAAATCAACGGCTTTGAAGAAGACGCCACGGAAGGCAAAGGTGAAAAGTTTTGGGTTATGCGCCGTCAAAGCTTTAACCTGCTACGCAGCAAAGTAAAAGACAAGCATACCGCGCCTTTTATAGACGACTTGGTGGTAAATCCTGAATACTTAACAAAATTCTTGCCGCAAATCCGCAAAATCATCAAAAAGTACAAGCTCGTGGCAACCATTGCCGGTCACATGGGCGATGGCAACTTCCATATCATCCCGCTGATGAAGCTAGAAGATAAAAAAGACCGAAACAAGATATTACCAGCCATGAAAGAGGTGAATAACCTAGTGCTGAAATATCACGGCAGCCTATCGGGCGAGCACAACGACGGCTTGGTGCGCGGCCCGTGGCTTGAGCAAATGTATGGCAAAGAAGTGCTGGCTATCTTTAAGAAAGCCAAAAAGATTATGGACCCGCAAGACATTTTCAACCCACACAAAAAAGCTGAAGCCGATTGGGATTACAGCTTCAGCCATATACGAGACAGCTTTTAAGTTATAGATCTCTCTTTTAGCGTCCATAGAACCTTGCTAGAGGTTTAATATCTGGCCAATGATAGGTAGGTGTTGGGCCGTGCGGATCAAGTGGGCTGTTATTGACTAAGGCTGTCTTCATCCTAAGAGCATTGCCAGCACCTACATCGTCAACTTGTAAATCTCCTACATAAAGCGCTCTTCTTGGATCAATTACACCTAGTCTTTCTAGAGCTACGGATATAGGTTGAGGATGAGGCTTCCTCCTTTCACAGTCATTGCGCCCCACAATGATATCGAATAAATCTTCAAAGCCATGATATGCAAGCAATCTATCTCTTGATTTATTTCCTCTAGTAGTTACTAATCCCGTGGCCTTGCCGCTTTCTCTCACGGTCTCTATAGTTCTTACTGCCTCATTTGCTGCATAGAACATATGGTCAAAAGAGCCAGAAACAGCGTCATTAGCTTCTTGAAACTCTTCTTCAGTAACCTGATTGTCAGGAAAACGCCGATTATGCTCAGCTACCATTAAGGCACGCATCTCCGTATAATCGCTCCTGTCACCAAATTCGCGAATTTCTTCTTCAGTAAATCCAGACCGTAAGTCAGCTGCAATTGCAGAAAGTCGCGCAAATAACTCATCCTTATCCCCGAAATGCAGCGTTCCATCTAAGTCAAACAGAATCGCATCAATGCTTTTAGATTCGTCAAGCACACCTCGCTGCAATACTATTTTTGCCATATGCCATCCTACAACTGCCTCGCGCGCCTTTTCTGGTGCTAAACCAATATACTGTTCTGGTCGAACTGATAAAAGACGGCTTCGTAATTCTCCGTCTGGTAATGTTTTTACAATGACTGCTCTAACTTCCTCAATACTTAACTTTTTACCTTGAGTTAGTTCAGTAACTCTATCGTAAGCTTCTGGGTCTCCAGAAACCCGACCCGCCGTTTGCACTAACTCGCTCAGCACTTCTGCAGATTCATCTAACACTCTGCGAGCATCCTCTTGGTCAACTACTAGTCTATCTAATTGAATAGTGAGATAATTGAGTCCAGCTATAACACGACCAATCATATCCCCATATGCCCGCTGCCATGCGTGGTCAGATAAGTCCCGCTCCTGCCTACTTAAAACCAGGCCTTCAGTAGCTCGACTCATGAGAGTAATTGCTTGCTCAAATAGCGCCTCTGCATTTTCTAACCGCCAGGGGTTTATCTTATGAGACATTGTAGAAGAACCTTTTTCGCCTTTAACAAGTTTTTGAGCTAATTTTCCTTCAAGTATTTGAAGCCAGATATTGTCTGTCACATCTTTGCCTACGACAGCAAGCCGAGAAAAAGTTGAAAGTAATTCTGTAACAGCTAGGTGATCATTGCGCTGATTCTCAACCGAAGCATACTCAAAGCCCTGGCTCTCTACGAAATCCCCACAATAGGTATCGTAATCAAAATCAGGGAAAATCACGCCCATAGGGTTGTGGTTACCGACAGCTCCACTAAATTTACCTGTTAGGCGCATCCCGTCTAACTCTTCTGTAACTTTAGTTATGTTTGAAAGTAAATACCCAAATTGTTTGCCCACTGTCGTAGGCGAAGCTTTTTGGGCATGTGTAGTACCAATAGTTGGAGTGTCTGCATAAATGGCAGCTAGGTGAGCTAGGCGATCTGCTACACGACTGACTGCTGGAATAACCACCTCGTTAGTTGTATCTCTCAACATAAAGTTAAAAGCCAAATTATTAGTATCCTCAGATGTCATGCCAAAGTGGAGCCACTCTTTTAAGTGGCCTAACTCATGGTCGTCTAAGAGTTGATTAATGTAAACTTCAACGGCCTTAACATCGTGTTCTAATGGTGGCCTGTCTTCGTAGCCTATATGATCTAAGCGGGTAACAATACTTGAGTCGAATGAGTCATCACTATAAAGACTTCTAAGAGTTTCTTTTTCTTGCTCACTAATAGAAATATCCACCGGTCCTCGTTCGGCAAGGTTAATAAGCGCTTCAATTTCTACTTGCGCACGATACCTATGCAGTGCACCCTCTGAAGTCGCACCGTCAAGCTCCCACGTAAAAGGTTTCTCTCTTCCGGCAAGAACAGTGCCTTGCTTAAGGCTGTCAACGATTAATTGTTCGGGATCTGGATGGTTAGCTAGAGGATTATAAGCTTCAGGCTGCTGTTTGTAGGCTTTTAAAATCTCTGTTGACATATAATGCTAGCTCCTCATATGTTTAGTTGCTAACACTATATAGGACTTACAGACCCCTAAGCAAGCATAAGTGAGTTACTAATCTAACTGCTCTGGCAGGGGTGGAGGGATTCGCCTGATTGGCAATTTATTGCCAATCACCCCAATATGCCGTCGGCACAGTGGAGCAAGGGTGCCGGGGAGTGCCACTGGCACTCCCGTTCAAATCCGATCAACCTAAACTATGAAAGTGGCCCCAGACATAAATGCCTGAGACCGCTTTCATGGCAGGGGTGGAGGGATTTGAACCCCCGGCCTACGGTTTTGGAGACCGTCGCTCTAGCCAACTGAGCTACACCCCTATAGCGAGTTCTATTATAACACTACACATTTTTTGTTATACTAGCTTACATGCAACCGTTAAATCTCTCGAAACCGCTGATTATTATCATGGTGGGCTTACCAGGGGCGGGCAAAAGTTTTTTTGCCAGGCAGTTTTCGCAGACATTCGGCGCACCGGTGGTAAGTTATGATCGTATAAGGTTTGAGCTCTTCAATGACATTACTTTCTCTAAAGAAGAGCAGGTAATTGTAGGCCGAATAGCCGACTATCAGACTGAAGAACTACTAAAGACCAGACGAACTTTCTTGGTTGATGGCGGCGATAATACTTATAGTGAGCGTTCCAAGTTGGAAAAAATCGCTAAAAAATCTGGCTATGAAGTTTTAGTAGTTTGGGTGCAGGTTGACAACGCGTCAGCTAAAAGACGCTCGATGAAACGTTCTAAAAATAAGCTGGACGATAAATATAATCGTAGCTTGACTGCTGATGAGTATACTAGCCAGGCCAAGCGCTTGACTCCTCCAAAGAAAAATGAGCAATGCACCGTAATCAGTGGTAAACATACTTACCATACACAAGCTAAAGTCGTTTTAAAGAAGCTGGTAACACCAAGTGAAGCTCAGGAAAAAAAGCCTCAAGATAATATGATTCGTTCTCATAGTTCGCGCGACGCTCAACGCCGTCAGATTACAAGACGTCGGGTGGATATTCGCTAACTTTCAGGTGACTTATAATGCCAACCTTTAAAGACAGCGAGTTTGGCGAGATAGTAGTGCGCCGCAGCCCGCAAGCTCGCTACATTAAGCTGCGGGTTGCGCCCAGCGGAGGATTGCGAGTTTCAGCACCCCGTTATACGCCCATATTTGCTATCAAGCAGTTTGTAAGGCAATCTAAAGGCGAGATCCGAGAACTGATTAAAGATGCCTCACCAACATTGAAGCTTGAGTCTAATATGGCTGTTGGCAAATCTCATAAGTTAGTTATCGAAAATGGCACCGGGCAAACAAAAGTAATATATAAAAAACCGAATATAATCTTGCAATTAGCTGGTGAAGATAAGCTGGAAGACCCTAAGCTCCAGGTCTTAGTAAAACCGTTAGTCATTAAAGCTTTGCGCACCGAAGCAAAAGCTTACTTACCCAGACGCATAGAATATATAGCAACAACATTTGACTTTAAATATGAGCGGCTTCGCTTTAGCCATGCTGCCGGACGATGGGGAAGCTGCTCTAGCAATAACACCATTAGCCTAAACATCGCCTTGATGCGACTGCCTTTTGAACTTATAGATTACGTTATAATACATGAACTTTGCCACACTAAAGAGATGAACCATAGCCAACGCTTTTGGCAGCTGGTTGAAATGTGCGATCCGGATTATAAAATTCATCGTAAAAGCTTGCGCGAAGCCCAGCCGCACATTTAGTTTTATAGAAGGTGTATGGCATAATAAACGTTAGCAAGATGAAGGCTAACGAAGATCAAAACTATATTTATAACCTGAACGTGAGACGCATCATCCGTTACACGTTGTTGATTGTGCCTTTTGTAATGCTGTTTTTTGGTTTGACCATTAAACTTGGCTACGTAAGAGGAGCACAGCACTATAGCGATTTGGCTCTATGGTCTTTCACGATTGTCATATTTGTTTTGGGTCTAACCCAACCAAAAACAAAACCTATGTCAGTCACTAGGTTGACTGCCTACCACTTACTAATGATTGGCTATGCACTTTTTGTAGTTGGAGTCGACTCTATGGTGATAGTTTGGCTGCCATTAATCGTTATATCAGCTCTAAACCAAGGCTTAAAATCGCTTTGGGGCAGCGCTGCGGGAATATTATTGACGGTCTTGATTGACGCTAATTTACAACAGAAAGCTTTCATCGGTTTCATTTTCTTTAGCGACTTGGCAACCTTATCGGCAATGTTTATATCTGCTACCATCCTAATCCTTATCAGTACGTACCAAACCAATGACTATTTGGAAATACGCAGTAGCCGTAGGCGTGAAACTACGGAACGCCATAGGCTACTGTCGCTTATTAACAGTTTGGATGTGGCAGTTATAAGCACTAATACCTCTGATACGATTCAAATTTATAATTCGGCCGCCTTAAGCCTACTAGACACCAACCAGAACTTAACAGGCAAAAAACTACCGAAAATCCTAAATCTAAGATCTAAGAACGGCCACCATATCAACTGGCATGAAGTATTTGGCAACGCTCACGGCCTGGTGGTCAGAGACGATTTGTCGCACTATTTCAGCAAAGATGAATCAATGCGGCTGCATATTAGCTGTGCTTCAATCCGCCTTAACTATCAAAGCGAAAGGTCAGATAAGCAAGGGTATATTTTCGTCTTGCGAGACATTACCAAAGAAAAGTCTCTTGAAGAAGAGCGCGATGAATTTATATCGGTGGTAAGCCATGAACTTCGAACGCCAATTACTATTGTTGAAGGAGCCATTTCTAACAATAGACTGCTGGTTGAGCGTGGCACTCCGAAGGATAAACTGCTAACTAACTTAGACGAAGCTCACGATCAAATAGAATACTTGGCTAAAATGATTAACGACCTTGGCGCTTTATCGAGAGCTCAGCGCGGCGATGTTGGCGAAAATGAAGATATTGATATTCAGCAAATGATGAATAACTTATACAAAGAATATGAGCCGCAAGCCAGCGAGAAGAAGCTAAAAATGAACTTAGATTTAGCACCTAGCTTAGGCACTATACGCACTAACCGTTTATACCTAGAGGAGATCCTGCAAAACTTCATCACAAACGCCCTGAAATATACACAAAAAGGCAGCGTAGACCTAATCGCCAAAGAGAGTAAAGGCAGAATATCTCTGGCCGTCAAAGATACTGGTATTGGCATAAGTAAAAGTGACCGCAAGAAAATCTTTGATAAGTTTTACCGTAGCGAAGATTATCGCACCAGAGAAACCGGTGGAACGGGGCTAGGCTTATATGTGGTTACAAAATTGACCCAAAAATTAGGATTTACTATCGATGTGGACGGCCGCCTTAATCACGGTTCAACTTTTAGCTTACTTATACCGAAACCAGATTCCGGTAAGACTACCGACAAAACCGGATAACAAATGCTGCGGCCCTTCCAAGTGACAGTACCGAATTCATATTGAATATAACTTGTTAATGTAAGAGCGATTTCTTGTATAGCTAAGATAGGCCACAACACGGTGCTGATTAGCCAACCGCGACGTTTTACCAGTCGCGCATAAAACCCGTAGGTGATAATTTGACACAAAATAACCAACCCGGCAATCACGGCTTGGTCTAAATTAGTTTGCCAAAAAATAGATTCCACTAAAACAATGTAGGGCACAATTATAAAAATATACTGCCCCAGACTAGCTAACACTACTCTGCTAGGATGATTGCCTAGGCTGGGATACCATAGCCTAACACCGGTATCGATTTGCGATCGCCATTTCTTGGCATAATAAACTCCAAGACGGTGATTACTGGCTAAAAGCTCATATTTATTTTTCTTGGCTAGCATATTAGCAAAACTTACTTCAGGACTAATGTGATTGTTAAATCTTGCAAAACCACCGAGCTTTTTCAGCGCATTGCTGCGCACCAGCCAAAGCGATGTAGTGCTAGGCACATTTACAAAGGCCGGTGTAGCGAGTTGCCAGAAATAACGCAAGGGGGCAAACACCACACTGGCTCTTAGTGTGTGGTCGTGCCGTTCCGGCAACACCGCTAGCATATCGCTCTGCTTTGTTTGCATATAGGTTACTAGTTTGGTAATTGAGTGAGGTTCAATTCGAGTGTCTACGCTTGTAAACAGTAGTACGTCGCCTTTTGCTTCTTGAGCCAGCGTTGCGTAAGCCTGGTTTTTCCCAAGCCAATCACCAGTAGGTAAAGAGCCTTGCACAAAGCGCACTCCATCTTGAGCAAAAGAACGTATAGTTTGAGCAGTTTTATCTTGGGAACAATCATCTAGTACTAATATCTCTAGTTTAGGATAGTCTGAAGCAAGCATACTTCTTAAACATTTGCGCAGCGAATTAGTTTCGTTACGCGCCGGTATACACACGCTAACTGTTGGTAAATGGTCTTCTGCTATGGATTGGTCCAGCCTAGAGCCGTTAATTTGATAGTGTTTTGTAGCGTAAACAAGCTGCCCTAAAATTAGAAGTGATAAAACTATAGCAATCACCAGAATAATCCATAGTAAGCTAGTTTCAGAGATTATTACCAATCCGGCTATAATAGCCAGCAGACCCAACAACTCTAAGCTTCTTTTACCGGTCATATCAGCTTTGTACGGCCGACCGAACTGGATTGCCCGAGCTGCTGATAACAACAAGAAAAGTTCTACAAAAACCATTAGTGCTATTTGCCAGTAAGGTAAGGGCAAAAAAAGCGTAAAAAGAGTAGCTGCTAACAAAGGAACGATGCTAAGTATAGCCAGAGCCCGCCGCCACAACTTATGAGTCCAGATGTCAGTCAAACAAAGCAATAACCCGCCTATGCCAATTAGCCAAAACCAACTTTGCCAGCTATTCACGGTATTATAATAGCATAAGAGTTAATTTTAATACCCAGATGATTGACGTAAAATAATATAAATTATATAATAAACAACTATGAAAAGAGATTCTTCCCACAACAGAGAAACTTCAGTGTCAACCCCCGCGGACCCTGAGATAAATAATAGCGGTAAAATAAAAGTGCGAGCCGCCACCTCTGAAGATATTAAGCGCCTCGTAGAGATAGATTTAGAGTGCTTCGACGATTCGTACGGAGACGAGCCGCCGCCCTTTGAGGAGATACACGAAATGTTGGAATCACGTCGAAATGTGATAGGCGATTTGATGGTGGTAGGGGAACTAGACGGCACCATAGAAGGATTCATGACATGCCAAGTGACTGATACGCATATAAATGACTACACTAGCTGGGAAGAAACTACGGACAATGGCTACCTAACCACCACTCATAACCCTGAAGGTAGGTATTTTTATGTAGTTAATATGACTGTTACTGAAAAAGGTTCCGCAGTAAACCTGAGTGATTTTCTGATTGCTAATTTATATAGCAGCTTCGTGGAGCAACGCAAGGAAAGTGTGCTGTTACTTAGCCGCATCCCGGACTTTCGCCAATGGTTGGCAGAAAATAATATTATTTTTGAAGATCTAGAGCCTTCTGAGCAAGATAAAGTAGCAGATGAATATATGCGGGCTACTACGGTAGTTGAGGGCAGAGAAGTCGCTTATGACAGGATATTACGTCGTATGGTAAGAGAAGGCTCTAAGCCAGTTAAAGCTATAAGAGAAGGGTTTCAAGATCCACCATCCCATAACTACGGCGTGCTTTGTACTTATGAAGGACCGATTCCACGTTCAATAAGGCACAATAGAATTACTTCTAAAATAGCCGGTAAGGCGCTGAGATTTGCTTCTCAACATCCTGCTATTTTAAAGAAATTTTTATAGACTTGATAAAAATATACTTATATGTTATAGTTTAAATAGGCAATCGTTGCTGTTCTTTACATATATAGCTTAGCGAAGGAGGTGATTCTCTTGCTGGCAAAGGCTAGAAAAGTAGCCTTTTGGGGAATAGTTGTTTTTTCAATAATTTCCCTCGTATTCTCACCCTTCGGAAAACTGAAGGACGAAGCAATCGGGTCAGTGTGGTGGCTTGTAGGTGGAGCCCTTGTCACTGAGATCCTTTTTATCCTAGGCTTGGTTATCATAGCCATTGCCATGGGTAGAAAGATTGGTAACCCAATTAAGCTGCGCAAACAATGGAAGCAGCTGCTTTCAGCAGGGTTCAGGAGTAATTTATTTTGGGTTGGCTTTTGGGTCAATCTAGTTGGCTCCGTAGGTACTACGGTGGTATTTGGAGTAGGGATTCTTACCGTCCTACCTATTCAAAGCTGGGGGCTTACGATCATTCCAGCGGCCGACCTTACCGCCACCATCGTCATACGTAAAGCCGTTATAAAAAGACGCAACAGCCGTCCAGTGTCTCCGGGGGAGTAGCATGATTCATCGCTACTTTCCCGGAGGCCTGGATTATTTTTTTGTACTCAAGTAGTATATTAGTAAAGTATAAGCGATTTTATATTGTTTAAGAAAGTAAATATGAATACAGAAACAAACTCTAAACTACCTTCTCGTTCAGTAGAATTTAGCCACATTTACACTGATGAAAAATTTTCTAAGTCTCAGATAGACAGCATTAACTGCCTTAAAAGACTATCCGCTTCATGGGATTTTCCGTATAGTACGGTTATTTTATTCGATAATTATAATATAAAAGAGCCTGCATTACCTCAAAGTGCATTCTTCCATAGTCTTGATAAACATAATGCGTTACCAGATTTTTGGGCATTTGAGAAGGACCTTGTTGTATACACAGAAGATTTACTGTCGTTGATTAATAAAACCAAGATTAAAAAACAATATGAAAACTACATAAACAATAAAAAAGTTTATCCATGTTCTTTTTTAACAAGCATATGGTATTTCTTGCGTCTCGGATATATAAAAGATACGCGATCAGTAGTAAAACTAAAAAACGGGAAGAAGTTTTCTCCCAATAATGAGCTGATTAATATTCTTCCTGAAGATTTTAAAGAAGTGGAAAATAAAAGCTTAAAGCTCATTAAAGCTACCGTTTTCCAAGAGGCAGAGCAAAGAATTGAAAATTTATTTTACAGCAACGGTCATAGCTCTGCGCATAATAATAAGCTTTTACTATGATATTTATTTATCTTACTATTTTTAATTCCTTCATAGCTCTTGCAGCAATAATTATAGGATTACTGCCCTTGATCAAGGGTAAGGTTGATAAGCAAAAGTTGATGTTTAGCTTCATGACCTTCAGCGCTGCAATATGGACACTCGCAAATTTTTTTGGCAGCTATTCTTCAAATACATTCAATGCTCAGCTCTTCAATTTGGCAGATTTCACAACAGGTGTCGTGTTAGTGATTTTTTTTTGGAGGTTCTCTGTAGAAACAAGACGAAATATCATACAGCTTAAAACAAAAGAATCACCTGTATTTGTGGGAGCGTTATTAGCTCTTAGTACACTTTTAGTTCTATTAATCCTGGCTGGGAAAGTCGTATATATTGGCTTTAATGATGGCTTAATAGTAAGCAATCAGCCCTTATACTGGCTTTACCCGTTAACTATTTTCATCTTAGCAGGATTAGCTGTTAAAAATTTGATACTTGCACAAGTTAAAAGCCAAGGTAACCAAAAGACACAGATGAGTCTTATATCTACAGGCTTAGTAATAGCGGTCTTGTGCGTGGCTATACCCAACTTAATACTAGAAAATATTCTAAATGGCGGTGTTTTTCTTACTTTATCTTACCACCTTGCATATGTAGGAATACTGCTGTTTCTTATATTTTCAGGCTATGCCATCATAAAGCACCGCTTATTTGATGTACGTTTCGTTATAGTAAGATCTTTAGCGTATGGTTTATCCATCACTGTTCTTGGAGCAGCCTACGGAGTCCTTACCTTCGTGATAATTAACAAGTTAGTGTTCCCCGATAACCAAGTAGGGGGTAGTCAAAGGGTAGCTTATACTGTTCAGACTATCTACACTATTTTAGCGATTGTAATGGCCTTCCTATTCCAGCCCTTGCTCAATTTTTTCAATCTTATAACCCAACGAATTTTCTATAAGAACGCTTATAAAACTCAGAATGTCATCAATCAAATCAGTTCTGCTATAGCCAGCACAATTAGCTCCAGGAAAATTCAAAAAGACGCTCTTTGTATTTTAAATAATGCGGTCCCAAGTGTTTTCATGGCTTTCTTGCTATTTGATAACGATGGAGAGCTAACAAGAGATAGGATAATGGGTGAGCGCCATATAGATAAATCTGACGTAGAAATCTTGCATGAACTGCTGGCGGAACGCAGTAAAAAAATGATAATTTATGACGAACTGACCACCCAGCACAGCCATCTGCAAGACAGCTTAAGTACTTTAGGCATTCAAATAGTCGTGCCTTTATCTACCCGCACAGAGTTGCTTGGCTATTTAATAGTCGGTGACAAAAAAAGTGGAGGCGCATATAAAAACCAAGACATACAATTATTTGGTATTGCAGCAAAGCAGCTTTCAGTTGCCCTGCAAAACACGTCAAGGTTTGAAAAAATCCAAGACTTTAACGTTACTTTGCAGAATAAAATCAAAAATGCCACCAGGCAACTGCGCAACACAAACCGCCAGCTAGTCACTATGGATGAAATGAAAGATGATTTTCTTAACATAGCTTCACATCAGCTTCGCACCCCTTTAACTTCTATAAAAGGCTACATAGCCATGCTTCTTGATAGCGACTTCGGTAAACTCAACAAAACCCAACATCAGGCTTTACAAGAAGCTTTTACAAGTTCGCAGCGTATGGTTTTTCTAATTTCAGACTTTCTTAACTTATCTAGGATTAAGGCCGGACGTTTTGAAATAGATGCACAGCCTATTAATTTGCCGAATATAGTAAGTGAAGAGATAGCACAGCTGCACGAAACCGCTAACTCGCGTCAGCTAAGTTTAAAATATGAGCCGCCGGAGAAGTTTCCCGAACTTGTGCTAGATGAGAATAAAATACGCCAAGTCATTATGAATATGATAGATAACGCTATTTACTATACGCCCAAGGGTGGCGTAGTGAATGTGGAGCTTTACATTGTAGATAAAGACGTCATCTTTAAAGTTAAGGACAACGGAATCGGCGTACCTAAAGCAGAACAGCATAAACTATTTGCTAAATTTTACCGAGCAAATAATGCAAAGAGCGCACGCCCTGACGGCACTGGTATCGGAATGTTTTTGGCTAAGAAAATAATTATTGCACAAGACGGAGCCATTATTTTTGAAAGCCAGGAAAATAAGGGCAGTACATTTGGCTTCAGCTTTCCGTTATCTAAAGTACGGGCTACCAAACCGGCAGTTAAAGCTTGACATATGGCACCTGTTGTCTATAATAAGACTTGACAGTCTGCCTACGAGCAGACTCTTTAAATTGGGGGAAATGTGGCTAAAGCAAAGTCCGCTAAAACTAGCTCTAAATCAGAACCTAAAAAGACCGAGCAGAAAGCTCGAAGAGGTTTATTAGGCTACTTCCAAAATTCTTGGCGAGAGTTGAAATTAGTTCGCTGGCCTAACCGGCGAGCGACTTGGGGTATGACTTTAGCAGTGCTGCTGTTCTCGGGATTTTTTATGTTAGTTATCGTCGGCCTAGATGCCGGATTTGAATTTTTATTTAAGAGGTTTGTATTATAATGACAGCTCGTAAACGCTATGACTCACACCGCCATTGGTATGCGGTTCACACATATGCCGGCTATGAAGAAAAAGTAGCCGACAGTATCAATCAACGTATAACGGCGGTTGATATGGCCGATAAAATATTTGACGTTTTGGTGCCAAAAGAAAAGCAAATTGAAATTAAAAACGGTAAGCGCAAAGTAGTTGAAAAGAAAATTTTTCAAGGCTACGTGCTGGTTGAAATGAAAATGGCCGAAGATGCTTGGTACATTGTCCGTAATACGCCCGGTGTTACCGGATTCGTAGGCTCCGGCACAGACCCTACTCCCGTTTCAGATCGTGAAATTGCCAAAATCAAGAAACGCATGGGCGTAGAAGATCCTAAACACCATATTGATTACTCGCCAGGCGAAGTGGTGAATATTACTGACGGACCATTCAAGGGTTTTGATGGAGCCATCGACGAAATCGACGATCAAAAAGGCAAAATCAAGGTCTTGGTCAATATGTTCGGCCGTGACACACCGGTTGAGCTAGATGCCCTGCAAGTAAAGAAAGTTTAAGTAAGCGGAGAAGATATAAGCTTAGAAGCACGATTCGTGTATTCTTCAATTCTAGCTTCCAGTTGCGGACCCTCCACCTCAAGCTGCTTAGCAGCTTGTATATCACCGCTTGCAGCACGTCCCTCAAGATCTTCAAGCCTCTTTTTAGCCTCGTTACACACTTTTAAACACTCCTCGATCTTCCGCTTTTGTTCAACGACCAAAGGATGTTTGGAAATTTCAGATGCTGGGCGTGGCTTTTCCATAAGTAAATTATACAACTAAAATCAGTTGTTTACAAGTTGTACCACAGATGACGGTATGTTATCATTAACCAGTTACGCACTCCGTTAAGCGAGTTAAAGGAAATATTTTATGGCAAAAAAAATAATTGGCAATTTAAAATTGCGTATTCCTGCAGGCCGCGCTACAGCTGGACCTCCAGTGGGTTCAACTTTGGGCCAATGGGGCCTAAATATGATGGATTTTATCAATCCCTTCAATGACGCCACCAAAGAACTGCAAGGCAAAGATGTAATCGTGCACATGAAAGTGTATGACGATAGAACTTTCGACTGGGAAAGCCTTGGACGCCCTGTAGATGACCTGATTAGAGAAAAAATCGGTATCCAAAAGGGAAGCGGTAAGCCTCACTCTGAAAAAGTGGGTAAAATTACCAAAGCTCAACTAGAAGAAATTTATGAAGTTAAGAAAGATACCTTAAATGCTATTGACGTGGAAGGTGGAATTAAGGTAATTGCCGGTACTGCGCGCAGTATGGGCGTTGAAGTTGTTGATTAAATAATTAATGTTTGTGGGAGGCTGTTACTCAGCCGCTTGAACCACGAAAGGAGTTAAAATGGCCAAGAAAGCCGATATACTAAAGCAAGCTAAAGAGCTTGGCTTGAAGGTAACTGAAAAAAATACTATTGCTGAGATTGAGGCAGCTATTAAAACTGCAGGTAAAGCCAATACCGAAGAGGAAGTGGTTAAAGAAGAGAAAGCAAACGTTAAGTCTACCGCTAAAGCCGGTAAGCGTAGTGAAAAAGCTTTGAAAGAGGCTGAAGAGAAAACAAAGAAAGAGGAGCGCAAAGCTAGTGGAGACACTTCTCCTCAAAGCGCAGACTCAAAACCGGCAGAGAAAAAAGGTCCGGCGCCAAAAACCAGGCCTAAATCAGAGCGTCATGGCAAAAAATACCGCGAACTAGCCAAGCAAATCGATAGAACCAAAACTTATGATTTAAAAAAAGCTCTTGAGCTTGCATCTAAAACAAGTCCTAGCAAGTTTGATGCTTCTGTTGAGTTGCACTTCAACTTAGGTGTCGATCCTAGGCAGTCCGACCAGAACATTCGCGGTACAGTTAAACTGCCGCACGGTAGTGGTAAAACTGTGCGCGTAGCAGTCTTAGCTCCGGCTAAAGACCATGCAGCTGCTAAAAATGCAGGTGCAGATATCGTCGGCGAAGATGATTTCTTGCAACAGCTAGACAAAGAGCAAATTAACTTTGATACCCTAATCGCTACGCCACAATTCATGCCCAAACTTGGTAAATATGCCCGAGTCCTGGGACCTCGCGGCCTAATGCCTAACCCTAAAAGCGGCACCGTAGCAGTTGATGTTGGTAAAGCCACTAAAGAAGCTAAGGCCGGCAAAGTAGAATACCGCGTCGACAAGCAGGCCATTGTTCATCTCGCTGTTGGCAAAGTTTCTTTCGGGGCGGACAAGCTTCATGACAACGCCAAAGTAGTAATAGCTAGCTTGCAAACCGCTAAACCGTCTTCTATTAAGGCAACTTACATGAAAAGTATATCTGTCAGTGCTACAATGGGTCCAGGTATTAAAATAGAACTTGGATCGCTTTAGGTTTAAACTTGCTTTTTGTAAGTAACAAACGCATAGTCAAACTGATTTTTATCGTCTGCTAAGTGGTTTTGTCTCGAGACCTCTTTCCAGTCGCTATCTAGTTCCGGGAAAAAGACGTCACCATTTGATATAGTGTCAATTTCTGTAGCATATATAACTTCAGTATCATCAATAGATTGCTGATAAATCTGGGCACCCCCGATAATAAAAACTTTATTTTGATTTTTTGCTAATTCGTAAGCTTGTTCTAGACTATGAGTCGTCTCTACATCCTTAATACTTAGCTGCTTACGAGACACAATGATATTCTGGCGGTCAGGTAAAGCCTTGCCAATTGAGTCAAAGGTTTTACGCCCCATGATAATTGCATTCCCGGTAGTAAGCTCACGAAAACGACGCATGTCAGCTGGCAACTTTCCCATCCACGGGATTCCGCCGCTGGCACCAATTACGCGGTTTTTATCATAAGCCACAATCATACACTTCATTAACCTAATAGTAGCAGACCAATATCTTATGCTACAATCAAAAGTAGTAAAAATGCCAAGAGGGATAAAAAGTGTATAAGCCAGTTTCTAAAAGAACGCCTGATAGCCAATACCAGGATTTACTGAGAAAAATCCTGCGGGAAGGTAGAGAAGTCCTGCCAATTCACGGTGAAAAAGCAAAAATGCTTGCCGGAGCCCAGCTTAGATACTCAATGGACAATGGTTTCCCGCTGATTACTGAACGGGATCTTTCCGGGCCGCTTTTTAAAGGCGCTTTGGCTGAGCATTTTGCTTTTTTAAATGGTGCTCGCACACAAAAAGAGTTGGAAGAATTTGGTTGTAAGTGGTGGAGCCGGTGGGTAACCAAAGAGCGCTGTGCTATATTCAACTTGCCCGAAGGTGACCTTGGCGATGGTTCTTATGGCGCCGCCTGGGCTAGCTTCCCGACTAAAGAAGGCGGCAGTTTTAACCAGATTAAACACCTTGTCCAGCAGGTTAAAGAACGACCATACTTAAGAACTCACATCATCTCACCATGGATTCCGCAATACACCTTGCAACATGAGGGGCTGACTCGCAAGGTAGTCGTAGCGCCATGCCACGGCTGGATTCATGTGTTAGCATACCCAGAGACAAAAGAACTGACCATCCATCATTTCCAACGAAGCGGCGATCTACCGGTAGGCGTACCTTTTAATTTTGTCCAATATGCAGCTTTTGGCATGATGCTAGCTCAAATCGTCGGCTACAGCTTTAAAGACATAGTTTATACATTTTCTGATGTTCATATCTACGAAAGCCAGTACGAAAAAGTAGAGGAGCTCATTAAGCGCAAACCACAAAAGCTTCCTACCGTAAAGTTAGATAAATCCATAAAAGATATTTTTGCATTTAGACCCGAACACTTTGCTTTAAGCGACTATCAACCTCACGAAAAAATGGGTATTCCAACTCCTGTTTAATCCGCTATGGCTAAGAAATTCGTCAACCGTCACAATACTACCCACCGGCCATCAGGAAAATATACGAATGTCATCGAAAAAATTCAAAAAGATGGTGTTTGTCCTTTTTGTCCGGCCCAGCTAAAGAAATATCACAAAAAACCTACACTCCATGAAACTAAGCATTGGCTAGTAACAGAAAACATGTACCCGTACGAAGGAGCGTCTCACCACTTGCTGTTAATCCATAAAGATCATATTGAGAATTTTAGTGAAATTTCTAATTCAGCCTGGCTGGATTTGCAAAAAGTCGTAAACCAAGTAATCAAAAACAAATCTATTGCAGGAGCTACTTTCTTGCTGCGCTTTGGAGATACGGCTTATACCGGCGCAAGCGTTAGCCATTTACATGCCCAGCTCGTATCCGGTAATGACAACACGTCAGCACCGCCGATTCTTACCAGAGTAGGTTAGTCACTTTTAACTAATACAACTTCTATATTGTGGTGTCGAAAAATATCTTCTGCATCTAGCAAGGAATAGCCTTGTGAGTAGTAAACTTTCTTAAAACCTGCCGTCGCCACAAGTCTAGCACAAACGGGACAGGGAAATGTGGTTACATATATAGACGCGCCTTCCAGTTTGGCGCCCTGTTTGGCTGCTTGTGCTATTAAACTAGCTTCAGCGTGTATGAACTTAGAAAGCTCAATGTTTTTACCAGCATCAAAGTTGCTGCGCGGATCTCCAAACACGTTTAGGCTGTAATCTTCACTTGGTAGAGGCGTGTTATGACCTACAAATAAAACTTCGCCCTCTTTGACTATAACTGCACCAATTTGTCGCCACCAATCCGGACTCTTCTTAGCTTCTTTTAGTGCTTGGCCCATAATCTCTTGGTCGCGCTTGTTAGAAGAAATGGTACGATCGGGATCAACCTTGAGCTCAGTGCTGGAAATCTGTTTATCCCAGCGCAGAAATGCCGGTATAAACTTAACATTTTTATCGCCAAGATGCTGCTGGGCAAAATTTCTGTTTACATCTTCATCGGGCATAATAATTTCTAGATTACCTTGCGAGAAAATTTGGTTAAGCTCTTTCTCTTTAAGAAGTTTTACCCGCCCAGGCTGCACAGCTTGAAGCATCTTCTGAACAACCGTCGGTGACATCGCTCGGATATCTCTGTCCATACGTGGCATAGCTTTGATAAACTTTTCAGACAAAACGTAGATAGTCGCATCAGGATAAGTACTGAAAAACTTAACATAGCCTTGGTGTAAGGCAGGAATATAAGAAATAATAATTTGTTCTTGAGCCATATTAAGACTGGCGTATTTTTTTGATAAACTTGCTGGTTAAATCATTAACTTGGCTTGCAAGCTGCTCGGCACCTTCAATAGTTAAATCTCTAATTCGAGCACTTGTACTAGTAGTTGCTTGGGGGGGCAAAGTAATAATTCTCCCGCAATAATCTTTATACTCTTTTTTCATGGAATTAGTGAAGTCTCTAGTACTTCGAGAGGTGATTAAAACATCTGGTTTAACAGTGCGGATAAGCGCTCCTATGTCCTCATTACTTTGGCGAACTACCACCAGGTCTACGTGCCTTAAGTGTGAGAGCATTTCTATACGTTCCCGCTCAGGCACAATTGGTCTGTTAGGACCTTTACGCTCTCGGGTTAACTCGTCAGAATCTACACCTACGATTAAAGTATCACCAAATGACTTAGCCATTTCTAAGTAACGTGCGTGGCCTTCGTGTATCAGGTCGTATACACCTTGAGTAAGAACTATCTTGGCTCCAATTGCTCTCAGGGCTTTCACAGCTTCCTCAAGTTTTTTCATATCTTCAACGTGGCGGCCTTTCGTCGCTTTGTTAAATCCCAAAACCTCTGTCTCTTTTCCTGGCATCTAACTTTAATTCTTGCTTAGTACATCTCTCCTGTCAAGCAATCAACTTTAGGAAAATTAAGTGTTGACAGCTGAACAACTTTTTATTACACTGCATAGTGAACATTACCAAAGACAGTAGCCGCTAAGGTGTTAGCCGAAGCTTAATCCGCTACCGAGGAATGAACAAACAATTTGTTTATGCTTTTGATAAAGTCTTTGGTCGTGCGAGAATCAAAGACTTTTTTAGTGGTTCAAAATCGAACATTGACAATTAATTTTTTAATAAATAATCAAGAGGAGTAAGCTTTATGGCAATTTCAAAAGACAAGAAACATGCCTTGGTTGCCGAACTAGTTGATTTGTTTAGTAGCTCTAAGGCCACTGCCACAGCTTCTTATTCAGGCCTAAGCGTGGCTGAACAACAAGAGCTAAGAGCTGCTGCCCGTGAATCCGGGGTTACCATTAAGGTAGTTAAAAACCGCCTGGTACGCGTAGCGCTTAGCCAAAGCGAAACATTCAAATCAAGCGATACTAGTTTACTGGAAGGCCAACTGCTTTATGCTTTCAGTCAGGAAGATGAAGCGGCGCCAGCTCAGGTGCTAGCCGGCTTTGCTAAAAAACATAGCCAATTGCAACTTGTTTCCGGTTTTAACCAAGATGGCAGCGTGCTTGACACCGCTGCAATAAAAGCCCTCGCCAGCTTGCCAAGCAAAAATCAATTGCGCGGCATGGTGGTTGGCACAATTTCGGCGCCGCTCACTGGCTTCCTAGGTGTAGCCAACGGAGCACAGCGAGGATTAGCCCAAGTGCTATCCCAGCGAGCAGAGCAAACCGCATAAACTATAAATTACAAGGAGAATATCATGGCAGAAAAAGAAGATAAGAAAGTGGAGCTAAATGCAGCTCAAAAGAAAATTGTAGACGAACTAAACAAACTAAGCGCACTGGAACTTAGCCAAGTTGTTAAGCACCTGGAAGAAGAGTGGGGCGTAAGCGCCGCTGCTCCTGCAGCAGTTGCCGCTGCTCCTGCAGCAGGTGGCGAAGCAGGCGGTGAAGCTGCAGAAGAAAAGACTGAGTTTACCGTTACCCTAAAAGACGCAGGCGCAGGCAAAGTAGCTGTTATTAAAGCAGTCAAAGAAGTAACCGGCTTAGGTCTAGGCGAAGCTAAGGCTCTCGTAGATGGTGCTCCAAGCCCTATCAAAGAGAAGGTCAGCAAAGAAGACGCAGACGCCGCTAAAAAGGCTCTGGAAGACGCTGGTGCCGCAGTAGAAGTCAGCTAAGAAAAGGCTCCTTCAGATTCAGACAACCGTTACTTGGTAGTAGCGGTTGTTTTGATTTTAGAAGAGAAATCTTAGCTAGTTGTTATAAAAAATAACAACGGGTCTGCATTTGTATCTGAAATCATTGTGGATAAATTAATTTGACAACATTTTATACGGATGATACGCTTTAGCTAGTTAATAAAACATTCAAAAAACAGACAAAGGATGCGAGACATGTCTGAATTACCAGAAAAACAAATCAAAAGATTAAAATCTTTAATACAAGATGCGGAGACCAACTTAGCAGCTGCCCAGGAACTGCTTATTAGCTTGGTGGGCGAAGATCCGGTAGTAAAAAAATCTGCCGTGGAAGACGCAGCCGGCAAAATCATCGAGGGCGTATTTGACGGCCAGTCTATGGTCGGTCCCGATGGCAAAACTTATCCAGTGCCAGCTAACTATGCCAGCAAATCAAAGCTTGTGGAGGGCGATATTCTAAAACTCACAATTGCAGATGATGGCGGGTTTGTTTATAAGCAAATCGGTCCCGTTCCACGCAAACAAGTTATTGGCACGCTCGTACAACACGATGGTGGGTATTATGTAGAAGTTGGCGGCAAAGAATATAGAATATTGCTTGCTAGCGTTACTTACTTTAAGACCAACATCAATGATCAAGTAAGTATTATCATCCCCGAAGACAACCCAGACGCCACCTGGGCCGCAGTCGAAGCTGCGCTATAGTTTTATTTACTTCACCTTTTGAAAACGCGCTTAACCCGCGTATAATTGAGCCTGAACAAAGTGAGGTAAAAGAAACAGTTTATGGCGCAAGCTTTATATCGTAAGTATCGTTCAAAGTCACTTGATGCGATTGTTGGCCAAGAGCAAGCAACCGACGTCTTAAAGCAAGCTATTACGGCCGGGCACATTAACCATGCCTTTTTACTAACAGGTCCGCGCGGCGTTGGCAAAACCAGTATTGCCCGGATTTTAGCGCATAATATTAATAACTTAACTTACGAAGATGGCGTTAGTCATCTCGACATTGTAGAGATTGATGCTGCCAGCAACCGCCGCATTGACGATATCCGTGATTTGCGCGAGAAAGTTAACATTGCTCCTACAAGCGCACCTTACAAGGTTTATATAATCGACGAAGTCCACATGTTAACGGGAGAGAGTTTTAATGCACTTCTCAAGACTCTAGAAGAACCGCCAGCTTACGTGGTGTTCATACTTGCCACTACCGAGCCACATAAACTACCTGCCACAATCGTCAGCCGCACCCAGCGATTTCATCTAAAGCCAATCGACCATGAGAATTTAACTAAACACTTAGCCCATATTGCCGAGCAAGAAAAAATCAAGCTAGACGACGAAGCCTTAAAATTAATTGCCACATATAGCGACGGCAGTTTTCGCGATGGCATTAATTTGCTAGATCAACTTTCAACTTTGGCAGGCAATAAAAAAATTACCGCCAGCTTGGTTGAAGCTACGTTGGGACTGGCACCTCATACCGCCGTAGAAAGTCTTCTAGAAGCAATTGATAACTGTGAACCCAAAAAAGTTATCGGTTTACTTACAAAGTTAGAAGATGACGGTGTATCACCGGCAGTTTTAGTAAACCAGTTGCTTTTAACCTTAAGACAGCAAGCTGCCGATAAGCCTCATCGTTTAGACTTAATTGATAAATTACTTGAAGTGCCAAAGGCTTATCAGCCGAGACTAAAACTTCTGACGGTTTTAACACTAGCGGCAGCGCCGATTAAACGTGAAGCCGCCCTAAGCGCTGCTCCGACTAGCGTAGATTTGGGTATCAAAAAGCTACCTAGTAAACCGAAACCTAAGAACATCCCCAAACTGCAAGACAAGACCCAGCCAATCGCCAAAGCTCCTTCACTAGATAAAACGCCAGATGAGATTGACTGGAGCCGAGTTTTAAAGCAAGTTAAATCACATAACGCCCCTCTGCACAGTGTTTTGCGTAGAGCGCAGGCTAGTTATGACGGTAAAGAGCTTAATTTACAGTTTGCCTACAGTCTGCATCGCAAAAAAGCCGACAGTAGCAAATACCGTGCAGCGCTTTCAGAGATTATTACCCACATATATGGCAGCTGTCCGCCAATCATTATCAGTAATGGAACCGCAAAACTGCCAAAAACTCAGGTAGCAGATCAAGTAGCTGCTATTATGGGTGGAGGAGAAGAGGTAAATGTCAGCGAAAGCTAAGACCCAGCAGTCAAGTGAAGGTAAAGTTCCTCCGCAAAACCTAGATGCCGAGAAAAGCTTGCTCGGTGCAGTTTTAATTGATGAGGAAGTGCTGGCAGATATCAGCGACAAGCTAGTAGACAAAGACTTCTACGACAAACGCCACGCTAAGATTTTTGCTAGCATACTAAAACTTTATGAGCACCATAAACCTGTTGATTTGCTGACTTTAAGCGACCAGCTAAAAGCTAAAAAGCAGCTGGAAGAAGTCGGCGGCTCAACCTACTTAACCGAACTTACTAATTATGTACCCACGGCGGCCCATGCCGAAGCTTACGCCAATATTATTCGCCAAGCCTCGGTACGACGTCGTTTAATCAAGGCCAGTACCGATATTGCAGAGTTAGGTTACGATGAGGATAAAAACGTAGCAGAGCTGCTTGAACGCGCTGAAGCCGAACTGTTTGCGGTAAGCGACACATCCTTGCAGCAAGATTTAGTAAGCCTGGAGCAGATTCTAACCGAAAGTTTCGACCGAATTGAAGAGCTACACCGAGATAAAGGGGAGTTGCGAGGTGTTCGTACCGGTTACCGAGGGCTGGACAATATGACTGCAGGATTACAGAAGTCTGACCTGTTGGTTCTTGCAGCGCGCCCAGCCATGGGTAAGTCTACGTTCGCGATTAATTTAGCTTACAATATCGCTAGCCAACAAAAACAATCTGTTCTAATATTCAGCTTAGAAATGAGCCGTGAACAGCTGGTTGACCGCATGCTAGCAGACGCTTCGGGAGTTGAAGCCTGGAATATTCGTACTGGTAACTTAAGCGATGACGATTTTAGCAAACTGTCTGAAGCAATGGGCGAAATGGCTGAAGCACCGATTTATATAGACGATACCCCGGGTTTAAGCGTGCTGGAGATGCGCACCAAAGCCCGCCGCGAAGCCCATAACCATCCGCTAGGATTGATTGTGGTCGACTACTTGCAGCTCATGCAATCTGCGGGACGCAATAATAGTGACAACCGCGTGCAAGAGGTAAGCGAGATTTCACGAGGTCTGAAGCTTATTGCCCGCGAGCTCAACGTGCCGGTACTAGCTCTTAGCCAATTAAGCCGATCTGTTGAGAGTCGCAATCCGCAGATTCCACAGTTGGCCGACCTTCGGGAATCAGGCTCTATCGAGCAAGATGCCGACTTGGTGATGTTCTTATACCGAGAAGATTACTACAACCCTGATACTGAAAATCAGCACATTACCGATCTTATTTTATCCAAGCACCGAAACGGCCCAACCGGACGCCTACAGCTTTACTTCCACCCAGAACGTCTGCGGTTTATGTCTATAGACAAACAACATGATGAAGAACAAGCCTAGAAAGTGATAGAATAAAATCAGCTTTCATGAAACAAGGAACCCTCAAACAATTAGTTCTATATCGCTATCGCTACACAGTGGGGTATATATTATTTGTCGTAGCACTTGTTGGCTGTTTAATGCTAGCTGGCTGGGGAGCTCCGAACGGACTGACACATCAAGAACGCGTTAGCGCCATTACCAGCTCACAACTGGATATTCATAATTTCCAACACCTAGATATCATAAACTTGCCGTATCGCTTACTGCAAAAAGGCAGTATTGATTTACTGGGCTTAACGCAGTTAGCCATTAAGCTGCCTTCGCTGGTCTTAGGTCTTATCAGCGGCGTGGGCTTACTTTTCTTACTGCGAAACTGGCTAAATACAGGAATAGCACTAGTCGCCGGACTGATTGCAGTGACAACCGGGCAATTTTTAATAATTGCGCAAAGCGGAACGCCTACCATTATGCTCTTCTTTTGGTCAGTGTTTCTTTTGCTGGCAGCTATCCATATCGCACGCAAAAGCCGCTGGCCACTAGGCTGGAAGCTTCTGTTATTTATTGCAGCCGCCCTTAGTCTTTATACGCCGCTCAGTGTCTATGTTTTAGTAATGATGCTCGTATCGGCAGTCTTGCATCCCCACTTAAGGCATGTGATAAAAAGAAGCTCCAAGCTAAAACTGCTGATAGCAAGTTTGACTGCTCTGGTGTTGCTTTTGCCATTGATATTACGGGTTAGCGAGCAGCCTGGTTTAATCCCCAGATTATTTGGTTTAGACGGAGTAACTTGGTCGTTTTCTGCTATTTGGCAAAACTTAGTTTCTTTAAGTCACACCTTTCTTGCATTCACTAACGCCAGTATTAGCCCAGAATCAATGGCGCCACTTTATAGTGCCGCTGTTTTAGCTTTAATGGTTTTTGGTTTATTACGCCTCATAATTGTTGATCATCATTCAGCACGCGCTTATGCGTTGGCATTGTGGCTTGTGTCGGTTGCTATCCTGCTTGTTTTGCAGCCAGAGCTTTTGGCAATAAGTTTTGTGCCGCTCATACTCCTACTAGCTATCGGTATTAATACCCTAATAGGGGAATGGTATAAACTTTTCCCCAATAACCCCTATGCGCGCATCAGTGCTATTTTGCCTTTAGCAATATTACTGGGCAGTGTTGTGTATGTAAATGTAGAAAGCTACAAAAACAGCTACACTTATGATAAGAATGTGCCGGTTTATTTTAGCAACGACTTAAATCTAGTTCGCCAGCAATTAAATAATACTCAAGGCGCAGTTACTCTGGCAGTTCCTAAGTCTGACCAAAATTTTTACCTTTTACTAAAGCCGGAATACCCCAAGCTCATTGTCGACACCCAGCTAACATATTTGCCAAGCTCATATACGGTCATAGCAGCTAACCAACTAGTCACTCCTAAGATAATCTCCTCAAACAAAATAGAAAATATAATTACAAATTCATACAAAGATGAAGGGCTGCGCTTTTACGTGTACCAGCCGCAGCATAATGTTATAATAAAGAAAGAAACTAAACGAGGGATCAAAAAACATGTTAGATCAAGCAAAACTAGCAATGAAGCTAAAAAAAGCTCAAAAGGAGCTAAGTAAAGAAGTTGTTGAAGTAGAAGCCGGTGATGGCGCCGTAACAGTGCAAGTAAACGGTGAGCTTAAGCTTAAGAAAGTTTCTATAGACCCCGAGCAAGTTGATTTAGACGATATCGGCGAACTGGAGCGTTGGATTGAAATTGCCGTGCGCGACGCTACGCAGCGCGCCCAGGAACTTGCAGCCGAAAAGATGAAGCCGCTCATGGGTAGCTTGGGCAATTTAGGTCTATAAGTAAAAGACTAAATGGCAGCTCATTTACCTAAAGCACTACAAGAAGTTATTGAAGAACTGGGCCGGTTGCCTGGCGTTGGTTCTCGCACAGCCGAACGCTATGCTTACTTTTTATTGCGTGGCGACCAAAAAAAGGCTAAGCAGCTTGCTGATGCAATTACGACTCTGCACGCCAGTGTAAAATTATGCCCCAAAACTTTCACCCTGATAGATAAAAACGAAGATATTTCACCGCTTTACACTGACTTAAGCCGCGACAAAAAACTAGTCGCAGTAGTTGAGGAGCCTTTTGATGTTATGGCGCTCGAGCGGACCGGGCAGTTCAAGGGCACTTATCACGTGTTGGGAGGCGCAATTAGCCCGATCGATGGCGTCGGTCCGGAAGAGTTGCACATTCCAGAGCTAATAGGCCGACTTAAGGAAGATAAAGTAAAGGAAGTTATCCTAGCTACCAACGCTAGCGTAGAAGGGGAGTCAACCGCACTTTTCTTGCAAAAACAAATCCAGGAAGCAAAATTAAAACTAAAAATTAGCCGCTTAGCCCGCGGCATTCCAGTTGGCATAGACTTAGAGTACGCCGACCAAATTACTCTAAGCCACGCGTTAGAAGGCAGACGATTTTTATGATATAGGCGAGGGATAAACCATGGCGCAAATTAGCAAAGAACAAAAAATACTTGTAGCGAACGAGCTGTTTAAAAGCAATCTGCTAAAATTTGGCGAGTTTACACTTAAAAGCGGCATCGTATCGCCATTTTATATTGACCTTCGCCAAGCACAGTCATTCCCAGAAACTTTTCATGCAATTATAGATATATTTGCTGAAATGATGGAAGATACACCTGCAGAGGTTTTTTTGGCTGGCGTGCCAGAAGCTGCTACTCCTTTCGCTTCAGCACTTGGATACGCCTTAAATAGACCACTTCTGCAGCCGCGTAAAATCGTTAAAGACCATGGGGAAAAGAATTCTGTTGAAGGTGTCTTTAAAAAAGGAGATAAGGTAATTTTAATCGACGATCTCATTGCCAAAGGCCATTCAAAAATTGAAGTTATTGACCAGGTTGAAAAAGCCGGATTGGTAGTTGAAAAATCTATAATACTAGTTGACCGTCAACAAGGTGGCGTGGAACTAATTCGCAATAAAGGTTATGAAATACAGGCGGCGCTTACAATCACAGAATTGATAGACATTCTTTCAGAGGAAGGGGATCTTAACCAAGATCAGTACAACATAGTAGTAGACTTTAAAAAGAACCACTAAAACCAACCCGTCAAACACGAAGCCAGCTCCGAAGGTGTTATAATAGAGCGAAATGAATCAAGATCTAGAGCAGGCTGTTAAAAAAGCCAAACGCATTGTAGTTATTCAAGCCGAAAATCCGGATGGAGATAGCTTGGGTTCTGCTTTAGCCTTGGAGGAAATTTTAGGCGACCAAAAAAAAGAGGTTATTTTATATTGCCCTGTAAACATTCCTAAATACTTACGTTACACCAATGGCTGGGACAGAGTTGTTGAAGAGTTTGACCATAAAGCAGACTTAGCGATTATAGTCGACACGGCCAGCAAAACTCTCCTAGACAAAGCTCTGACTCCGGATATTATGGCAAGACTGGGTAGTATTCCGGTTTTTGCAATCGACCATCACGAGACAGAGAGCGATTTGCCGTTTGCCCATACCATGATAAGCGACTCTAAAGCCGTAGCTACAAGCGAGGTGATTTATAATATAGCCCAGAAAGCCAAATGGAAAATCAACCCTCAGGCAGCGGAAGATTTGCTACTCGCCATACTATCTGACAGCCTAGGACTAGTAACAGAGGCAATTACTGCTAAAAGTATTCGGGTAGTGGCCGATTTAGTTGAACTAGGCGCTAAGCCTAGCGAGATAGACCGTCGCCGCCGAGAGTTCATGAGAAAGTCGCCTGAAGTATTAGCCTACAAAGGCGAGCTGCTAAAAAGAGTAGAATATTACTTAGACGGCCAGCTGGCTCTGATACACGTACCCTGGGAAGAGATTGAAAAATACAGCGATCAATACAACCCAAGCATGTTGGTAATTGATGAGATGCGCCTGGTAGAAAAAGTGCGTTTAGCAGTAGCCATCAAAACCTATCCTGACGGCAAGCTTACAGCTAAGCTGCGCGCTAACCCTGATGCGAAAATTGCCGAAACCGTAGCAAGCTTTTTCGGCGGCGGGGGCCACGTTTATGCAGCCGGATTTAGAGCCTATGAGCCATATGAGAAAATACTAAGCGAGCTGGTTAACGCCGTAGATAAGGCCTTAAAAGAATATGATGAAACTCTATAACACCAGGACAAAAAGTTTAGAAGATTTTAAGCCGCTTAGCGCTCAACAAACTAGTATCTACTCTTGTGGCCCTACGGTTTATAGCCATGTTCACATAGGGAACCTGGCGTCTTTCATAGTGGCTGATACTTTGAGCCGTATTTTAAAACTATCCGGCCAAAACGTTAAGCATGTTATGAATATCACGGACATAGACGATAAAACCGTAAAAAAATCCCAGGAACAATATCCTGATCTAGAACCAATGCAGGCGCTCAAACAACTGGCCGTTCAATATGAAAAAATTTTTATGGACGATGTTCGGGCAGTGGGTAACGACATAAAAAGCCTAAAGTTCACCAAAGCCACCAGCTATATTGATAAAATGCAAAGCCTTATTAGGAAGTTGCACGAAAAAGGTTTTGCATATATAGCGGAGGATGGGGTTTATTTCTCAATAAAAGCTTACCAACAAGCTGGCAAAAAATATGGCCAACTCACCAACATAACCACAGACTCCACTTCCCAGGCTCGAATCAATAACGATGAATACGACAAAGAATCGGCTCATGATTTCGCCTTATGGAAAGCTGCTAAAAACAACGAGCCGTCTTGGGATTTTGAAATAGAAGGCACTAACCTAAGGGGCCGCCCCGGCTGGCATGTAGAATGTTCAGCCATGAGCGCGTCTGAGCTTGGTCAGCCTTTTGACATTCACACCGGTGGCATAGACCTGAAGTTTCCGCATCACGAAAACGAAATTGCTCAAAGCACCGCAACTGCCAAAGATTCTATTTACGCCAACTTTTTTGTCCACAACGAACATGTTTTGGTAAACAACAAAAAAATGGCAAAGTCAGAAAATAACTTCTACACTCTTGAAGATGTCATCAAAAAAGGTTTTGATCCTTTAGCTTTCAGACTTTTGATTTTACAATCCCATTACCGCAAACCAGCTCATTTTAGCTGGGAAAACTTGGAAGCCGCACAAAATCGTTTGCAAACTTTTAGGCAAGCTGCCGATATGCTATGGCAAACTACTAATACAAATAAAGCTATAGACCACTCTACGGAAAATATTAAAGAAGCTCTGCAAGACGACGCTGCAACTCCGCAAGCCTTAACTATAGTAAACCGTGTGTTTGATGAAGTAATTGCAAATAGCATAGACAAAAATGATTCCAGCAACTTTGCAGATTTTCTGAAATTTACAGACCAAGCCTTTGGCTTAAACTTATCTTCCACACAAGACATAGACTCCCAGCAAAAACAGTTGATAGAGCAAAGAGAAGAAGCCAGAGAAAATAAAGACTGGGCAAAGTCAGACGAGTTACGCGATAAACTAAAAGAGCAGGGAATTGGTTTGCGCGACACACCAGGCGGTGCCGTTTGGTTTAGAATTTATTAAGAATCTTATTTAACGCTAGCTTTTGCTTCTTTTTTGTCAGTGGATTTAGAATGAAGACGCGCCTTTTTGCTACGCTCCAGGTAGTCAACCAAGAGAACCTTTAGACAACCGACAATCGGAATAGCTATAAGACCGCCAATGATTCCAAACATCCATATGCCAATAGTCAAAGCTACCAAAACCGCCAAGGCAGAAACTTCGACTGTTTTGGACTGAACGGTCGGTGCAATAAAGTTATTTTCAATTTGCTGATAAATAAAGAAGTAAACCACGAATATGCCTGCCGCCCACAGATCATTAATGCCAAGCAAAATAGCTGCGATGATTGCACCGATAGTTGCACCGAACATCGGTATCATCCCTGTAAGAAAGATGATTGCGGCAATCGGCAAAGCTAAATTAGCAGGCAGCTGGAAAATTGTACTTAAGATCAGTATGGCCACCAGACTCGTTAACGCTGCAATTGCAGCTACTAGCACCTGGCCGTTGACGTAACCGGTTACAACTTTATACATCTTATGAGTTAATATCTTATGCCTGTCGAGCTTATCTTGATCCCGATATACATTCCAGAGCCTTTTCCGCCAGACTGGGCCTTCTACCAACATCAAGAATGCCATTACTAAAACAATTAAAGTCGATACCACCACGGATATAACTGCGCTAAAGCTAGATATCAAGGCAGTACTAAAGTGAGCCACATAACCTTGCACGCTCTGCTGGAAATCGTTAATCGCCTGGTTGTATTGGTCTTGTAAGCCATAGTGTTCAACAAAATGATTAACCACACTGGCTTGCTGAGTTATGCTGTCAACTTTCTGGGGCAGCGTTTGAGCAAATTTAACAGACTGGTCAATAATCGGCGGCACCACAAGAAGGGCAAAGCCAATGAGAAAAACTACAACTACTACATAAGCTAGCGCAGTGGCGCCCATGCGGCTTCTTCCAGGTAAGTGTCTGGCCAGTTTGCTAACCGGCGGATTTAAAGCCAAAGCCAAGAAGGCTGCAATGCCAATTAAAATTAACGCGCCGCGCGCAGAATAAATCGCCATAAGAGCGATCACGAAACTAATAACTACCAGCCAGAAACGCACAAAGGTACGCGTGTCGATATTTATCCTAACTTTCATACTGATAGACTAACTCCTTAACTTATCTAGCATTATACGCATAGATGCCCGCTGGCGCAATTAACGTAAAGCGTAGAGATGTTTTATTCAGTCAGTAAAAGCATCGTTAGCAACACTAGGCTAACTACCGCTGCAGTAGCCACTACTAAAGTTACTTTGCCAGGTTCATATTTTTCAGCGTTGGATGCTCTTTTTGTAGTTTTCTTTTTGCTCATGCTTTAAGTATAGCCTAAGCGTGCTAACTTGTGTAGTTGATTGCAACATCCGGCCAGCTGACTACATTCCACCAACTTTTAATATAGTCTGGGCGCTTGTTTTTGTAATCCAGATAATAGGCATGCTCCCACACGTCAAGCCCCAATAGTGGAGCCATGCTGGTATTTGAAATCGGATTATCTTGATTGGGAGTTGTAGTAATGGAAAGGTCTGGCATCAGCCAGGCCCAGCCGGATCCAAAAACTCCAGCTGCTGCTTCGGAGAATTTATTTTGAAAATCTTCAAAGCTACCATAGCGCTTGACCAAATCTTCTCCCAGTTTTTCGTAAGGCTGGCCGCCGCCGTCTGGAGACATCCACTTCCAAAATAGGCCATGGTTATAATAACCGCCGCCATTATTACGGACAGCAGTTCGTACACTGTCGGGCAGCTTGTCTAGATGAGTCAAAATGTCTTCAATTGATTTGTTCTGCCATTCCGGAGCACTAGCTAAAGCAGCGTTTAGCTTATCTGTGTACGCTTGGTGGTGCTTACTATGATGTAGCTCCATAATTTCCGCGCTAATATGCGGCGCAAGCGCGTCGTAAGCGTAACTTAGTTCTGGCAGTTTAAACATTAACCCTCCTCGTTTATGGTTAATGATATTATAACTCTCTTAGAAAAGACTTAGCAATAAAAACACTATAAAGAGACTAAAAAGCGAAGTGCAGTTGTGGTAACATCTTTTACCACAACGAAACGGTCTCTTTAGGGTGTTTTATGGTTTTAAAACTTGTATTAGATTTGGTCTTTTTTCTCGTTTAAGAAACGGCCCCACTGGCGGGTAAGCCGCAAGAAGGTCTTGAGCGGTAGCTCAATAGCCATGTCTAAAATAAGCGTAATAAAGTTAATCCGCGCGTATTTATCAGACAGCCAGCGGCCAACTAAAATAAATGGCGTATAGAAGAAATCTCTTAAAAGGGAAAGCGCGCCCTGGCTGGCTGTTACAATTTCTATTTCCCTAATTATACGCGACAATCGGAAGCCCAAGAAGCTGGCAGTCGAGATGAACACGAAGAAAACAATCATATGCAGCCACTCAAATTGAGCTAAAAGCAGCAGGCTTACGACCACGCCGAATGAAATAATGAACATTGCGCCATACATCAAACTAAGAATAGGTGAGCTGCCACGGCTTGCCCTGGCGTAAGCATAACTAAACTTTTTGTCACTATCGTACATGAGCGACTCGATATATTCGCGTAAAGCTACAGAATTGGCTCTACCCGGCAAGGTCAAGCTAAGCCTTAGCGATGCCATATAAAGCGGCGGCACCAGCAAGTTAATTATTAACGGCAAAGCTAGTATGCTGCCGGTAATATATAAATCATAAGGAATCTCAATCGCCAAACCAATAATAAACTTGGTGATAAAAAGGAATACAACACTTTTGAGCACGCCGCGGTTAACTTTTTGGCGAATGTCGCTGTATTCAGTTTGTATTTGAGCTTCTACCACGCTCAAAAACTTGGCTTTACTAGAAAGCGTGTCGGCAAGATTAGGGTAATTATCAATCAGCCGGCGAACGATTCTAAGCGGTGCACCGTGTTTATTGATAATCTGCACCAGCTTTTCTGTGGTAGAAGAAGTAAATATTTCGTCAATCTTTTTATTAAACTGCACATAAGCTGTCATATCTTTCGACGTTTGTTTATAAAGCTTCAAAAGCGCCTGGCGCACCATGGCGATATCAGATTTAAGCAAAGCCCTATGAACCGCCACATAAAGCGAAACTTCATAGTCGCGAACCGACTCGCTAAAGAAATTTTCTTTTGGCAAAGTTTTCAAATAGTGGTTGTAGGCAAAGCTGGATATAATTTCCGAGTTAGGGTTTTTACTAAGTAAATCCTCAGTCTGAATTGAAAGCGTATCAAGCGCCCAATTAGCCGCTTTCTCGCGTCCTACGCGGTGCTGCTTAACCCGCCAATAAACTCCATAGCCGCCAGTAATAATTTCATCAACCTTAGCCACAACTTTTTTATCTACCGTGTTATTTACCAAATAACCGGCTTGGGTCAGCTCAATAATAAGCTCCTCGCCAAGCGCCCGAGTAGGGCGTTTTTCCAGGAATGACAAATTACGTCGATAAAAGCGGCGAATTGCCCGTTGCAAGAGCAAATGCTCCTCAGCATACTCGGCAGCATTTCTAAGCTGCTCATAAGCTGCTGAAATCATATACCCACCACTAGCTACATAAATCTTAGAGCTAGCCGCGCTTACATGAGCTTCAGACTGAAGCTTAGCGTTTGCCCCGTTAAGTTGGTCACGTAACCACGCGCCATCTTTTGATAGCGAAGAACTGTTCATACTTTGTCCATTATAATACAACTAATCAATATAATTTAGCATTATTTTAAGTTTTTGTCAATCTGTTAAGGCATTTTAAAGCCCCGGACGCTCAAGGCATTTAGCCAAGAGCGCCCGGGGTGGTTGTGGGCTAAAAGCCCGAGCTACGACTCCCTGAGCACCGGCGCCGCCCACCCCTGAACGCGAACGCCGACCCAACCGGCGTCCAGCTTGGCCCCGCGGCGGAACGGATCCCAGCCCAGGTACAGAGCGTAAGGCTCCGACCTGCCGGGAACGATCACATCAGTGCCCGCCATGTCCGACCAGGGGAGGTTGTCTCCGTCCTGCTCTCGGAAGAGCTCGGTGTGGAGGCCGTAAGCGGACATCACCTCGCTGTGAGCGAGAATCTCGTCCGACTGTTTGGCCTGCTCGCGAACCTCCTCGAGCGTGCGACCCTCTTCGGGCTCCCAATGGGAGACGAGGTTGATGCGCACCTGAGTGATGGTACGAGCGGGGTAGGTCGCCACGTTGCTGGGCAGCAGTTTGAGATGCTCGCTGTCCAGTTTGAGCGGCTCCCAGCGCCAGTGTTTGGGCTGCTCGCCCTGAAACACCTTCCACCACATCTCGATCGTCTCCTCAAGGGAGCCGAACTCGACGTGGAGCACCAGCAGGTCGGTGACCGACTGCTGATGGTTGCAGACCCCCTTGGGCCGGTACGCTTTCAGCTCCTCATCGCTGAAGTAACCGCCCCAGTATTGCTGGTTGTAGCGGCAGATCAATTCGAACTGTTGCTTTACAGAAAGGAGCTTACCCGTATAACGAACATGAAGCTCCTTAAGCGGTACCACCATGTAGTTTGCCAGATGAGGCTGGCTGAGTACTGCTTTTACCTCCTCTGAAGTAAGGCCAGACTCGGCTAGTAGCCGCGTGAACTGATTCCACTCTCCCACAGATACATCATAAAGGCGTGCCATAATGGCTTACCTCCTGGTTGTGCCGCAGGCGTGTCTCTTTAACTCCGTCCATCCGGGACAGAAGAGACTTACCTTATTGAGAACGGCATTTTAAAGCTAAATCTTAGCTCCAAAACGCCGCCCTCAATTAGTCGTAGCTAATTGTTAAGGTACAGTATATTTATACTGTATAATTCATTTTATGTCAATATCTATGTTTGACTTTTATGTTTATTGTGTTAATATATAAATATTGTTAATCTTTGCAGGTTGGCACGAACCCTTCAGAAAGAGAGAGATGATGATCTTCAATGCCCCCGCTGACAACGAGGAGCGAGCAAGCTGCCTACGTCTAGCGATCCTCTGGTGCGTCGTTGTCGCGGCCTTTGTAGTCGTGTTATGCGTACTAGTAGCTCTTGGCCTCATAAGGTAGGTCAAATTCCTCGGGCTCTGTGTTTATACCAGAAAGAGAGATGAGATGACTCGCGATAATCAATCCCCACCGAGCGAGCAAGGAGGAGGCGCAGCAGTCCTAATGGCTATCCTGATCCTCTTCATGTGCGGTGTAGTTGTATGGATCGCTTTGAACGGTGAAGAAGACAAGCCAGATCCTAATTCGGCGCCCTACAAGGGAAAAGTAGGCTTCAAATACATAGGACCAGGCGTTCACGCCGGAAAGAAAGTCCAGCTGTGCGCCACGGCGCCGAGCGGAGAAGTCCGCGCCAAGGTGAGATTCAAACCCAAGCACGGGGAAGTCTCCCGCCGATACGGCGGTCACTCCTCCAGCGAGGGAGGTTTCGAACTTCCTCCTGAAAGCGGCTGCATGTATTACACGGCGCCCATACTCAAAGGCAGCAAAGTGAAGTTCGACGTGATCGAACTGAAGGTAGAAGGCGAAAAGGTTGCAGAAGTGAACCTGCCTATCTACCCGAAGAAATTCGGTCCAACTCCACCCAGCATCACCTCTTAGAAGGTTCCCCCGGAACCGCTGAAGACCCCCGGTCTTGGCGGCCGGGGGTTTTCTTTTTAGATAATTCACTACCTATATATTGACTTTTGTACAGAAATAACATATTGTATGTTTTATATAATATGTCTGTTGCATTTGAAATGGCGAGAATCGTTAGAGATGTTCGCAAAACCCAACTACCCGAACTGTCTAGAAGCGTCACGAGTGACGAATTAGACTCCTTAGGCAAACATAGAAACCGACGAAACCTCGGAGCACTTGCCATTATTGCTCAACGAATGTATGGCCTATTGCCTGAAAATAGTAGACACGAACAAAATAGTAAAACAATTCAAAACGCATATGCCAATTGGTTAGTTGCTGCCTCGATTCTTGATGATATAATTGATAATCCTAAAACCACTCAAGACCAAAAAGTAGAGTACTTACTGCTAGGAATAGAAGCTTTTATAGCAGAAGAAATGCCAAAGGACGAAGAAGATCTAGATACTGCTTTATCGATATCTTTGCGACTATTCCAACATGCAGGAAGCCTTCTATCTAAGGAATCTTATAACGAAGAAAGTGTGGCGGTTCTCAGTAGACATATGCAAAGACTTTGTAGTCACTTAATACAACAAGATTACGCCTTAGAACATTCAGAGCAACAAGTAATTGCTTCTGAAGTGGGCGGAATGTGTTTTGCTGCTCCAATAGTTTTCGCAGAAGCTCTTCAGGGCGAAGAATATAAAGAAGAAATTGCCACTTCTTTTATTCTTGGCGCATGGGCTCAGAAACTAGATAATCTTAGAGATATAGAAAGCGATTTAAGAGATGGGGAGATAACAGCAGAGGTACTAAAAGTTAGACAAGGTGAAAGTAGGTCTGAAGTATTCTTTTCTTCATTAAAAAATGCTATACAAGATTTTAAGCATGGTCTTCAGGGAGTTGACGAACATCACAAGCAAACCATATTAGCAATGGCAAATTTGATTTTAGTAAGATACATGCTAATCCACCCAGTAAAATCTATCTTAAAACACGGAAAGCTGTATCCTCCCGGCAAGTCTGACTCTCCGCTCTAAACCTAGTTTTGCGTGCTCACGTCGGTGTGATAGGGTTGAAATATGAGCTTTACGGAAGATACAAATATACTTGAGCAAGCATTCAGTAATCCGCTGGCGCAAATAGCGCTTACCGTGCTAGCAGTCATTATTTTGCAATTTATCGCTCACTCAACAATCGATCGGATAGTCAGACGCGCTGTTCGCAGCCACAAATATAACAATCCTTTAGACGAGCAAAAGCGTGAAGAAACTCTGGCCAACATCTTCCGCACAGCTACAACAGTAACTTTATACGCCATCGGTTTAACCGTCATTTTATGGCAACTCCATGTCAACGTTTCGGCTCTTTTAACAGGCGCCGGCTTGATCGGTGTAGTAGTTGGTCTGGGCGCACAAAGCACTATTAAAGATTATGTGGCAGGAATATTCATAATTTTAGAAAACCAATACCGCGTGCAAGACATCGTGACGCTCCGGGCTGACGGCCAAGATGTTTCGGGCTACGTGGAAGAAATCACCATTCGTATCACCAAACTGCGAGATTTAGACGGCAAATTGCACATTGTGCGCAACGGCCTGTCCACGGTTATCACCAACATGACTTTCCAATACGCCAACGTAAACCTTAATATAGGCATCGCTTACGAGGCAGACATCGACAAAATAGAAAAGGTGATGAATGAAGTCGGCCAAGCAATGGCTAAAGATAAGAAATGGGAAGAGCGCATCATAGAACCAATCCAATTCTTCCGCCTGGAAGATTTCGGCGACTCTTCAATCACAATCAAGGCACTCGGCAAAGTAGAGCCGGCCATGCAGTGGGATGTAGCCAGCGAATATCGGCGCAGGCTGAAGAAAGCTTTTGACAAAAGCGGCATCAACATTCCGTTCCCACAAATCGTGGTTCATAAAGCTAACAACTAAGCTGACTACTCGCCAAATAGCGCAAGCTGAGACCCAGCTTCAACGGTCTGCTGACAGCCCACTTTGCCTAGCACTTGCTGATATTTCCTGTCTAGCTGGCGAATAGTTGGGGTTTCTCCGTCGGTCATCTGATGGAGCGCTCCATTGTAGCCATGCAATCTTCCGGTTTCTTCTTCCGTAAGCGATAATCCGTTTTCAAGCTTAGCCAGCAAGTCATCCATTAATGTCTGGTAAGTTTCATGCAGCCCGGGGCCAGCAGCTATTCTTCTATTAGGGTAAATCGAAATACCGGTGATAGTGACCGGGCCGTTTTGTAGGCTGTGGACCTTGCTTTTGGCGTGGTTGATTCTCATTCCCGATGCGCCCTCAACGAGGCTATTGATTTTCTGGCGCCTTTTACGGCCAACAGGTTGTTCGGATGAAAAAGTCAGATCGTCAAGATACCGCGTATAGGTAATGTCCCTGCTCGCACAATGCTCAGCTAATTTCTGGTCCATGGCTATGCAATATAAATTAAACAAAAACGGTGAGCATGGCGCGCCCAGCGGTAAGCCTGGAGCTTCGGGAGTTGTGGCAGATTCACGAATAAAAGACTCTATCTCGCCGTGGTACATTTCAGGAATTGCCAAAATCTTAAACGGCGCTAGGTCATCATCACGCCTTCTTCCGATTATTTCCAGGTTAGTGATTATCTTAATCAGCTCGTCTATATCAACATTTTGGAAGGCATCTTTTAGATCAACCATATAAAAATGGTCACTTTGTCTGTGCGGTTCAACGTTATCTAGCAATTTGCTGCCCGGAATCGATCCGGTTACGTATAGCGGAATAGGGATGGCGAATGAATAAAGTAGGCGAAGCATCCTGTCGTGCTGCCGGCGTGTTTCTTTGTTAGGAACCCAAAGACGACGCAACTTTGAAGAGCCGTCAGGTTTTTCCTGACGATAAGTCTGGGGAGCAAATTTTTCGCCTGGGTTTGTCATACTTTAGAGAAAAGCGCCTGGCTGTATAGAATAAATCTATCAGCCAGGCTGGGGGGAGAAGACCCGGGCGGGAAAGGCTCTAACTACTTTTTCTTGGATCTTCTCTTCGCCCGCTCGACTATGGTCGAGCGGAAGTAGCACAACTTCGGTTCGAGCTACTTGCGCAGAAGGCCTGGAGTGATCGAGCATCGGATGCTCAGCGAGCTTCGCAAAACGTAGCGTGAAACGCTACGGCTGACGACCTCGCCAAGAACCTGTCTCGACGTCCTCGAGAGCCTGCTGCTCCACATAATTGAGAGACCTACTGATGTAGATCCTCGGTATCTGGCGTTAGCCAGTCAAGCAACCTTTCCCGCCCTTATTAGATATTTTATAATAACCAACTCTACTGTGGCAATCTTTTAAACTAAGACCTTGTTCCTGGCATCCAGCACTAACATGCCAATCATCACTGCTATCAGGCCGTAGATAAAGTTAAAATCAACTGCAGCCAACTTGGCCATGGCAACCACCAGGCTGGCCGCAAACACGCTAGGGAACACTAAGCCGCCTCGATAACCGCTTGTTTGAGACCAACTAATAGCCAGTAACTTGATTATCAAAAGCCAAGCTAAACCTAAGATTCCTAATTCTGCCGATTGCTTAACCATCGGAACTATAGATTCATTACCCGTAAATTGCACCAGCGGCCCGCCTAGTAAATAAAGTAGAGACAGCACTAAACCTGCCGCGCCGCCCTTTAGCCACCATTGCTTTTTTCTTACAGTTTTAGCAACTAATTCACTCGCAATATAAGTAAACTTCAAAAGGTATGACATCAGGCAGCCTGCTATAAATAAAACTGCCAATATAAGCAAAGTCCTAACGTCCAGTGCCCACGAATATTCAGGCGTTTTTACGTAAGATGAGTTGCCCAGCAACTTAAGAGTCAGAGCCGAACCGCCGGATGCCAAAACTGCCAAAGCTATCAGTTTAATATCGATCCGAACACTAAACCGCCTTTTAATTAAAATAAGAGACATCAGCCCCACTAAAAACGAATTAAAAAACGCCGTAAACAGGGCTATAAAACCGGCGACGGCAAAAAGTTTGTTGGCTGGTTTTTTGTTTCCGGCAAAATTGGCTCCTATGTAACCGCCAATAATTATAGAAGCAGGAACTAAAATTGCTTCCGGCCCAAGCGAAGCTCCGGCAACAAGCGACAAAAAGCCGATAGCTAAAACCTTTATAAAATTTAAACCAGTGGGCGACGGAGCGTCACCCAGGCCATGCTCGGTCTTTTTCTCTGACTTTGGGTCAAGCAAATGTCGCACTCCAAAATATAGTAAAGTTAGAGCCAGACATAACGGCAAAACTAAAAAGCGGTATTTTTCGGTTTGAAATAAATCACTCCAAATATATGAAGTAGAGTGATGTACGGCATATTCAAAGCAAAGGTAGGTAATAGCCACGCCGACTCCGACGACTATCACCAGAAGTGATAATCTTAGATTTTTAATAAATTGAGCGTTTAACATAATTAAAGAAGTTTTATCTTGCTTTTAATATATCACCATTTGCTTAAAGTTATCTGATATTATTAAAGTGTGGATAAAACCCGTTCACAGAGTCAGCTATATAAATACGGCTCAGTAGCATTGCTAGTAGCAGCCGCTATCTTTCTATTTTTTGCCCAGTCAGCCTACTGGATAAACCATACTATATTTAACCAAGAGAATTTTTCGCGCACTACAACCAAATCTTTGTTATCAGAACCAAGTCGAAATGCCATAGCCACGTCAATAGTCAACAAATCTCTTAGCGACAAACCTTTGGCAGAACAGGTGGTAGGCGAAAGAGCCGTGCCACTGATAAGTGGTTTGCTTGGCAGCGACTTAAGCAACCAAATTGTCTCATCCTTAAGCAGTAAAACATACGCTTACATCACGTCGCCAAATCGCCAAGAAATTAAACTCGACCTCACGGCCGTTAAAGATCCGCTTACTGAAATTATTTCAGTGGCTCAACAAAATGGCAAACTAGAGTCTATTGATAAAGACAAAATACCAGACACGGTCATTTTGGTGCGCGAGAATTCATTTCCAAATTTTTCCAGCTTCATCCAGACTATGTTATGGATAGCGCCTTTGCTGTGGCTGGGCACTATAACTTTGTTTAGTTTATATATCTACATAGGCAGAAAAGAGTATGTTCGGCGCGTTTATTTCGTCGGCCTGAGCATAGCCATAGTTGCAATTTTAGGGTTACTGACCAGCCCGTTCATACCGCCGCCAATCGCCGCGGCACTACCAAATATCGAGCTAAGGCCAGTGGCACAAAGCCTTACTTCAGGTTTCTTAGCGTCGTTTAATACTCAGATGTACTACATGCTTGGTTTCGTAATAGTGGCTTTAGGAATTTTCCATCAAAGGTTAAAGATTTTGTCGTTCTTGAAAGATAAAGCATCTAAATAATCTGGCTAATTTTTTAGATACCGAGAGAGCGGAGCAGTGATATCACCGTATTTTTCGTAACGAATAACTTGCGTGGCGATGCCATTAAAAAAGTTTTTATAGCTAACGTCGTTTTTGGCAATCACAAAAATTGGCAACCCAAGTGCATAGGCAATTCCTGCTTCAACTACACGTCCGTCGCTAGGGGAATCTGAAACGTCTATTAAAAGTGCGTCGCATTTCTGAATCTCTAGCTTCGAGCGTTCCCACAAATCTTTTGGATCGTTAAAAGTTTTTTGATAGTTTTCAACATCGCGTATAAAGCAAAAATCTTCCATACCTGCAGCTTCTACTGCAGCACAAAGCTCTTCAATCTCAGGTTTATTTTCTTGGCCTTTAAAGCGAGCTGTTATATACAGTCTCATATAGTTATCCTTTGAGATAAGACTGAAAAACTCTACTCAATGTTTCATAAAAAGTTTTTGAAAATTGCGATATCCACTCAGCCAGCAACGTTCCCTGTTCAAGCTCGTCTACTTTAACTTGTTTACAAAATCTAATGCAAAAAACTTGAAGATAATTTCTTCCTTCGTCATGCTCTTGAGATAAACTATTCCATACTTTAATAAACTCAGGATTACGTTCTTTAGACATACGATAGGCAAGCGCACTGTTAAATAAATCCGTATCAATATCAAGTTTTTTAGAATGTAGTACTACAAATCTAGCGATTTGATAAGAATATAATCCAATAAAAAAGTCTGCTGCATTTTCTCTATACTTTTTCTTATATTTAAGCAGCTGTATTGTGCCCTCAATACTTTTCTCTGTTGACTTAAAAATAAAGAAGGCTAATGCTTGATAAATTTCTTTATTTGCCTCAACTTTTGCGATATGCAAACGATCTTTCTGAGAACTCATATAAATTACTTTTTAGCTTTTATTTCCTTTATAAACTGATATGGCTGAACGCATAGGTCTAGACTAATGATACACTAAATGGCTCGATTCATTGAGCTATGTAGCCTAGATTTAATTAACTGTTAGATGTTTGAAATCATCCGATTTTAGATTTGTTTGTTTTAGTATGCCAAATTTCCGTGGCATTAGGTCTTTGCGTATCTCAACAACTAATTCTCCAACTGATTTCTCCTTTGCTGTATCAGATAACTCTTGCGAAGTGTGTACTGTTTCTAGAAATGCATATCCTTTTTGAATTACGCTATCCGGACAATATAACCAGCATTGATTTATCTGATCAAGAAATTCAAATTTCTGCTCCTTATCCTTCGTTTGGGTATAAAACCCGCGAAGATTACTTATAAGTGCCAAATAGCGCTCTTCTTTTCTAATGTAGTCATTATGCCGGCGTTTACTTCTTTCATTGAGTAACCACGTAACTGCAGCCACAAAAATCGCAGTAATAAAAGTTACCACCTCTGAGCTCAATAGTATATTTTTTAGGTTCTCGAAAAATGGCATACAAGTCTCCTTTGGTATAATCATTGGCTGGGGCGGCAGGATTCGAACCTGCGCATGCCGAGACCAAAACCCGGTGCCTTACCACTTGGCTACGCCCCAATAAACTGCTTAACGATTATAGCAAATTACCCCAGGCTATCAACTTAACGGCACCTTTTAGCTACGCTTAGGTAGAGGAACTAATAAATTAGTTTGCTTTTTGTATCTTCTATAATTAGGATTAGAGCCCCAGCGTTTGTCGGCAGATTTCTCCAGTATAGGAACACCGCTAACAAAAAGAAGTAGGCTGGCGATTAGTACCGGGCTAGCCAAAGCAATGATGATTTCTACGCCGCGCAAACTCGGCAGTACGCACAAATACACGCCGACCCACACCATAATCTCGCCAAAGTAGTTTGGGTGGCGCGAATAGCTCCATATTCCGCTATCAATCCACTTATTTTTGTTTTTAGGTTGTTTTGAAAACTGGTATTTTTGCCAGTCGGCCACAGTTTCGATGGTAAGTGCACCAATCCAAACGACTAAGCCTAGCCAAAAGGTAGGGCTGAAGTTAAAATCCTTTTTCGGAAAAACTATGAGGGCAGGTAGCAAAATAGCCCATGCCGACACAGCCTGAGCGATCCAGAACTTACCAAATTTAACAAAATTCTCGCGCATGCCATCAAACCGCTTGTCTTTTTTGTTACGCAAAACCCTAATAACCAAAAACGCGCCAAGACGCAAAGCCCAAGCTAGAACCATCAAAAACAGCAGCCATTTTACCGCCCCAAGCGAGCTGGTTAGCAGGCCGAATAGAGCCAAGCTTATGAAAGATAGAGAATAAGACGCATCGGTTAGCTTGTCTGTCTTGTAGCGAAAAGCTATTAAAAACAAAACTACGTTAATAGCTAAAGAGATTCCTAAAGCAGTTGCAATGTAAGATAACATGCCTGTTTAAATAATAGCATTTTAAAGCCCCGGGCGCTCAAGGCACAAGGCCAAGAGCGCTCGGGGCGAAGGTACTTTTACTGCTCTTTCTCCAAAACCACCGGAGCGGCGTAGTGCGAAGTGATGCGTCGCGAAAGGCTGGAGCCCAGCTTCGCTTCACGGCCCCTGGAACCCCACCAAAGGAAGGGAATCTCGAAAGAACCGCTGACTTTGAGGTCATACCCCGCCAAGTCCATGTACGGAAAATTAACTCCGTCCATCTGGTGGAACAGCTCGCGATGCAAGCTGAAAGCCGACAGAACCTCGCCATGGGCGAGGACCGTACCGGAAGCGACTTGCTTGCGAACCGTTTTGACTGAGCGGGCTTTTCCGGCTTTCCAGTGCGCAGTCAGGTCGATGTGCACAATGTGTATACCGTGCACGTATTCCCAGACCAGGCTTCTATCGGCGAGGAGTTTCAGCTGATCCGCTTGGATATATCTGGGGTGATAGAACTTCGGCTGAGTTGCCGCTATGGCTGCCCAGTGAAGCTCCAGGGTATCGTGCGGGTTACCGCAATCGGCATGGAGAATCTCAAGGTCATCGACCGACTGTTTGTGGGCCGACTCCGTGCAGATACTATCCAGTTTCCGTTTGCTGAAACATTTATCCCAAACCGTAGCGTTGAGATGCCGCAACCTGTCCATCTGCTCCTCAAGAGAGAGGAGGTGCTCACTCATATCTGAACTCATAATCAACCTCCCGAAGGGCAGTGGTCTCACATTTTCAAAGTACTGGGGTTATTATAGTATTAAAATAACTTTGCGTCAATTAAGTGGCTTTGATGCGCCGGTAGCTAAACTTGGCAGCCGGGCGCCAACCGCCGCTGCTGTCAGTGTCAAATTGATTGATTACGCCTGTGCGCACTTCGCTGATCTTAACCAAAGCCGGATTGTAAGGCGCCAGAGTTTTATAAAACCGAATATCCTGATCGCTAGCGCTGGAACGGCCGGGGAAGACTTCTTTGAATTTTTTAGTGCCGATATCTTTAAAATAATCCGGCCTGTTTTTAGGCGGTAGATAATCTTCGGCCTTTAAGCCCATATTGCTAAGAATCGACTGAATATCACGCAAAAGTAGGCGAGATTGGCCTGATACCAAAACAAATAACTGGTTTTTTGGCACCATAAACACCGTGGCTTCAGACGTATAGCTGACAGGCGCGCTGCGCACGATAACTTTTTCAATATCAAAATTAACGCCGAAATTGGCGCTAATAAAGCGTTCTAAAGTAATGTCATCATAGATTTCGCTGTCCACATCGGTATAATAAAACATAATGACTGATTTTGCACGGCGCTATAGCAAACTGAACCCGTCTCAGCGCCAGGCGGTAGACGCAATTGAAGGCCCGGTTATGGTGGTGGCAGGCCCCGGAACCGGCAAAACCGAGCTGCTAAGTTTGCGCGTTGCCAATATACTGCAAAAAACCGACACACTGGCTGAAAACATTCTTTGCCTAACGTTCACAGAATCCGGTGCCGACGCAATGCGGCAGCGACTTACGGGTCTGCTCGGGCAGGATGCTTATAAAGTTACGGTCAGCACTTTTCATAGTTTTGGCAGTGAAATTATTAATGCTAACCCAGACTATTTTTATAACGGCGCGAGCTTTCGGCCAGCCGACGAGTTAAGCAGTTATGAAGTGCTGGAAGATATTTTTCAAAAACTGCCACACGACAACCCGCTTAACAGTAAGTTGAATGACGAGTTTACTCAGCTAAGAAATGTGCAAAATACCATTAACGACTTAAAGAACAGCGGCCTTACGCCAGACGAACTGCAGCGTTTGCTAATCCACAACGAAGAGTTTATTGAGTATGCTGAGCCTCTGTTGCAACCTGTTTTCGAAGATAAAATCGGCAAACAAACTGCCGGCAAATTAACTACCGCCCTGAAAGGCTTGCAACGCTTTAAACCAGAGCAAATTACCATTCCTAATTTAGCGCCGCTTAGCACCATATGTATCGAGCAGCTAGCCCATGCTCTTGATCAAGCCGAAGGAACGACCAAGCCGATTACTGCTTGGCGTAACCAGTGGTTAGAAAAAGACGGAAAAGGCAAGTTTGTTTTGAAAGCTAGGAAACAGGCAGAAAAACTCAGAGCCGCCAGTATAATTTATGCTGATTATTTAGCTAACATGACCGACCGGGCGCTTTACGATTACAACGACATGATTTTGCGCGTAGTTCATGCCTTGGAAGTGTTTGATGAACTACGCTTTAACCTGCAAGAGCGTTACCAATATATTATGGTTGACGAGTTTCAAGACACCAACGGCGCTCAGATGCGGATTTTAAGTAACTTAACTCGCGATACGCTGGATAATCAGCCGAACCTGATGGTAGTAGGCGATGACGACCAAGCCATTTTTAGCTTCCAAGGAGCTGAAGTTGGCAATATACTCTCGCTACGCGAGCAATTCCCTAAGTTAAAAACTGTAACACTCAAAGAAAACTACCGCTCCACTAATAAAATTTTAGACGCTGCTCGAGAGGTTATTACCCAGGGAGAAGACCGATTAGAAAATAAACTAGCCTCACTTAATAAAAAATTAAACGCTAACCACAAAAAGCCAGACAGCAAAGTAGAGCTTTATGAACTCGAGAGCCGCCACGATGAATATTCATGGATTGCTAGCCAAGTGGCAAGGCAACTGAAGGCCGGTGAAAAGCCCGAAGAAATCGCTATAATTGCCCGTTCACATAGTGACTTACGAGAACTATTACCATATCTTGCCAGCGTTAAAGTACCGGTTTATTACCAACATAAAAATAATGTCTTAGAACAAGAGCCTGTAGCCACGTTAGTAAAACTAGGTCGCACCATGCAATACTTGGCTAGCGGAGCAGTAGACCAGCTTAATAGCGAGCTACCGGAGCTTTTGTCGCACGAAGCCTGGCAGCTAGAGCCTAAAGAGCTATGGAACATTAGCCTAGAAGCTCACCAGCAACATAAAAAATGGCTGGAAGTCATGCTAGCCAGTAAAAACAAAAAGGTCAGCCAGCTTGCCAATTGGTTGGTTGAAACCGCCTACAACATAATTGATGAGCCGCTAGACCATGCTTTGGATATTTTATTTGGTAGCGTAGAAAATAATGAAAATACCACGTTTGAATCACCGCTCAAGGAATACTTTTTTGCCAAAAATAAACTGGAGACTGAAGCCGCAAGTTACTTGCAGCACCTAAGATCTATACGTTACCTGCGCCACAAATTAGCGGAATACCGGCCTGACACCACCTTAAAACTAAAGGATTTTATAAACTATATAGACTTGCACCAGCAAGCCAAGTTGCCACTTGCGCTGGAGGGCGAGGCGTTGGCTGGCGAGGGTCTGGTGCACGTTATGACCGCCCATAAAGCCAAAGGGCTGGAATTTAACAATGTATTTATCGTTAATGCTACTGAAAACACTTGGGGCAGCAAAAGCCGCAAACGACCATCGCGGCTGAGCTATCCTCAAAACTTACCGCTTGCTCCGGCAGGCGACACTTACGATGAAAGACTAAGGCTTTTCTTTGTGGCCATGACGCGAGCAAGAAATAATTTATTTATAAGTTACGGCAAAAACGACTTTTCAGGTAAGCCTATGCTGCGGACTGAGTTCTTAGTAAATGCTAAACTTCCTGAAATAAAAAGTGTCAAACAACACGAAGAAGTGTTGCCGGCAACCGGCCAGATTTCTAGCTTTTCTGTGACTAATAGCTCTTTAGATCTGAAAGCACTGCTTGCCAAACCGCTGGCACGCTATAAACTCAGTGCCAGCCACCTGAATCATTTCATTGACATAACTGAAAATGGTCCGGAGAACTTCTTCTTTAAAGACCTATTGCACTTTCCGCAAGCCATCAGCGACCAAGCGGCCTTTGGTTCGGCAATACACCAAACCTTGCAGCGAGCTCATGCCCAGCTTAGCTCCACCGGCAACAAACGTCCGCTTGAAGACGTTTTACATAGCTTTGAACAAGAGCTAAGCAAGCAACCACTCAGTAGTCATTCATATCAACATCTTTTACAAAAGGGAAGTGATATATTGCCTCTGTTTATAGAGCAATACTACGATGAGTTCACAGCAGACCAAATAGCCGAGCGGGATTTTTATGGCCAGGATGTAGTATTGGGCAAATCTCGGCTAACCGGTGTAATTGATGTGATGAGTGTGGATCTGAAAAACAAAACAGTTACAGTGATTGATTACAAAACCGGTAAACCCAGCCTGGAATGGAAGGGCAAGGCAGACTATGAGAAAGTTAAGCTTCATAAATACAAACAGCAGCTGATGTTTTATAAACTGCTGATTGAAAATTCACGCCAATGGTCCAGCTATAAAGTAGAGCAGGGGATTTTACAATTCGTAGAGCCGGAAAATGACAGTAAAAAGATTCCTCAGCTGGAGTTAAAATTTAACGATTCTGAAATTGCTGATTTTAAAAAGCTCGTTGCGGCAATTTGGCAACACATTCAATCTCTTAACTTTCCTGAAATAAACAAATACCCTAAAACTTACAAAGGAATTTTAGAGTTTGAAAAAGATTTGATAAATAGCCTTGATTAACGACAATAAAGTTGGTAATATAATTTACGCACTAAAGTTGTTGTTGAGACAAGTGTGTATCCCATCTTCCGGTGTAGCTTAATTGGAAAAGCCTCTTCTTTCGTTAGAAGTATGACGCGGGTTCGAATCCCGTCACCGGAGTGGGCGGCCTGTAGCTCGGTACGGAAGAGCGCCTTCCACACCAGGAAGGAGGTCGCTGGTTCAAATCCAGCCAGGCCGATAAGGCGACATTGTTTCTGCGGATTCTGAGGAGGAGACATAGAAACAACGTTATAGGCGAAGCTGCAGTGAGCCTCGGGAATTCATTCGGGACTCATGAAGACCGGCTTCACTAAGCCTGTATTGTCGCCGTGCCTTCGTTGTTAGCGCGGACTAAACCGTAGCCAGCACGAAGGCAAAACTTCGCGATAATCTCTGTGGGTTTTAAGCGGCCCTTAGAGTAGTGGCATTGCTGAGGTTACGATGCCTCCGTTGTCGGGTGTGGCTCCGCTGTTCCCTAGACAAGGTCAGCCACACTGTAGTACTGGTCAAGCAAGGTCCGTACCCTTAGTGACCTACGTATCGCGTTGATCCGCTCTGCGGCCCAGGATGGCACCCCCGCTCATCCTGGTGCCGTAGGGCGGTATTTTCTTTTAAAGTTGATATTATAGATTGATGATGAAAACTTTTTGGAATAAACTAGCCAAGCCGTTCTTTGTTTTAGCGCCGATGGATGACGTAACTGACACGATTTTTCGACGCGTTATATCTCAGGCTGCACCAGCAGATGTTTACTTCACAGAATTTACAAACGCCACTAGCTTTTGCAGCCCTAAAGGTAAGAGCAGTACTGACAGTAGGCTGGCTTTCAAACCGGAAGAGCAGCCGATCGTAGCCCAGATTTGGGGAACTAATCCTGAACATTATGCCATTATGAGTAAACATTTAGCCAAACAAGGCTTTTCAGGTATAGATATTAATATGGGTTGCCCGGAGCGAAGAATCGTAAAAAACGGAGCCTGTTCAGCGCTAATAGAAAATCCCAGTTTAGCAGCCGAACTAATAGAAGCTGCTAAAACCGGCGGCCTGCCAGTTAGCGTGAAAACCAGACTAGGTTTTAAAACCCAAAAAACTGAAGAGTGGGCTAGTTTTTTGTTAAAGCAAGATATTGCAGCGCTAAGCATGCACGGTCGCACGCAAAAAGAGATGAGTAAAGTTCCGGCCCGTTGGGAAGAAATCGGCAAGATAGTAAAAATACGCGACGAACTATCTCTTGATACTTTAGTGATTGGGAACGGTGACGTAAAAGACAGGGAACATGGCGAAAAAATAGCCAAACAATACAAAGTTGATGGAATAATGATTGGACGCGGCGTTTTCCAGAACCCGTTCGGCTTAGAAAAACCTGCAAAATCTCACAGTCGCGACGAGCTACTGGGTTTGTTAAATTTACACTTGGATTTGTTTGATGAAGAAAATAAAAAATCGCCGCGAAAGTTCGCGCCGCTTAAACGATTTTTTAAAATATATGTCCGCAATTTCAGCGGTGCAAGCGAACTGAGAAACAAACTCATGCAGACTAATAGTACGCAGGAAGTCCGCCGGTTAATAGAACCTTTGGGTTAGGTTAAAGCTCTTTTACCTCAAGAATCTTCAGGGGGCGGGATTTTGCCACCAATAACTTTAGGTCTTCGTCTTCAGTAGTTTTACCCATAACCGCTCTGGCCAGAGGGCTGGTCGTACGAGCTAAGTTAGCGCCTTCCGGCAATTTTTTACGTGCACCAGCGGGTAGGTCTTCAGGTTCACGCTCGTCTTGGGTTATTAAGAATTGAGAAGTTTTACCGGTATCAAGTAGTTGAATAGTTACTAAACTGCCAACACCGGCTTTTAGGATTTCGGTTGCTTCGATTTCACCCTCGTGAGGTAAATCGGCACCAGAGCTACCATTGCCCACATTATCAAAACCGTGCTTAATACCCGGTTGGCTAGTTTCAGGTGGTTTCATATAACCTCCTGTAACTAGTTTAATACACAATATATAGGTGTGTCTAGACTAAATAGACACTATATGTATGGTTCTAATGCTTACGATGACGTCTTCTTACGCTGGCAACCTGCAACCTCGTAGCTGTGCGATCCACCAAGTGCTGGGCGTGTTCCAGACTCACTTGATCTCTTGCTTCCGCGCGAGCTTTCAAGGCTCTTTGGTGTGCAGCTTCAGCTTGTGCGTGGTCAATATCTACTTCATGGTCAGCTTCATCTACGATTACCCTCAAAGTATCACCGGCAACTTCTATAACTCCGCCGTTGGTGGCAAAAAATTCACGCTGCGAATCTGGGTCGCGGCGATTGCGCCTAATTGCAATAACGCCCGTGGTAGCTACGCTAATCAAAGGCATATGCCCGGGCAAAACGCCGATTTCGCCCTCGATAGTGGGCAAAACTACTTCGTAAACTTCATCGTCAAATTTGGTGCCCGATAGAGTAACTAGCTGTAAATGAATCACGAATTTTTAAGCCTTCTTATTACTTTTAAGTTCCGCTTCTTTGCTGTCTTGTTCGGCCTTTTTTTCTTCTTTGACTTCTTTAATGCTGCCTTTCATATAGAAAGCCTGTTCACTTTTATCATCGTGTTTGCCGTCCAAAATCTCTCTACACCCGGCTATGGTGTCGGCTAGCTTTACATACTTACCGCTTAGACCGGTAAACTGCTCAGCCACGAAAAACGGCTGGGTCAGGAAGCGCTGAATCTTGCGCGCCCGAGCCACGGTTTGCTTGTCTTCTTCAGACAATTCTTCCATACCAAGAATGGAAATGATGTCTTGCAAATCCTTATAGCGCTGCAGTGTAGCCTGAATATCACGGGCAACTTTGTAATGATCTTCGCCGACGATTTCCGGGTCTAGAATAGTAGAGTTGGAGTCCAGAGGATCAATTGCGGGGTAGAGACCTAGCTCCGTTAAATCACGGCTCAAGACAATGGTGCTATCAAGGTGGGCGAAAGTAGTAGCCGGAGCCGGGTCGGTTAAGTCGTCGGCCGGCACGTAAACGGCTTGTACTGAAGTAATAGAACCTTCTTTAGTGGAAGTAATCCGTTCTTGCAGGGCGCCCATTTCCTGCTGTAAATTTGGCTGGTAGCCCACGGCGCTAGGCAGACGGCCAAGTAGAGCCGAAACTTCCGCACCGGCTTGAGTAAAGCGAAAAATATTATCGATAAACAGCAGTACGTCTTTACCTTTGTCGCGGAAACCTTCGGCTATAGTAAGGCCGCTCAGGCCCACACGCAAACGTGCTCCGGGCGGTTCGTTCATCTGGCCGAATACCAGGGAAGTGTTTTTCAGCACATCGGCTTCTTTCATTTCATCGTAAAGATCATTTCCTTCGCGAGTACGTTCACCAACACCGGCAAATACGGAGTAGCCGCTGTGAAATTTAGCGATGTTGTTGATGAGCTCCTGAATGAGTACTGTTTTGCCAACGCCGGCACCACCGAATAGTCCGACTTTGCCGCCGCGAGTAACCGGCGCGATTAAGTCAATTACCTTGATGCCTGTCTCTAAAATTTCCACCTGAGATGATTGGTCGACAAGCGGCGGAGGAGCGCGGTGAATAGGCGCCTTTTCTTTAAAATCACCGGACTTCTTATCAATCGGCTGGCCCGCTACGTTGAACATTCGTCCTAAAGTAGCATCACCAATCGGCACGCTGATAGAAACGCCGGTATCTATGACTTTCGCGCCACGTTCCAGACCATCGGTAGAGCCGAGAGCGATAGTACGCACGCTAGACTCGCTTAAATGCAAGGCTACTTCCAAAACCAGTTTATTGCCATCCAGATCAACTTCTAAAGCATTATAAATTTCCGGCAGTTCATCGCTCGAAAATTCAACGTCTACAACTACACCAACAATCTGGCTAATAGTACCGGTGTTAAGTTTGGTCGTATTTTTTGTTGCCACTATTTCCTCCTTAGCTAACAATTACTGACATAGTTTTATGGATTTAACATTCGTGTGATACATCTGCTGATCTTGTGCGGTCAATCTCTTAGTATGACATGAAAGTTGTTTATTGCTGGAATTACTGGAAGCCAACTTTATCCAAATGAAAGCACCGCCGACAATGATAATTATTATGCCTATCAGTAACAGAATACGATGTTGATTGTTATTATTCTTAGACATTTAGTGCCTCCACACCGCCGGTAATTTCAGCCAACTCTTGGGTAATTGACGCTTGGCGGGCGGTATTATACTCAAGCGTATAGTCATCTATCAAATCATTGGCGTTATCAGTAGCATTTTTCATAGCCAGCATGCGCATAGCTTGTTCACTGGCCAGGCTTTCCAGCAATGCTTGCCAGATTTGCGACTCAATCAGGCGAGTGCCTATCTGGTGGATTACAGTTTCAACGCTAGGCTCAAAGTTCATAGCAAACTCATCTTTTGGAACTTCAGTCTCTTCCAGACTAGCTGGTAGTAAGGCCAAATTGCTGGCTTTTTGTGAAATCGTGGAATTGAATGTTGTATATAGAAGCCTGACTTCGTCAATCTCTTCGTTTCTATAATCCTCAACCAAAGTATTTAAAATCGGTCTTATATCATTAGCGGTAGGATTGTCCCCAAAAGCAGGGTAGATAGCTAACAACTCTACACCCTTTAGGCGCCTTACAAACTGGGCTCCCTTATTTCCAATGGTTATAATCTGACTCTTGATATGATTTTCTTTATCTTTACTGACCGATTGCGATAAAAGTTTCAGTACGTTGGCGTTATAGGCTCCGGCCAGGCCGCTGCTACTGGTAATCACAACGTAAAGTTTTGTCTTAACGGCACGTTTTTTAAACAAAGGCTGGCGTTCCACTTCGGCTATCGTATTAAGGCGGGCCAACAAGCCGTAAGCCGCCTCTCGATAATCCCGGCCGGTTTCCGCCTGGGTTTGGGCATGGCGCAATTTGCTGGCAGCTACCAGTTCCATAGCCTTAGTAATTTGGCGGGTGCCGGTAATAGACTTGATACGGCGCTTTAGTGTAATCATACTTGCCATTATGAACCGCTCCTGTTTTCAGTTTCTGTTTCTTTTTTAGGCTCAGGCTTTTCAGATGCTTTATAACTGCTAGCTACGGATTCAGCAACTTTAAGAATAGTTTTCTGGTCTTCGTTGCTGGGTTGGTTGCCGGTATTAACGTCTTTGGTCAGTTTAGAGTGCTTGGTTTCCAACTCTCTAAGCAGTGCTTGCTCGGCAGCTTTTATCTTATCAAGCGGAACTTTATCGAATTTACCTTCGGTTGCCGCCACTAGGACAGAATACATCTGCCAAATAGCGTAAGGGCTGAATTGTGGCTGCTTGAGTAGTTCGGTCAATCTTTGGCCGCGTTCAATTCGGTGGCGAGTTTCTGCGTCCAAGTCGGTAGAGAACTGGCTGAATGAAGCAAGCTCGCGGAATTGCGCCAAATCAAGGCGCAAAGACTTTGCCACGCTTTTAATAGCTTTGGTCTGGGCGCTGCCGCCCACGCGTGAAACTGATAAACCTACTGAGATAGCCGGTCTGATACCTTGATAGAATAGGTTGGTTTCCAGGAAAATCTGGCCATCGGTAATAGAAATAACATTGGTAGGAATGTAGGCGCTGATATCACCGGCCTGAGTTTCAACAATCGGCAGAGCCGTCAGACTGCCGCCGCCCAGTTCGTCATTCAACTTAGCCGAGCGCTCTAGCAAACGAGAGTGAAGATAGAAAACATCACCTGGATAAGCCTCGCGGCCTGGTGGGCGGCGAAGTAGTAGCGACATTTGGCGGTAAGCTACGGCATGCTTAGACAAGTCATCGTAAATCACTAAAGCATGGCCTTTATTGTCTCTAAAGTACTCAGCCATTGCCGTAGCAGCGTAAGGCGCTAAATAAAGCAGTGCTGCCGGATCGGACGGACTAGTGGCAACTATAACGGTTTGCTCCATGACACCCTCGCGCTTGAGTCGCTCAACCAAACGGGCAATTTTACTGAGACGCTGGCCGATTGCCACATATACGTTGATAACACCGGATTTTTGGCGATATTGGTTAATCATAGTATCAATCGCAATCGCAGTCTTGCCGGTCTGACGATCGCCGATAATCAACTCGCGCTGGCCGCGGCCGATCGGAATCATGGCATCGATAGCGTTAAGCCCGGTCATCAGAGGTTCATGGACGCTTTTGCGATCCATTACGCCAGGCGCTTTCTGCTCAACGCGGGCAGTGTGTTTTGATTTAATAAGATCGCCGCCATCCAAAGGACGTCCCAGCGGATCGACTACACGGCCGACAAGTTCCGGACCTACCGGCACTTCCAAGACCTTACCAGATAAACGCGCCTTGGCGCCGGCTTCAACTTCAACGTCTTCGCCAAGCAACACGGTACCGACTTCGTCTTCGCTTAAGTTAAACGCAAAAGCAGTAACGGGCTTTCCGTGAACTCCATCGATTTCCAACATTTCGGAAAAGCCGCATTTTCGTAGCCCATAAATCCAGGCCACGCCGTCTCCGACGCGAGTCACAATTCCTGTATCTTCAATCTCCGGCTTAGTTTTCAGCTCAGCAATAGCTGCTCGAATGTCGCTGGAAAGTTCTTTGATGGTTAGTTCACTCACTTATACGGTCCTCTCTGAAGTAGTTAGTTGTTTGAAACGGTTCAGTTTACTGCGCACCGAAAGATCAAGTTGCTTATCAAGCATTTCCAGCCTAACGCCGCCAACCAGATCTTTATCTATCCGTTCATTGATTATTATTTTTTTAGCGTCAGGATATTGTTTGCGAACCTGCTGCCGAATATCATCTCTAACAGCTTCGGTAAGCTTGTTGGCGCTTACGGCGGTGATTTCGATTATACCTTGCTCAGCCCTAAAGAAAGCAACGTCACGAAGCAGAGAATGGAGCTCATCAGTCCGTCTTTCGCTCAAAAGGTAGGCGGCTATTTCACTGCTTAGCTTCTTAGCGTCAGCGTCGCTCTTTAAGGTTAGTTTGGCCACAATGTCAGCAATCTGATATCTGGGAACTTTCATCTTATGCCTGCTCCTTAATAGCTTTATCGATTAGACGAGCGTCTTTTTTAGCGTCTACCTTTTCCTCGATAATCGCTTCGGTAGCTTCCGATATCAGCTCGGCCAGTTCACTCTCAAGTTTTTTGCGGGCTCTTTTGGTATCTTGTTCGATACTTTCCTTGGCCTCGCGTACAATCATGTCTGCTTTAGAGCGGGCCTTTTCCTCAATCTCTTGAGCTGAGTGACGAGCCGCATCCTGAGATTCGGTAATGATTCCATCAGCTTTAGCACGCGCTTCATGAAGTTTTTTGTCGATTTCTTTTTCAAGCTCAACCTGTCGTTTTTGCATCTGTTCGCCTAACTTAACGCCTTTATCAATAGTCTCGCGACGACGATTTAAAACATCAATAATTGGCTTGAAAGCCCATTTTTTAAGCACTAAAAATGCCAGCAAAAAAGTGATGAGCTGGATTACAAACGCCTGACCATCAACGCCTAAGGCGCCTAGTCCTGACGAACTCTCCCCAAATTGTGTTAGCACTGTGTTAATCACTTAAATTATTTTTCCTTGGAACTTTATTTAACTATGAATATCGAAGCAAAGGCTAGTAAACCAAATAGCTCGATAATAGCCACGAAAATCAGAGCTTGGCCTAGAAACTTTGCAGCCTCAGGATTGCGTCCAACCGCCGCCAAGTAATTACCGCCGATTATGCCGATACCGACACCCGGACCGATAAATCCGCCGCCGATCATCAAACCTTTGGCAATAATAGCTGTATTAACGGCATCTGCCAGAGTTAACATGTGTAGCATTTTATATTTACTCCTTATCACTTAATTTATTAACAATTTTATTAAACTGAGTCAAAATAAACCTCACGCCTTTTCAGGCTGCATCTTTATTGTTTCAGGCTGCTCATCGTCGGTCAAGTCTCTAGCACTTTCGAGGTCGTGTTGCTGTGAATGATTAACCGCAATCGCCAAATACATGACACTTAAGATGACGAATATATAAGATTGCAAGGCACCCACACCCAGCTCAATAAGCGTGAAGGGCAAGGCGCTGACAGGTGCTAAAACATGACCCAGATATGAAAATACCGCAATGACCATTTCGCCGATTGCTACGTTAAGAAAGAGTCGAAGACTTAAGGAAATCACGCGCGTAAGATCGGTAAACATTTCCAGTAATCCGATTGTAAAATAAAGGGGATTGCGCGGACTGCCCACAAAGAAATGGCGAAGATATTTTAATATTCCACCCGACTCACGTACTGACGCTACGTAAACCACGGCCATAGTGACCGCCGCCATTGCGAAAGTACTGTTTAAGTCTCCCGTGAACGGCCTGAATAGTGGGTTTTCTCCCGCTCGAAAACCTTCGCCTACAACTGGCAGTAAACCAAGCCAGGTATTAAGTAGTATGAAGAAGAACAGGGTAACAAAGTAAGGAACATACTTGCGCGCCACTTTCTTGTCGTCAAAAGCATTTGTAACTAAATTAGAGATAAATTCCACACCGTATTCAATAAATTGCGCCAGGCCACCTTTAGGCTTGACCGTAATACGGCGAGCTACCCAAACCAGAAGAACTACTATTGCTACTATGCAAATCCAACCATAAAGAATCGAGTTTGTAATGGTCAAGCCACCAATCTGCAGCACACCGCCCGGCGCAACGTGAACTGCCGGACCACTTTCAGCTAAAAGTTTGGTAAATAATAGGTTCACTTTTTAGATTCCTTTGGATTAGACGATTTTCGATTAGCCTCCACGACAACCCGACGTAACACCGCAATCACTCCAGTGCCCGCTAGAACTACGCCGAATATAGTCCAGAGCGGAGAAGTGCCAAAATGCTCATCCAACTTAAAGCCTCCGACTATCGGAATAATTACTACCAAAGCCAGCTGCCAAGTCATATTCAGCGCCATACTTAAAAACAGATTGCGTTGATACATTGTCTGTTCAAACTCGGTTTGTTTTTTATCAGCCTCAGCATTTGGCAGCTTGCTGCGCGTCTTTTTAACTTTTTCCATCTTTGTCTGATTATAACAGTCGCCACCGCTGCATGACAAGAGTGAAGCCTGTGTTATAATTTAAATAACTATGAATAAAGCCAAAAAACCAAAAATAATCATTTACACAGCAAGCTGGTGCGGTTTTTGCCGCAGCGAAAAACAATATTTTGACAGCAAAAATATTGCCTACACCGAGAAAGATATAGAAAAAGACTTGGAAGCTCAAAAAGAACTTCTAGAAAAACTAAAAGGCAACTTTCGCGGCGTGCCGGTTACCGACATTAATGGTGAGATAATCTTAGGTTTTGATAGGCCAAAGATCGACGCAGCACTTAGCGCCTAGTCTATTAAACTTATAGAAGCGCCTGAACTTTCAAAAGGTCTTAAAAACTCAGGTACTTCGCCAGTTTTTTAACGATAAAACTGGCAAAATCGGTTTTATTTAAGGCCACCCATGTGAGGCCCTCTATCTGCGTCTCTGTCTGCCTCCTCCTCGTACTCGGCAACTCGATTATCTGGAATCTTGTCGGGCGTTCGCCGGATCATCGCTGGCATCCACCGATCAAATACCGTGAGCGCCAATACGCCCAGTAGCGTCATAATTCCCGCTACTGCCACGGTATGATACGTGAACCACGAACCACCGTAAACCTGCAAATATTCTGGGTCGACCATCGCCGCAGCGATGATGTAAACAATCCCAGGAAGCGTCGTACTGGCCATCGATCGGCGTAATACGCCAATGACGACAAGAGACAACAGCCCGATGAGAGTCCCCCAAACGAGCACGTTCATCATGCCATAAGTCAGGTGAACGAAGAAGCCTTCCCCCGTAATAACGAGGTTCGAGCCTTGCTCTTGCGTGTTGCTGTTGAGCCCCATCGTGCCCGAGAGCATGATAATACAAGCGAACACCACCAGAGCGCAGATGCCACTGTAAACTCCGCGGCGCGAGTTAAGGTACTGCATATAGTTATGCATAGTTTTATATTATAGTCTATAAAGTTATTTTTGTCAAGTAGGTAGCTGAGGTTTAGCTAATTCTAGTAAGATCTGATGCTTCTTTCAGCGTTTTATCACCAACATAAGTCGTAGCTAGAAATTGTTGGAAAAAATCATCGCCGTATTCTTTGGCAGCATCTAGGCATAGTTTTACGTAACGTTCCTGAGCTGGATTGCCACTTTCGTAACTACCATCGCACCTATTTGATGAAAATGTAAAGCACTCGCCAAGAGATTTACCAGTCTCGAAATCATAAGCCACAGTACTTACCAGTTTATAGCCATCTTCACGCTTTTTTAGATCCTCTAAGCCATCAGGACTTGTTTCGAAAACTACTCCGTTAACCTGTTTACTTTTGTCAACTACGACATCAACGCTACAATATGGAATACCAGCTAGATCCAGGTTGTGAGTGTGCCAGCCTTGCGAGGTCCACTTACTGAATTCTCTACGGAACCCTTTAATCCAAACTGGCTTAATATCCTTGGCGTCGGGAGCGGTGACGTGCAGCGAATAGTGACTAATCAACGAGCCGTAGCCGAAAACTTTTATCGTTTTTTGGTCAGTCATAATAGGATTATAACCTTTAAAACCATACAGTTGCTAATAGTTTTTGATTAGGCTGTTTTTAGTCTTTTTGGCGTATAATGAAACCATGGCATTTGAAGATTACAGGCAGAAAGAAAGCGTGGTGGTAGTCTATACCGGCAACGGCAAAGGCAAAACCAGCGCCAGCCTCGGTTTAATGTGCCGTGCCCTAGGGCGAAATTGGCACGTGGCTTATATTCAATTTATAAAAGATTGGGAAGTGGGCGAGCATACTTTCATGAATCGTATCGCCGCAGTTTACGATGAACAGCTCATGTTTTACAAGGGCGGCAAAGGCTTTTTCAACGCTGGCGAACTAAGCGAAAAAAACGTCAGTGAAGAAGACCACAAAAAAGCCGCCGAAGAAACTTACCGATTCGCCTTGGAGTGTGCGACAAGTGGAAAATACAATTTAGTCATTTGCGATGAAATTAATAATGCCATTAACGACAACCTGCTTGAAAAAGACAGACTAGAGCAGCTTTTAAAAAACCGTCATAAAAAAACCAGTTTGTGTATAACGGGAAGGGACTTCCCAGAAGAGTTTTTGCAATATGCCGATATTACAACCGAGATGCGCAAAATTAAGCATCATTTTGACGACAAATTCTTAGCAAACGAGGGAATTGACTATTAAGTCCTTAGAGTCCGCTAAGCTAGAGAACTCTATTGCAGCAGCCCACTATTTGCTTGGAGCAACCATTATTCGCACACTGCCTAGCGCCGAAGTTTTAAAAGCAAAAATAGTTGAGACCGAAAGCTACCACCAAGCTGATCCGGCCAGCCATACTCATGGCGGCCAGACCAAACGCAACGCTGTCATGTTCGGTCCGCCCGGCAAGGCTTATGTGTATTTTACATATGGCATGCATTGGTGCTTTAATGTGACCGCCGGCAGGAATGGCGAAGGAGCCGGTGTATTAATCCGTGCCGCAGAACCGCTGGAAGGCGTTGAGAAAATGCGCCAGTTGCGTGGCGGAGTAGAATCGAGACAGCTTACTAACGGCCCGGCTAAATTAGCTCAGGCGCTTGAAATTAACAAGAAGCTTTATGGCCATGATTTGACTAAGTCGCCTTTGCAAATCGTAGGAGGAGGTGAGGTGAAAAAGTCAGAAATTAGCATTTCACCGCGAGTTGGGATTTCCCGTAGCGTTAACGAACTGTTAAGATTTTATATAACAAACTCAAAATATGTTTCTAAATCATGAAAGAACCAATTAAAAAATCTTTTAAAATACACGGCAGTCAATTAAGCTACTTTACTTATAATTCAAACAAAAAAGACGTGATCATTATGATTCATGGTCTGCGCGGCGATCATCACGGTCTGGAATTTATAGCTAAAGAACTTAGTGAATTTAAAGTCATTGTGCCAGACCTGCCGGGTTTTGGCGACTCAACTCCTATGGATTTAAGGCACGACATTGAAGGTTATGTAAAGTTTGTTGGTAGCTTCATTAAAAAACTCAGGTTAACCAGATTGCCCGTCTTGGTTGGCCACTCGTTCGGCTCTATTATTTGTGCTGAGTTTGCAACTCAAAATCCTAAAACAATTTCCAAACTAGTTCTAATCAACTCTATAGCCGAACCGCCACTGAGAAACTCTAGTCTAGGATGGATAGCAAATTTTTATTACTGGCTGGGGCAAAATCTACCCGAATATGCCGGCACTAAATTACTAAGAAGCAGATTAGTTATAAGAATAATGAGCCGCAACTTGGCGAAGACAAAAAATCGGGAACTTCTAAAACGCGTACACAGCCAACACTTAAAATATTTCAGCGGCTTTCACGATCGTAAGAGCTTAGGCGAAGCTTACCAGGCGTCAATCAAAAGTTATGTAAGTAAGCAGGCACCTAAACTTACCATGCCAGTCTTATTAATAGCAGGCGAAAAAGATAATATAGCGTCGCTAGCTTCCCAAAAAAGACTGGATAAAAAAGTACCTGACAGTAAGCTGGTGACCATTGCCAATACCGGACATTTGGTACACTACGAAACACCTAAAATAGCAGGTAAAGTAATTAGCGATTTTGCTCTAGGCTAGCTTTTTATATATTTTTTCAAACTCGTCCAGAGTTTTTGATAAGTCATGTTTTTTGGCAATAGCTAAGCTGCGAGCGGACATTTTTTCCTGCAGAGCTTTGTCGTCTAGAATAGAGATTACTTTATCGGCCATATCTTCTTCATCATCCGTTTTACAAATATAGCCATTCTTGCCACTGTCGCAAAGCTCATGAACCGCGCCCTGATCAACTACAACTACTGGCGCACCGGACGCCATAGCCTCCAAAGTTGCAATACTTTGCAACTCAGCGGGTGAAGGCATACAAAACACCGTAGCGGCTTTGTGAAGTTCTACTATTTCATCGTCAGTTACTTTGCCGGTAAAACTTATGTGTTGATTAATATTAAGGTCTCGTGACAGCCATCTAAGATTTTCCAGGTCGTTACCGGAGCCGATAATTAAAAGATGAGCCTTTTGTTGGCTCAAAATTTTAGCCGCCGCGTGTAAAAGCACCGAGAGGTGTTTTTCGCTATCCAGGCGCCCTAAGTAACTAATAATCGGTCTGTCACTGGGCAAACCGAATTTTTTGCGAGTTTTGGCAGAAACTTTACCAGGACTGAATCTAGCTAAATCAACGCCATTGGAAATTGCCTGGATTGGCGGCGCAACACTGCCATAATCAGAAAATATATCAATCGCTGCCTGGGTGGGAAAGGTTACGTAGTCGGCGTTACTATGAAAGCGTGCAGCATAGCTTTTTAAAACCGAACTAACTGTCCTAGCAAAAGGCGCTAGCAAGCGCAGGTTATCTATCAGGTTTTCGGGCATTGCGTGATTTGTCGCTACCACCGGTATTCCCAACTTTTTGCCATAAAGTATGGTAGCTCGACCAATACCAAGCATGCTTTGAATATGGATTATATCCGGCTTAAAGTCATTGATGATTTTACGCACCTCGCGCTGAGGCGTTAAAGAAATTCTAAAATTCTGATAAAAAGGGAAAGGCAGCGACATTGTGCGCATAACCACATGGTTTTCATCTTCCTGGACGTATTTCCTACCGGATTTACGCTGCGACGGAGCTATAACAACTACTTCATGGCCTCTATCCGCTAAACCTTTGGCTAAATTACGGCTAAAAGTAGCCACGCCGTTAATAGTCGGCCAATGTAAGTCAGACGCAATTAAAATTTTCATAGTTATTAATTACATTATACATGCTACTCAGGCGTGCTAGAGTAGAATAAATGAAAGTCTTTATCGATCTTCGCTGGACGCGAACCGAACATTTTGACGGCATTACCCGTTATGGGGCTTCAATCGCGGGAGCACTTCATAAAATTCAACCTGTCACCATACTGATTTGGAAACACGAACAGGTAAAAATGCTCCCTAAAAACGTGCCCTATATGATAGTTAATCATCCGCTTTCGCCTAAAGAGATTTTTTTGCCGACTAAACTCAACAAGCTAGGTGCAGATGTAGTATTTAGTCCAATCCAAGTAATGGGAACGTGGAGAAGAAAATATAAACTCATTTTTACGTTGCATGATTTAATTTATTACCAGCATCCCAAGCCTCCTACATGGCTGAACCCCGCCATAAGAATAGTTTGGCGGCTATTTCACTCTGTTTACTGGCCACAACGTTTTTTACTCAATAAGGCGGATTATCTCGTTACGGTAAGTGAATTTTCTAAAAACCTCATTAAAAAACATAAACTTACCTCCAAGCCAATCGGCGTGGTATACAATGCTCCAGCCGACACTTTTATTCACCCTAAAATCAGTTCTAAAACTCAGAAAAGTCTGGTTTATATGGGCTCATTCATGCCGTATAAAAATGTCGAATTACTGATTAAATCACTCGAGTTACTACCAGGCTATACGCTACATTTATTATCTGGGATTGCTCCCGAGCGAGAAGCGGAACTTCAAAGCCTGGCGCCAAAAAATAGTAACGTCAAATTCTGGCATGGCGTCAGCGATGAAAAATACAGTGAACTGCTTGCAGGCGCCATGGCACTTGTAACCGCTTCTAAAGAAGAAGGTTTTGGCCTGCCTGTGATTGAAGCAATGGCAAAGGGCGTTCCGGTAGTTTGCAGTAACTTGGAAGTTTTCCGCGAAGTAGGCGGCGGGGCAGCCCTGTTTTTTGATCCGGACTCAGAAAATGATTTTTCTAAAGCAGTCTTAAAACTGGAGAATAAAGAATTCCGCCAAAATCAAATCGCGGCCGGTAAAAAGCAGGCTAAGCTATTCAGTTGGGATCTTTCTGCAAAAAAGCTTTTGAGTATTATGTGCTCACTCTAGAATGCTACAATTAAAAGATGGCAGCTAAAGCTAAAACACCACCGGCTACTATCGTTAATCGCCGAGCTAAATTTGACTACGAGTTAGACGATGAATTAACTGTGGGTATTGTTTTAAATGGCCCCGAAGTCCGAGCGGCGCGCGACAACCACGTTCAGCTCAAAGGCGCTTACGTAACTGTAAAAGATGGTGAATTGTGGCTGATTAACGCCAGCTTTAGCGTGAAGCCGACTGAAGCGGGGAAAAATGACCGAGCAGTTGACACTAGTCCGCGCAAACTTTTAGCACGCCGCAAACAGATTAATAGTCTGATCAGTCAAAAAAATACCGGTCTAACTATCGTGCCCTTAAGACTTTTAACAAGAGGTAAGCATATTAAGCTGGTAATTGCGCTTGGCAAAGGTAAGAAGAATTATGACAAACGGCAAACTATCAAACGACGCGACACCGAGCGTGAAAATCAACGAAAACTAAGACGTTAGATCAAAAAATATAAAATGATTGACTAATAACATTTAAAATGGTAAAGTATCATTAGTACTTTACATCTGGACTGAAGGCGGCATTGATTTTTGTCTTTAAATCCTACAATAAAGGAAGAGGGCCATGGCTGTTGCAAGCTTGATCCGTGTCAACCGCAGAGGTGAAACTGACAGTGGTTACCGGATACTGGAGTTCGTCAAATCTGGCGGAGTATCCTCTGGAAACGTGATGGTTCACAACTCAGCTCATCTAGGCGATAATGTCTGGATCGAGGCGGGATCTCCAGTTGGAGTCTACTCTTCAGTAGGTGACAATTCTGTTATCGAGAAGCATTGCCACATTGGGCAGTATGTCCAAATTGGCAAGGACTGTACTGTAGGCTACGGTGCTTCAATCGGCAAAGTCAGCGGTACGGGTCCAAAGAAAAAAGACGAACAACCTGATGTAGCTATTGGTGACAATTCCCACATCGGAGTAAGCTGCAAGATCTCAGAGAAAGTAAAGATTGGCAGCAACGTCAGGCTTGGCAAAGCCTGCCATGTAAGCGAGGGGGTTGTTATCGGCGACGGCGCCCAAATAGGAGATAAATATACTCTGGAAAAAGACGTCAAAATTCCCGAGGGCGCCCGCTTCATACATACTCCCGTTCGAGTCAAGGTAGGTAAATCAGAAGTTGCCAAGTACCTAGTAAAGGAGTTGTGAAGTACAAGCCCTCCCCAAAATATTGGGGAGGGCTATTTTCTTTTAAGTTGCAATAGCGTATCACCGGAATAACGTTATAATAAAGTAGATGAAGATTTATTCTTGGAATGTCAACGGAATTCGGGCGGCTGTGAAGAAAGATGCGTTTGTGCCGTTTGTAAAACAGCACCAGCCTGATATCTTGTGTTTACAGGAAACTAAAGCCCAGCAAGGGCAAGCTGAAATAGATTTACCAGATTATGAAGAATACTGGAACTCAGCAGAAAAAAAGGGCTATTCGGGAACAGCAATATTTACAAAAGAAAAACCTTTAAAAATCCTTAATAATCTTACTGACGATATCGCCAAGAAATACGACTTAACGACAGATAATTATGGCGATCCAGTGAAAGAAGGCCGGATAATCACTGCCGAATTTGAAAAATTTTACGTGGTAACTGTTTACACGCCGAACAGTAAAGGCGATTTAAGTAGAGTGGGATTGCGCCATAAACAATGGGATCCGGCATTCCTAGAGCACATAAAAACTTTAGAAAAAACCAAGCCGGTAGTTTTTTGCGGCGACCTTAACGTTGCCCACACCGAGGATGATTTGGCTAACCCTAAGCAAAATGTCGGCAAACATGGTTTTACGGATGAAGAGCGTGAAGGGTTTCAAAAATTTATCGATGCCGGCTTTGTGGATACATTTAGAATTTTTACAAAAGGCAATGGTCATTACAGCTGGTGGACTCACTGGGCAAATGCCCGGGCGCGAAACGTTGGTTGGCGCATAGATTACTTCTTGGTTTCAGCCGCCTTGAAAGACAAGGTTAAATCAGCCAAAATTCATGCTAACGTTATGGGATCGGATCACTGCCCGGTAAGTATCGACTTGGAGATATAAAATGTCCACTTTAGAACAAAGACTGGCGTGGGCAGAAGAAAATCAAGCAGCTTACCGTCCAAGCCAAGAAGTTCAAAATGCTTTAGGCGAAATAACCCTTACTTTACTTATTGGCCCAAGTTCAGTTGGCAAGTCTCACCTTATCCATAAGGTCACCTCGCAAGATTCAGAATTTTCAGAAGCCAGCAGCATCACTACTCGAGCTAGACGCCCTGATGATTCGCCAACCTATAGAGCAGGTGCTTCAAAAGAAGAAGTGTTAGCCAAAATTGAAGAACGCTCGCTGGTTCAATATGCCGTGCATCCTACAAGTAAAGAAACATACGCTTCAGACTTAGCAAGTTATCCGACCAGATTCGTTTTGTTACCAGCCCTGGCTAATAGTGTGAGTGATTTTGACGTCCTAGGTTTCAAAAGAGTTATTCCTATTGGCCTGCTCGCCAGTGCCGAAGACTGGGAAGAGCGTTTAAAGACCAGGGAAGGTGATAAAGATTTTGCCAAAAGAATGGCGGAAGCTAAAAGGTCAGTAGCCTGGATTCAAGAACATAGCAATTCGATAATAGTTTTAGAAAATAAGACCGGCGAAGACGAAGCGACGGCTAAGAAAATCATTAAAATCGCTAAAGGACAGCCTATAGAAACCCTGTCGAGCGAAGAAATAAGTCACTTGATTTTGGGTACAGCTGCAGTTATAAATTCTAAGCTGGGAGAAAGCAGTGAACAATAAAGTCTGCACACTCTTATTTTTAAGAAGAGAAAATAAAATTTTGCTGGCTATGAAAAAGCGCGGCTGGGGAGACGAACGTTTTAATGGCGTCGGCGGCAAAGTTGAAAAAACCGAAACGGTTGATGAGGCACTAATACGCGAATGCCAAGAAGAAATCAAAGTAACACCGGTAAAATATGAAAAAGTTGCCCAGCACGATTTTATTTACAAAAACGAAGATGACTCGAAATGGCATATGTATGTGCATGTTTATTTTTGTCTAGACTGGCAAGGCGAGCCACAAGAAACAAAAGAAATGAACCCGAAATGGTTTAGTATTAGAAATATCCCTTATGACAAAATGTGGGAGGATGATAAATTTTGGCTACCTGAAGTTTTACGGGGTAAAAAAGTAACTGGCATCTTTACGTTCGACAAAGAACATAAGCTGCTGACTCATAATGTAAAAGAGGTTCGGAGCTTTGGCGATGAGTAAACCGCAATTTGATTATTGGCAGAGACAAACACCAGGAAAGCAACTTTTTCCTGATATTGAGTGGAGTAAGCCGCAACAAAAGAAGCAAGCTGGCAAGCTAGCGGTGGTCGGCGGTAATAGTTCGGGCTTTGCGGCAATCGCTGAAAGTTATGGCCAAGCTATAAAAACCGGAGTAGGCGAATGCAGGGTAGTCTTGCCTGACGTTTTAAAAAAATCTATTCCGTCTAGCATTAGTGATGCGGTTTTTGTGCCGACCAACCCATCTGGAGGTATTGCCAAAAAAGCCAAACCGCAACTTTTAGCCGCAGCAAAATGGGCAGATAATTTGTTGCTGATTGGCGACAGCGGCAGCAATTCGGAGACAGCGGTTTTATACGAAAAGCTTTTAAACGAAACTGATATTCCGGCTACTATTACCCGTGATGCAGTTGATTTACTACGTAATCAATCCGGTGTGATAGTGCAGCGACCACAAACCTTGCTGATACTTTCGTTTGCACAGCTGCAAAAACTATTCCAAGCCGTATACTACCCGAAAGTTTTAACTTTCAGCATGCAACTTACTAGCTTGGTCGAGGCTTTGCACAAATTTACCATAACGTACCCCATAGGTGTTGTTACTTTTCATAACCAACAACTACTGGTAGCTGAAGATGGAAAAGTAAGCAGCACGCCTTTGGATAACCCTATGGCGCTTTGGCGTGGCAGCTTGGCTACACGCGCAAGCATCTATTGGGCTTGGAATTCTGGTCAAATGTTTGAAGCTGTTTCAACCAGCATTGCAAGCTAAGTTTTTAACAATTGGTACCGCAGGTCGGACTCGAACCGACACGAGCGAAATGCTCACCAGATTTTGAGTCTAGCGCGTCTACCAATTCCGCCACTGCGGCATCAACTGCCAAAAACTCTTTAGAAGCTTAAGTGATTTCTAGCAATCACTACTAGAAAATTGTACAATAAAGTAGCAGCTAAGGCTATTATTATGTCATCAGAAACAAAGCCAGAAAACAACCAATCACCAGCGTCTTCTTCAGGGGCGCCAAGTAGTAATGCCTCCGCACAAAACAAAAGCCAAGCGGCAGCCACCAACATTATTCGGCAACAAATTGACCAAATTTATGACGTTGACCCGCCACATAAAGATGCGGCCAGCGGCAACGCTCAGACTGCAAATGATACACCACCACAAGGCTCGGTCTACAAACGGACCCATAACGACCGGAGCGCCTACTCCCATGTTGCCAAACAATGGCAACAATACCACAGCTCCTGGCAAAACTATTACCAGCAATATTACCAGCGCTATTATTTACACCAACTCGGCAAAAGCCAGCCACAATCTAAATCTATCGACAGCATAGAGGCAACGCCAGTTACCGATAATGACACAGGTGCAATAGGGTCGGGCTACGAAAACGAAACTTCAGCCAATGACCTGAGAGAACAGGTTTTAAACAAGGTAAAGAAGCAGGCAGAAACTGCCAAAAAGAGTCGTCACTTCATGCCGGTTATTACCGCTTTGGCTGTAATTTTAGTATTTGTTTTTTTACAATTTAACCAACTTTTCTTTGCTCAGGTACATGCTTACGTTAGCCCGGGTAGTATCAGCGCCCAAAACATTGTTGTCGATCCTAATGCCGGAACTGCCGTAGGGCCTGCGCCAAAAATTATTATTCCCAAAATCAATGTTGAAGCACCGGTTATCTACGGCTTAAAGTCACTTGCAGACAGCCAGGTCCAAGAATCCTTAAAGAGTGGAGTAGTAAATTACCCGATACCCGGAGCCAGTAGTGTGCCCGGCCAAGCCGGCAACACGGTCATACTTGGCCACTCCAGTAACGATATCTTTAATAACGGCAATTATAAATTTATTTTTGTTCAGCTTGATAAGCTGCAAAAAGGTGACACTATTTATGTTAACTACAAAGGAACCCGTTACACGTATAAGGTAGTTAACAAAAAAGTCGTAAAGCCAGAACAAGTGAGCGCGCTAGCTATTAAAACAAGCCGGCCTTTACTTACGCTAGTAACCTGTACGCCAGCGGGCACAGCGTTGAATCGCTTACTAGTTACTGCTCAGCAGATCAGCCCCAATCCGGCTAAAGCTAGACAACCGACTCAAAGCGGCAGCAGCACAAACAGCTTGGCGGGCAACTCGCCAACACTGCTTGAGCAAATTTTTGGTAACTAAATTTTAGTTGCCAGTTACCATATGCGAACTTTGTAAAATAGGCTGTTTAGTAGTGGAATTCTCGCCGATGCTAAATAGTCGTTTTTCGTTGCTGCTAAGCGTTACATCGAAGCCAGGCAGTACATCGGTAATGATTTGTGAGTTGCTTCCGTCAAAATCCAGCATATGCAAAGCACCGTCGCCATCACTCCAAAGATGGTAATCGTCGAGCCAATCAATAGGTTTCTTAGAAGGAGTATGGCTCACGGGTAAGTTTATGTTGAAAAGTTTTTTATACTCCAAGTCATAGCTAGCCAAATGGTTACCATTTTGGGCTATCAGGAAACGGCCGTTACTTGAAAAGTCCAGCCATTTTACTCCAGGTTGAAAGTTAAAGCGGGCAAAAGTCTTACGTGTCCCACCCGACAATGGGTCTTTAATGATTTCTATTTTTTTATCATGCGATACAGCTAAATAATTATCTCCAAAATAACTGCTGGTGGTTACCTGCAAAGGCACTTTAAGACCTTTACTAAATTGCCGCACTATTACAGGTTCTTTAGAACCGTCTTTATAAATTCCCGCCACCTGACGGCCATCTTTTTCTCCCGTGTACGCCAGGGTGTCTGCTTGATAAAGTTTAAAATTATTAACGTCACTTACGAGCGGTTGTGAGATAGTGCCCGCCCCAAGATCGGCCTTTCTTAAGTCGCCTTGGCTAAGAATAAAAAGAATGTTGCCGCTATTGCCGGCTAAATGCGCCTGTGTAATTTTAAGTCCTAGCTGCCGGCTAATATTACGTGCTTCGGCCGGTTGAGTGCGGTCGACTTCTATGAATTGAATAGTCCCATTCGCTAAGGTGTGTTTGAGCAAAATGTAACGGCTACCAAAATCCCACTCGGCAATTGTAAAGCGGCCGGGCTTGCTCACTAACTTGGCGGGCAATTTTACTTGGCTAAATTTGGGAGTTTTCTCATTGCTGATATCTACTAAATCTAAGCTCAAGTCGCTAGGATCGGTTTTGATTGCTATCCATTTATGGTCAGGTGAAGCTTTCACGCTGGTCAGAGTAGGAAAAGTGTGGACGGTTTCTGTAGTAACGGAGTTCGGAACTAGCCGCGCATAGTTAAACCACACCACAGTGCCAGCTTTTATATAGGTTGACTGAGCCCATTGGCGATATCCGTCACGCTCTATGGCAATCGTATGCTGGCCTTGTTTAACGGTCTTTTTATTGGGCGTATTAAAGCCCTGCCACTTATTGTCAATGCCCACGCGAGCACCGGAAGGAAAGCTGTCAAACTGCAGCAAAGCCGTTTGTTCCAGCCGGCCATCACTGCGATTAAAACGGTAACCAAGAACAAGCAACAAGCAAACAACAACGGCCACTATAACCGCAACTGTCATTACGCCATAGATGAATGAGCGCTGAATAAGCTGGCGCTTACGCGAAGTATTATCGTGCATACTAAGTATTATACCAACCCGACAGCCTGGCGAGAATAGCCTGTCGAAAGCTTGCACAATTAATTGATACGACTTACGATAGTTAGTAGCATAACCAAAAAAACTAGGGGCGTTTAAGCTACGATGAGAGGTCAAAATACAATTAACCTTAACGGCCGCACGTATGACGTGGTAACCGGCTTACCGCTAGAAAAGTCATCGCCGGCCAGCTCGCTAAAACCCGCTCCTTCGCCAACCGGAGTAATGATCAATGACATTAAGCCTAACAAAAATCATTCCAAAACCACTCCAAAACCTACTGCACCGGCACGGGCAAGTGCGCCTGCTAAAAAATTACATAGCAAAGCTCAGCGCTCACGTGCTTTGGTTAGAGCGCCTTTACACAAACCGCATCCTTCAAATTCAAACAGAAAGCCGGCTCAAGTAATGCGTAGCTCTAAAATAAGCAAGTTCGCTAAAGATAAAGACTCTCATTCTTCAAGCTCTTCGCAACCTAAGCGGCAATACAAACGCCATCACCAAGCCAACCACAAACAACAAGCTAGCTCTCATAAAAATTACGCCAGCCATCCCTCAAAGTCTACAGCTCAAAAGGGATCTCCTGTACGAATGAGCTCACGAGCCATTAAAGAACAGCTTATTAACAAGCAACTGGCAAATCTGCCAGTTCGAGAGCCTTCCAAGTTAACAGTGCCGGCCAGGGAAGTAGACCAGCCTCAAACGCGCTCACGCCGCGTGCTTAGCATTGGCGCCACATGTTTAGCTCTCTTGCTGCTTGGCGGTTATTTAACGTATCTTAATATGCCTAATTTATCAATCCGGGTCGCGGCTGCGCAGGCGGGGATTGATGCCACTTTGCCCAACTATCAACCTAAAGGTTATGAGCTGCACGGACCGGTGGCGTATTCTGATGGCAGTGTAAAGTTAGCTTACCGGGCAAATCACGATGCCAGCAAAAAATACACCGTGACTCAACAGGCCAGCACCTGGAATTCCCAAGCCGTGCTGGATAATTACGTAACTGAAGATTCTAATAACGACTACCGCATCAATAGCATCCAGGGTTTGACAGTATATACCTACAACAACAAAGCAGTGTGGGTAAACGGCGGAATATTATATATTATCGACGGCAATACGCCGCTTTCTGCCCAGCAGCTCGACCGCATCGCCAGCAGCATGTAATTACTTGACATAAAGTCAATAATAAAGTAAAATATAGCTACTGTCCGGCTTTTTGCCGGGCGAAGTTCCCAAGTTTATTAATACGAATTAGTCAGCTTAGGAACCGTTATCTGTTAAAATAAACTATATGACAAAAGTTAGAACCCGTTTTGCACCCAGCCCAACCGGTTTTTTACACGTGGGCGGTGTACGCACGGCATTATTCGCCTGGCTGTTAGCCCGCCAAAATAACGGACAATTCATTTTAAGAGTTGAAGATACTGACAAAGCGCGCGAGGTTGAAGGGCGCTGAAAAGCACATCCAAGATAGCCTTGTGTTGGCTTGGATTGGAATGGGATGAAGGAGTTGGAGTAAACGGACCAATATGGGCCGTATCGCCAAAGCGAGCGGCTAGATATTTACAAAGCAATGGGCTATGAAGCTAGTGGAAAAAGGCCGGGCATATGCCGATCCATATTCTAAAGAAGAACTGCAAACTTTCCGCGATGAAGCCAAAGCTAAAAAGCAGCCGTTTTTATACAGAAATCATCGGCCGAATCCGCCAGCTGGCGGATCCACCCAAGTGGGACGGCAGGCAGCCTTTGCGTTTTAAATCCGAACCAAAAAACTACTCTTGGCAAGATGCCGTCATGGGCCAGCTTGACAGTGGCGAGGAGGCGATTGACGACTTTATTATAATAAAAGCCGACGGATATCCAACTTATAACTTTGCGCATATTGTAGACGACGCTTTGATGAAAATCAGTCACGTGATCCGCAGCCAGGAATTTATTTCCTCTGTGCCAAAATATCTAAACCTTTATGAGGCTTTAGAGTTAGAGCCGCCGATTTTAGCTACTTTGCCTTATGTCATGGCGATTGATGGCAAAAAAAAGCTTTCAAAACGCGACGGAGCAAAAGACATTCTAGATTACGCCCGCGAAGGCTACCTGCCTGAAGCAATGATAAATTTCTTAGCCACATTAGGCTGGAACGACGGCACCGAACAAGAAGTTTTTTCTGTGCAAGAACTGACTGAAAAATTCAGCCTTGAAAGAGTGCAAAAATCTTCCAGCCGATTTGACGAACAGCGGCTGGCTTGGCTCAACGGACAATGGATTCGCAAAACATCACTCGACGAACTATATGCTAGAACGTTAAGTCAACCTCTTCCTGAAGAAGAGACTAAAGGCGAAGCGCAGGCACATAGTGCCGAAGCGGTCTCTTTGGAAGGAAGAGTTGATGAAACTGCCATGGGCTTCTGGCCTAACGAAGCTGAAGAAGCCAGCGAAGAATATAAGAAAAAAGTCTTGGCTTTGGTGCAAGACCGGCTTAAAACTTTGAGTGATTTACCGCAGGCTACCAGATATTTTTTTGCCGAACCTGAGCGCGACGAAAGTTTGATTGAAAACAACAAACAACTCAAAAAATTGTCCCCTGAAAGACGGCAAGAGCTGGTAAAACTAGCCGAGAGAGCTCTAGAAAAAAGCGAATTTACGCCTGGCAGTATTCAGGAAACACTAAACAAGCTCCTTGAAACTACCGGCGAAAAACCCGCGGTTCTGTTTAGTTTAATTCGGGTTTACACAACCTGGGCGCCTTTTAGCCCACAGCTTAACGAAACTCTGGCACTGCTAGGCCGCGACAAAGTTTTAAAACGCCTTAACTAAATAACCTTACGGCCAGTAGTTGACTGGAAGTAAATAGGGTATAATATGCTTATGCTTCCACAAACACCAAAACACTGGGTAAAAATTCATAGATTACTGCGCGATAATAAAGGCCTGCGTTATTTTTTTATAGCTCTAGCGCTTATTATAGCTACCGGCGCAATTGTGTTAGCTATTTTATATAATGCTCCCACGTATCCACCTGGCAGTAACTCTTACCACCCAAAACCTAAGCCAAAGTTGTATTATTCGCCGCTCACCGGCAAACAAGTTGCAAACCAGGCAGCCACCCAAAAAGCGGTAACGGCCATAATGATTGAAAACAGCCCCGATGCCAGACCGCAATCCGGCTTAAAGCATTCCGGCGTAGTATTTGAAGCCATTGCCGAAGGTGGCATCACGCGCTTTTTAGTGCTTTACCAGCAGGAAAAACCGCAACTTATCGGCCCTGTGCGCAGTGTGCGTCCATATTACGTTTCTTGGCTGGCGCCATTTCAGGCCAGCGTAGCGCACGTTGGTGGGAGTTATAACGCTCTAAAAACCGTGCGTAATGGCCATTACAGAGATATCGATGAGTTCTTTAACTCACAAGCTTACTGGCGCTCTACTGATCGCTGGGCACCTCATAACGTCTATACCAGCTTCGCCAAGCTGGATCAGCTTAATAAATCCAAACACTACAAAACCTCCCACTTCAAAGGTTTTGTCCGCGTAAAACCCGATGATAAAAAATCGGTTAAAGCCGAAAAAGAAGTTGAAAAAACCGCCGGCAAAGCCAATCATATTGATATAAGTATTTCCAGCGCAGAGTATAACGTTCATTACAACTACAGTAAAACCGGCAAAGCTTATGTTCGCTACGAAGGCGGCGTGCCTCACATAGATCGCGAGAAAGGCCAGATTACCCCTAAAGTAGTGATTGCCATGAAAGTGCCTACTAAAATAGCCTGGGAAGATGGCTACAGGGAACAAATGAAAACTATCGGCCGCGGACAAGCTTATATTTTCCAGCACGGTATAGTACGAAAAGCCACCTGGAGTAAGACCAGCCAGTTTGCCCAGCTGCAATTTTTGGATAGCAAGGGCAAAAGCATTCCATTGCTACCGGGTCAAACGTGGATAACCGCTATTCCAACCGACCAGAGTGTTACATGGAGCAAATAGTATCCGACTTTTGGTGGGCCGGAGCAATTATACTAGTTGTCTTGGGATTGGCCGTAGGTTATTTACTAGCTCGTTTAACAACTCGCAAACCTGCGCCGGAGCAAGCTAACGCTTCACATCCGCAGCCAAGCATAGAAAAGAAGCCAGTTGATAAAACCAGTTTTTATAATACGCTTTTAGACTACGCGCCTGGCGGGATTATAATTCTGAACGCTAAAAGGGAAGTGGTATATGCCAATGAGCAAGCACCAACCAAAATAACTCCCGGCGGAAGACGGGAGATTGACTTGTCGTTTTCGGCCACTCAACTCAATGCCTGGCTGACCGAATGCGAATCTAACAAAGTAAGTGCCGAAGTAACCTGGACACGGCTGCGCAACCGTTTTGCCGATGACGAAAAGAAACTGCGTTTTTATGATGTCATAGCTTCTTACCATAAAGACGGCCGCGATAACGTTGAGACGGTTTTACTAACTATTGAACGCACAAAGGCCTATTCTTTAGATGAGGAAGACTTAGACTTTATCGCCTTAGCTGCCCACGAACTACGAGGGCCTATCACTGTAATCCGCGGATATTTGGAAGTATTAGCAAAAGAGCTCCACAGCAAATTAAGTGTTGATGAGTTGGCTCTTCTAAATCGTTTGAGCGTTTCAGCCAACCGGCTTGGGACTTACATTAATAACACTATGAACGCTTCGCGCTACGATAGGCGACACCTTAAGTTATACTTACAGGAACATAATTTAAGCGACATTTACCGTAACATTGAAGAAGATTTGCAATTAAGGGCAAAGACGCAAAACCGTACTTTAACAGCTCATATACCCAAAGACCTGCCAACTATTGCAGCCGATAGAAACACCTTGCAAGAAGTCATCACAAATCTCGTAGACAATGCTGTTAAATACAGCAACGAAAGCGGAGTAATTAGCGTGGGAGCGAAATCTGATGGCAAGTTTATAGAAGTGTGGGTCAAAGACGACGGCATCGGCATTCCTAGCTCAATCATAGACCATATTTTCGACAAGTTTTATCGCTCGTTTCGCTCGCGCGAAAGTACGGCGGGCACCGGTTTGGGTTTGTATCTTTCTAAAGCAATCGTTGAGTCGCATGGCGGTGTTATGAACGTCATCAGCCAAGAAGGACACGGTTCAACGTTTAGTTTTACAGTGCCAATCTATTCCGCAGTTGCTGAAAAGCTTAAAGCTAGCGATAATAGCAATGAAGGAATCATCGAAGATTCCAGCAGTTGGATAAAAAATCATGGCAGAGTAAGAGGATAAAAATGTCGAATATAAATACAATATTATGCATAGAAGACGATCGCTTTATAGGCGAGATGTACGTGCGCAGCTTGCGCCAGGCCGGCTACGAAGTCGACTGGGTAATAAGCGGTAAAGACGGTTTGGCTGTCGCTAAAAACAAGCCCTACGACCTGATATTGCTTGACGTAATGTTGCCCGAGCAAAAGGGCGGCGATATCCTAGCAGCCTTACGTGGCAAGGAAAATCTTATCCCTAATACAAAAATCTTAGTCATGACAAACTTCGACCTGGATGACAAAGAACGCATTAGCTTGCAAAAACAAGTCGACGGCTATTTAACGAAAGCAGATATTACGCCCGGCCACCTGCTGGATATTATTGCCGACTTAGGCAAAGCCGACAGCTAGACAGAGGTGAACTAGTTTGCTACATTAGTTCGTGCTAGCTGAAATTTTTATGGCCCCTTCGTCTAGTGGTCCAGGATATCTGGTTCTCATCCAGAAGATCGCGGGTTCGAATCCCGCAGGGGTCACCAGAAAATAAATTGCCACCTTCAGGTGGTTGTTTATTTTCTGATAATTCTCTTCAGAGAATCGAATCCGCGAAGCGGGTGCGGCGTAGCGAAGCCACGCACAGGAGCTCGCTCCGAGCATGGTTGAGTGGAGGAGCGAAGCGATATCCCGCCAAGAATCGCCATATCTATATTTTATAGCTTAGTTGTCTTTAGTTTTTTGTTATAAAATAGACTTACATGATTACACCTCAATCGAACAGATTTATTGTATAATTTACTCTAGAATAGCTTGCGTTATTTATTATGACAAAAATACCAGTATCCATAAGCCAACTAGCGAAATACGGACTTGATTACGTAAGCCTGATTTCAAGTGGTGCCTCCAGAAGCCGACCTGTAAAAACTGAACAGATGGATGCCGACCTACTTTCTGTGCCAGACCTAATCTTTAAAAGCGAGGTTGACTCTATAACGATTGATTTGATCACCTCTCTGGATAAACAGTTTGACCCGAGCATACCAAACGAGGAAAAGAGTGACGGACAACGTCAGGCGGAATGGCGTGTTGAACGTGACAGAAATATTTTGGATAAGATTCAGGAGATAGATACAAAAATTAGAACCGATGAGTATACGAAACGGGTAGTTTTGCAAATTGGCTTTATAACTTTTGAAGCAAAACGCTACCTTGAGTCTGAATTCAGTGAAGAATACGAACAGTACGATGCTCCATTGTTCCAGATTCCAGTTTCAGCTATAAACTTCAAGTATACTCCTGAAGGTGCGACGGTGATTATCGAACTACCTTATAATTACGTAGAGGTCTTAAACAAGCCTTTAAAAAACTTCCTGCCTCAACAGTATTTTGATAAGGTATTCAAATTTATAGCGGATGCAGAAGCAGAAGAAAAAACAATGCTTCCACTTGCAGATGATTTTGTTGAAGACTTATGGTCGGCAATTAAGGTTCAGCTAGATAGGCTTGATGCGAGGTCAATATCCGAAGCCCCTAATTTTGCAACTAGTATTGTTAGTATTACGAATAAGGCGAACCACTTTCTTGCCGAAGACCTTGAGGCTATTGCGGCTCTAGAGGATGAGGACTTGCTGGAGACATCATTAGGCAGTTGGGTATCTGATGAAGATATGGCAATTGAACAGGTAGTTTCCGACGATGGAAGTACCGAGATATTCTTTCCGTTTGATTACGACAAATACCAACTAAAAGTACTTGGTATTACGGCGAATAAGTCGGTTATCGTTGAAGGCCCTCCAGGAACAGGAAAATCACAGACCATCGCAAACTTACTCGTGCATCTTGCAGCTACAGGTAAACGGGTTTTATTTGCCAGTCAAAAAGACCAAGCGATACGTGGAGTCAAAGATAAGCTAAAGACGTTGGATGTACCGTTTTTGTATGGATATATTCCCGACAAAACATCTAAGCTATACACTGAAGATGACGAAAAAGACGGTGCTGCAAACACACTCCTGGCACTTAATAGAGAGTTCCAAAAAGGAAAGGTCGGTGACTTAAAAGAGCCCCTGTCGTTGCTTGCTAACCGTTCAAATATCTTTGTAGAAAATCTGAATAATGAACGTTCCGTCTATGCTCTACTAGAAGAACGCAGAGGCTTAAGTTATCTAGACTCCTTCCATCCATACGAAATTGATAGTGCTTGGTATAGCCAGTGCAGTTTATTAGAAAACACCATTGCCGGGCTAGAAGATAGTGTAAAAAAATACGAAAATACTCACGAGAAGTTTCTAAAGGTAGCAAACAAAAAGTTTCAAAATCTAGAGTTAGATTATCAGGAGACTGTGGATTCCATTGAGAATGTCTACTCATACTTCAAGGAAAATATGCCTGAACGCTCTGGCTTAATAGGCCGCAAGGTAAACGAGCTGAAGCTACGAAACGCCTTAAAAGAGTATGGTCGCAACCTTTTGCAAGAAATCTATGTAGAGGTCGAGAAGATATTATTTTCTGACAATACGAAGTCTGCACGATTGCAATTACTTGATAGCCTGTCGGATTACTTTGTTTATGGTAGCGAACTACAGGCAATAACAGAGAGTCGCTCTTCGCTGAATGAGTTACTCTCTAGTAAAGAAATGTCGCCAACTACATATACCTCTCTCAAAAAGGTAATCAGTGAGAACGGTGGCAAAGAAAAGATTTTCGGCGACCTAACTAGATATAACGAAATCACTGAGCAAATAGAGGAAATGTCGTTGTACTCCGCAAATGAACTCAATCGAGAAATCGAAGATATTCGCAAGTTTTACAAAACCAACATCACCAACTATGTACGAAATCGTATCCTGACACGAGTTAACGAGGCTAACAACGACAAGCACACTAAGGCTATATTGGCACAGGTTGCTAGAAGTCTCACGAAGAGCAAGAAGGCCAATAAAACATTCGACAAACTTAAGCACAATCCAGAAAACTTTGAGGCTATGAAGAGGGTCTTGCCAATATGGATGATGAGTCTGGATGATGTCAGTCGCATAGTTCCAACAGAGAAAAATGCTTTCGACTATGTAATTATCGACGAAGCATCACAGTGTAATTTTGCCTATGCGTTTCCAGCTATGTTCCGTGCTGAGCATACAATTTTCTTTGGCGATACTTTACAGATGCGTGACGATAGTAATAAGTTCAAGTCAAACGACCAGTTAAAAGCAATCGCTGCTAAGTATAAAATTCCCGAAAAGTTTCAAATCAAATCAGAAGAAGAGGCAGTTAAATCTGTTATGGACATTGCTTATCTGAATGGCTTTAGAAAAGCTGACTTAAAATACCACTACCGTTCGCCGAAAGAGCTGATTGGCTTCTCAAATGAATCATTTTACGAAAAACTTGGCAGAAAATTAGAGGCAGTAAACGACAATATAGTACCGTATAAAGATACTGGGCGCGTCCTACTTAATCACATTGTACAACCCGATGACAACGAAGAAACATCTGATAAAACAAACCTTGCTGAGATACGTAAGATTCAAGAGTTAGTAGACGAGATTAAGAATGACTCTGTTCTAAAAGATAAGTCCATTGCTATCTTGACCTTCTTTAACGAGCAGGCTGAGCTGATACGAAATGCTATAAAAGACGATAACATCAAAGTATCTATAATTGACGGAATTCAAGGTGATGAGCGTGATATTATAATCTATTCATTTGTCATAAAAGACCCTGTGATTGGTAAGAGAATGTATGTTCCAATGACAGCTGAAGGCGGTAGCATCAACAAAGAGATTGCGGAGGGACGCGTCAACGTTGCCTTTAGCCGAGCTAGATTACAGGTTCATACAGTTACGTCGTTAGCTCCTGAGCTATGGCCTGAGGGTATTTGGATTAAGCGGTATCTGGAGTATGTCGAAACTAGCGGCATAGTGAACCGTCGTCACAGTAAATCTAAGCAACAGTTTGACTCTAATTTTGAAGAAAAGGTGTTTAGCTATTTGGCGAAAGAGCTGGATGCTAGCGAGTATACCCTAGAAACACAGGCTGAATCTCTCGGATTTAAGATTGATTTAGTCGTTTGTCGTAATGGCAAAAAGCTGGCCATTGAAATGGATGGCCCTACGCACTTTGTAGGTGGAGATGGTCAGGTATACGTGAAGGATGACTGGGACAGACAAGGAGCTCTCGAAACCGCTGGATGGGATTTTTACCGCATTTCATACTTTGATTGGACGAAAGACCAAGAGGCTGAAGAGAAAGCACTCACTGAATACATACAGCAATACTTTGCGGATAAAAACACTTCGAGTAAAACTACCGTATTAAAAGAACTCGAAAAAGAAACAGTTGCACCAGAAGAATCCCCCAAAGATATGTATGTTACTGACTTCTCAGATGAGCATGTCGACAATGTTAGCCCTGTTCAAGCTGTCCCTGCCGCTAGTAGCGCAAAGCGCACCAACACCGCAAAAACTACACCCGCTAAGCCTACCTTCTCAATAGGAGATCGTGAAGTCAATCAAGAGGACTTTGAGAGATACCTTAGTAGTCGCCAGCAAAGTTACATCGAGATAAAATATCAGTCTATGCGTGCTGGGTCAGCAAGATACTGGAGAACTATACGTTTAGATGGCTACGACGGTACGTACATGTACTCTAAGCAAGAGAATGCACCCTACCCGATAAAATATCGCCGAGACCGAGTAATAGAGTTCAGATAGCAAGCTTGAAGGTCAGGTTTTATCAAATTGCCCCTGAGCATAATCCAAATTAGGCATTTTATTCACGAGATAGGCTTACCCATCTTTTTAATTTGAGCAGATAGTCACCCGGTTCTAAGCCAATCGTTACAGTTCGATTCAACCAGAGTCACCATAATTTATTTCGTTACCCTTGTCTCTCACGCTAATATTCGTCATAATAAACACTAATGTTTTAAGGGGGGCGCACTATTAAGCCAATCGCTACTATCTCACCATTTTGGTATCGGCGCGTTTGTGAAATTTCACTAATAATCGCACTGGTGATTGTTGGCCTTTATGTAGTTGGCTGGCTGCATAGCGACAGCCTGGTTAATACCAAGCTACTAATCCCGCTCCAAGTGGCAATTATGGCTACCGTTACTGCATGTTTTAGTTTGATAGCCTATATTTGGGCGCCTCAAAAATATATTCATTTTATAGCGCTCGCGGTTTTTTACTGCCTAGTCGCCACCAGCGCGGTATTGCTAAATAGCACCGGCCTGACTGATTCGCCATTTATTGTGCTCTGGATGTTTCTAGGAGTATCTGCAGGGCTTTTTGGTACTTACGGTTTACTGCCGTTAATACTTTTGGTAAATGGTTATTTGCTAGCGGATTTCTTCTTGCTGCAAAATCTAAGTGCCCCCAGCGACTTCATTGTCTTTGGCCTGGCCTACGAACTACCATTAGTTGTAAGTTATTTGTTGTGGCACCAGAAAACCGTGCGGGAATCTAGCGGTGATAAGGCCTACAGCGCCTTAGCCAAAGAGCTCAGCCAAGTAGCTAACAAATCAGAAATTGTAATTAACGCCATCGGCGATGGAGTGATAGCAGTTGATAATAAGGGAATAATCCAGCTTATTAATCCGGCAGCCCAAACTATCATCGGCTGGGGCAAGCAAGATGCCATTAGGCTAGACTACCGTTCGGTCTTAAAGCTACTTGATAAAACCGGCCAGCCCGTAAACGATGCGCTCGACCCGATACAAAAGGTTCTACATACCAACGAGACAGTGGTGACAAACGACCTTACTTTGGTTACTAACTCTGGAAATAAAATCCTTATATCAGCGCTAGTTTCCCCAGTAGGGCAAAGTGGAGCGGGCGCTATTATCGTATTTAGAGACATTACAAAAGAAAAACAGGAAGAACAGCAGCAAGCTGAATTTATATCTACGGCAAGCCACGAAATGCGCACGCCGGTAGCAGCAATCGAAGGATATTTAGGCCTGGCCCTTAACCCAGAGACAGCTACGATTGATGACAAAGCACACACTTACTTACAAAAAGCCCACGAATCTGCCCAACATTTAGGACGCCTTTTTCAGGATCTACTAGACGTAACGCGGCTTGAAGACGGGCGACTGAAAAGTAATCCAAAAGTAATAGATGTAGTGACTTTTGCCGAAGATATTATCAATGGCCTAAACGAAACTGCCAAGGCCAAAGGGTTGGTTTTGCTGCTTAAACCCAAAATGGGGGGCAGTACTTTGGGTTTAGCGAAGCGTTTGAATCCGGTTTTTTATGTCAACGCCGATGCCGACCATCTGCGCGAAGTTTTATCAAACCTTGTTGAAAACGCTATTAAGTACACTAAAAAAGGTGACGTAACCGTAGATGTTAAAGGAGATAACAACCAAGTATTTATTAGCGTAAAAGATACGGGGATTGGCATTCCGCCGGAAGACGTAAGCCACCTCTTTCAAAAGTTCTACCGAGTCGACAACAGCGATACACGCGAGATAGGCGGCACAGGGTTGGGTTTATATCTTTGCCGCAGGCTAGTTGAAGCTATGAACGGCCGAATCTGGGTGAAAAGTGAGCTGGGTAAGGGAAGTACCTTCTTTGTATCGCTTGCTCGCCTTAGCCACGAAGAAGCTACGGCGCGGATTGAACAATCTACAAGTATTCTTGCTGCAAACCAACCTCAGGCTCAACCCACCGCTAATACAAATACTCCGGCGGCACAACCTCCGACCCAGCAAAAAACATAAGAACTATAGCATTTTTTTTAACAACGTCATACAATAGTAAGCGATATGACGAAAATTATGCTTGTCGAAGATGACAAGAGTCTACGCGAAATATACGGCGTAAGACTACTAGCCGAAGGTTATGACATAGTATCAGCCGGCGATGGCGAAGAAGCCCTTGCTATGGCTATTAAAGAGCGTCCTCAGCTGATTGTTAGCGATGTAATGATGCCAAAAATCAGCGGTTTTGATATGCTTGATATTTTGCGTTCTACCACTGAAACCAAAAACATTAAAGTGATAATGATGACCGCCTTAAGCTCGGAAGAGCAAAGAGCTAGGGGAGAGCAGCTAGGGGCTGAGCGTTATTTAGTTAAATCCCAAATTGGCATTGAAGATGTAGTCCGATCTGTACACGAAGTTTTGGGCGATAGTCCGGTAGGTAAAAAATCGCCTGCACCTACAGGAAATAGTATGGGCAGCCCCGCTAAACCACCGGCGCCTAGCCCAAGCTCGCAGCCAGCTCCAGCCCCACAATCTTCTGCACCTGCAACGACACCTCAATCATCACCACCAGCATCTCCGCCGGCACCGGCACCATCCGATCCGACAAAAACTTCTTCGACTTCAAGTTCTGCGCCTAGCACCAGCGCTAGTTCAATCCCACAACCAACAGCGCCTTTTTCTTCACCGCGTCCGGCATCTTTGGGCGAGCGGGTGATTCAACCTCTTCCCGACAATCCACGTAAGCAAGTAAATATTAACGACTTACTAGACAGGGAGCTAACCCAAGAACGACCATCTTTGTCGCCAACACCTTCACCGCAAGTTCCACCGACACCGCCACCGCCAACTACACCTCCAGCTCCGGAGCCTCCTTCGAATCCTGCGCCTGAACCTGTGCAGCCTTCTTCAGACGAACCACCACAGCCGCCCGCAGCGCCTTCTGCTCCAGAACCGTCAGCACCAGAACAACCATCGGCACCAACTCTGCCTCCAAATCCAAGCCAGTAAGTTCCTGATATACTAAGCTCATGAATAATCGCACTCAAAGTATGCGGCTTAATAAATATTTGGCCCTACATTTAGGAGTCAGTCGACGTGAAGCTGACCAGATGATTGAGCAGGGCAGAATAAAGATAGGTGAAGACACGGGCAATCTTAGGCCAACAAATTTCAGCCGAACAGGTCGTTAAGCTTGACGGTCAGCCGATTCAAAAAACAGTTTCTAAACAATATGTAGCTTTTAATAAACCCGTTGGTTATGTTTGCTCGCGTCGCAAGCAGGGCAGTGCGCCTACGATTTATGAGATATTGCCAAGTTCCATGCAAAACCTAAAAACCGTCGGCCGGCTGGATAAAGACAGTTCCGGGCTTATTTTTCTAACCAACGACGGCGACTTTGCCCACCAGATGACTCACCCTAAATTTCATAAAGAAAAGATATATGAAGTTAGGCTTGATAAAAAACTGGAATCAAAAGACAAGCAAGCAATAGAGAAGGGCGTTGATTTAGAAGATGGCTTAAGTAAGTTCTTAGTTCAGGAACAAGGAGGTGATAACTATTTAATTACAATGCACGAAGGCCGCAATCGCCAAATCCGCAGAACTTTTACGGCACTGGGCTATAAGGTTACTAAGCTTCACCGTATAAAGTTTGGGAGTTTTGAAATAAAAAATAACTTGCCGTCAGGCAAGTTTAAAGAAGTTACAGTTTAAATGACAAGCAGATTAATATAGATAACCCAAGAAAGGATAGTAGCGTGGGCTACCACATACTTCGTGGTAGCCCAAACACTACTGTTTTTCTAGCTGGTTTGTAAGGTTGGTTCTACAACCTCGCAACCCCAGCCCAGAGCGTCTTTGATGGCCTCCACTATGCGCGGAGTCATCTCATCCCAGTCCGAAGACTCAGAGATAGTCACCCGAGCTTCATATCCTTGCAAGACAAAGTGGTCTACGCCCTCTATCTCATCAAGAACTCCTCCCAGAGGGATGTCAGTTGCCAGCAAAAAGTGGGGCTGGAGCTCAGACAACATCCGAGCCTCCTGCTCGTCAAAGTCGCTTGGGAATGGTTCGTGACCCGGAGCAAGTGGCGCGCTAGCGTCAAAGCTTCGAGTAAGACCATCGTCTGATATGTCCTTGATTACGATACGGTTCTTGCCAGACATTTTGCTAAACTCTCCTTGCTAAACTCATTTTTAAATAAATGAGTTTCTGGTGTTTTCTTATATTTGCCGCCCAAGATGAGGTAAAAAGCCGCTTATTTAGTTACTAAAAGTAGCTTTATATCTCACCTTGCGCTAAATCTGCTTGTCAAGGTGCCTCGGAGATATTTCCATCTCGACGAAACATTATTATATTAGCATAAATATTATAGAATGTCAATAGAATGGCAGGTATTAAACTTTAGCTTTCGTCCTGGCGCCTGCCCGCCGCAGCTTTTGCGGAGGCCGGGGACTCATCAGTAGAATCACACAATTCTAGAGCTAAAGAGCAATCCATCCAAACAGGAGAGCGCCGAGGCTGCGGGGATTCTTTCCCCGCAGCCGTCTTGGCTAATGTTATCTACCGGTGCTTTGGTTAGCTTTTTTGAATGGCTTCCTTGACCAGGTCTTCTATGGCCTCAGTGTGGGTAGCGCGGCTGAACGTAATTTCGAGCACGTACGGCCTCACTCTCACGCATTCGACACCACTGTCATTTGATGCCAACAGAGTGTCGAAAATAGACGTCAGTTGCTTCTTCTCCATTTTATCCCTGTTCGCCGGCTCATAGGAGCTAGCGAATACTATGTAGTCGCTGGTGGCTCTACTAATCCGACTAGCGAACTCAACATTCAATTGATTGTCTGCTTCCTCGCAGAAAACAAAGACAAGGTCATTGATGGTAATGGAAGGCACAGCATCTCCTTTTGATGGATGGATGGATGGATTGTTCAGGTGCTACCTAAGTCTTCCTAGGCTGCATGTATAAAACATTAGCATATTTTTACACTTTCGTCAAGAGAGCTTATCTGTTATAATGATATAAATGAGTAAAAAGTTACCCACCGTTGCAATCATCGGCCAGGCGAACGTTGGCAAAAGTTCGCTGTTTAACCGTATTGTGCGCTCAAAAGAGGCGATTGTAGCTCGAGAAGCTGGCACCACGCGCGATAGTGTAGTTCGTAAGGTGGAATATAAAAAGCATAGCTTTTGGTTGGCTGATACTGCCGGGCTAAAAGATCCAAACGATGAATTTGAATCTAGCATTCAAGAACAGATTGGCGAAGCAGCCGATGCGGCTGACGTGATATTGGTTGTAATTGACAGTACTAAATATATAAGTGACGAAGACCGTTTGGTGGCAAAAAAAGCCTTAAAAAGTCGTAAACCTGTGATCTTAGTTACAAATAAAACGGACTTAAAAAATAGCTTGCCAAGCGTTGAATTTCAGCGGCTGGGCGTAAAAGAAGTTGTCCGCACCAGCGCCGAACACGGTGAAGGAATTAATAAAGTTCTAGAACTAATAACCGAAAAAATCCCTCCTCTCAAATCTGTAAAAGAAGATAACATACTGCGTTTAGCGCTGATTGGCCGCCCTAATGCCGGCAAAAGCCAGCTATTTAATTCGCTAGCAGGCAAGCAACAGGCTATCGTGGCCAGTCGCGCTGGCACAACCAGAGATGTAAACCGAGCAGATATTCGCTACCAAAAACGAGCTGTTGAAATCTTAGATACCGCAGGCGTACGACGTAGCGGCAAAATAGAAGTAGGAATTGAAAAATTCAGCGTTCTTAGAACCCTGCAGGCTATAGAAGAGTCAGATATATGTTTACTGCTAATGGACGTTAATGAGCTTAATACTCAGCTAGACCAAAAGCTGGCTGGAATGATAAAAGAGTCGGGTAAAGGTTTGGTGATAGTAGTCAGCAAATGGGATAGCGTCAAAGACAAAGATGCCTACACCCGGGATGTGTTGGCGCCTCAAATAGCCAGTGAGTTCAATTTTGTGCCGTGGGCGCCGTTAATTTTTACAAGCGCGGTTACCGGCCAGAACGTAGCAAAAATATTTGAGCTGGCTTTGCAAATATATGAAACACGCCAGCAAGAATTAAAGACTTCAGATTTAAATAAATTGCTACAAACTGCCACCCTAAAACACCCGCCGGCAGGTTTGAAAAATACCTTGCCTAAATTACGCTACATTGTACAAACCGACACAAACCCACCGTGGTTTGTGGTTTATGGCAGCAATTTAAAGTTTTTACATTGGAGTTATAAACGATACCTAGAGCGAAACTTGCGCGAGAAATATGATTTTAGCGGAACGCCTATTATGTTTAGTTTTCGCGATGAAAAACAAATGAAAAAACGGGCCGCACGGCCACAGCCTCCGAAGTTGTAAAGCTTCGAAAACCGTGCCATGCGAACCCGCGTGGAACCTCCTTTAAACCGTTTCATGATGGTGGTGATGGTGATGCTCGGTCGGTTTTTTGTCGTCTCGTTTTTTTCGACGACGATGCCGCCATGCCCATACTGCAATGCAAGCGAGCGCCAGCAACACCAAGACCACAATGCCGCCCCAGTTATCGCTACGAAAGAATTCCTCTAGCGTAGCAATCGCCAGACCGAGTATGGCTAGCTTGGCAATCGCTTTCACCCACCAGGGTTTTACCGACTGGTGGGCTCCTACTAATAGCAACATTAAAATTGCCGGCACCATCCACGAAAAGTTGAAGGCCACTTTTTTAAACCTCCCTTCAAAAGATTGTTCACCAGGCGAGTTGCTTGCTTTGCAGCCTCGCTCCAGTTCGTTCGCTTCGTGCTACCCCCAGACTCCATATTGCGAAATCGTTGCCGATCCCGCTGATGCATGAAACCGAGGTAGATACACCAAACAGCGAGCACTACGAGCAGAGGCAAGGTGAAAAAGTTGCCAGAGAGCGTGGGCAAAAAATCCCACGCCGTGGTAACAATTTCCACCAGCACCGTGAGTATGAGAAATTCTACAAATTCAAATACCCACTTAACAAGATGGGGCACCAGCCAGTTGATTAGCCAGTGTGCGATAGAGTTTATCCACCGCCAAGGCCAGGTGCTTACTACGAAGAGTCCTACTATAGACGAGGCAATAGCCACGCCACTGTGTAGCAACGCAGCAGGGCTGCGACGGTTTTGCCAGACTTCGTATGCGCCAGCAACCGTCAGCCCCACCAAGAGAAATCCCAGTAAAGTTTCCAGAAGCCAGCTTATCACTGTACACATCCTTTGATTGAAGTTTGCGTAACAACACCTTTGCGTTGTTAATGTAACATATTATATCACACTATAATAAAATAAGCAACTCTAGGTTATACTGATGACATGTATCTTATTATTGGCCTCGGAAATCTAGGCTCAGAGTTTACGGGCACTAGGCATAATCTAGGTTTTCAAGCACTAGATTATTTGGCGGATAAGCATGAGGGCAGTTGGCAAGATAAAACCAAGCTCCACGCTAAGATAGCTAAAATCAAAATAGACGACACCACCGTATTGCTGCTAAAACCGACTACTTTTTATAATGAATCAGGCTTGAGCGCACGAGCAGTGCAAGATTTTTATAAGACTGACAACCAAAACACCCTGGTCATCCATGACGAGTTAGCCTTGCCTTTCGGAACGGTTCGTAGCCGCCTTAACGGATCGGATGCCGGCAATAACGGTATTAAGAGCCTAAATACTCATCTGGGAGCAGATTACGCTCGTATTAGAGCGGGAATTAATAACGAACTGACAACTAAATTATCCGATACAGATTTTGTGCTTGGTAAGTTCTCAAAAGAAGAGCAAGAAAAAATTCCTGAAATAAATCAAAAAATAGATGCTTTAGTAGAAAAATTTATCAAAGGCAACTTCATACCCACTAGCCACAGTTTATAGGCATCAAAAAAGCGCCTGAGCAAGGGTGGGCATCGCTCAGGCGCCATTATGCCCTTCAACCCACCGTTAGGCCCGGAAACGTCCGGAGCGTGACCCACCTCACAAAATCAAGAGGTCCGCCGGTTAAAGGGGTTAGTCTGCACGCCAGAGCCATAATGCTAAAAAAGTGGAGGGTAAAAAAACTTTTTTCGCGACACTTGCGTGCAATCTAACTAAAAAGTTAGAATAGGGTATAAGGTGCGTTTGGTTACTATAAAATAACCAACCGATTGCCATATTAGCATTGTTTGTTTACATTGTCAATACTTTTTGAAATAAATACCTATGAAAATCAATAGTATCTCACCAGATAAGCATAATTTCACCCAGATAACAGCTTCTATTGTCGAACCGCCAAAAAGGTTATACTTTATTGGAAAACTCCCAGAAAAGCCGGCTCCTGCGGTGGCTATAGTAGGCACGCGCAAACCCACCGCCTATGGCAAGGAAGTCGCGCACCAGTTAGCATTTGAACTAGCTCAGCAAGGGGTTTTAATTATTAGCGGTTTAGCCCTGGGAATCGATAGTATTGCACATAAAGGCGCCCTAGAAGCAGGAAAGCCCACTATTGCAGTTTTAGCCAACGGTGTAGATAAGCCGTATCCGGCAAGCCACACTCAGCTTGCTAAACAAATAATAGACTCCGGCGGAGCGTTAATTAGTGAATACAAACCCGGCACTCCACCATTGCCACATCAGTTTTTAGCCCGTAATAGAATTGTAAGCGGTCTAGCGCAAGCAGTAGTTGTAGTGGAAGCCGCCAAACGCAGCGGGACTCTTAGCACCGTTAGTCACGCCCTAGATCAAGGCAAAGAAGTGTTTGCCGTCCCCGGAAATATCACCAGCCCTTTAAGCGTAGGATGCAATACTTTAATCAAACAAGGTGCTGCGCCGGTAAATAGCAGCCAGGATATTTTAGATATAGTTGCGCCTAACATAAGCCAACCAGCCCAAGCCCAAATGCCACTAGGCGATACGCCGGCAGAACAAAATATTTTAGAGCTTATGCAAAGCGGGCTGCGCGACGGAGAAATTTTACTGGTCAAAAGCCAACTCACAGCCCAAGATTTTAACCAAACCCTTAGCATGCTAGAGATAAAAGGCCAGGTAAGACCTCTGGGCGGTAACCAGTGGTCACTTCGTTGATAAATTGACAAACTGTCATTTTATCAATATAATTACTAACTAACTTCGGGGAGATTATAACTTCTGAAGTACCTTGAAAATACATCTACAGAAAAGGGGGTAGCGTGAACTCGAAGAAGATGATCATTTTGCTGGCAGCAATTATCGCGCTTGCGGTCGCGGGTTGCGACGGTGAAGAATTAGCCATCAATGACACGTACACGATCACCGTCTGCCACAAAACCGAAGATACGGTTACGTCGGCTGAAGGTATCGAATACGACACAGGTCAGAGCGCTATCAACAGAAACATCCTCAAACGAGGAGAAGTATTTGAAGTCTTTACGACTCACTTCGTGATAGGCGAACGTAGAGACAGATACACCATCAATCGGGTCATCAAACAGGTAAACGCAACGCCCGAACCTTGTCCATAGTTTCGCCTAAGCGAGGCAAAACTGGTGCGCGAGAGAAGACCGCGCACCAGTTGCAGGTTGTAGATGTATTACACCGTGCCGTCCACTACCGGGCGGCTCTTTTATTTAATATAACTATTGCACTAAATCACGGCTTATGTTTATATCGAACGTGACTCATGAGTAAGAATAATTTAGTTATCGTTGAAAGCCCTGCAAAAGCCAAGACTATTGAAAAATATCTTGGCAAAGATTTTATTGTTAAAAGTAGTGTGGGCCATATTCGCGGACTGCCAAGTAAGAGCGGAAGCATAGATGTTAGTAATAATTTCCAACCCATTTTTGAAGTTCCCGCTGAAAAGAAGAAAGTAGTAGCCGAACTTAAAAAAGCCGCCAAAGCCGCAGAAACGGTTTGGTTAGCGGCTGACCCTGACCGCGAAGGGGAAGCGATTGCCTGGCACTTACAAGAAACCTTAGGTTTAGACCCCAAAAATACGCGCCGTATAGTCTATCGCGAAATTACCAAAAAAGCCGTAGATAAAGCTATTGCAAGCCCCGGAAAGGTTAACCAAGCTGTAGTGGAAGCCCAACAAGCTCGCCAAGCCCTAGATTATTTAGTAGGGTTTGAGCTAAGCCCGGTCTTGTGGCGCAAAGTAGCACCTAAACTAAGTGCTGGCCGCGTGCAAAGCGTAGCTGTGCGCTTGATCGTAGAACGCGAGCGCGAACTAGAAGCATTTAAGCCAGAATCTACTTTTAAAATAGAGGCGACCTTTAAGCTTCACGACGGCACGGAAGTGTTAGCTGAATCACCAATAAAGTTTAAGACTGCTAGCGAAGTTAAAAAGATACTTGAAGAATATGCGGGTAGCGAATTTAGCGTTGACGATATTTCCAAAAAGCCAGGTACCCGCAACCCAAGCGCACCTTTTATTACAAGCACTTTGCAGCAGGAGGCTAGCAACAAACTTGGCTACAGCCCGCGCACAACGATGAGCTTAGCTCAAAGATTATACGAGGCTGGATACATTACTTATATGCGTACAGACTCTCTTAATATTAATAATGACGCCCTTGGTGCTATGACAAACTATATTAAGGGTGAGTACGGTGAAAAGTATCACCAGTTCCGTACTTACAAATCAAAATCTGCTGGAGCCCAAGAAGCGCACGAGGCTATTCGCCCCACAGACGTCACCAAGCCGAAACTAGGAGCTGATAATCAACAGCAAAAGCTATATAACTTAATCTGGCGGCGCACTCTTGCCAGCCAAATGGCACCAGCTAGCCTAGAAAGAACTACTATTAGCATAAAAGCCAGCCAATCCGCCCAACAGCTTGAAGCTAAGGGCGAGATTGTTACTTTTGATGGTTTTTTGAAAGTTTATGGAAAAACTAGCGAAGATAAGATTTTACCTGACATAGCAGTTGGTAGCTCGCTAAACTTAGAAGTCGCTAGTTCTGTGGAAAACCTCAGCCGTGGGCCAGCGCGCTACACTGAAGCAAGTTTGGTTAAAAAGCTAGAAGAAATGGGCATCGGACGGCCAAGCACTTATGCACCTATTATTAGTACTGTCCAGGCGCGAGGCTACGTTGAGCGAGGTGATGTAGAGGGAGAAGACAGAGATATTATTGTCATTGAGCTGGAAAAGGGTGGAGTGAGCGAAAAGCAAGAAACTACTAAATACGGTAAAGACGGCAATAAATTAATACCCACTGACACAGGCAAAGTAGTAACTGACTTTTTGGTGAAACAGTTCAAAGGAGTAATGGAGTACGATTTTACTAAAGAAGTGGAAGATGAACTTGATGATATTGCCGACGGCAAAAAGAATAGGGTAGAAGTGTTAGAACACTTTTATAAACCGTTTCATAAATTAGTGAAAGAAAGCGCCAATGTATCTAGAGCAGAGGCTACCCAAAGCCGAGAACTGGGCAAAGACCCTAAAACAGGGCAGCCAGTTATTGCCCGTTACGGTCGTTACGGGGCTATGCTACAAAGAGGCGAAGCCGGCGATGATGATAAAAAGCCAGATTTTGCACCAATGCCCGAGGGCGCCAAACTTGACACTGTAACGCTTAGCCAGGCGGTGGAAATGTTTAAATTGCCCCGTACCGTAGGAAAAACCGAAGATGGAAAAGAAATTAAAGCTAATATTGGCCGGTTTGGGCCTTATATAGTAGTAGACGGCTTATTTGTCTCTATCAAGCCCCTAGATCCTATGAGTATTACACTAGACGAAGCGCGCTCTTTATACGCCGAAAAACTTAAAAAAGAAGCTGAAAAGAACATTACCGACTTTGGTGACGGCTTAAAGGTGCTAAACGGTCGTTTTGGGCCTTATGTAACAGATGGCAAAAAGAATGCCAAAATCCCCAAAGACACAGACCCTAAAGCTATTACAAAGAAGCAGGCTCAAGAAATATTACAGGCTGCACCGACAAAACGCGGTAGATGGAAGAGAAAAAAGTAAGATATCTACAGCATAAACTCTGTAATTAACAAGATTTCCACAACAGAGTTTACAAATTAAGTCTATTTCATGCTATAATTAATGCATCAATATTATATAAAGCAATTGACATTATAAATCATTTGTTTTATTATGATATAAGAAAAAGGTGGTAGCCAAAAAAAGTGGGCAACTATACTACAAATAAAGAGGAATAAGTGTATGAGCACCGGTGACAACCCCGAAACAACTTTGAACCTGAAAGATCCTGTAGCGGATATTCTTAAGGGAATCGAAAGAGAGCGCGAACGCGAGATTATCGCTCGACGCTTTGGTTTGTATGACCGCAAGGAAACACTGGAACAAATCGGTGGTATGTTAGGGATTACACGCGAACGCGTACGACAACTTGAAAAAGCTATTCTTAACAGACTAAAAGAGTCTGCCAAAGAAGGCCATACAGAGGTATCTAAACTCGAAAAACAGCTTATTCGTCACTTACATGAAATGGGGCGTGTAGCTAGAGTGCATGATATCGCTAAGCACATTAACCCTGAATCTGACGAACGCGACAAGGCACATATCACTTTTGTAGCCGAACTGGCTCCTAATCTATCTGTAGTCAACGAAAACGATGACTATCATTTGAGTGTTGGTATTAAAGAGCACCACGATTCCAAGAAAATCAAAAGTAACGTTGATGAGATCGTTAAAGCCGTTAAAGCACATGGTAAACCACTTACTATCGAAGAACTGCACAGCAAGCTCTCCTACGAGCATCCAGATCACGTCAAAGCTCTGTCTAGCGTAAGTAAACACTTGGCAAGTCTCAAAGAAAACTGGGGACTAGTTAAGTGGCCAAGTGTTAATCCAAAAAACATTCGTGATAAGATCTATGCTATTTTAAGTGATAACGGCAAACCGATGCACTTTTCTGAGATAGCCAAGGCTATGAAAGCATCTGATTTTAAGCGTAAAGATGTTACTACTCAGGCAATTCACAACGAGCTGATTAAAGATAGCCGATTCATACTAATCGGACGCGGTTTATATGCTCTTAAAGAATGGGGTTATAGTAGCGGTACGGTAGCTGATATTATTTCTCAGGTACTAAAAGAAGCGAAAGAGCCTCTGTACCGCGATGAAATAATCCGTCGAGTACTCAAACATCGCCACGTCAAAGAAGCCACTATTTTGCTAAATCTTCAGAGCAAGCCACAATTTAAACGAGTTGCTCGTGCAACCTACGCACTTAACGACGAAACCAGCCAAAAAGCCGCTACCGCCTCGTCTTAAATTTATTTGCGCCAAAACGCTATTTACGCGACAATAGAGTATAGATATGTTTGGTTCGTTTATTGATTGGACACTTGGCGTTTTATTGCAATGGTACGTTTGGATACCTATAGTAGCAACTTTGGGTTATCTTACTTGGCGTAACTACAGAAAAGCGGCCGCCTTAAAAGAGATTGATCATGTTTTATTAATCTTAGAAATTCCACGCGCCAACGACAAAAAAGAATTAGCCGCCGAGCAACTTTTCGCTAGCTTACACGGAATTTTACGCGACAAAAAAGAACTGCGTTCTAGTGGGGGAGTGCAAGAACATGTTAGCTTCGAAGTTGCCGCTATTGGTAAAAAGATTCGTTTTTATGTATGGGCACCAAAACATTTACAAAACTTTGTAGAAGGGCAAATATATGCCCAGTACCCAACTGTCCAGATTCATGAGGCTGATGACGATTACACGCGCCGCCAACTAGAGCACAACGTAGTCTATAGCGCAGAATTATCCATGGTAGATAATGAAGTTTTGCCAATTAAAACTTTTCAAAGCTTTGAAGTAGACCCTCTAGCGGGAATTACGGCTACGCTTGCCAAATTGGAAGACCAAGACGAAGAAATGTGGATTCAAGTTCTGGCACGCCCAATTGCCGACGACTGGCACCGTCAAGCGTCGCGCTATGCCAATCATGTCAAAAGCGGCGGGCCAAATAGCGAGCTATTAAATAACAGCTACTTGTCATATATAGGCGGATTACTTTCCGCACTTTGGAAACCACCCGCTCAAGGTGGCGGAGGTGGAGAGTCTGCAAATTTATCCGAACGGCAAAAAACCAGGTTATCTGAAGTAGAGAAAAAATCTACTAAACTAGGTTACCAGGTGAAAATTCGCTTGGCGTATTTAGGTAATAGCCAACCTACCGCCAAACATCGCATGCAAGCTATCGTTGGTACTTTCAAGCAATTTAATAGCACCAACCTTAATGGGTTTAAACTAAAGAAAGCCAGCTTTAATCGCGATGATATTGCTGAATACTCTGCACGCTTTTTTGCCGATAGGGGATTTATTTTAAATATAGAAGAGCTAGCCAGCGTTTTTCACTTGCCACACACTAACGTAGAAACACCTAATATTGTATGGGCTACCAATAAAACTGCTGAACCGCCATCTGCGTTGCCAATCGTTACTAACGAAAACGTTAATGATGATGGAATCAGCGCTTTTGGTTTGACTAACTTTAGGGGAGTTAACTATCAATTCGGGTTACTGCGAAGCGACCGAAACCGGCACGTATATATAATTGGCCAAACGGGTACAGGTAAATCCGGTCTCCTAGAATTGTTTGCCTTAAGTGATGTTTTTCATAACCACGGCTACGCAATCATAGATCCGCATGGCGACTTTGCGGTCAATAATATGCGGCTTATTCCACCAAATAGAGTAAAGGATGTGGTTTATTTCAACCCGGCCGATACTGCATATCCGCTTGGATTTAACCCTATGGAAGTTTACGATCCGGGACAGAAAAATAACATTAGCTCAGAAATAATCGGTGTTTTGAAAAGAATGTTTGGTAATAGCTGGGGTCCTAGGCTGGAATATATTTTACGCTACACCATCTTAGCATTACTAGATTACCCTAACTCCACAATGCTCGATATTACCCGCATGTTAACGGATAAGAAATTCCGCAATGAGGTTTTAAGCCACTGTAAAGACAGCGTAGTACTCAACTTCTGGAAGATTGAGTTTGCTAGCTGGAATGATAAATTCGCAGCCGAAGCCGTAGCGCCAGTACTTAATAAAGTGGGTGCTTTTACGGCTAACCCGATCATTCGTAATATCATTGGCCAACCCAAGAGTACATTTAATATTCGTAAGATTATGGACGAAGGCAAAATCCTCGTCGTGAACTTGTCCAAAGGCCTAGTGGGGGAGGATAACGCAGGAATCCTTGGCGCATTCCTAGTTACTAAAATTCAACTTGCAGCTATGAGCCGCAGCGACATACCTAAAATTGAAGATAGATTACCATTTTATTTATATGTAGACGAGTTCCAAAACTTTGCCACAGACTCTTTTGCAACAATTTTAAGCGAAGCTAGAAAGTATGGCTTAAATTTAACAGTAGCTAACCAATATGTATCCCAAATGGAAGACACGGTAAGAGACGCCGTCTTTGGCAACGTAGGAACCATGATCTCATTCCGAGTCAGCGCTGATGATGCGCCAGTTCTAGCCAAACCATTTGCGCCTCAATTTGAGCCAGAAGATCTTTTACAAATGGCTAACCGCCACTTCATTGCTACCATGGTCATAGAGGGCGAAAAAGCCCAGGCTTTTAGCGCCACCACCTTAACGCTTCCTGATGTTCACCAAGACAACTCTGAGCAAATCGTCGAACACTCCAGGCAGCAATACAGCCGACCTAGAGCTGAAGTAGAGAAGGAAATACAAGATTTACTAGACTCTTCGAACAACCCCCAGCCCCCTAATCAACACCCTAAAACCGAAAAGAAAAAACTTCCCACGGACTCAGCGTCTGGAGCCAAGCAACAGCCTAAACCACAAAACGATGGCGGTGATAAGCAGTCAGCCCCTAAAAAACGATCTCGCTCACGTTCCCGAAATAAAAATAAGTCTTCTAGTTCAGACTCTAAGCAATCTACCAAGCGCGATGATGAACACACTATAAGACTACATCATAACAAGTAATCGGTTTTAATAATTACATATTAGACCGTATGTTCTATTTTTGTTCTTACATAGTTTGTAGGTTACTTAAAATAAAATAGAAACTCACGACAAACGGCCATAGCTTTAAAACTTGCGTCGGTCGTGAAAGAGAAGTGTGCAAACAAAATTTCAAACACGAAACTTAGTTTAAAAAATAAACATAAGGTCAGTATTGAATAGGAAGGATAATAAAAGGAATAATATATCTTACGTCGCACAATATATCTTTTACGACATAGACTATAGTATTAAAAGAGACATGAATACCCCTCCTATGGCAGGGGAGTTTTGGGCTTTTAGGACTTAACGTTAACTTTTATTAGTTTTCATACTACTAATTTGCAACACTCGGAGCTTAATCAACGCCCTCGCAGTATTACATGGCCTCACGCTATTTAAGCCATACTTTTAGCCAGACCCTATACGTTATCCACAGTTGACCACATATTTGCTTTTTAGCAAAAATATTATTATTTTACGTTCCCTACTGCTCTACGCTTACCTATTATTTGCTTTTTTTGCATTTTAATATTTTGATATAGTTTTTGTAATTATAAGTACAAACATCCTATTAAGAACAAAAATAGAACATCGCTTACGAGGCGGGGAGTTGTCAGCGATAAAAAGCTCGACCCGGCACTCTTATATCAACGTATTGAGGATTTAGATTGTGCTGCTTCAAGTAACCGGTTACCCTTTGCATGTCTTGAACTTGGGCTGCTACATCACGAGTGATATTAGCCTTAAAATAATACCCCTCCCCTTTCAGTTTCACGTCTACCTCACGGGTTACGCCTGCGGGTATTGTGAGGCTTTCAACCTTACCAAGCCCGGTGGCGGCATCTACGCGGGACACCACTCGGCCCAAAAAGGCTAACAGCTGACTAGATGCTACAGTAGTTTTGTCGTTATTAATAGCTAAGTTGCTTTTATCTACCACAGATACCTCAGGTTTTGAGTAATAGTTCTTTGAAAAAGCCACGCCCTTAGCGTCTACCAGATACTCTTTGTTGCCGAGTCTCCAGTCAATAACAGGTTTTCTAAGATTAATTTTGTATTTACCATAGCCAATTTCACCTCCAGTGCTAAAAATGCTGGCTACTTCTGGAAGGGATTGGCTAACATACTGGCTCAGCCTTACCTCATTAAGAGTAAAGCGGAACCTCTCTAAAGGATGGGCGCTAAGGTATTTATCGATAACAGACGCATAACGAGCCTTGCTAGGCTGTAGCGAGGGTTGAGGGCTGTAGCTGATAGATTTAACGCTGGTAGCATACTGTGTCATAAGCCAATATGTGCCTGCTATCAAAACAAGAAGGCTGATTAAAAGCATAGTTATGCGTCGGCGCCGGCGTTTTAGGAAGTGTGACTGTAGCCGCGAAGATTGCATATCGCTATGCCTTTTGGTAGTTTTTACCTTTGGCGATGAACTTCCAGACAAAGTTCGGCTACGGCGAAAAACGTAGCCATTCGAGTCGTCCTCAACTTTTGGTTGACGTTGTGATTTGGAGGATTTTTTTCTTAACCATGCCATAATGTAAATTACCTAACGCCTAGCAAATCTTTCTAATGAATCAACTACTTCGGACGCAGCCTCAGGCTTTGCAAAACTGTGAAGTTTTTGGCCCAATTGACGACGCAAACTTGAATCTCTTAACAGGTTTATAATCGCTTTCTTCATTAATACCGGATCTTTTACCATGTGTTCTTCGTCTAAAATCTCTATAGCGCCCGCTTTCTTATAGATTTTAGCGTTTTTAATTTGATGACCAGCAGTTAATAGGGCATTAGGAACGACAATTGTCGCCTTACCTACCGCCGCTAACTCTAACATGGTGGTTGCGCCAGCACGTGTCACAACCAGATCGGCAGCACCCATCAGTTCAGCCACGTTGCTGTCCACAAACGGCAGAAGCTTATAATCGCTAGACGAAGGCGCTTTAGTCTGGCATTCTTGGTAATGTTTGGATCCGCAAATATGAATTATAGATGCATGCTCTAGTAAGTCTTTTGCAATACTTAGAAGAGAGCGGTTGATATTGCGTGCTCCTAGTCCCCCGCCGGTGACTAAAATCAAAGGTTTATCTTTTGAAAAACCCAGCTTTTGTTTAGCCTTTTGTTGTTGCTTGTTACTAAAAAGCTTAAAATCCTTATTAATAGGTATTCCAACATAATGGGATTTGTCTGCTGGATAAGAGTAGTTTTCAAGTGGCGCACCAGTTAAAATTGCCTTAGCGAATTTTGCTAAAATGCGGTTGGTTAACCCGGGATGAGTGTCCGAATCATGGATAACTAGCGGAATCCCTAAAAGCCGTGCCGCTAGGCCAACCGGTAAGCAGACAAAACCTCCTTTAGTAAATACTACTTGCGGTCGCCAAAAAATTAACCCGAATAAACTTTGGAAGAAACCTAAAATAAATAAGAATATATCGCCAATATTACGTAGTAAGGTAGGAATGTCACCTAGCTGCTGCATCAGAGTCCGGCCATGATAACGGCGTAGTTTGCCAGCAAAAATAGTCTTTACTCGGGTTTTATTGTCAGCTTGAAAGACAATATTTCTAGCCTGACTAGCAAATCCGCGATCGCACCAAAAGCGGACTTCGGCTGTTTTGTCGCGCTTTTTAAGCTCCTTGATAATAGCGACGATTGGCGTCACGTGTCCGCCCGACCCGCCGCCGACTGTCAATACTCTCATGATTTTTCCCTTCATCAAACCTAATGTGGGTTGTATAACGCGAAATTTGAAATACCAAGCCAAGTGCAGCCATAATGAAGATCAAGCTTGTACCGCCGAAACTAAGAAGAGGCAGCGTGATGCCCGTCAATGGAAACACCCCTATCATAGCTCCGATATTAACAATTGTGTGGGTTCCTACCCAGCCGAAGGTTCCTGCCACTATCATGCGCATAACCGGGCTTTCTACATAATCCATTACGCGCAGTAGCCTCAATAGCAAAGCTACAAATAACACTAAAAGAGCTACTAGCCCTACGAAGCCAAATATTTCGCCCATAATTGCAAATATGGAGTCGTTGGTTGCTTCGGGTAGATAGCCATAAGCCTGAATGCTCTTACCGAGTCCCAGCCCTAGCAGTCCGCCTGCTCCTAAGGCAATTTTAGCTTGGTGAATGTGATAGCTCGAGGAGTCGGCTGTATTTCCTCCGGATTGATTCAAAAAAGTTTCTACCCGAGCCAAACGGTGCGGAGCCATTAATATAAAGAGTATTCCTACAGCCAACAAAGCTCCTAGAGCCATTAAGCCAATTCTCTTATTGACTCCTGCTACAAATACCATAACCGCTATGATTCCTAACATAGCTATGCCGCTTCCCATATCTTTTTGAAAGCCCATAATAAATAAGGTTGCCAATCCAACCACAATCCCAAGCGGAATAATCGTATCATTCAAACTATTAACCTTACCTTGTTGTATACGGCGGCCTAAGAATCCTGCAGTAAATAGCAAAAGACCAAACTTAACAAATTCGGCCGGTTGAAAACTTACAAAACCCAAGTTCAACCAACGACACGCTCCATAGGTGCATAAAGCTACGTTCGATCTGATAGCCCCGAGAAATGCCAGAATTACACACGTTAGCAAAGCTATAACCAAGATCTTACCGGCATACTTTTGCCACCATCTCAAAGGAACGGCTGCGACTACACCAAATGCAAAAATACTTAAGACTAAATATGATAGCTGGCGTTGCATAAAGGTAGCCTGGTCTGCGCTTGATCCACTGCTCGCTGAGCTCAGAGCGTACAACACTACTAGCCCCAGTAAAAGTAAGATACCCACGTACAGTATTATCTGATAATCGGGACGATGCCGCCTCACCAAGTGGCGCACTTCACTATGTATTTGGCCGATATTTCGCCGTGCCATAATCTAAACGTAGCCCCCTACCAGCGCTAGCCACAAGCCGATAAATCCTGTAACTCCTGAAATAATCCAGAAGCGCATAGTTACTCTAGTTTCCGGCCAGCCTTTCGCTTCTAGATGATGATGGATAGGTGCTGAAATAAAAATCTTACGTTTAAACAGTTTTTTGCTGGTAATTTGTACAAGGCTCGATCCGGCTTCAACTACAAATACTAAGCCGATTATTGGCAGCAAAAATAGTGTGTTCGTTAACATAGCTACTACACCCAAAGCCGTGCCCAATGCAAATGAACCTACGTCGCCCATAAAGAATCTGGCAGGATAAATATTAAACCATATGTAACTTACTAAAGCGCCTATAACTATGAAGCAAAAACCGGCAATACCGAAGTTGCCTTGTAGAAATGCAATGATAGCAAAGATGCCATAAGCCGTAGCCAGTAAACCTCCGGCCAAGCCATCCAAGCCGTCGCTAATGTTAACCGCATTACTGGTAGATATAACCGCTAACACAAACAAAGGTATGATCCACGCCCCTAAGAACACTTCGCCCAAGAACGGTACATGAATCTCTGTGTACCCTAGTTTAACGTAAAAATACCAAGCTAGCGCCGCTGAAACGGCTACAATCATAAAGAATTTCACACTTGAGCGCAGACCTCTAACATCGCCGCCTAAGCCTTTGATATTAATCAAATCGTCGAGCAATCCGACGGCGCCACCACCGATAAGAGCTGCCAGCGGTAACCAGGTTTGGCGACGGTCTAAGTTGAATAATAGAGTGATTAATGCCACAGCGACGATCGTTACCATCCCGGCCATAGTAGGAATATTGCGCTTGAACTTATCGGCGTGCAGTTTGGTAAAAACCTTTAATTTCTCTCCTGTAGTAGAAGCGCTACGCTGTTTCTTCCAGAATTTGTAGCGATAAGCTAAGAACGTATAAACCGGGGTCAAAGCCATGGCTACCAAAAAGCTGCCGGCGCTCAAAGCAAATAAGTCGCCTATGTGTTGCGTGAGTTGAGCTAATGTTGCAGTTGAAGCCATTTTTATTTGTTCCTTTTTAATGCCCTACCGGCTGAACTTTTAAGTAATCAAGGAGCCAGTTAGAAATATCGGTAAAAATCGGGTTAGCGGCTTGATTTCCCGCATAACCTGGTAACTTGGAATCTTTCACATATACCATTATGACATAGTGGGGCGTTTGATTGCCACCAAAACCTAAATAGGTGCCAGTAGCGTTACTTTCACGGTATTTCCCAGTAGTCGGATCAATAGTTTGAGCGGTACCGGTTTTACCGCCGACAATATAGCCGTGCTTATCCTGGCCGCCAGTAACTCCCAGTTGCCTTGCCTGATAAATCATATTACGCAGTGTCGCTGAGGCTTTGGAGTTGATAACGTCCTTTCTAACCACTTTGGCATTATGCGGTGATACAGCTCCATCACTTTGCATAGTACCGGCTACCAAATTTGGCCTGTAGTATGTACCGCCGTTAATTGCTGCAGAGAAAGCACTCGCTACCTGAATAACTGTTGTGTTCAAGCCTTGTCCGAACACCATGTTAGCGTAACGTACGTTATTGCCCTGAACCTCATGAGGGCCGATTACAATACCGGGCTCTTCACCGGCTTGTTGAATGCCGGTGTCTTTGCCAAACATATAGTGGTTAGTGAAATAATTATAAAGTTTTTCTCGAGCCTGAAGGTTAACTTGCCCGCCGCCCATTTGCTGTAATACATAAACCGCACCGGTGTTAAGCGAGTATTGCAAGATCTCCAGCATAGTTTGATGAGGGCTTGTAGGATCGCCTTCAACGTTACTAATTGTGGCGTCGTCAATTTTAACCGAGCCGGTATTGTTAAAAGTGGAATTAATATTAACGGCACCGCTATCCAAGCCCGCCGCCATGGTTAAGGTCTTCATAACTGAGCCAACTTCAATCGGATCTGAAACTATATCATTTTGGAAAACGCTATAGTCGGTAACTTTGTTATAATCTTGTGGATTATAGGTCGGTGCATTGGCCATGGCTAAAACGTTGCCGTTTTTAGGATCCATAACAACTACACCGCCGGTGGTAGCTCCGGCTCGATCTAAACCTCGTTTAAGAGCCTGCTCGGTGTAATCTTGTATACTTCTATCGATTGTCAAAACCAAATTTTCACCGTTCTTAGGAGCAACACGAGTGTCTTTATCGCCAATTGTCAAAGGAATGCGCCTAACATCGGTCACCGCCTGCAACTTACCGTCACGACCGCTTAATTCTTTATTAAGAGCGCCCTCGATGCCATACTGGCCTTTGCCATCGGCATTAACATACCCCAGCAGCTGACCCGCTAAACTGCCTTCCGGATAAACGCGTTCCGTTCCTTCGGTAAATCCTACCCCTGCTATATTCTCTTTTTTAAGTAGCTGAGCTTGTTTTAGGTTAAGTTTTTTTGCTATCACTACATAACGAAGTTTCTTACTGTTCAAGCCCGTCTTAAAGTCGCCCTCCAAGTTACCGCCGGCAATTCTTTCAAATGCAGATATAAGTTTATGGCGATTAGTTACTTCCTGGGGGTCGGCATAAGCCAAATATACCGGTTCGTTAAGTACCAGCGGCACAGTAGTATCACCTTCTTTGGCGTAAATTTTCCCTCGCTCAGCCGGAATAACAAATTTAGCCGTATGCTCAGCTACCGCTTGCCGCTCGTAGTCGTTATGGCGAATGATTTGTAAATAAAAAAGTTGCACTACAAATATAGCCATCACTAAAATTAGCCCAGCGGCTAAAATTCTAGATCGACCATGCCAGTGCAAAGATAATTTCATTAGTCTTTATAATTGTATGCTAATCGCGTACGTAATCAACATTACTAGGTGTTTGATAGGTTTTAGCTACACTGCTATTTTGCACACGTTCCAGAGCCTGCAAGCGAGCGTTTTCTACTTCAAGATCATTCTTTTTACTAACCAGCTCCGTGCGTTGGTCGTCCAAGCGATGCAAGGGATAGCCATACGTGCCAGTCTTAGTAACCTGAGTCAAGTAAATAAGACCCAGTACCGCTATCATTAACGCCATGAGCACGGTATGAGTTACTGGGCCTAGTTTTGCTGTCGCCTCAAAAGCTACTACATTTTGGTTGCGCCGCCACATACGTTGTTGACGACTATTTACAAGTGAGCTGCTTCTATTTTGATACATTTAATTTTTCTCTTTTTGTTTTTATGTTTGTGTGCGTCTTTGGCGGCGTAACCGCCGGGAAATCCCTTTGGTTACGCCACTGTCGCGCGTAAATTACCCGCGATGAACGGTAATTTTTACCGCGCGAGACTTGTTGACAACCTTGATTGGCATAACAAGTCCTTTCTTTTTATGTGTTTATTTTCACTGCGGCTCTTAGTTTGGCACTTCGAGCGCGCGGATTGTGAACGTCTTCGGTGGCTCCGCTTATCGGCTTTTTGGTCAGCAGCTCAAGCTCGGCCATATAGCCAGCTGTTTGCTGTTCTTTGAAGTATTGCTTGACTAACCGGTCTTCTAAACTGTGGAAGCTGATTATTACCACTCTGCCCCCTGGTTTAAGCAACTTAGGGATAAGTGGCAACAATTGACCAGTTAGTTCTAGCTCTTCGTTAAGCGCGATGCGCAAAGCTTGAAAGGTGCGCGTAGCCGGATGTATTTTAGATCGGCCACGATAATTCTTGGCAATAACACTTGCGAGCTCCTTATTGGTGGCAATCGGCTTGGCATTTATAATTGCCTTAGCCAATCTCCGAGCCCGTGCGGGCGGTTCTTCGCCATAGTCTCTAATGATTTGCGCTAACATCTCTTGTGAGCTGTTATTTACCAAATCGCTAGCCGTATTTTTTTGCCGGCGATCCATGCGCATATCAAGCAGACTATCGCTTGAAAAGGAGAAGCCTCGCTCTGTGCTGTCAAGTTGCGGTGACGAAACACCCAAATCCGCAAGCACCATATCAAACTGTTGCCCGTTTACAATTAAACTGTTTGCTGCTTTTACAAAGTCGGTATGCAACAATGTTGCCCCGCGCTTTTTCAAAGGCTGCAAATACTTAATTGCCATGTCATCCCGGTCGACCAATGTCGCCAAATGCGCATCGCCGATACGAGAAATTACAGCTTCCCCATGACCGCCGTAACCAGCGGTTAAATCAAGGTAACTTTCGCCGCCCTGAGGATGTAAAAGCTGCAAGACATTATCAAGCAGTACAGGTTGATGGAGTTGTTGTGGTGGATATTGTTTACTCATAATTGGAGGTCACCTAACCAGCAGCCAGCGTGTTTGTTTTTTTTGGATGTGTTTGTTTTTTAGTTTCGTAAGAAGCACTTTGAATACGAATATTCGTTGTAATTAGCGACGAATAACACTCGCTAAACTTCTAACGTGTTGAGAGACTTATGTGTGAGGTGGAGTTTTTGGGAGGTGTGTTTTGGAGGAATGTGCGAAGGCCCTTTTTTAGGTGGTTGCCTAAATATTCCACCCACTGACTGCCAGATAGCTGACCTCGCGAGCTTTGCTCCTGTTGATCTACTATCTAGTCTACAAATTTTTAAGGTGCAACTATCTCAGTAAGCTTAAGCTGTTTCAGTGGCCATAATACGCCAATATGAACCCACTCTGACCGCCGTTACGTCTTTATCGACTCCGGCATAATCAAGCAATTGCTGATCCAGTGTGAATCGGCCTTGCTTAAGATCCAAGTTGGATTCCGTTTTGCCCATACGAAAACGAACGTTTAAATCGGCAACCTGTTCGTCGAGAATACTGCCGTTTAAGGCTGGTTCGACTTCTTTGGCCCAGACTTGCGCCGGGTAAAGGTGCAGGTACTTGCCAAAGCCTCGAGTTACTACTACCCCGCTGGCAAACTCAGAGCGAATTTCTACCGGCATAGTTAGCCGATGTTTTTCGTCCAGTTTGCGGGTAAAGTAATCGACCGTTGCCATTCTTTAAACCTTTGCTTCGATAAGCTTACTTTGATTTATTAGTGTTCGTGGTGCTGTTTGTTTTTTGGTGGTTACCCACGGCTACCCACTAGAATTAGTTTAATACCCACTATTACCCACGGCAATACTAAAAATTATAGAGTTACTACCTTAAGCCTTATTTATCCACACTTTTGTGGATAAACTTGAGCGTTAACAGTAGTAAACAAAATACCCCTCCTTATTAAGGTATGGGTATTTTACAACAGTTGCTCTGCTCTACTTTATTGCAGGAAACTAGCTATGGTCTGTCCGCTTGCTTGGCTCATAGCTTCAAGCGTAACCCAGGCAACGAAAAAGAACAGATTGACTACCAAAGAAACCAGTAAAATAGCGTTCTTGAAGTCGTGCTCCATTTCGACAGTTACTGTGTCGCTGATAGTTTGGTTTTGGGCGGGGGTTTTTGTGTTTATTTTTTGCATAATATTTATATGTTAGCATAAGCTTTATTTTATGTCAAGTATTTAGTGTAGTTATGAGATATAATAAAGCAAATATGTTTGGCATCGTTTTTAGACTTGTTTGGCGGCTTGTCGTCCTTGTGGCCGGAATTACGGCTATTTATCTTATTATTAAAAGCTTGTTCCCTTATCTAGACCGTCACTTACCTCTACTTTTAGTGGTAGCTATCTTATACGCTTTAAGCGCTTACATCGCCATTCCTTTGCTGGTTCGCTTATGGCGGGTTGCTATCAAGCCTAATCATATCCCCGTATACGCCATAACTGGCGATGGCTGGCCTTCTGACCCTGTAAATATAGCTATAGTTTGCCATTCAAGGGATCAGCTTATAAAAACTATGACCGAAGCCGGTTGGACACAAGCTGATGAATCGACTTTTACTAATATGCTAAAAGAAGGTTGGGCTATATTATTTAAAAAACAATACCCAACAGCACCTTTTAGCAGTCTCTATTTATTTAATCGTCGGCAAGATGTAGGCTTTCAAATACAAGAGGGCAACCCGCCTACCCCGCGTCATCGGCATCATGTGCGTTTTTGGTTACTTGACCAACTAGCAGATGATACTCATCACAATTTTTGGCAAGCTTTGCTGCAAAAATTTTTGCGTTCTAAGCAACAAGTTTGGATAGGTGCAGCTACTCATGATATACGCCCATTCGGTTTTCGTATGAGAAACTTACAGATTACTCACCATATAGATAGCGACACTAATAAGGAGCGCGAATTCTTGATTAAAACTCTGGAAGACACCGGATACACCCGCGGCGTCGACATAATAGAATCAGGTCATAAGTTGGCTTTTCGTGGCCAAACATTTGGCGTTAACCTAGTAGTAGACGGCGAACTAAAAATCGTTAAACTACGCACCCGCCGCGTGAACAAAAAATAGTCAGCTAGAAATTACTTTCGTTATAGCCCGAGAAAAAGTCTTGTAATAATTGCTCTTCCAGCAAACCATTCTCTTTCAGGCTGTCGCCTAGAGTCTCCACCATCGGCTCTGGGCCTGATAAATAAACCCGTTTAGAGTTAACATCACCTAAAATTTCGTGAATTAAATCAATATTTAACTGTTTGCCAACCGGATAATGAATGTTTAATGCGCTGTCGTTTTGAGACCACTGCTCAAGCTCTTTTTGAAATACTATTTCGTTCGTTCTGTTAGCATAGAGTAAAGTTACAGGATTTGAGCGGTTTGCATGCACGCGCTGCTTTAAGATGCTATGAAACGGTGTAATGCCGATACCGCCGGCTATCCAAACTATCGGCTTACCGCTATCTTGCCAAACAAAGTCGCCATCGGGCTTACCGTCAGCTTCAATGACATCACCTACTTGTAAACCATTGAGAGCTTGTTTGAAAGTACTGTCTGTAATCCGGGTGGTTATTTGTACTTCAACTTCATATGGAGCCGAAGCAATCGTAAACCACCGCTTAACGCCTTCACTGTCAGGATTATCATGAACTAATTCATATTCCATAAATTGGCCAGCTTGCCACGACAGCGGGCTTTCCGGCTTAAACCGAAACGTAACTACATTCCCTGCCTCTGGTTGTTTACTAACTAAAGTTAACCTCATACTGACACCAATTTTAACACGTTAGCGATATTCAGGATTCTCAAAGTCAAAGCGCGAGCCAGCATCCCATTTGTCGCGCTGGTTGCCATAAGCCGGAACGCCACCAGCTTGTTTTATCATGCTGGCAAGATGCATTAAATTCCAAGTCATAAAAGTCGTGTTGCGATTCGTAAAGTCATTTTCTGGTCCACCTGAATCTTTGTCTAGGTAACTAGGCCCCGGCCCCACTTCGCCTATCCAGCCAGCATCAGCTTGCGGTGGAATAACGCAGCCGATGTGCTGCAAACTGTAAAGAATATTCATGGTACAGTGCTTTACGCCATCTTCATTGCCGGTAATAATCGCACCGCCAACTTTGCCGTAGTATGCGTACTGCCCTTTGTCATTCAGCTCGCCGGAATTAGCATATAAACGCTCAATCAACTTCTTGGTTTGCGAACTGTTGTCGCCTAGCCAAATCGGCCCGGCAATCACTAAAATATCCGCCGCCTGGACTTTCTTATAAATCTCTGGCCACTCATCCGTAGCCCATCCATGCTCGCGCATGTCGGGATAAACGCCAGTCGCCACATCGTGATCAATAAGGCGGATGACTTCCGTACCAACGCCTTCTTTTTCCATAAGTTTACGGCTGGCTTCTAGCAGCCCCTCCGTATTGCTCACCTCAGGAGATTTTTTAAGAGTGCAGTTAAAAAATAGAGCGTTTAAATTAGAAAAATCTTTCTTAGAATCCATACGCTCATTTTAGCACAAAGGTTTATATCTGGCCGTTACCGGTAGCAATTACCAAAAGGAAAGCTATAGCACCCAAGCCAACTGCCTTATAAAGGCCATGGTGCACTTGCCAGCTACGGCGTAAGCTCTTAGGCATTTTGCGTCTATATGCATACGAGGCTAGCGCCACTAAAGCTGCGGCACCGATTAATATCAACGAGCCAAGCGTAGCCGGGCTTAACGACTGCGCACCAATGCCAAGGCTAGATAGCAAGCTATAAGGTTGGTGCTGCGGTTGTACAAACACTTTTTTAACCGGTTCTTGGGTGCTAGCTAACACTGCCGAGGATTCCGGCTTGCCATAATAAGCCACCACTAAGTTGGTGTCTTCCCCTTGCAGTTTGCCTTCTGCAACCGCAAAGCCCACATCACTATAGTTTTTATTTAAAACATTTGCCCGGTGAGTTGGCGAAGCTAGCCACGCCTGCACTGTTGCCTCAGAAGTCGGATAGTTTTTTGCTAAGTTTTCGCCAGCTTTGTCATAGTTGTAGCGCGCTTTATTCAGCCAACTCCATGGCTGCACGCCGCTCGGCGAAACGTGCGACCAATAGTTATTAGCGAACATATCCTGAGCTTTAGCATAAGCGGCTTGGTCAAGTTTTTTATTCAGTTTTAACGGCGGTAAGTTGTCCTTTTCCCTAGCCTGATTAGTATCAACTAACAAGCCAGAAATTGAAGTTGTAGTTGTCCGCCCAAGTACAGAAAAGTGCCCGCCAACCGCAAAATTGTAAAACGCCTGCATTAAAAGCACAGCCACTAGCACTGCCACGATGCCATGGCGGCGGATCAAGTGCGGCCGGTATTGATTGCCTTTGTGCGGCACTACCAAATGCTTGGCGTGATGACGCAAAGTGCGACGTGTTTGTTTTAGTTTTTTTTGTTTTCGCTTTCACGATGGGTTAATTATACCATTTTTTATATTTTAAAAGACCTCTAGCTTATCACCAGAGGTCTTGAAGTTTGATTTTTATTATTTACGCTTCAGTGGCGCTACGTCGGCGAAAGAAATAGTAAACGATTCCAGCTACTACCACCACGATAGGAATCCAGTAATACCAGCAGATCCCAAGGAATTTACTGCAAGTGTTATTGTCTTTGCTGGTCGCACTATCGCCTAGTACGCTGCTGCCGTTAGAGTTGTTGGACTTATTTTTATCCTTACTAGTTTGCGCGCCTAATACGGCTTGGTTATTAGCGTTACCAGCTGCGCCAGCAGCTCCCCCATTAACGCCTACGCCGAATACCGTAGCTATATTATTGCCAATAGCGCCAAATGCGCTAAGGTTAGAAATAGTTGTGCCACCGTTACCACCACTACTATTGGAATTAGAAGACTGGCTGCTTGGGTTATTCTTCGTGTTAGCCGAGAATTGGTCGCTAACCGTTTCTGGTGACCCGTGTGACACAGCGCGGAAGTAATATGTTGTTCCAGGTGTCAAACCAGTAACTGTAACGGAGTGGTCTTTTACCTTGTTGCTATCTTCAGCGGTATAGTGAGCATAGCCGTAACTAGGCCCGGAGGCCGAGTTCACACTTGCATCAGAGTGCGGAACAGTATCATAAATAACTCGTGAAGTAGCAGGCTCGTCTGTCGTCCAGGTAACTATTACCGATGAAGTGGTTGGCGTAACTGCCTGCTCGCTATCAATCACCGGCGCAATTCCATAAGTCGCACTTAGCACCGTGCTAGGGTTTCCGCTTTATCGTCAGCTATGGCTTTAATAGTTTCGTCGTGGCTACTGTAATCGGACCAGTATATTCTGTGCTAGAAAGTCTGGTGTAGAACCGTCAGTCGTATAGTAAATCTTATCCAATCCGCTTAAAGCATCTGTACTGCTTAGTTCAACTTGTTGCGTTCCCGTATAATCCCCTGCAGCTATCAGCAGTCGGCTCGGTTAGTGGGGTGTTGTCTACGGTAACTGTTTCAGCAATCTACTAACCTGAATCTATATTCAGCTGCGTCGCGTGCCTGAATTGTATAGTGTATGCCGTCGCTAACACCAGTTGTTCCCACTATAGAGCTAATTAGCGAATAAGGAGTGAGTGGACCAGTCACTTAGGTCCGTTGAATCATAAAGCGCCAAGTAGTAATGATCAGCATTATTATCAGTAACATTACCCGCAATAGTAACTGTGCCACTAACTGTATCACCGTCACCAGGCTCAGTAATCGCAACATCTGGAGCTGTCGGTCAAGTAGTCACGCTACTTGTCAGACCATTCACCTAGCATCAAAGGCCTGAACTTTTAGCCTATAAAAGGTGCGCCAATCCGATACATTAAACGTCCAAGAGCTTGTACCACTAGTCGTCCGCTACCTACAGTACTGACATATGTGCCGCCAATTGAACTGATTTGTTAAGAGTATATTTAACTCCGACAGAAGTTAAACGTCATACGCGTGCCTTCTACAGAGAATGTACCTGTGCCAAGAAGGTCTCCGTTTGACGGAGTCTTATATTAACATCGGCTTGGTTTCATAGTCACAAAGTCGTCTGAAGATATGGTTTTGTTATTGCCAGCTCTATCAAAAGCGCTGGCTTTAATGTATATTGCCTTCCGGCAAGCTAGACAAATCACAGCTCATCTCTCCGGCAGCCAACTCAGAACTATTAGCACTACCGCATGTGGAAAGCAGTGTGTTTGAACTATCATAAACGTGAATTACCAAAGAGCTTAAACCACTCCCCGAATCTGATGCATCAACCGTTACCATTAGCCTATCAAAAGAGTTGAAAAATCATTCCGTAGTAACCTTTACTGGCGTCTGGTATGGTCAATTGTTATTTCTCGCCAATCACTCCAAGGGCTCTTATTCCCTGCTGCATCTTCAGATTGAATATGCCAGAAGAAATGACTTTCAGGCTGACTTGAACCTACTGATTTTGAAGTGCCTGTATAAGTATGTGCCCAGTGAGATGCGCCCGAATCGCAACTGTCTCCCGAAGGTTCTGCTGCCTGGTAGCAACTTTCATAGTTATACTTCACTGCCCCAGAAGCACTTTCGTTACTCCAAGATTGAGTAAATCCTGCATTAGTAAAGAATGGATTTGTGTCACTATTAGGATTAACTGGCGTCGGGGTATTCGGCGCGGTGTTATCAACTGTCAACTTCCAGGGAGAACTCCAGTCACTTTCGTTGCCAGAATTATCTATGGCTTTAACGTGCCAATAGTAAACACCGGCTGGCGTACTTGGCGTAGGAATTTGTGAGTCGGTAAGTAGCCCAGAAGTGTAAACTGGCGAGGTAAATGAACCGTCAGAATTTGTAGCGAACGAGTGAGAAGACTCGTACTTATACTTGATAGGACTTACGCCACCGGTGGAATTATTCCAGTCAATTAAAGTCTGGTTTGCTGTAGTTTTAAAAGACCCGTCCGCAGGAGATACATGCGTAGGCGTAGACAATGGCGATATTGTACTAGTTGCTATATCAACGTTATCAAACAAGAAACCTTTACCTGAATTTGATGGTGCTGCGGTTCCACCTGCACGGAAAATAAGTGAATCGGTCGTGCGTGGAGTTTGTTCTGCATTAGCTTCAGGGTCATACCTATAGTAATTTTCCCAAGTTGTTCCCGTATGCACTAAAGCTCCATCAATATAAACTTTCACGACGTCATTGGATGGACCGTCTTTGTAGTCAATGACGAACTTTATCGTGTGCGGCTCTGTGCGTGAAATAGTACCAAGATCGGTTGGCACAAAATTTGCAGGATTATCCGTGCCTTGTACATCGTAAAATATTACATCTATTCCACCTGGCGTATCAGCAAAACTTAAATAGCTCATGCGTGAACCATCGCCACGGTCAGGAGATACTGAGACCGCCATGCCTGATTGTTCGGTAGACTGTGTTGAAGCGATGTCGAACTGGGCTTCGTAATGGTTCTGACGAGTGCCACTGGATTGTCCGCCATTCGTTGAATCGGCTTCGCCTGCTTCGTTGACTGTTGAGTAAGAAAATGTCTGATCGCCGAACGACCCACTGGTGACAGCATTGGATAGGCGCAGAGATTTACAACCAAATGTCGGATAACCATAAGTGTTATATACAATTGACTGATCAAAAGGCCCGGTAGATTTCCAGCCATGCTGACCGTTTACATTACCGTTACTGAATCTATCAAAAGTAGTATCGCTAGAGCTACAAGGAGGAGTGGCAGGTTTCAATCTATATACTCGAACATTCCCTGAGTCTGTGTAATCGTATTGATTATTAGTATCAACTACGCTTACGTTAGGATTAGTTTTATCATCAACTAAAATATCGGCAACCGGTTCACTATGCGTACTCGTGCCGTTGACAGTCAGAGTAGTTGTAGCACCTACGCCCGAACCTTGGTCAACGTCAATTCCACCCCAAGTATTATTTGAGGTCGAAATATTGTTGACAGTTACACTCGAGCCGTTAACAACTAAACCATCATGACCATTATTATTGATAGCTACGTTATCGATTAGTGCATTACTTGCTAGGTAGGTATTAATGCCATGGAGATTTGTGCCGCCTGAACCATCTATAGTTAGGTTTTCGATAGTTACGTTATCGGCTGCGATTTCAAGCGTGGCATTGTTGCTGTTGCTTGTCTTAGTGAATGTTGGCGATAAAGTATTACCTTGGCCATCTATAGTTAGCTGTTTTGTTATATTTACGCGCGAACCGACGCTTAAGTCAGAATTTAGCTGGATGATATCGCCAACATTCGCGCCATCAACTGCTGCCTGCAGGCTTGCATAGTAAGTAGCGGTAGTCGTATCTTCTACGGGGCCGCTTGTCGGACTGTTGGCGCTACCTTTAGTAGGAGTGGTAAATACTTGAGGGGCGCTTGGATCGCCATCAGAACCAAGGCCGTAGCTCTCTCCGCTATTCAAGCTAGGATAAGTTAAGGTATCTAAGGGTGTGTTGGCGCTTTCAGCCGCGCTATCTACAAATAGTTTCACTGTTGCTCCACTGTTTGGTAGTTGACCATCGTCTTCTTGTACATAAAACCCATGCGCAGGAATTGTAGTACCGCTAGAAATTACGCCCCCAAAATTGGTAGCTACGCTATTATGCTTGATTCGCCAGTCACTCATATCCACCGCACTGCTCGTTGGGTTATACAGTTCTACCCACTCGTGTCCGCTAGATGGGTTGGCCATAACTTCATTTATAACGACATTACTAGCAGTTGTGGCGTAAGCCTGCTTGACTAAGTAGGTCAACCCCGACGCTAAGCTAGTAACTGTTAATAAAAAAACCGCCATGAAGGCAGTGACTTTTGCTCTTTTTATTTGAGTCGACAAAACTCCTTTAGAAATACTCCAAACCATTATGCTTCACCTCGCAAAATTAACTTATTAAAATCCCACTTGCTTAGCACTACCCTAACATATAAGGACTAGATTATCAAACTGCACTTATTATCTTTTTAGCGTACGTCCCAAAGGCCCCTCAACTTCACTAACTGTGCCGACGATTTCTTTATGCTCTCGCGGCAAGAAGTAACGCTCACGGGCCAGATAAACCAACAGACCAACAATAACTAATGCTCCGCCCAATAACAGAGTGCTTTCTGTAATATACCAAAGCTGCCAAACTGCACCAGCTGTTCCCAAAAGCGGCAGCAAATAGCCAAACGGCAAGCGCATGCCTTTGTGGTGTTTGGACGAAAGTGCCTTTGCAGCAGCCATATTAACTATAATCAAGGCAAATATTGCCGTGGTGTTGGCCAGCCCAATAACCAAAGTGCTTTTGCCGGTCATTACTAGCAATGCATAAAAAACCGCGCCCAAAAGCACACTGGCGTACGGATGGCCGTTATATAACCTGCCCAAAATAGTCGGCACTTCTTTGCGCGCTGCCAAACGTAGCATAATTTCTGACGAACCTAGGATGTTAGCATTTGCCGCAGATAACGTTGCCACTAAAGCGCCAGCTACTACTAATCCGCCGCCAACCGGCCCTATCAAATGCTGGGCTGCCACACCAACGCTGGCTTCAGAATAATTATGAACACCGCCTGCCAACATGGCTATTACCACGCCAACGTAGACCACGGTCACTATTAGCATGCTGAGCAAAATCGCCCGCGGCACGGTTTTGCGCGGCTGGTGAATGTCGCCAGATATACTTGTAATCACGTTAAAGCCCAAGAAAGCTATGAAAAGCGAGGCACTGGTAGTAAGAGTTTGTGTAGCCCCGTGTGGAGTAAAAGGATGCAACATAGAAAAGTTGAAATGTGCTATACCAAAGCCAATTAAAAGAAGTAGAACCAACAATTTACCGGCAACCAGAAAAGTCTCTACCCTGCCAATTTCACTGGCCGGGCCAAGGTTTAGTAGTGTCAAAACCAAAGCGCCGATCAAGCCCCACGCCAAGATTGAAACACCGCTAGCCACAAAATCATGCATATAAATCCCAAAAGCATTCAATACAAAAGCTGCTCCGATTATTCCAGCTAGGTAAAAGCACCAAGAAGTTAAAAAAGCCCAAACCGGACTAAGCAGCTTGCCGATGTAATCATAGCCGGAATCTCTTGCCGGTGCCATGCTAGCCACGACTGCAAATGAAAAAGCTGATAGCAACACCACAATTCCGGCTATTATGAATGAGATTAAAGCCGAAGGTCCTGCTTCGTTCAGAGCTACTCCGCTCAGCACAAAAACGCCGCCGCCAATCATAGCGCCGACTGCAAAAGACACTGCAGTTAATAAACCGATTTTTTCTTTTTTGCGCTGCCAAAAGAACATACTAAGTTCAAGTATACTCCACCGTGTCCTCTTAATTATAATTCAGTTAAGAGAACTGAACTTGCCGTTGGCCCTGGCGCTCAGGTGAAACCCAGCTGGTACTCGCCTTTGAAGATCCCGCTACTGTTTTAAAGTTGAAAAGACAGCGAGTTATGGCAGCCAGTTGCACTACATTCATAATGTAGAAAATAAAGTACATAACCGGCGTATAAAGACTCATTTTAAGTTTCTTAGAAAAATCCATATGTTCGTCCGGCCAAAGATTACATAGCAAATAAACAGTAATGGTCACATACGCTCCGACAAGAAATGATGTGCTGGCGATTTGGTAACAAACGTAAATCACGTAACCGATTGCCAGAGGTTCAAGCAACAACATTATCTCGCCCAAGAAAGCCATCGGCAAACGATACAAAGTCAGCATTCTGGTATAAGCAACATTATTATTTGCAAACAAATGTCGGTACTTTATCAGGTTTTGCATACTGCCAAGTTTCCATCTATAACGTTGGTTAAGTAGAGCTTTGAAAGTCTGCACGCCTTCGGTCATAGCCAACACATCAGCCGCATAAACTATGCGATTGCTAACATTGCCGCGAGATACGATTTTCAAACTTAGACCGATATCTTCCGTTGCGGTGTCGTTGTCGTAAAAGCCAACTTTGCGCAAAATACTAGTTCTATAAGTTGATGCTACGCCGCCAATAATAAATTCACTATTCGTAACGGAATAAAACTTTTTAGAACGATAACCTACCATGTGCTCAAACTTTTGCAGCAGCCCAAGCACGCTCAAGTCATCTAAAATACGCACGTTAGCTGCTACGCCAACAATCTTTTCGTCTTTAAAATAGCTGACTGCATTTTTTATACCTTGCCGATGAATCATCGAGTCGGCATCCAGCATCATAACCAGCTCGCCTTTGACTGATCGCTTCAACGCATGGTTCAGAGCCTCGGCTTTACCGGAGTTTTTGCGCCTATACATCAGACGTATATTATGCTTAGGGTGCTTGGCGATATACTGCCTCACCAGCCGACGTGTACTATCTTTCGAGGCGTCGTCGACAACAATAATTTCCAGTTTACGGTAAGTGCTTTTACGTACCGACTCAAGACAACGAATAATAGCCTTCTCTTCGTTATGAGCCGGTATTAAAACTGTAACCAACGGTTGGAGCTTGCTGTGCGAACGCTTAACTACTTTTTTGCTGCGCTTGAACTGCCAAATGTCATAATAATTAGCTCCCACCAAATAAAAGCCAAAGTGCAAAATATCTACCACGCTAATAAAAATGAATAGGTAAAACAAAAAAAGTAAAAACACTTAAGATACCTCGGCTAAGTTAAAAGTTAGTAAAGTCCTATCTTGATACCAAGCACCCGAGCAAGTTTGCAGAGTTAAAATAGGCGATCCTTGATAGTTAAAAAGCGATAAATCATTAGGCTTAGTCACCTTCTCTTCCGCCAACTTATAGATAAATCTATGGTTATTAGACGTGGTGACAATCGCTTTATCACCCGGTTTAGCTTGTAGCAAACGGGAGAATACAGCCGGCCGATTGTGGCCATAAATGAATGTATTTCCGGTTTTGTTATTAGGTTTAACCGTCACCGTAGCGTATTCAGCCTTAACATCACTTAGTGTCCAGGTCTGGCTTTTTTTGTCGTAGTACCCGCGCTTAACGTCGACGGATATATTAACACTAGGTATTTTGATATGTGACGGCTCTCCGATTATCAGCGGACCTTTAGAGTTTACCTGGTACTTTGGTACCGATGGGCTCGCAAAAACTGATTGAGAGCTATGGTTGTATAGGTATTGGAAAAACTGCTCAGACCCCATCAAAAGTCCGGCGATAATTATTAAAAAGCCAATTATAATATAAAAACGAAATTGTTTATTCATAACATAAGTCTCTAAACACAAAAGGCGGACGCCTTTATGGCGTTCGCCCTCTGGAATAATATTTATAATGTTTATTTAAAGTTAGGCTTTATAAGCCTTTTTAGCCGCATAGCGAGCTAAAGTGGACAGCAAGATAACCGAACCGGTTAAAATGCTAACGATCGAAACAACCATCAAAAGTGGGTTGCCTCCTGTATTTGGTAGTAATGCTACTCCTGCCGCTGTTGACGCCAGTGGAGCTAAACTACCGCTACCTCGTCCTCCGTACATACACTTCTCCTTCCTCTTACAAGGTTTGCAAAGTCTAAAACTAGCCTGTTTATCGCCAAACAGCTATATCGTTATAAGACCGCGCTCCCTCTTATTTATAAGAATACATTATATATGACAGTTTGTAAAGTATATTATTATAATTATTTACGTTAGGGATTTTTATTGTATTAATTAGTTTGTTTGATACCAGCGGATATCATCTAGATAAGCCACGATATTAGAGTTCGACACTACAATAACCTGTAGACTTGCCGACTTAACTGAGCTTGAGCTAGGGGTATAGTTGAAGCTAACATCTTGTGCACCTAGTGTGTGATCGCCAAGTTTATACTGCCCTGATATCCAGTTACCATTGGTATCATATTCGTCTACATAAAACGCGACTTCCCCGCCCCCGCCGCTAGTGATTGACCTTAAGTCGAGATATGAAGTTAAGCTATATTGCTTAGATGCATCAACGCTAATTACCGGAGAGAACAAATGGCCATTGCCACTGGTGCTGGAAGTTAGTTTAATTGAATTTTGCAGGTTATTAGGACTGCCGTTTCCACTATTATCGACTGTTATGTTAGCCGGTTTGTCGGTTGACCACCCTGCCGATATACCATTATCAAAAGCTCCGTTTGAAATTAAGTTAGTTTGAACCGGTGGTGGCGGCGGAGGTGGAGGCGGCGTTGGAGTCGGATCTGGATCTGGTGAGGCAGCAGTTAATGGAAACCACTGTGTATTATCAAGATAAGCTGTAACACCGGAACCATAGGCTATAACCTGTAAGCTGGCTTTGGCTACTTTTTGCGAACTTGGCTTGTAAGTAAAGTTCATATTCTCTACAAACGCGGAAGATTCGTCCACCTTATACTGACCGGAAATCCAGTCGCCATTGGCATTGTATTCATCTATATAAAATGCTATTCCCCCGCTTGAAACACTTTGAACGTTCAAGAAGTTTTTGAGCATGTAGGTTGCGTTGGGATCCACTGATACTTTAGGCGAAAACAAATGGCTTTGCGAAGAACCTGAAGTCAGCCTTATAGAATTTGCCGGGCTTGGATAGCTGCCATTATTTCCAGAGTCAGCGGTTATAGCGCTTGGATTATCAGTAGTCCAACCGTTAGCTATGCCATTATCAAAAGTACTGTTAGGCAAAAGGTTTTCATCACTTGTCACCAAGCCTTGATCAACATTAACCGACTTTATAAGCCCGGCTGATTGTTTGCTGCTAACGTAAGCGGCAATTTGATCTAACGCTTGAGTACTATACTGATAATCCTCGGCCTTTTTACTAGCGTTAGGCAGTATGTCGTGCATAGTCAAAACCAACCAATGATTATTAGCTATTGCATCGTCAATCTTTGCTTCAACTTCCGAAACGCTAGTTTGCCCTTCAACCTGAAAGTCATTTATCAAGTAATCATTGTAAGGCCAGTCATTGTTGTTTTGGTCTGCAAAGCCGCGATGAGAGGCATAGACTTTAGCGATCTGAGCTAAAGTTGCGTTTGAATAATCGCCATAAGGCGTAGAAAAATCGGTAGCGTTAAAGCCATGCGCCGCCAAGTCGGCTTTGCTTTGAGTTAATTCTTGACTCACCTGATCTGGGGTTAAAGTGTTAGGCTGACCGTCACGAGCGTCGCTGGTAGCTAAATAGGGGTGAGTTACTGTGTGCGAACCGATTTCCCAGCCGTATGTATTTTGAAGCCCTGAGATTTGGTCCCAAGTCATGTACTGCGCATCTGTATTAGCGTGGCAAGTATTACCCTTCTGGGTCATACCGACGCAACCGGTAATCACATAATCTGTCCCCGTCAGCCCATATTTTGCCAAAATAGGCGCTGCTTGCGTAAACGCACTGTCTAAGCCATCATCAAAAGTAAACGAAATTTTTGCACTCGGAGTAGCATTAATAGAAGCTACCTGAGCATGGGCACTCAGCGGATAAAAAACAGATAAAACAAATACGCTAACTACAGCTAAAGCGCTGAGTTTCTTGGTGTTCTTTAAAAAAGTGGTGAAATAGTTCATAAGTCAATTAACTTTCGGGTGTTTGAGCCAGATCTCACCACCAGATACTAACAACTACCTACAAGTTAATTAATATTATACACCTAACTTTATTTTTAGCAAAATATATTTAGAAGTTACCATTTCCACCACCGTTACCACCGCCCCCATTACCATTGCCATTGCCGTTTTGCTGGGCAGAACAACCAACCGTATCAACCGAGGTATTAGGTGGCGTGCCAGGACATTGGTCTAATGAATCCGGAACCCCATCGCCATCAGTGTCAGTGGCTGGCTGGCTTTGAACTTCACAACCACTACTGTCTACCGTGGTGCCTGAAGGAGTATCCGGACACTTATCTTTATTGTCGTTTACGCCGTCGCCGTCGGAATCCTTCGATTTTTGCTTAACTTCACAACCATTACTATCTACTTTGACGCCAGATGGTGTATTCGGACATTTGTCTTGGTTATCGTTAACGCCGTCGCCGTCGGAATCCTTCGGCTGCTGTTTGTTACAACTACCTTGCGGAGGTGCGGTCGATAAGAAGTACTCTAGGTAAGTACCGGCTGTGCCATCGCCAATCACCTTGCCGCCATTTGAGCTACAGACTCTGGTTTGGTCAACCGTAGCCGGTCTGTCGAAGTTCTCTTGCGGCAAGTCTTGGAAGGTTCTCTCCATCATATTGGCCCAAATTGGCCCCGCAGCATTTACACCGCCTGCGCCCATCGGCGTGTGATCATTATTGCCTGCCCAAACCCCAACTACGACATTCGGCGTATAGCCAATTGTCCAGGCATCAACATCATTTTCCGTACTGCCGGTTTTCACCGCAGCAGCCCGCGACAATGTTAAACTGCTGCCAAAGGTAGATGAACGGGCTGAATTATCTGACAAAATACTTGAAACCAAGAAGGCCGCGCCTTTATCTACCACGTGCTTAGCTTCCGGCTTATATTTATAAATTTCTTTTTCATATTTATCGTGAATATTCAAAACTTCAACCTGAGTGTATTGCTGCCCTTGGTCGGCAAATGCCGAATAAGCATTGACCATGTCAGTTAACTTCACCTCACCCGTGCCCAGAGCAAACGGCAAACCGTAATCACTGGCAGGACGATTAAGTGTATCTAGATCCCATCCTTTTAGCAGCATCCAGAGCATTTTGAACGCCCAGTTTTTGCATGACCTTCACAGACGGAATATTAAGCGAGTTAGACAAAGCAAACCGTGTCGTCACGCTGCCGTGATAACTGTAGTCAAAGTTGTGCGGCGAATATCCGCCAATATTAATTGGGGCATCTTCAAAATGAGTTGACGGCGTAATAATTCCGCGAGCCATAGCTTCGGTGTAATAAATCGGCTTAAAACTAGAGCCCGGCTGGCGCGGCGTGGTTGCCATATTAACTTTGCCAAACTGCGGGTTATTGTAATCTGTGCTACCTACCAGCGCCCGGACTTCACCATTCTTTGGGTCTTGCGCCACTAAAGAAGCATTATGACCGTTTGCATAAGCGGCATTTATGGCAGTTTGCTGCTTCACATATTGATTAGCAGCTTTTTGCCAATCCAAGTTTAGAGTAGTTCTCACCACCATTCCGGAACGATTAACTTTTTCCTGTCCATAGCGGTTATAAAGTTGATTTAATACCAATTGGGAAAAGAATGGCGCCGGAGTTTCCACTTTCTTAGGTGGCACGTAAGAAAGCTTAGTATTAAGCGCTGCGGTTTCTTGCGCGTCAGTAATCTTGCCGTCGTCTTTCATCCTATCTAGCACGTATTGTTGTCGCTCTTTAGCTAAGGTCGGACTACCTACAACCGGCGAATACGCATTCGGTGCCGGCAAAAGGCCTATAAGCATTGAACTTTGTGCCAAAGTCAGCTTGCTTGGCGTGGTATTAAAATAAGTTTTTGCAGCATCTTTAATGCCAAAAGCATTCTCACCAAAATATACCGAGTTTAAATACATGTCTAAAATCTGATCTTTAGAATAATGCTGGTTGATCGCCACCGCCAAGAAAATTTCCTGATACTTCCTCAAGAAAGATTTGCTATCTGTCAGCAAAGTGTTTTTCACTAACTGCTGGGTAATTCCCGAACCCCCATAAGCAGTCGCATTGTGACTAATTAAGTTACCATACAACCGCCCCTAATATACCTTTGGCGGAAAAGCCTGGGTCGGTGTAAAAACTTTTGTCCTCAGCCGAAATCAAAGCTTTTTCGGTAGAATCGGAAATTTGGCTAAGCGGCACTAGCTTCTCATTACCCGCTTTACCAAAACTATAAAAGGGTTTTCCGTGCATGTCTTCCAGCACTACTCCCGTATCATTTCGGTTCATCAGGCGCTGCGGATCGCCGATGACATTGGCAAAGTAAATATAGGTAAGAATCGGTATCAATATCAAAATGCCCGCAATCGGGCCGCCAATCAGTGCAACTTGTTGTTTCTTGCTTAAGCCTTTAAACCATTGCCAACGTCTATGAACTCCAGCCTTAAAGCGCTGGATTTTACTGGGACGAACAGTATATATACCCTGTCTCATTACTAACCTATTATACTAAAAACTCGTGCTTTTAGTCTTATAATTTTACAAAACTTTTTCGTTAATAAACTTAACCTGATCAATCGGCACGTTGTCGGGTAATTTATTAAACCACTCGGCTTCACTCGCCTCTTCGTCAAGTTGAATGTCGCCTTCATATTCAACTTTAAACGCCATTCCCAGCGGGCAGTCAAAGCCTATTTTATGATAGTTAGAATATTCAATATATCCTATAAAATCGCTTTTTATTACCTGTATACCCAGCTCTTTTTTCGCTACTCTAGCCACCGCATCGGCAAGTTTTTCACCGATATAGACCGTACCGCCCGGCAAATGCCACGCGCCTTTATATGGCTCTATTTCTCTTTTAGTAAGCAAAACACCTTTTTCAGATTTAATTATTACTTCCACTGTCAGCCTAGGCACTTTGCTATAAATTGCCTTGAACTCTTCCAAAGTCAGCGGGTAGTCTTTTACTTTATTTTCTTCCATCTTTATTTTGATTTCCATGGCAAGTGATGTTTGCCTTGAGGCTCTAGCTCGCCTTTTCTATCAAACGCATAAAAATCAGTCACAGTAATTTTATAAAATCTGTGGCCATCTTCTTTTGCTAGCTCGGTTTTGCAAAAGTCTTCTCTATCGCTAAATCGCTTAATGTATTCTTTGAAAGCTGTGCTGTTTTCATCGGCGTCCGGCAACACTTCTGCTTGCCCTTCAAAATAAATTCCCTGAGGCGGCTCGTCTAAACCGTGCTGAGTAACAATATTACCCGCTACATTTGGGTTCTTGGCAATTTCTTCACTATGGCGTCGGTTTGGCAAAGATATAAAATACAAATTGAGCTCGTCGTCATATACAAAATGCACTTCGCACACCCACGGCTTATCGCCCGCGCAAGTAGCCAGTGACAAATGAATTATGTTTGGCAAATAATTTCTGATTAGTTTTTCTACGTTATTCATAGGTTAATCATAACATCTTAATTAAAGCAGAGCCGTAAGTTTTATCTTCTAAATTATGTGGAGCGTTTGGTACTTCAATCAACTCAGAATTCTTTAATTTCTTAGCCGTATCTTTAGCGCGCGCTACCAAATTTGGTGAAGTTTTGTGTTCTTTTTGGCCGTACAAAACAAAGGTCTCAACATTTGTTTTGTTAATTTTTTCGGCTACTTTACTTGCTGAGTAACTCCATAAATCTTCGGCTCTGCGTTTGCCAAAATGTCTTATAGCATATTTATCTGGGAACTTTCCTTTGTCTTCTTCAAAAAATGGAGATAACGAACAAAGATAAATAGAATCTGGGCTTAGCTCTGAGGCAGATAAAAACGCTACAACCGCGCCAAAAGAATTTCCTATAATTATATTTTCCTTTGTTTTGTGGTTTTTATAAAAAGTTTTAAATTCTTTTACATATTGCGAGGGAGTTTTACGCCGCCACTTTATGTCGACCGAAATAACGTTATAGTTATTTCTTTTAAGCCCCTCTACTAGCCATCTATAATCTTTTCCCGCTGCCGTTTCGTTAGTATCAAAACCAGAAATCAAAAATATTGTTTTCATCACTTCTTTACAGCAACCACTCGCTGCCTTGTCTTAATAGTAGTGGCAATACTTCCGGCTAATAATGTCAGGTAAAGCGGAAAAGCAACATTTATAAAATTAAATCTACTGACCGCCAATAGTGAAATAAATGCGCCAACGCTTACAAAGAAAAAGCCCTGCCATCCTTCTTCATGAGGTTTTGTCCAGGCATGGAGATACGTAGGAACGGCAGCAAAGAAGTCGGCCAGTATGTTAAAGACAATGGCCCAAGCTGGATTGTTTGTAGTTAGCCACGCTACAATACCAACTGCTGAAGTTATGTTACAAAGTGCGTCTAGCCTACCGTACTCGTGAATCCCATTTTTCAATGACGCAAAAAAGATGGCGCCGGTAACCAATGCTTGTAACCCAGTTAATGCGGCGCTGGCGTAGGCATGACCGGCGATCGCCGCAATAGTTGCTATAGACACGATGAGCGTCCATGTACCCCACGAAGAAATTCGTGGTTTTATTTTCCCTTGCAAAGTTTGCTTCAAATATGGCAAAAGTCCAAGTGAAGCTACCAGCGGCCCAACGATAATTAAAACTTCCTTCATCTTAGTTTAAGCTTCTTTTAATCCAAGTTCTTTAAGAGCCTGCTTTGCTTTATCAAAGTGTTCCAGTGTAACCATAATGTAGTCTTTAGAGTAAGTAGAAATAACAAGATTATTACAGCCCTTACCCGAAATTGCACCCGTTATAGCCGCCAGAAAACCAACTGCGTAAAATGGAGCCGAAACTCGCACTTCAATAAGTTTACGTACGTCTTTATTTTGCTCTATAACCTGAATTTTATCTGCTTTGCTTTTTTCAAACACTGCAGTTACTTCATCTTCATCTTTAGAAACCATAAAACAATCATCTAAATTAGGTATTTCTGAGACTTTAGAGTAAATCCATTCACCCTCGTGAGCAATAAAAGTTGACGTGTCGAGTACTTTTTGCGGTTCGTTGCTAATATTCATAATGATTCAATCATAGCATTTTTATATACAAAGCTATCGCTCCTGAAATAATAGCCCCAAAAAAGGCTGCTCCTACAATAAAAACACTCCTCCAAAAGAATTCTCGTCTTCTAAGTTCTACTCGTGCTCTTTCTACATTCGCCTGCAATTTTGTAAGCTGTTCCTTCCTTGATTTAGCCATAAAGTGCATCTCGCCTTTCTTCTCTGGCTCAGCTAGATCCGGGTGAGGATAAGTCATACCAGCAAGAAAATATAAATCCCTCTTCTTCATGTATCTCATAGTTTTAGGATTTATCTGACCCAGTCTAGCGTGATTGTACAAAAGTACCCACTCAAAATTACTTTCTGTAAAATCTAGCTGCTCCAGCTCTCCTGCTTGGTGGTTTGAAGCAGCTTCTTTAGCTGCTTCCGTAGCTTCTTCACTTGCACAATCTGATATTTTAATTCTTCGCCAATAAAATTTCATATTACCTACAATTATAGCGCCTATTAGAAAGTACTTTCAAAGCCCTAGCAACTTATCGTAAGTATATATATTCTTATGCTTGCAAAAACTATAATTAAAATCTAATCTTATAAACAGATGAGTGAAGGTTTTTGGCTAGTCGTAGGAATTGTAGTGGGCTCTGTAACCACTTTTATAGCAAACTTAGTGGCAGATAGAATTAAAAATACCCAGGACAACAAACAAGCCAAGAAAAACCTAAGACTTATATTAAGGATAGAATTTGAAGGAACACTAAAGTATCTAGACGAGTTGAAGTCTGATTATAACAATAGTGAAAGATTCGCACTAAAACTAATTAATACATTGATTAAAAACATAAACGCTCTTGAAAACTACAAGTCTAATTTGTACTACTTACAAGACGCTGACTTGCAAAGGAAGGTTGCATACTTAATCACATCGTTAGGTCTGTATTTTAATGAAATTAGTGGCATTGAAAGTCTTGCTGTAGACTTACAATCCAATAAAAAAACAATAACGGCCCTTGAAGAAGATAATAAATGGTTTGAAAAGGAAAGAAGAAATAAGCACGTAGAGATTGTTGATTTTCGACGTCAGCTAGAAGACATAATTCAAGAACTAAGTTAGTTTTCCTACTTACAAGATTATTTCAGCAAGCCTTGAACAATTCTATCTTGCTTAGTCGTATCCCGATCACGAACAGTTACAGTATCATCTTCCAGAGTTTGGAAGTCTATTACTACGTGATGCAAGACGCCGATTTCGTCGCTGCGGCGGTAGCGTTTACCGATATTACCGTTGTCGTCCCAATTTACTGCGCCGTGCTTTTTCTTTAGGGCTTTATAAACTTCCTGCGCCTTTTCCACCAGCTCTGGCTTGTTTTTAAGCAAAGGTGAAACGGCATATTTTACCGGTGCGATGTTTTCTGGCAGCTTTAAGTAAACACGCTTTTCGCCGCCGACTTCGTCTTCTGTGTAAGCAGCATCTAACACAGCCATAACTGCGCGCTCTACACCAAAGCTTGGCTCTATCACATGTGGAATGAACTTTTCGTTCGTGCCTTTGATGGTGTATTCCATGCTGCGGCCGCTGGCTTTTTGAATATTGCTAAGGTCGAAATCTGTGCGATACGCCAGACCCAGCAGCTCTTCGCGGCCGATTGGGTAATCGTATTCAATATCAACCGTGCGCTTGCTGTAGTGCGCTCTGTCGTCACTAGGAACTTCCAGCTCGTGAATTTTATCTTTAGGTAAACCAAGCTTTTCTAAAAAGACGTGCACATCTTTTAGCAGCGCCTCGAAAGCCTTTTCCCATTCTTTGGGGTTAACGAAATATTCAATTTCCATTTGTTCGAACTCGCGAGAGCGGAAAATAAAATCGCGCGGGCTGATTTCATTGCGAAAGGCTTTGCCCATTTGGGCTATACCAAATGGTAAATCTGGGTAAAAGCTGTCTAATACGTTTTTGTAATTAGTGAAAATACCTTGTGCGGTTTCTGGCCGCAAGTAACTAACCGAGCTTTCGTCTTCCAGCGGGCCAACATTGGTTTTAAACATCATATTAAACTGGCGCGGTTCGCTTAATTTGTCTTTAGTGCCGCAAACTGGGCATTTGCCACCTTCAACATGATCTTCACGCAAGCGTGAATGACAGTCCAAGCACTCTACCATAGGGTCGCTGAATCCTGTGGCGTGGCCACTGGCTTCCCAAACTTTTTTGTTCATTAAAATCGCTGCGTCGACACCAAACATATCGTCGCGCTCGCTAACAAAAGTTTGCCACCAAAGATTCATGATGTTTCGTTTTAGCTGCACACCAAGCGGGCCGTAATCCCACGTGCCGCTTAAGCCGCCATAAACTTCAGAGCCCTGGTAAATAAACCCGCGGCGTTTAGCTAGGCTAACGATGTTTTCTAAACTCGCCATATTACAGTTTAGTATAGCAGATTAATCGCCAACTGCCCTGGCAACCGACAAGCAATCATTTAGTACGCGGTCTATTCCTGATAATTTGGCTATGACTTCAGGCTTTTTTAAGTGCAAAATTTTTAGGAGTTTTAGGTGATCGGCCGAAAAGCTGCCCTTTTCGTCTTCCACGAACGACATCTCGGCAATGTCGAAACGATAATTTTTATCAGCTTTGAGTGGCTTGCCAGCCGAGTCGCTGCCAAGGTTTAAGCCATGCCCCATTGCCTCGGATAGATTAGCGTAAAACCAAGCTTCGGTAAGGTTAAGCGGGATATTTTTATTGTTCAGGCTTTCTAGCATGGTTTTAGCGATTTCATAAAACTTTGGTTCGGTTAAATAATCGTCTAGCTTAGAAAGACGCTTCAAGGCTTCATAACTAAACTGCAGGCGATCGTAATCTTCCATAATAAAGGTGAAAAACTTTTTAAGCCGCGCTGAAGTTATGATGCCCATGTCGCTTTTGCCATAGCGCACAACTAAATCTGTAACTGCTAAAAGTTCAATTCCACCCGCTAGTTTGCTGCCTTCGCGGCGCACACCTTTGGCAATACCACTGAGTTTGCCGTTTTGCGGCGTGAGAAGCTGCAAAATCCTATCGGATTCGCCATAGTTAATACGCCTTAAAATGATGGCTTCAGTGCGAATCGGACCCATCAGACTACCTTCTTTAGCGTGCTAACCAGTTCTTTTGGCGTAAGATGAGATTTGTCTAAAACCGCCGCTACGCCATAGCCTTTTAGCGACTCGGCATCTATTTGGTGCTGTTTCAGGCTGGTGCATAAAACGACCGGTATTGATTTTGTATCGGTGTATGATTGCAACTCATGAAGCAAAGCAAAGGCATTAACACCTGGCAACAAGATATCTAGCAAGATAACGCTCGGCGGCATTTCGTCGATAGCATCTATCGCCTCTTTGGGGCTTCTTATCGCATCAACCTGCCAGCCCGCCTCGCTTAAAATAAGCTTAAAGCTGTCGGCCAGCCAAGAATCGTCTTCAACTATTAAAACCGTGTTCTTTTTCATGAAGGCAAAAAGCTAAGCTGCTGCACAGACTGGGTTTCAATGAAAAACGTAGCCCCCACCTGACGATGCGCAATGGCGCCGATACGGCCGTTCATAGCCTCGGCAAATTGGCCGGCAATATAAAGCCCAAGACCGCTAGCAGCCGGATGTTCGCTGATAGGCTGAGGCATTTTACCCAAACGCTCGCGCAAGCGGCTGAAAATATCTTTTGAAATATGCGGGCCATAATCTCGCACACTTAATCTAACCGCTGAATCAGAAGAGTGTTTCTTAACACTTAAAACAATTGGCCGTTTAGGATCGGTAGTGTGAGTTAGAGCATTATCGCACAAGCCCAGAGTCGCGCTACGAAGCAGCTCATGATGTGCTAAAGCTAGCGTGGGCTGTTTTGGTAAATGAAGCTCTATCTTTCTGTCCATTGCTTTTAAAAGCGGTGTCAGTTCGTGAGCCACGTCTTCGCATAAACGAGAAGTTTGCACCGGTTCAAGCGCAAAATCGCCTTCTGACAGCCTGGTGCTGCGAGTTAAGGCTTCTACAAGACGCATTGAGCGCTCGCTGGTCAGTTCAATCCTCTGGGCAATTTGCTTTTTATCTGCTGCGCCAGTTAATTTATCGTCTTGTAGCAAAAGAGCAAGTTGGCGAATTAGCACCAGCGGTGCCTTAAGTTCATGCGCCGCTGCCACCAGTGATTCATTGTCAGCTAGCGCACTAGATAACTGCTGATCCCTCGCCTCCATATCTAATAAGTAGTGTAGCACATTTTGTGGCTACGCTAACTTTTGTTAAACGAAGTTTTTACGGATTAAAGTTTAGAGATTTAACGATATTATTAAAGTCGTGCACATAGGTTTGCAAGTCGGTTTGCAAAATAAGAGTCTTGTCGCGAACCTTAAAGATAACGGCTGCACCATTTACGTTAGGCGTAAAATGGCCGTCCAGACGTGTGCCGTTATATCCGGAAGCTTGAGCCACAGAGCTGCGCAATGCCCCACTTTGCAATAAGCCCTGGTATTGCTGCAAGACCTGAGAATAAGTTTGATTTAAAATAGAGACTCTCAAACCAAACTTATTATTGCCGTTGGTTGATGGAACCTGGTCTTTATTCAAATATGCCGCATAGGTGCCGCTCGTGCCCGGATTATATATATAAACGCTCCAGGTTTTAGGGTAGTCAAAAGAAACGCGGCCAAGATCATCCGGCCCGACGAATTGTTTATTCGGCTCTTTTTCGCGCTCGGCAAAAGTTTTATTGTCTTGGTTGAGCTGCTGCTGCTTTGCGTCAGCTACGGCACTGTCAATCTTGCTGTTAACGTTGGTTTTTTGGTCGTTATAGTTAACAAGTGCCCAAATCATTACCGAGCCCAGAACCAACACCAAAATACTTAGCACTATGTTAACAACCAGCTGGCCGGTTACCAAGCCAACTTCTTGTTGTAAAATGCGTTTATTCTTCATGACGATAACTATACCCTACCCGGCTTAGGTTTGTAAAGACGCTTACGGTTTAAGTTTATAAAGATGCATCGGCCCTACGTTTTTTTGTAAAGGCACGCTGGAGGGCAATTTAAAACTATAACTAATAATCGTAAGGGGCCGGCGTGTTCTTACCACGTGAGCCTTCAAATAACGTTCAAGCCGCTTCATGTCGCGGCCGTTGATAAAAACGTACACCAACGTAGTTTCAGCCGGCAGCCGCACCAACCAAAAATCACTCCAGCGGGTAGTTTGGTTTTTATAGTTTCGCCCTAAAAACCAAGCCATAAACACTAAAAACGGGTTGAGTTCATAGCCAATGGCTTTGGCGCCTTTTTTGGAAGCATATCTGAGCAAACTGCCGTCGCCCGAGCCCAGATCAACCACTACGTCACGCGAGCCAACTTTATACAACTCATCAAAAGCCTGCTGGCGTTGGCGCTTCATGGTAGGCACGTAAGGCGCACCGCGGAAAACTACCAGCCCAAAACTGGCCAGCAGCAAACCTCCTAAAACCAGCCAACCCGGCACTATTTTTCCTCTTGATCAAATCGTTTAGATAAAACTGTAATTTCGTTTTTCAGCTCACTAAGCTGCTTTTCAATTTCTTTGGACAGTTCATCGGCTTCTTTAAACTTTTTCAGCGCATCCTCAATTGAAAAATCTTCTTGGTCAAACCAAGCCACCAGCTCGTCGAGCTTTTTTAACTTGGCACTTAGATCTGAATTATTTTTTGCTGACATTTATTACTCCTGCCTTAATTATAGCTTTGTTTAACTCGATAGCTAATTCATTGCCCTTTTGCAACTTAGCCACGTTAACGCCGCTTACAACCTTGCCCTGGCTGCGCACAATTCCGTAGCCGCGCTTTAAAACCTGTCTAGGGTCGACTTGGTTTAAACTACGACCCAAAGCCTGATAATCAGTCTGGAGCTGTTGCTGGCGGCGTCTTAAAGCTTCGTAACTACTTTGTAAACCCTCGCTGACTTCCCTCTGCTTAGAATCAAGCTGGTTTTTAGTTCTTTCAAGCATGCGTTTCAAAGTGTAATGAGCGCCTTCGATAATCTGGTTCTTGTCAGGAACTAAAATCTGAGCCGCGTTGCTAGGAGTACTGGCTCGGCTATCCGCTACCATATCAGCTAACGTAATGTCGGTTTCATGGCCGACTCCGACTAGCGTAGGTACCCGGCTGGCTGCGATTGCCCGAACCAAAGGTTCGTCGTTAAAAGCCGCCAAGTCATCGGCACTGCCGCCGCCGCGAACAACCACAATTACCTCAGGCGGTTCCGATGCTTCATTAAAATATTGCAAAGCCCTAATTATCTGAGGCGGCGCGCTATTACCCTGTACTAGCACATGCGCAACTTCAACTTTTAAACCGCCAAAACGTTGGTTTAAAATCTTGATAAAATCTGCAAAACCTGCCGCTTCGGTAGAGCTAATCACGCCTACTTTAGAAGGCAAACTCGGAAGCGGCCTTTTACGCTCAAGGTCAAACAAGCCTTCTTTAGCTAGTTTAGCTTTTAACAGCTCAAAAGCCCGCCTTAAGCTGCCCTCGCCCATCAAGTCGATACGCTTTACAGTCAAGCTGAATTTGCCCCAAGCGGTAATTTTAGGCTGGGCAAAAACTTCGACTTTCATGCCATCTTCCAAAGGTGTGCGTAGCTGGTATTTCATCATGAAACAGCTAAGACTAGACTTATCATCTTTGATATCAAAAAATACATACTTATTTTGGCTGATTTTAAAATTACTAACCTCGCCCACAACACTTAAGTCGGGATAGGCATAATCTAGGGTTTGATTAATTACTGCTACGCACTGGCTAACGCTTAATTGGACCGTTGTCATGATCGTACTTCCAAATGGTTAGTTGATAAAATATGTAGCCGGTTCCGATAGTAAGAAGTAGCAATATGACTCTTGCAAGCAACACGCCCGCAATTGCCAAGCCCTGCCCTATGCCAGCCGCCGCTAAAAATGCAATCATCAAAGCTTCAAAAGCTCCAGCTCCACCTGGAGTAATAACTATAAAGCCGGCAAACGAAGCTAGGCCGTAAGCAATAATGATTGGTGCCGGGTTAACTAGACCGCCCAGCGACCAAAACACCAAGGAATACGGCAAAATATCCAGCACCATAAAGAGCAAACCCCACAGGTAAGGCTTAATGAGTAATTTTTTATCTGCCTTAAGAGCAACGTAATCTACGTGTATTTCATCAAAGAATTTTTCTACAACCTTTAGGTTGAAAACATCTTTCTTACGCCCCGCAGTTACCCAACCGACAAAGCCGTTTATAGCATTAGTCGACCAGCGCGCAAATGAATTAAGGCGTGTTTTGCTATTAGCAAGATAAATGCCGAAAACCAGAGTAAAAATTGCAAAAGTAGTCAGCAAGGTGCTGAACATTAAAATCGGCCGGCTTACGCCGCTGTCCCAAGTTACCGCTATTACAGAAATAATAAGCAAGGTGGTAAATGCTAAAAATCCCACTGCATAACGCACAATCAAAGCTAACGTGGAGCGGCTGGCCGGAACTCCCATTTTGCCCAAGCGCCATCCTATATACGAGAAGCCGGATACTCCCCCGCTTGGTAAAATATGATTTACAAAGTTACCTTCAATAGCTATGCGAGCCAAAGACCAACGAGATGCATTATGAAGTTCATTTTTGTCGCGCAAATAGGTAAATATCATCTCACCCACCGCGTAATAAGATAGAAGCTGAGTTGGAATAATCAGCAACAAAATCCATATGTTGACTTGACCCAACAGATTCCATGCCTGCAATATTTCATGCCTAGATAGAAATATTATGAGAGCTATCAGCAAAAAAGTCGCAATGCTTAGCCAGCCTTTGAAGGATAATTTTCGCTTCATACTTTGGCCATTATACCCGATATCGCTGGCAAGGTATAATGAAGTTTAGCATTATGAAAACAATATATATTTTAGGGAGACAGCCTAGTATCGGCCTGGCAGAATTAGAGGCTATATACGAGGCGAAAGACATCTCAGAAGTCTCTACCCAAGTTGCACTTGTAGCAAAACCACCGATAAATCACCCTATTGGCAGCGCAGTCAAAACTGCTCAACTACTTACTACTCTGCCGACTAAGCCGTGGCCTGAGCTGAGTAATAAAATTATTCACTACCTTTTAAAGACATTGCCAAGTGAGGGTAAAGTGACGCTAGGGATTAGCGTATACGGCTCTGACGTTAATTCTAAAAAACTGCAGGCAATCGGCTTGAACCTAAAACGCCAAAGGAAAAAAGCTAACTTACCGAGTCTCAGGTTAATCCCCAACAAAAGCCCTACTCTCAATAGCGCCCAAGTGCTCCACAATAAACTCACCAGTGACAATAAATGGGAGCTACTGATAATATTCACTAATAAAAATGAGGTCGTGTTGGCTAAAACTACTGATGTGCAAGATATAGTAGCCTACACCAAGCGCGACCGTGGACGGCCGCGAAGAGATGCTCGTGTCGGAATGCTACCGCCAAAGTTGGCCCAAACCATGATTAACCTAGCTAACAGTAGCAGTTCTGATATCTCGGCAAGCGATGGTAAGCTAGCGCTTCCCGAGTCGAAGACTTTCGACTCGGCGAAAGAGCGCCTGCTCGATCCTTTCTGCGGCACTGGAGTTGTTCTGCAAGAAGCTGCTTTAATGGGATACTCGGTTTATGGCACAGATTTAAACGAAAGGATGATCCACTACAGTCGCGATAACCTTAATTGGTTACAAGACATGCTTGGTATCCGTTTTGAGTGGTATCTTCACCAAGCCGACGCTACAAATGCTACCTGGCAACAGCCCATTGATTTAGTAGTTAGCGAAGCTTACCTAGGACGCCCCTTTACTTCTGCCCCTAATGAAGCAATTTTACAAACCACCATTAATGACTGCGGTAGCATTACTAAAAAATTCCTAGAAAACATCGCCGCTCAGATTAAGCCCGGTACCAAATTATGTATAGCCGTACCGGCGTGGTTTATAAAAAATAAAACTTATCGCTTACCTTTGCTTGACGACCTCAGAAATATTGGCTATAATCGATTAGATTTTAAGCACGCCTCGCATGAAGATCTTATATATCATCGTGAAGGCCAAATCGTTGGCCGTGAGTTACTAGTGTTAACAAGGAGATAATATGTCACATGTTAAAGCCGGCGGATCCGCCAAAAATGTCCACGATAGTCCAGGTCAGCGCCTGGGAGTTAAGCGTGCCAGCGGTCAAAAAGTTCGTGCAGGCGAAGTGCTTGTTCGCCAAGTTGGACAAACTAAATTAGCCGGCGTGGGTACTTACCTTAGCCGCAATTTCACTATTCACGCCGCTAAAGATGGCGTGGTTGGTTTTCGCCAGATTAAAAAACGCCGCTTTAGCGGCACAACTTCTCGCCGTACTCAAGTAGTTGTTGAGTAAAAGCTTAATTATTTTTCTTTTTTGTCGTCTTCTTTGGAAGACTCGTCTTTTTTAGAATTTTGGGTCATTCCAAGGTGATATTTAATTTTATCGACTACATCGCCAATTACCACTTGGGATTTAATTAGGTAATCATCTACCCCTAAGCTTTCAGCTCGATCCTTATCTTTTGGCTGGCTAAGCGCGGTTAACATAATAACCCGGACATTAGCTGTTTCAGGAGTATTTCTTAAGATGTCTAACACATCAAAACCGCTAATCTTTGGCATCATAGCATCCAGAACAATAAGATCCGGTTTAAAATCCGTAGTAACCGCCAAAGCGTTTTCGCCGTCGTTTACCTCATTAACTTCAAAGCCTTCTAGCTCTAGTCGCGAGCGATAAACGCTTGCTAGATTGACATCATCTTCAACCAGTAAAATTTTTTTCTTCTGCATAGTATGCCTTGATTATAGTCAACTCCACTATTTAGTACAAGGCTTTTAGTGGCGCAAAATACTCAGCGCTTTAGCTTGCTGAACATCTTGCCCCGCTTTTGCCTCTTTATCGGTTAGCTTTACGATAACATCGGGTTTAATGCCCGATTTAGAAATATTCTTGCCGTCAGGCGTGTACCACTTCGATACAGTAACCTTGAGTTGCGCGCCATTACTTAGTTTTATAATTTCTTGCACACTACCCTTTCCGAAGGTCTGTTCACCCACCAATGTAGCTACGCCGTTGTCTTTAAGTGCACCAGCCAGAATCTCGCTTGCACTGGCACTTCCGCCGTCAACCAAAACCACCGTCGGTACGCCAGCAAGAATTGCGTCGCCTTCGCTAGATCGCAGTCTATCGGTTATTTTACCTTTGGTACGCTCTGTAACAACCGGCTTGTTATTCAGCCATAAGCTTGCTACATCTCGTGCAGCTACCAAATATCCGCCACCATCACCGCGTAAATCAACTATCACGCCTTTTACGCCATGGTCCCGGAAGTTTTGCGCCGCTTCGCGGGCTGATCTCACCGTATCGTTATCGCCAAAGCGAGAAATCCGCATAATACCGATGTTATCTTTGGTAATATGAGCTTTTACGCTAGGGTCGGTAACTTTAGCTCTGGTAATATCCAACTCTCGGGTATCGTTTTTGCCACGCATAATCGTCAGTTTTATAGTCGTCCCCGCTTCACCACGAATTTTACTAACTGATTCATCAAGCGACCAGCCTTTTGTGTCGTGATTGTTTACCTTTGCGATAACATCTTGCTGCTTAAGCCCAGCTTTTTTAGCAGGGCTGCCGTCCACTACACTTATAACCGTTAATTTGTCATTACGTAGCGTAAGCTCAGCGCCAATGCCGGTAATAGTGCCATTCAAGTCGCTGGAAAAGTCCGCGGCCTGCTTTTTATCAAAATATACCGTATAAGGATCGTCTATCGCCTTCACCAAGCCTTGATTAGCCCCGGCAATCAGTTTGCTTGTATCAAGCCGTCCGTCGTAATGCTTGGATAGCTCATTATAAGTTTGCTGAACAGAACTCAAATCCAAAGATTTGTTGACTATACTGCCGTCAGACAGCCAATTGTGCGTGCGGGTACCAAGCACAAACATCACCACCGCTACAACTGCTAAGCTGATAGCAAAAGTAGCTTTGGATATGCCTTTTGGCTGACTCTCCCCACCATAACTATTTGTTTTATTTTTAGGCATCAAAATCAATTATAACCCTTCTTATTAAAGATTACACGCTAAAGCTAATTTATACGAATTACTAGAAGTAAATATAAGTGTCGAAGAACGATGCCGGTACGGTCATCTCGCTATAGTGGCCCGCAAAATCCCAGTTGTATTGGCTTACTGTTACGTATCCGCCGCTCACGCCTTCTACCCATGCTACGTGGCCGTAATAGCCGCTAGACATTACCGCTACCGAGTGAGCTCGGGGCGCTGAGCCCATTCTAAAACCTGAGGCTGCCGCACTGCCGGGCCATTGGTTGGCATTGCCCCAGCCATATACATGATAGCCTCGAACACTTTGAACTTTCCATGCTGCGTAGCTTACGCACTCACGGTTATACATGCCCCATGGGTCTACTAAAGAGTCTTGGGAAGCGTTGTCTAGATAGCTCGGGTAACCGCCGTGCCCCGGGTCACCGGCGTGAACCGTAGCGCCGCCGCCGTATGATTGCAGCCTTGCTGCATTAGCTGCCGCTTGCTCAGCCCGCAAGCTGGAAATTTGACTGTTCTTATTGCTAATCAATCCCTGATAAGCCGACTCTTTACCTTTGGTTTGTTGCAGAAGTTGATTGCGTTCGTTTTCTTTGGCAAGTATAGCCTTTTGCTGGTTCTTTTGGTTAGCAATTACCAGTTCGACTTCATGCTTTTGCTTATTAAGTTTTTGCTTTAAAGTTTGAATTTCATTAATACTTTGATTAACTTTGTCGCGTACCGAAGCTAAATATTCTTGTTTGTCTAGGTAGTCACCAATACTGCCGCTACTGGCCAGCATTTCAACCGGTGTAACTTGGTCTTCAATTGAGAGGTCGACTATAGATTGGCCAAAGGCTTTTTGGTTTTCCTTCAACTTCTTTTCGTTGGCGGCAATATCTTTTACCAGCTTATCGTGCTTAGCCTGGCTCAAGCTAAGCTGGCTTTCAATCTGGGATTTCTGGGCCCCGATCTTTGCCAGAGCATTATTTAAAGTGTCTGCTTTCTTACTTAACTTAGACGATTCTTGCTGGTATGCATCAATTTCACGCTGAGCCTGGGCAATCTTTTGGTCATATTGATCGGCAGCTACCGATTGGCTCATGCCTGCCGGAACTGCTAAAACCATTAAAACAGTGGCAGCGACTAAAGTCGACGAAGTCACTAACTGCTTAAATTGTGGTGTGGTGGACCGTAGTTTCATGATGTTATTTCCCCCTAATGCTAGCACTATAAAGCATAAGCGTCAATACACTTATGCAAAAACTAGCTAATTTTATACTTTTAGATAACGGTGAACGGCAAAGACTGACGATATAACGCCAATAATCGCGCCGATTAGAACTAATCCAAGAAACACAAAAGCAATATTAATGGTGACGAAATCAATCGTCGGCTGTATGGCAACCCCAGACTTAACTAAAGGCTCTCGTAGTAAGCCCAAACCTGTCCAACCCAGTCCGGTAGCAAAAATTGCCGCAAAAAAACCATACATCATAGCCTCTACAGTAAATGGCCCGCGAATAAAGTTTCTATCAGCACCAATAAGCTTCATCATCTCGATCTCGTCTTTACGGTTAAAGATAGCCATGCGAATAGTGTTAAAGATAATAAGCACAGAAATTGCTATAAATACTACGCTAGCGATTGTCCCTACTCGGCTTATAAATTGTACTGTGTTGCCTATGGTATCTATAGTCTTACGTCTTGACGTTGCAAACGTAGGTGCATGATCCGGACTAATAGAATCTTGGAAAAGTTTATCGTTTTTAACAAGAGATTCTATGCTGCCTAACTTATCTAAATCAGTCGGCACTACGCGCAAAGTTGCAGGATATGGAGTCTGAGGTAATTCTGAAAGAGTTTTTAGCTGATTTTTAGGTAGGTCACCGTTAGCAATACTATCTTTTTGATACTGACTGGAGCTAATATAGCGCGTACTATCAACGCTAGGAAGTTTTTTAAGTTTGCTTTCTAGCTGTTTGGCGGTAGATTCGTCAATATCATTTTTTAAATAAATAGATATGTCTACTTTAGATCTGAAATAATCAACGGTTGACAACAGGGTATACCTAGCAGCTAACGTGCTGAATACGATTAAAAGTGTAATTGTCATAACTGCGGTAGCAGCGATAGTTAGCCAGGCGTTACGCGAAAAGTTATTAATGCCATAGCGGCACATGCGCACAAAAGTAATCCACTTGCGACGCACACGCTGGTTTTGCCTTAAGGCAACTTTAGCGTCAGTAGTTTGCTTCTGCTGCTTTTTCTTCTTATCCGTCATTGTTTGTAACTACCTCTTACTTGGTCGGAAGTAACTTTACCGTGATCAATAGTAATAACCCGCCGTTTCAACCGGTTTACAATTTCTGCATTGTGAGTGGTTAGAAGAACCGTCGTGCCATAGCGGTTAATTTTCTCTAGCAAGCGCACAATATCCCAGCTGTGTTTAGGGTCTAGATTACCAGTTGGCTCGTCGGCGATTAAAATTTTCGGTTGGCGCACTACTGCGCGAGCAATTGAAACACGCTGCTGTTCGCCGCCGGAAAGCTGCCTAGGAAATTGCTTTTCTTTGCCATTTAAGCCCACTAAATCAATAACTTTTGGCACAGTAGATTTAATCTCGCGGTTGGTCATACCGGCAATTTCCAGCGCAAAAGCTACGTTTTCGAACACGGTACGTTGCGGTAAAAGTTTAAAATCTTGGAAAACTACGCCAATTTTACGGCGCAGCATAGGAATCTGCTGATCTTTTAAGGAATCGTAATCGATGCCGCCAACTACAATTTTGCCACTGGTCGGTTTTTCTTCGCGCGTTAAGAGTCTTAGCAAAGTAGTTTTGCCCGCGCCGCTGGTGCCTACTAAAATCACGAATTCTTTTGGCTCAACATGAATACTAACCCGATTCAGCGACGGTTTAGAGGTTTTGCCATAACGTTTTGTTACCCTATCTAACAGAATCATACAAGCTAAATTATAGCATAGAAAGAGGTCCTCTAAGTAAAGCTTCAAAACTCTTGAAACAGACTAGAAGCGAAGTACAACCCCTGAGAATCCTGACTGAAACAGGCATTTTTGGGGCGTAGAACGGTCTGTTGAGAGAATTTTGAAGCTTACTTAGGACTAGCCAGCAAGGTTAGCTTCTAGGTAGGAATCAATAAAGCCGTCTATCTTGCCATCCAGCACCTTTTGGGCATCGCGTTCTTCATGTTTTGTGCGAGTATCTTTGACCATAGTGTACGGATGCAAAACATAGTTGCGGATCTGTGCGCCCCACTCGGCAGACTTGCTGGGGCCTTTTAGTTTTGCCAGGTTTTCTTCGTGTTGCTCAAGCTGCAGTTGGGCTAATTTTGAGCGCAAAACTTTCAGGGCGGTTTCTTTATTTTGCAGCTGCGAGCGTTCGTTTTGAATACTAGCCGTAATGCCGGTTGGTAAATGCGTTACGCGCACTGCACTGTCGGTAGTATTCACGCTCTGACCGCCGTGGCCACCGGCTCGAAAAACATCAATTTTCAAGTCTTTATCATCTAATTTCACTTCTTCAGGCGTGTCGATCTGCGGCAAAACTTCAACCAACGCAAAACTGGTTTGGCGCAAGTTATCAGAGTTAAACGGACTCAAACGCACCAGGCGATGCACGCCATGCTCGCTTTTTAATTTTCCATATGCATACGGCCCGCTTATTTCTATCGCGCTGCTTTTGATGCCGGCTTCCTCGCCCGCCGACTGTTCTATAACTTTGGCCTGAATATCGCTGTTTTCAGCCCAGCGCAGATACATTCTCTCTAACATCTGCGTAAAATCGGCAGCATCGGTGCCACCTACTCCAGCGCTTAAACGAATAATCGCATCGTGATCGTCGTAACGACCATTAAATTGCAGTTGTTTTTTTAAGCTCTCAAATTCCGATTCCAGAGTTTGTAGCTGAGGCTCAACTTCAGTCTTCAAACTCTCGTCGCCCAGTTCAATCAGCTCGATTAAATCTTTTAGCTGGGTGCGTAGCTTTTGCCATGGTTCCACAGCACTCTTTAGGCTGGCTAGCTTTTTGCTCTTAGTTTGCGCGGCGCCTGAATCACTCCAAGCATCAGGCTTGGCCAGTTCAGTCTCTAGCTTGTTTTGTTGAGCTAGCTTTTCATCAATATCAAGCTGCTTAGCCGCAGCCTCCACTTCATCAGCCAGCTTTTTAATTTGTTTTAATAACGATTGCATGTAGTTTATTGTAGCGCGAAATAAAGTAAACAAACAGATATGAAACTCAATCTAGGAAAGCTGGAGGCCTTTCGGCCTCCAGTATCCCTATTTACTACTGCGCGTCCCTGGAATCGTCGAGACGTGCCTTGAGTTTCTTGAGTCTCGCGAGACGTTTCTCGATTTTTTCGAGTTCTTTCTCGATACGCTCCGGTTCTGGCGACAAAACTAGGTCTTCACCAAACTGCTCCTTCATCAAAGGAACTTGCTCTTTGGCCCGCTTAAGGTACCACTCCATTTCTTGTATCGGGTCGGTACGGGGACTAACGCCGTGTTGGAAATTTTCCATGATACGCTGTCGCACCACTAGCAATTCTACATCAAGCAGCCCTTCAAGAACCCGTGGGCCAACACCCTCGTTTTCTCGTATGAAGGCGAGCAAAATGTGCTCGACTCCAATATGGTTGTGCCCGAGACTCATCGCCTCGCGCAACGAGAGCTCAAGAATCCTCTTCGCTCGGGGCGTAAAAGGCAACTGGCCGGTAGGTTTCGAATCCTGAACCTCTTCTCTCGACCCAGTCATAGCTACCAGTGCCTCGCGAAACTTTTGCTTATCTACTCCCAACCCAGTCAGCAACCACGGAGTAAGGCCATCTTCCTCTGCGATTATCATCGCCAAAGCAAGATGCTCACTGCCGACGTAATTATCGCCTAGCTCTTTGGCTTGCTCTTGGGCAATGGAAATAACCCCGTTTGCAGCATCAGTGAGTCGCTCAAACATCTCGCCGCCTCATTTCTTTCAGTAGTGAATAGGGTAAATTTTGAGATCCAGAAATTTGAATCTCATATCTACTTACTTAAAAATACGTTAAATCACCACCAATTTAATTAAACATTACTATAGATTATTTTATTAGCTTTGTAAAATTATAAACAGATATGAAATTCAAAGTAGGAAAGCTGGGAGCCTTTGCGGCTCCCAGATCCCTACTCACTACGTGTCGAGATGCTTAACATCCTCAAGACGCTCTTGAGCTATTACGAGATTTTCTTCAATCCTTTCGAACTCCCCCCTTTTCAGAGTGTCGTCTTTCGGAAGTTGCTCTTTGAGAAAAGGAATTTGAACTTTGGCTGCTTTTAGGTGAGACTCAAGAGCTTTCATTGAATCGTAAGGAGTTGAAAAACTCTCAATTATCTCTTCACGAACCGCCTTTGGGTCTACCTTGAGCTCCTTGAGAACTTCGGCAGCAACGCCTTTATTCTCACGAACAATTGCGAGCACAATGTGCCCCACCGCAACGAAATTGTGCCCAAGACCGAGGGCCTCGCGAATCGAAGTCTCAAAAATCCGTTCTACCTCCTTGCTAAAAGGAAGGGAGCCGCCAGGTCGCTTTTGGGAGTGATTCTCCCTCTTTTGAACTTTTCCTCCCAAGGCATCGTGTATTGCCTGTTGAGTAACTCCCATGGAAGCCAATACTGGAGGAGCTGCTCCGTGGCTTTCCATATAAACCACACTCAGCAGCAGGTGCTCAGTAGTCACGTAACTACTACTAAGCTGCCTCGCTTCGTCGTGAGCCTTAACAACCGTCTGCCTAGCAGACTCAGTAAATCGCTCAAACATCTCGCCGCCTCTTTTCTGTAAGTAGTAAGTAGGGTAAATTTTGAGATCCAAGGATTTGAACCTCATATCCGTTTACTTAAAATGCGTTAAACTGCCCACCGGGTTTAATTAGAAGTTATTATAGATTATTTTCTTGATTTTGTAAACACAAGCTCAGCCACCAAAGCCTCTATGCGCTATACTGAAGAGTATGATAATCGGTGTTTTTGATTCCGGCATCGGCGGCAAAGCTCTGGCTAGTGAACTGCAAAAAACATTTCCTAAGGCCAAGCTGATCGTAGTGAACGACAAGGCCCATGTTCCCTATGGAGACAGAGCTCCTTCGAAAGTCATTCGCCTTACCGATGCTGCTATTCAACCTTTGCTAGATGAAAGCTGTGACGTTATCGTAATAGCCTGCAACAGTGCAAGCGCCATAGCTATCGGCACTTTAAGAAAGACTTACCCCGAGCAGCTATTCATCGGCATCGAGCCAATGGTAAAAACTGCGGCAGCTCACACCAAAAGTCAGGTTATTGCCGTTTGCGCCACGCCCGTTACTCTTAGTAGCGAGCGTTACCAAAAATTGGTTCAAAAACACGCCGCACATTTAACAATCATTGAGCCAGACTGTAGCCAGTGGGCTTACATGATTGAAAATAACGTTTTAAACAAAGAAAAAATCAAAGAAGTTGTTGAAGATGTTTGTATGCAGGGAGCTGACGTTATAGTGCTAGGTTGTACTCATTATCACTGGATAAAAGATTTAGTCACTCAAATTGCCGATGGCCGTGCAGAAGTTTTGGAACCGTCCGAGGCAATCGGCAGACGTGTTAAACATTTGCTAGGAGTCTAGCTTTTCAACTTCATTTATAAATTCTTCGCCGCGAGCTTCGTAGTTTTTAAACATGTCAAAACTGGCACAAGCCGGGCTTAAGATTACTACATCGCCCGAGCTTGCCAGTTCGCTGGCTTTCGCTACTATATCGTTCATAGTTACGCTCGACAAAACTTCATAGTTTTCAAATCCGACGTCGTCTAAGTTGCATTTAATGTTTTCGGCTTCTTCGCCAATAATCAGAGCTTTCTTTATAGATAAACTCTTTATTTTAGTAGCAAGCCCGGCAAAATCAGAACCCTTGCTAGAGCCGCCTAAAATAACAACCTTTGGTTGCTCAAAGGCCTTTAGCGCCGCAATGGTAGAACCTGGCGTTGTCGCTATACTGTCGTCGTAATATTCAACTCCTTTTTTATTGGCAACAAATTTAAGCCTATGAGGCAGCCCATGGAATTGAGATAACCCTTCTTGAATAGCGGACCCGTCTTGCGTCCACTGCCAAGCTACGGTAATTGCCGCACAAGCATTTTCAATGTTATGTTTACCGGGCAACTTAAGAGCTTCAATAGAACAGATTTTTTGTTGCTGATAGTAAAAGTAGCCGTCTTTTTCATACACATATCTTTCATCAGGGTATGGAATTTGTTTGCCCTTAGAGGCTTCGGCAATAGACCTAGAAACATCATTTTTTGCGTAATATACCACCGAATCTTCCTTAGATTGAAACAACGCTATATTGCTCTTTGCACGCACATAATCTTCGTTATCGTCATGAACATCCAGATGCTCTGGCTCTACCATCAATACCACCGCTATGTGCGGAGACATTTTTAAATCCCACAACTGAAAGCTGCTTAGTTCGTAAACTACAATATCGCCAGGTTGAATATCTTCTAAAACATCAAGCGCCGGTTCGCCAATGTTGCCAACTAGCCAAACTTTCTTGCCGGCAGCTTTTAAAATTTCGTTAATCAAACTAGCAGTCGTGCCTTTGCCTTTTGTGCCAGTTACGCCAATAATCGGCGCCGGGCAGTTTTCAAAAAACAGCTTTGTTACAGATGTAACTTTTCCGCTGACGCTGGCTTTTTTAGGATTTATAGCTGGCGTACGAATTGCTATATCAGCTTTAATGTTATCGAAGCTTTTCACTCCCCCATGAAACTCCACGTTCTCGGGTAAGGGCTTTTTTGGCTCAGGTTTATTTTCATAAACCACAAACTCGGCGGCAGGATACTTTTTTAAAAAGTATTTATAGGCACTTTCCGCTTCAATGCCATATCCCAATAATGCTATTTTCACGAGCTCTACTCCTCCTTAAACAAGGTAGCAACTTTTTCGCCCAGTCTGTCGACCTGTTCTTTTTCAGCGCTGCCCACACCGGCTAAAGCCCAGGTGTTTGATTGCAAGAATTCACAAGCCGTTTTGGAAATAGCCTCTCTGGTAATTCCACCAATCAGTTCCGGCATGCGTTCGTAATTTTTCACAAAACCGTCAAAGAAATAGCGCCCCGAATAAAAGCCGCTGATTTGTGAAACGGTCTGCGCGCCCATTTGATGACGGCCCAGCGCATATTGTTTAGCAGTTTCGATTTCTTGTTCATTTAATTGGCCGCCCAAAACCGCTTTCATTTCACGCACGATGATATCAAAAAGCGCATCTGCAGTTTCAAGGTTGACCTGCCCACCAAAATCCCACGCGCTGTCATGATCATATGCCGCAGTTTCAGAAAACAAGCTGTAAGCTAAGCCTTTTTTGCGGGCTGCGCCATAAATGCGCGAGTACATCGTTCCTGTTAAGATGTGGTTCAAACAGCCCATCGCATCATGTTCTTTGTCGTTGAGGCGTCGCGGTAAAACTAGCGATAAACCAAAGGTCAGATTTGGCGACTCTTTGCGGCGGATTAAAGTCGGATTGGCGCTGGAAAGCTTCTCCTGGCCAACTTCGAATCTTTTACCGTGCGGTAGTTTCCAATCTTCCAACTGGCGCAAAAGTTTTGCTTTTCGTCCATGTAAGCGGCCGGCAATTACAAACCGCAGATTTTCGGCCGTGTGAGTTCGCTTGTGATGCTTTTTAATGTCTTCCAGCGACACATTAGGAATAGTTTTAAGACGTTGATAATACGTTAAAATATCTTCGCCTAAAAGCTGCTGGATGCGCGGCCACAAAAGCCGCCCGTGGCTGTTTAAATATCCGGTTAGCTCGCTTTTTACATTGCCTTTTTCAGATTCTAACTCTTCTTCGTTGAAACGCGGCTGAGAAATCGCCAGTTGCTGTAAATCTAAGATTCGCTCCCACTCAAAATCTGCGCAATCCGACAAGTAAACTAGGCTTAAGTCGCTGGTATAGGCGTTATGGTAAGCACCGTTTTTGGTAAATTCCGCTTCGTAAGCATGCTCGTCTTTAAACCTGGCATTAGCGCCAAAAGCCATGTGCTCCATAATGTGCGCGGTTTCATAAACATCTTGTTTTTTGACAAATCGGTTACCAGCTCGAAAATGGAACTGAAAACTCATCACGGTTGCGCCCGGAACGTCAATCAAAAGACCTTTTGCTCCGCTACGCAACCTTACTTCCTGAACTTTATGCTTCAAACGAAATTTCTCCTGCCTGCCCGCCGCTTTACTTTTAGTTTAACAAATTACTCAACGATTTTTCTTACGATTTTGTCTTTGCGTCTTGCGCTTCTTGCGCTTCACTTTCTTAGACTTGCTCACACTGCCGGTTTTCTTAACATTAAAGTTAGCTTCTTTGCCGCCGCTGGTTATTTCATTAACACCCGCTTCTACGGCGCCTTCTGCGGCTTTGGTAAGCTCGGTTTCGTAAGTTTCTTCTTGTTGCACAATGTCTGCTCTGGAAACATGCATAATCGCCTTCAAAACTTCATTAGATAAAGTGTCTTGTAAAGAGTCGTAGAGTTTTTGTGATTCATGGCGATACTCTACCAACGGATCGCGCTGCCCCACGCTGCGCCAATGAATACCCTCACGTAAATGCTGCATATTTTCCAAATGCTGCATCCACAAAGTATCTAAAATCTGCAGGTAAATCTCACGTTCGGCTGCGCGCATAATTTCGCTAGTAAGGGATTTTTCTTTCTTTTCATAAAGCTTTTTAACTGCCTTTAGGGCTGCGTCAAAACGTTCTTTGTCTTTTTTGATTGCACCGATTTTCTTGATTTCTTTATTTTCCAGCGGAAAAACGGTTTCAAATTCCTGGGCGAATTGCGGATTATTTTTTGCCGGCACAATCGTTAAAGTGCGCAGTTTATTTGCAATCAGTTTTTCAATTTCCGGCTTGATGTCTTCGCCTTCCAAAATGCCGCGGCGAATCTTGTAAACCGCGGTGCGGTGGCGGTTGATGACGTTATCGTATTGCACCACGTTTTTTCGGGTGTCAAAGTTATAGCCTTCGACTCGTTTCTGGGCAGCTTCCAGGGTTTTAGAAACGGCTTTGTTTTGAATCGGCATGTCTTCTTCTACTCCCAGGCGCTCCATGAGTTTAGCAATGCGTTCGCCCTGGAAAATCCTCATCAAATCATCTTCGGTAGAAACATAAAATTGAGTAACACCCGGGTCGCCCTGACGGCCGCCACGACCACGTAGCTGGTTGTCAATACGTCGTGCTTCGTGGCGTTCGGAACCAATCACCACCAAACCGCCCAGTTCCCGTACGCCTTTGCCAAGTACAATGTCAGTACCGCGGCCGGCAATGTTAGTAGCCAGCGTAACCGCGCCTTTTTCGCCGGCTTTGGCGACAGTCGCAGCTTCTCGTTCGTTATTTTTAGCATTTAAAAGCGCGTGTGAAATCTTTGCCCGGTTCAAAGCCTGGCTAATAAGTTCGTTCTTAGCAATCGATGCGCTACCGATTAACACTGGCCGGCCGGCTTTTTGGTGCTCGGCAACTTCTCTTACCAAAGCTTTGACTTTGCCAGCTTCGGTTTTGAAAATAAGATCATTGCGGTCTTCACGAACAATCGGTTTGTTAGACGGAATTTGCACCACTTCCAGGCCATAAATCTGTTGGAATTCTTCCGCTTCAGTATAAGCCGTGCCTGTCATACCGGAAAGTTTCTTATAAATTCTAAAGTAATTCTGGAAGCTGATAGTAGCCAGTGTCATACTTTCTTGGAGCACCGGAACATTTTCTTTAGCCTCAATTGCCTGGTGCAAGCCTTCGTTATAGCGCCGTCCTTGCATCAAACGACCGGTAAATTCATCAACGATTACTACTTCATTATCAGTAGTAACTACGTAATCTTTGTCTCGTTTAAACAGGGCTTGGGCACGCAAAGCTTGGTCCATGTGGTAAACCACGCGGACATTGTCCGGGCTGTATAAATTTTTTATTCCAAGCATTTTTTGAACTTTTTCAACGCCCTTGTCACTTAGCGCCACACTGCGGCGCTTCTCGTCTAAAACGTAATCTTCGGGCACTAATTTTTTAGCGGTAGCCGCAAATTGCATATAGCTTTCAGGGCTTTCCGCAGCCGGGGCGGAAATAATCAGCGGCGTCCTAGCTTCGTCAATTAAAATTGAGTCTACTTCGTCGACAATCGCAAAGTTAAGCTCTCGTTGTCGCAGCAGCTCAACTTCATTTACCATGTTGTCGCGCAGATAATCAAAACCGAACTCGTTATTCGTACCGTATGTAACATCAGCGTTATAAGCTTCCTTGCGCGTAGCCGGACGAAGCTTGCGTATGCGCGGATCGTCGTGGTCTTTGTTGTCGTACTTAGCATCGTAAATAAACGAAGCTTCATTAATAATTACTCCTGTTGAAAGGCCAAGAAAATCATAAAGCTCGCCCATCCAGCCGGTATCGCGCTGTGCCAAGTAATCGTTTACCGTCACTACGTGCACACCCTTGCCCGTCAGTGCGTTCAAGTAAACCGGCAGCGTCGCTACCAGCGTCTTACCTTCACCGGTTTTCATTTCAGCTACATCACCATCGTGCAAAGCCATGCCGCCAATTAGCTGCACGTCAAAGTGACGCATGCCAAGCGTTCGGGTTGAAGCCTCTCGCACCAGAGCAAAAGCATCCGGCAAAAGGTCGTCTAGGTTAGTCTTTTTGTCTTCCAGTTGTTTTTTAAAAACCGCAGTTTGCTTTTTAAGCTGGGCATCGCTCATCTTGCGATATTTTTCTGTAAGATCATTAATAGCCGCGACACGCTTTTTAAGACGCTTTAAAATACGCGCTTGCGGATCCCCAAATACTTTGGTTAAAACTTTTTTCATACTCACAGAGTCCCTCTAATTAATGCATTAGCAATCTGATGCCATTATACGCGGTTTACCCTCAGGTTAAAAGGCTAACGAGATAGTTTATTGTTCAGTTTTATGCTAGCTGCCAAAACGTCTAAACAAACTGCGCTTGCCACGTTGCTGTAGGCGCTCGGCTTTATATTTTTTAAGTTGATTTTTTATTTTTTCTTCAACAATATCAATTGCTGCAAACATATTAACCGTTGATTCCTTGGCAGTTAAGATATGGTGAGGAGCGTGAAAAACTACATCGCATTCATATTTATTACCATGGCTACGATTAACTTGCTTTAGCTTCACGTCAACATGTAAGCTTTTGCGCGCATGACGCGGTAAATATTTATCTAGCCGGCCAATCTTCTTATTAACATAACGTTTGGTAGCTGCATCCAGCTCATAGCCACGAAGACCACTAAGGGTGATATTTTTAATCATAGCTCCTCCTTTACTGCACTACTTTTCATCGTAGCACCTACTATAATTATACCTCTTTATAGCAAGGTAGAGCTACCCATATAAGAGCGTAGAGCTTCTGGAATTTCTACGTCGCCGTTTTCTTTTTGATAGTTTTCCAAAATGGCAATCGGCGTTCGGCTCAGAGCCAGTGCAGTAGCATCGTTGGTGTGAACAAGCTGAATGCTACCATCGCTCTTACGTACTCTGGTTTTAAGCCGGCGGGCTTGGTAGTCGGTCATATAGTCAGCTGTGTGAGTTTCGCGGTATTTATTCTGACCAGGCAGCCAGGCTTCAATATCCACGCCACGTGCGTTCGGTTTGCCAATATCTGCCATACACTTCATAACAACTTGATATGGTAGCCCAAGCATCTGCATAAGTTTTTCTTGGATAGCTATCATAAACAAATGCTCTTGCTTGCCTTCCTCGGCTAAACCTAAGGTTTCCATTTCCAATTTATCAAATTGGTGCATGCGGAACATACCTTCCATATCTTTACCGTAACTCCCCGCCTCACGTCTAAAACTTGTAGCGTAGCCTAAATAGCGAATCGGTAGTTCATTTTCAGGTAAAATTTCATTCACATGCATACTACCTAGCACGTGCTCAGCACTGCCTTGCAGCCATAAATCTTCACCTTCAATCTTATATCTATCTTCACGCGGCTCTAACCTATCCATCGCGTCATAAATATCAGTACGAATCATATATGGCGGCAATACCGGACTAAAAGGTTTGTTGCTAACTTTAAGATTGTTTTCCTTTATGACTTCATCAATAAAAGCTTGGTCGGTTAGCTTGTCTAGTACGAATTGGATGATGGCAAAATGCAGCCTGACCAAATCACCTTTCAAATAATTAAATCTTGCACCGGCAACTTTAGCTGCCCGCTCCTTATCAAGCCAACCTTTTTGCTGAGCAATTTCAGCATGATTTTTTGGTTTAAAATTAAATTCAGGTTTTTGGCCAACCGTTTTAACAACTACATTTTCTTCTTCATTAGTGCCGACTGGTACATCTTCTTCAGCCAAGTTTGGTATTTCTTTAAGAAGCTTTAAAAATTCTTCTTCGGTTAAAGTAAGGTCGGCTTCCAAAGTGGCTAGTTTTTCTTTGATTTTCTTGCCTTCTTCTACCAGCTCAGGTGTTGGTTTGCCGCCCTTCATCTTGCCGGCGACTTCATTACGTTTAGCACGCAATTCGTCGGCTTGCTGTTGCAACTTACGGCGCCTATCATCAACTTCCAAAATAAGGTCTACGTCTATGTCGTAGCCTTTTTGTTTGCTGTTTTCTTTGACTCGCGCCGCATTATCGCGTACATAGCGAATATCTAACATGGCTCTAGTATACCAGCTAATTAGACTCTGATCGGCTTTTCTCGGCTTCTCTTTCCTGACGGCGTGCAATCGCTCCTTCAACGCCATAAATTCTTTGGGATAAATCACTGTCAGTCCCGAAGCCACCTAAAGTCGCATCTAATAGTCCGCTGGTCACTTTGTCGTGCTGCGGTGTCATTCCCACCACTTCTACTAACTTTGCGCCATTCCCATAATTACCGCCAATAATCACTTCTTCGCTAAGGTGCGGATCAGCCATGGCGGTTTGCCGACTAGTGTGGCAAGTAAAGCGAGTTGGGTCTTTATAGCTCATATTAGAACGTTCATAGACTATTGATAGCTTCAAGCTGTCACCTGTCGAATTTTCAACTTCGAGTGGATTCGGGTCGCGGCTGAAAATAACGTAACGCCTGGTCAATTCACTTTCTACTTCATAGACCATCATCACAGAGTCAAAACCTTCGTTCAGGCGCTCTAAAGGAATCACTTGTTCGCCTTTTTTAGAATGGATTCTAGCCCTATAATTAGGCTGAACTTCTCTGTTACCAGAGTAATTGTAAATTGGCGGCAGAACAGCTTCGCGGCCCTTTCCTTCTTTGGACGTATCGATGTTACTGGAGCTTTCTCGCACCGAAACGTGAAAGCCGGGTACTGCCACATGATTTGGAGCGGTACCTAAAAATTGAATGGCTTCATAAGCTTTCTTGCCTAAAAAACGCATTGTTTTCTTTAACCGTGAAGGATGGTTAGGGCTATCATCAGCATAGCCACCTTCAAATTCGTGAGCTCCTAGCATAGGGCTATTTTACAATAAAACAGTTTATGAGGCAATGTCGCGGTTTCGGTAAAAGAACGCGGCTATCAGCAAACTTACGATTGCTACGCCACTCATTACTGCCGCATGTTTCCAGTCGATCGCGCTGATGAAAATAGCCGGTTGTTCATAGTAATGATAAAGCGTAAATTTAGCCGCAAATTCCAAGTCTTTAATATTCGCCGCCAAAGTTGGGATCAAAATATTCGCCGCTACATACAAAGACGCTATCAGGGTGGTTAGGCCTTTTTTGCCGGTGGCAAGGCCTAGCATCAAAGTTAAGCTAGCCGTACTGGCCGTCAGCAGCCAAATCAAAAAGCTCGACTCCAAAACATGGTTCATGCCTACTGTTTCGTGAATCGAAACCACGCCGACCAAAACGCCAACGCCGCAAGCCGCAGCTATAACCATCGACATTATTAAAATAGCCAGCCATTTGGCAGTTACTGTTTTAATTCGCCCGATTGGCAAAGTCTGCAGAGTCTTTAAAGTTCCTTTGTCTTCTTCGCTCACGCTCAAGTTAAGCCCTACGATAACCGCAAAAATCAAAGTTACCAAAGGTAGGCGAAAGTTCAACACTTGCTGGCTGATGTAATGGTCTATCTGCGTCCAGCTGAGCGTATCGCCAAGCAGACCTTTTAGCTGATCTGGAGCATGTTGGGTAAGCTGCTCAAAACTGCCGCTGCCTTTAATGGTCGGGAAGAAAACTATGGTCAGCCAAGCCATAAAAATCGCACCAAGCGACCAGCCAAGCAACGCCCAGCGCTTGTCTTTCAAGCTTTGCCACAGCAGCCACATCATGACTTTTGCTCCTCTTCTTCAGACTCGTAATAACGCATAAACAGTTCGTCCAGCTCCGGCGGCGCAATAGTAATATCCTCAATTTTCGGCAACGGCAGTGAAATCAAAACTTCGTTAGGTTTACCGCTCATTTCAAAGTGTGCCAAGCCATCGCTAATAGTAAAGTTCTCAACTCCGCCCAGGCGGCTAACTTGTTTTAGCACGCTATGAGCCGCGCGAATCGTCACTCGTTTTCTTACTTTGCCCATCAACTTATTCAGCGGTCCCACGGCAATCACTTTGCCTTCTTTAATAAACGCCACGCGGTCGCACAAAATCTGCACTTCGCTTAACACGTGCGAAGAAACAAAAGCTGTGCCGCCCGCCTCCCGATATTCGGCCATAAGGCGGTTAAACTCTTGCTGAATCAGCGGATCCAGCCCGCTGGTTGGTTCATCAAAAATCAGCAGTTTGGTATCGCGTGCCATCGCAGCAATCAAACCGATTTTTTGGCGGTTCCCGCGTGAAAGCGCTTTAATTTTCTTTTTCAAATCTGCCCTTAGGCGCTTGGCTAAAACTTGAACCCGCTGCTTAGAAATATTGCCGCTAATCCTGCCCACCAGCTGTATATATTGCTCACCCGTCAAGTGGTCGTAAAATTCCATATCGCCCGCTAAATAGCCGACATCACGCCGCAAGCTGGCGTTATTTTTAACCGGCTGGCCTAAGATAGAAATCTCGCCTTGATTCGGGCGAATTACATCCAGCAGCAAATTAATCGTAGTACTTTTGCCTGCTCCGTTCGGGCCCAAAAAGCCCAGCACTTCGCCTTCTTTAACCTCTAAATCAACACCTTCAATCCCGCGACTATGATGACTATAATGCTTTGTAACATTTTTTAGTTCAATCACAGTCTGTTTGTGGGCTGCTTGTGTTGTCATCTTACCTACAAATATACGCTGACTTTGCAGCTCAGGCAAGCTTTAACTGTGGTAATAGCGCTTTAGCCAAGTCTCTTTAAAATCTTCAAAGTTCTGCTCTTCAATGCTTTTTCGAATGTCGTCCACCAGCTTCACAATAAACCTTTCATTGTGAATCGTCGCCAAAGTTGCGGCCAAGATTTCTTTGGCTCTGAAAAGATGCTGCAAATATGCTTTGGTGTAATGCCCACAGGTGTAACAATCGCAGTTTTCATCTAGTGGCGTAAAGTCTGTTTTATAACGTGCTCCGCGAATGTTAATTCGCCCAGTCGGCGTATATAAGCTGGCGTTTCGCGCCACGCGGGCAGGTGAAACGCAATCAAACGTATCAATCCCCTGCTCAATGGCGATAAAAATATCATCCGGCTCGCTAATGCCCAGCAAATGGCGTGGTTTGTTTTCAGGCAGCTCTCCGTTCACCCAGCGTAAAATCTCGCCTAGTCTAGATTTTTCAATCGCGCCGCCAATCCCAAAACCATCAAAGTCTAGCTTACTCAAATCTTTGGCGGCCTTTCGGCGCAAATCTTCATAATTCGCCCCTTGCACTACGCCTAGCAAAGCTTGGTAAGGTTTACTCGGCTGCTGTTTGCTTAGTTTTTTATGCTCGGCAATGCAACGTCTCGCCCAATTCAGCGTACGCTCCAACGCTTCCACCTGATATTCATAACTATCGTGCAAAGTCGTCAGCTCATCAAAAGCAAAGATGATATCCGCGCCTATCTTGTGCTGCACTTGCATGGAAATTTCCGGTGTAAACCAGTGCATACTGCCATCTAGGTGCGACTTAAAAGTTACGCCCTCATCGTCCACCCAAGCCAGCCGCTCTTTTTTGCTCGGCGGTTTTTCAAGCTCCTGGCCTTCCATATCAACCACTTTTTTAAAACCAACGCCCAGCGACATCACCTGAAAGCCACCCGAATCGGTAAATGTCGGCTTGCTCCAATTCATAAATTCGCCCAAACCGCCCGCCGCTTCCACTACATCCGCGCCTGGCTGCAGATATAAATGATAGGCATTTGCTAACACGGCCTGCGCGCCCAGAGTTTCAAGTTGCTCTGGCACTAGCGCCTTTAAAGTAGCCTTCGTGCCAACGGCAATGAAAGCCGGCGTTTTAATTTCGCCATGAGGCGTAGAAATGACACCCGTTCTCGCTAGCGTGCCATCAAGTTTTTTGCCAACTTTAAAACCAAATTTATTCTGAGTCACTTTATTCTAGATTACCTTATTTGCCCAAGAGCTACTATTCAAGCTCAAGATCATCAAAACCCGCACGAACTCTTTCCATGTTTGACTCAAGCTTAAAGTAAGAGTCAGATATAGGCACTATCATCATGTCTTCTTCATCACCCTCAACATAAGGATCCGCGCCGGTAAAAAGCAAAGCTGCCACAGACTCGGTGTCATTTTCGCCCGATGTATCACCTTTTAATGCCGGAACGGACACAAGCAAAATGCCAGAAGGCCTAGCAACTCTTCGCTGCCAGTCTGCAGCCTTTTTTCGCCTGAATACACCGCTACCCTCTTCGTCAGCTTGAGCCGAGAAATAAATTCCTTTGAACGCTACGCTATAGGGCACGGAGTCGTTAAAATTAAGCAGCTTGTTTAAGTAAGCTTCAACCATAGCCCTGAATTCGTTCGGATCCACCTTGTCGGGGTCATGATCAAACAAAAAGCCCTTCAATGCCTTAGTAGCCTCAACTACGCTATCACTGTTCAAAAGAGCTATATCCAAATCTGCCTTAAGGTCAGGGTAGTGATATGCCATAGCTTGCGCCGCTTCATCATCTTTTTGTATAGCTGGCTTTATATCAACAGATTTTTCCTCGTCAGGATCAAGCAAAAGAGTATCGACGATTACTCCTTCGCTCATCACACCTAAATAATGGCAGAGCTTGCGTTTGCCATCTTTTTCCATTACGCCGGCGCCTAAAGAAACTAGCCGTTGTTCGTTTAATAGAAGTTCCTTGCCTTCCGACGTATAAACTTTTCCCGTTACCACACACATAGTGTCAAGATAATGCCAGTCTTCATCTAAACCATCGACCAGTTCGCCTACCGCTTCTGAGTCCATACCTTCTTGGTGAGCCACAATATCAGCATCTCGAATATCAGCGTGAAACCTTTGAAAGGCTGCATCTGGTTCAACTATTCTCTCTAGGTCTAAGCCACCTACTTGAAAACGTTCATCTGCCACAAAGCCACGCCTTTCTGCCCACTATTTAATACTTTATTTATTTTAACACATTTACTCTGTTCCGTCGAGTTTATGTATGTGGTGATGATCCAAGCCAAAGTGGTGGGCAATTTCGTGCCACAAGGTGTGGCGCACCCGGGCTTTTAAATCGCCAATATCGCGGCTAGCCCAAATCAACGGCTTTTTAAAAAGCGTAATTTTATCCGGCAGCACCAGGTTATAGCCTGCGCCGCGCTTTGGCAGCGGCACGCCTTCGTAAAGGCCAAGCAGAGTTTGGTTATTTTTTAACTTAGCCTTCTGGCGCTGGGCTTGGCTTGGCTCGTCGTCATAAACGATAGCCACGTTATTCATCTGGGTAGTATATTTTTTAGGCAAACTTTCCAGCGCTTCTTCAGCAATAGCGGCAAATGTTTCATCCGAGACTTGCATCTTAGCTGGTTTCTAAGCTTTTTTCTTTCTAACAGCGCCGGTTTTCTTCTGGTAATGGCCGGTATAGATAGTGCTTAGCTGTGCGCCCACGCCGAACCAAACCACGGCCAACATCGCAAAGAAGCCGATTATCGGAATAAAGTAAACTACAAGCACCACAAAGCTGCCAAGCAGCATAATCGGCACCGGTTGTTTAGATTGTTTTAGTAGCAATCGGCCAACCGAGTAGCCGGCAATAGGCCCGCTTAGGAAAAGTAGCAAGAACCATATCAACAGCATTAGAAGTGCCAATGGAATGCCAACTATCGTAATCATCAATGCCAAGATAATCAGCGGTACAATTAGCGAAGCTACCAAACCGACTAAAATCGTGCGGCCGGGCTGAGTCAAAATATTCTCGGCCACATAGTGCACTTTTCTAGGAAATGCCAGCACGACTGCTAGTGACACAATCAACATAGAGACCAAAAAGTACAGCCATGCTCCACTGGCTAGTGGTGCCACAACATGAACACCTTTATTCTCGTGATCGTTCATTGGCTCCGAGCGTTGCACGCTTCCACCAACCTTTGAACCTTTTGCTTGTTCAACTTCATTCTTGCTGGTGTAAGCGATATCACCGCCCACAGAAGAACTCTTGCCAAGCTCAAGCTGGCGCACATCGCCGTTTACATCACGGCCAACACTGCCGTTAACATTGATATTATCGCCGTTAGCCAGCAAATCGCGGCCAACCTTGCCATTAAGCGTGGCATGCTGGCTCATAACCGTAGCGTCACGGCCAACAGAGCTTTTAGAATCGGTTGTAAATGTTTGGCCTGCCACCGTAGCATTGCCAACCACATCGCCGCCAAGCGTTACGCTCTGGCCTGCCAGGCGAACATCACCTGTCACGCTAGCGTCAACCCGCACGCTTTGCCCGGCGCAAATCACATCGCCGTGCACTATGCCGGTAATATCCACGTTCTGTCCGGCACAAAAAATGTCGCCATCCACTTCACCGGCGACCGTTACGTTACTGCCCGCGATATAAAGCGAGCTGTTTATCTTCTCGCCTTTGGCCAGGTTCGGGCTGTCACCTGTTTTAAATGTGCCGGCCGCACTGGCCGCTCCGCCAACTAAAAACACTCCTAGCACAACGGCTAAAAGCGCGCCTAAAATCCTTTTATATTTCATAACCATTCCCCCTTATCCTACTTTTAATTATACACCCGTTTACCAAATAAATGCCCCAAGCAAAATCTAGTTGAGAAATATTTCTATTTATTATATAATCTTACTACTAGTCTTCTAGAGTACCTACATATAGCGAGGTGGAAAATGGCTAACGACCTAGCCAAAGAGGCCGATGAGCTCCTGGAGTCTATCGGCGACGTTATAAACAAGCTGGAGATCCAAGAAAACCAGCTTAACGAACGCATCAAAAAAGTCAAAGGCGAGTTCGGCGACAAAATCGACGAGCTCACCAAGCGGCGCGACGACTTGGCCGGCCAGCTCGCCGGTCTGGCAAAACAGCACCGCAAAGAGCTGGTCGAGCCCGGCACTAAGATGATTTCGCTGCGTCACGGCCAAATCAGGTGGCGGCGGTCGCCACGGGCGCTTGAGGTGGAGGACCACGAGGCCATCATTATTGAGCGAATTCGTCGGCTTCGCGGTCTACGCACGTTCACTCGCGTAGGCAAACGCACGCTCGACAAAACCAAGCTCAAGGCAGCGCCCGGCTTCGTCACCAGGGTGAAAGGTCTCAAAATCACCCAAACCGAAGACCTGGTCATCGACCCGGCCAAAGTTCAAAGCGAGATCGTCCGCACGGGCGACCCGCTCAAATTCCCTGCCAGCCAAGAAGGAGAGGACTAGAAACCGCCCCAGTGTTTAAAAGCACTGGGGCGAATCTAATTATGCTTGCTTTTTACTCCACTCTTCACCAAACAAACTAGCTTGTTCAAGCACTAAATCTGTAGCTACTTTCTCTTCATCTGGTGGATATCCATATTCGCGCAAAGCTCGCTTAACTTCTCGTCGTAACAATGCCTGCGCACTTGAGCGAAGCGTCCAATCAACACTAAGGTTTTTTCTAATTCTTTCAACTAAAATTCTAGCTAGATTTCTCAATTTTTCATCACCCATAACTTTACGTGCACTGCCATTCTGGACTAAGGCATCGTAAAAAGCTATCTCATCCGATGACAGCCCTAGACTTTCAGCTTCCTTGTCCGAGTCTCGCATGTTTTTAGCAATTTTTATCAACTCTTCAATAACCTGCGCCGCTTCAATTGTATTGTTCTTATACTTCAACAAGGCTTTCTCGAGCATATCAGCAAAAGAGCGGGCCTTTACAGCATTTGTGTTAAATTTAGCCTTAATTTCATCGTTAAGAAGTTTTTGCAAGGCTTCTACGGCAAGATTCTTGTGTTCCATATTACGAACTTCAGCTAAAAACTCATCCGACAATATTGAAATGTTGGGCTTTTCAATCCCAGCAGCTTCAAAAATATCAACCACACCGGCAGGTGCTATTGCCTTATCTACAATTTGCCTAATCGCCAAGCCATAATCTTCATCGGTTTTTCCTTTTTCTACCAGCTTAGCTAAACGTGCTTTTACGGCCTGAAAGAAAGCTAATTCTTCGCGTATTGCCAATGCGTCAGGATGAGGCACAGACAAAGCAAAAGCCTTAGAAAGTTCCAGCACATGCTGCTTTAAACGCTCTTCGCCTTCTTCTTGTTTCAAGATAAGTTCTTGAGCATTTAAGATTATCTGTAGCTGCTCCGATGTCCCAGCTTTAAAGTATTTTTTATAGTCAAACCCGTGAAACAGGTCGCATACAATTTCATATTTTTGTTTCATCATAGCAACTGCTTCTTCTTGATCAAGAGCTGGCTTGCCCTTACCACCACTAAGTGTGTAATCGCTCAGCGCATTGCGTAACGCGCCAGCAATTCCTAAATAATCAACAACTAAGCTGCCTGGCTTATCTTTATAAACGCGGTTAATTCTAGCTATTGCCTGCATTAAGTTATGGCCTTTTATAGGTTTATCTAGGTACATCGTGTGTAAGCTAGGTACATCAAAACCTGTTAGCCACATATCACAAACAATCACTAATTTAAGAGGCGAGTCAGCTTTTTTCATATGTTCAGCCAGCTCTTTTCGTCTCTGCTTGTTACGAATATGTTCTTGCCAAGCCAGCTCGTCTGTAGCCGAACCAGACATGACTACTTTTAAAAATCCCTGTTTATCGTCTTTGCTATACCATTCCGGGCGGATTTCTACCAATGCATCGTGTAGCTCTACTGCAATTCGTCGGCTCATAGTTACAATCATGCCTTTTCCGTCCATCACACTCAGGCGGTTTTCAAAATGCTCAACGATATCTTGGGCAATGCGTTTTATACGTTTTTCATTTCCGACTATAGCTTCCGCTTGCGCCCACTTGCCTTTTAGCTCTTCTTTTCGGGTCAACTCTTCACCTTTAGTCAGCTCGTCAAAATCTTTATCAATCGTCTTTCGCATCTCTTCGTTAATATCAAGATCAATCAAACGCGACTCATAAAAAATCGGCACCGTAGATTTATCTTCTACTGCCTGCTCAATATCGTAAATATCTATATAATCACCAAAAACTGCTGGAGTGTTTTTATCTTCCGCTTCAATTGGCGTTCCGGTAAAGCCAATGAAGTTTGCATTAGGCAGCGCATCGCGAATGTGTTTAGCAAAGCCATCCATAAAGTTATATTGGCTACGGTGCGCTTCATCGGCCATAACTATGACGTTGTTGCGATCACTTAGTAAAGGAAAGCTTTTGCCATCTTCTGGAAAGAATTTAGCGTTAGTCGTAAATATCACTCCACCAGATTTTACTTTTAATAGCTCTTTTAAGTTTTCGCGACTCTCGGCTTGCTTTGGAGCCTGTCTTAGTAATTCTTTACAGCCGCTGAAAGTTCCAAACAGTTGGTCGTCTAAGTCATTCCTGTCTGTTATCACCACAATCGTTGGGTTATTAAACTGCTTCTTTTCGTCAAGCACTAATTTTCCAGCTAAGAATGCCATGCTAAGTGACTTGCCCGACCCTTGCGTATGCCAAACCACACCGATTTTATGGTCACCGTTCATAGCGTTAGTGGTAGCCGCCAAAGCCTTATTAACTGCCCAATATTGATGATAACCAGCCAGTTTCTTTACTAATGCCTCGTCACTTTCGCCTTCTCGCTCAAAGACCACATAATTGCGCACAATATCTAACAATCTGGCCCTATCGCACATTCCCCGCAGCAGCACCTCCATCATTGGCACGCCAGAATGTTCTTTATCTCCATTTACAGTTTTCCAGGCATTAAACCTCTCATAATCCGCAGTTATTGTGCCGGCTTCGGCTTCTATTCCATCAGTTATTACCAGCAATTCATTAAAACGAAATAGCGTTGGCACTTCATCCATATATGTTTGCAGTTGGTTATAGGCTTTTTTAATTGTGGCCTTTTCGTCGCTTGGGTCTTTTATCTCAATCACACCTAGCGGCAAGCCATTTACAAAAAGTACAATATCCGGCCGGCGGTTATTTTCGCCCTGTATTACAGTTAGCTGATTAACGGCTATAAATTTATTGTTATACAGATTATCTTCATCAAATAGCTTAACTTTTTTGGTGCGTATTTCACCGTCTTTTGCACGATATTCTATATCTACACCGTTAACTAAAAGTTTGTGAAATTCGTGGTTATCAAGCAGCAAGTTTGGGGCGCTACTTTGCTTTATCTTTTTTACTGCTTCTTCTAGCTCTTCCGAGGAAAGTTCGTTGATTTTTGTAAGCGCAGAACGTAGCTTACTTTCTAAAATTACATCGCTATATTGCCGTCTAGTATCCTCGCCATCAGGTCCAATATCTGGGCCATGCAAAACTTCCCACCTTAAATCAGCTAATATTTTTAGTGCTTCTTGCTCTACTTTATCCTCGGTCATTGCGCTAGCCTCATTCTAGCAGCAGTTCTTCTAATTTTTGCAATTCTAGGATCTTTGGTATCAGTATTAAATTCTCCCGCATTTTTCTTATCTAATAAAAAATCCAGGGCCTTCTGATTATATTTTCTAAGTTCACTGTTTTTATAGGGTTTAAAAATATGCATATATTCATCTTTCTGCAATCCATAATAAATTGCTAAGGACCTACCATTATTTGCCTTAGACGAGGAGTTTCCTTTAAATCCAAGCTTCTCCGCTAGTAGGGCGGCATTGTATTTAAATTCAATTTCCGGATCGATTTTCCTTTCTATAATTGTACCAGCGCCTGTTATATCTCCGATGATCCTTAAAGTTGGCGATCCGTCTTTTTCTTCAAATTGTCCTTCTTTTATGAATTTTATTTTTTTCAATAGTTCTTCATCTATCACAACGCGCCCACTATTTCCCGATAACTCTCCAGTATTAACATTTAAAACCGCTGCATTTTCAACTCCAACCTTTGCCATTCTTTCAAGTTGGGCCAGCCAAAGCTGTTTCTCTTTTTCACGTTTATCATCAATCATTTTTAATAACTGAGAAGAATTAATGCGTTCTGACCTTGCATTATTCCTGAAATAAATATCACCATCTTTAAGGCTTTGTCCGCTTTTTGTACAAACTATAGGTTTTTGGTCATGCTCATAAATGTAAATCCATCCGATCTTTGTTCTCTTATTTAATTCTAAGATTTCCATTTCAAACAAGGGAATGCTGGAAAAGTAAGATTTTAATGATTCTGATATTATTTCTGGTGTAATCTTAGAGAAATTATTGGAACTTAATCCTATTATTTTATGAGGGCTATCTTGAACACCAAAAATTAATAAACCACCTTGGTTATTGGCAAACGCAACCATGGCTTTCATATAAGTTTCTTTATAATCGCCCCAGATGAAGCTCTGTTTAAAATCAAGCTTACTTGATTCTCTAGCTATAACGTGTCCTCTTTTATTAGTTTTGAGCCTAGTTTTAACGAAGTCTCTAATTGCTTCTAAATTCATTACTCATTCCTCAGTAACTGAAAAAGCATTATTGTGTAATGCAAGACAAACCCGGCTTCTTCATGAGTGGGTGCTCGACCTGTACCAGTCTGGTGGTTTCCTCGTATTTTTGAAAAGTCTTTCATGATTTCAAGAAATTTGTCATTGTCATATAAAGTATCAGCCGGTAATGGATAGTCCTCAGGATTTGTTCGCATCTTTTGCAACAAAGTTCCGAGTTGGGTTCTGGTTTCATTTGGAAAATATTTATCCCTCAATAGACCAGCCAGAGCATCCGTGCAGCGAGTCACTGTTTTCTCATCGTCAGGTTCCATACCGTAGTGAGACTCCCAAGCTTCCGCCACCAAGTCGTTTGCATTCATTATTTCTTCTACCTGTTTTTTAACAATTGGAACAACTCTGTATATTAACTTCATTTTGGTTTGTTTCCATTTTACTGCTCTATCCTCTGTTACCACATTCACCTTTTTAATTTCAACTTTATAAGCAGAGCTGGCTTCGCTTAGTATTTGTTCGAGCCTCTTACCTTCTTCTTCATCAGCGATTTTTTGTAATATATAAGATAAAACATTACGAGACACTTTATTGCTAGAAAATATAGTGTCAAAAAAATCGGTCTCATTAGGAGGCAAAGAGCTTCTCAATTGCCTACTTAGCGGCAAAAGAAAAGTGTCAAAAAAATATCCTCTTCCTATCACACCTTGGGCCATGTCATGTTTCTTCAGGACATTGAAAATCCAGTTCTTAACACTTGGCAGGAGATAGTTAGTAAAATCCTCAGTCAGTACAGACTTGTCAAACTCATATTCTTTGTCAAAAGGCTCGAAGTTGGTCATACTTTTATCTTTCCAGAGATTAGGCGTGGCAGTAGTGAATCTCGCAATTTAATCAAAGTTTGAATTTCCTGGTCATTATTGTGCATATGTACTCTTAGGGGCTTTACTTCATCGCCAAAATTATTAATTTTGCTAGTCGGTGGTAACTTAACGCCAAGTTCTTCAACAGCAGTTCTGCTTAACTCCGTTTGCCCCGTTGTGCCGCTTCCCATGTCTTCAAATACCGGTTCTAGGTAGCGCATCATTTCGCCAAAGAAATATTTGTTAATGGTTGGTCTTACAACCGTAACATGTGAATCGAAAGTAGTATTTTCTGGCACTTCATCAACCTGGGCCACACGCCCTAACGTTCCTACGCCTGTAGAATTAATCAAAACGTCGCCATCGATCAACAATTTTTCACTACCGAATGTTTTACTCTGTCTCCGTGCGTTAATTAGGCTTAGCCTCTTAGCCCGTATACAACGCTGGTTTACCACCAAAGTTTCGCCTCGTTCGTCGTACTTTGGAGATATGCCGCGGCTAATATAATCTGAGATTTTCTTGAGTGTTACAGTTTCCCAGCTTTTGGCTTCGGGATTGTCTATAAAATAATACTTAAAAAGGGCTTGGCCGATTTTTTCTAAAGTCTCGTTCATTTGTCGATTCAATTCAATCTTTTCGTCAATTGACTCTAGTATTTTTACTGCATTGATCTGGTTAGATTCACCTGGCAGATCTACCTTTAGTTCCTTAATACTCTTCAAGCTGATTGTTTTTTGCGTAGAACCCGTAGTCTTAAACTTTATTTGTCTTTTTCCCTCTGGCGATACCAACCAGTAGTAAATATATCGACTGTTAACTTTCGGTAGAATAAAAACAGTATTTTGACCTAGGCAGAAATCTTCATCAAATCGTACATAAGAGGGTATACCTTCTGTACCAACACGAGAAAATACAATATCACCCTGTTTGGGTTTGTGCTTTTTGGAGAATTGTTTATACACTTCATGATCCACACGGAAACAATTTGAGGTATCTAAATATCCTGACTTGATATCCGTTACCCGAACCATTGGAAACCCAGTCTCAGCATATTTTGGAGTCTGGTGCAGACTATCGACAATTTCCGCAACATCACCAAGCAAAACCGTCTTCATTTTTTCTTATCCTTGCTTTGAGCACTATTGGGTTGACGTGATGATTTTGCACCCATAAGAAGTCCGAATTCTTTTGGTTTTATCGTTGTATCGTAATCATTAATTAAAGGTCGCATAAGTCTTATTGCTCCACTTCCTAGCCTACGATTTGATAGGCCAATATCTTTCCTCATTGCCCTGAACACATTAGTCATAAGAACCATCGTGTGAAAACCGTCGCTGTTGCCCTTGTATGAGTTCTGTAGCATATCGGCATATGCGTTTATTACCTTCGGGGACGAATACAGAACTGCTTTCCGATGAAAATCTTTCATTTTTTTAACTATTTCTTTTTGCTGATTGGGCGTAACCTCGGTTTCTTGCTCTTGCAGATCGCTGAGGAACTTCAAAATAAAGTTTACATACTCTTGGTACATTTCGCGCTTAATTTGTGCGTTTTCTGAACTAAACTGAGCTTTTTTATCCAGAAAATACTTAATAAGATAACCGATTGCGCCGCTAGATATAATCCCTATTAGGGTCAGCCAATTTTCTGTAGTCATTTTTTTTGTTCCTTTGTTGGGAATTGGTTGAAATATGGTCCCCGTAAATCTGCGGCTCGTTCTAGCTCTGCATTTATTTTTATTTGCAATTCAGCATGTTTTTTAGCTTGCTCTTCAACGTCAAAAAAATCACCGGAGTATAAGATACCCTTATCCGCTATATGTGTGCCGTGTGCAAAAATGTTGCGGATTTTAAGCCAATTACTGAACAGTGTTCTATTGAGCTTACCGCTATTCCCATGCATTCGTTCGTATATTTTTGCTAAAATATTGATTTTTGTATCCAACGAGATTCCCCTATCATTCATTACGTCAAACATGAACGCCAAATATGTGGCTTGATAATTTGCCTTTGGACATCGAGTATAGAACTCGGTTATGTAAGCGTTTATCATGCTCTCTATAGATGTCGCCTGAGCGATCACTCTTCCTATTAGTCCTAGCTCTAGAGTAAGCTTGTCTGTACAATTATCAGAACTCATAACCGATCTTCTTTAAATTATCTTTAATTTGCTTTTCTAATTTGTCAGATTCTGCGAATTGTCCTTTTAACTCAGTTGTTAACTTTTGCATCTTTTCTTCAAACGCTTCGTCGTCTTCTTCTATTTCTTCAGCACCAACATAACGTCCAGGAATCAAGACATAATCATGTTCTTTGATCTCGTCCAGGGTTGTTTCTTTGCAGAAACCGGCAACGTCTTCGTACTTATTATTCTGCTGCTTCCATTCGTGATAAATGCCGGCTATTTTGGCAATGTCACCGTCGTTAAACTCACGATTACGCCGATTAACCATATGCCCTGTATTGCGCGCGTCTATAAATAAGGTTTTGCCACTGCGGTTTTTACGGTCGCGCGAAATAAACCACAGACACGCTGGGATTCCAGTGTTAAAGAATAGCTGGCTTGGCATGGTAACAATACAATCAACTAAATCTGCCTCTATAATACTTTTACGAATCTCGCCCTCGCCGGAACTTTGCGAACTCATAGAGCCATTTGCCAAGACAAAGCCAGCCGTACCTGTTGGGCTAAGATGATGTATAAAATGCTGAACCCAAGCAAAGTTAGCATTGCCTTTTGGCGGAGTGCCAAACTTCCATCGCACATCATTTGCCAAAAGCTCACCGCTCCAGTCGCTGTCGTTAAATGGCGGATTGGCTAATACGAAGTCGGCTTTGAGGTCTTTTAGCTGGTCGTTATGGAGCGTGTCGCCATATTTGATATCTGCGTCTATGCCACGAAGGGCCATGTTCATGACAGCTAGCTTCCAGGTGGTTTGGTTACTTTCCTGACCGTAAATTGCAATATCCCCTAGTCGGCCGGAATGCTCTTCTATAAATTTTTCACTTTGAACGAACATTCCCCCACTGCCACAGCATGGGTCATAAATCCGGCCTTTATATGGCTCTAGCATCTCGACAAGCAAGCGAACGATGCTGCGTGGAGTATAGAACTGCCCGCCACGCTTGCCTTCTGCATCGGCAAACATGCCGATGAAGTATTCATAAATCCGGCCTAGTAAATCTTTTTCTTTATGGCCGCTGCCATTTAGCTGTATATTACTGAAAATATCAATTAGCTCACCTAAGCGGCGTTTATCTAGAGCTTCCCGCCCATAGTTTTTTGGCAAGACTCCTTTAAGCTTCGGGTTTTCTCGCTCAATGGCGTCCATGGCATCATCAATAATTGTGCCGATTTCTGGCTGCTTGGCGTTATCGCGCAAGTACCACCAGCGAGCTTCTTTAGGAACCCAAAATATATTTTCTGAAGCATATTCGTCTTTGTCTTCAGGGTCAACATATTCTTGGCTTTTAAGTTCTGCATATTTTTCTTCAAAGGCGTCAGATATGTATTTGAGGAAAATTAATCCAAGTACTACATGCTTATACTCTGCAGCGTCCATATTATTTCGCAGCTTATCAGCAGATTGCCAGAGTTTTTGCTGTATTTCTTGAATATCCAAAACTTACCTCTTAATCTCTTAGAGCTTCGTGCTCTAAATTTGTGCTCATTATAGCACTTTTATCTCTGTTTTTAAACTAAATTCAAAGGATATTACTTCGAGAAAGTATTAAAAATATTAAAACTAGCGCGCCAAGCAATCGGCGGAAATAGTTGGTGCCCCGCTAAAGAGCAGATTGACATAAGCGTTAACGGTATGATATGCTTAAAGTACAAATGAAACTGGTTCCGAACTGTCACCGTATGGTGTGCGTGCCTAGGACAACTAGGATAGGAGCCAGTTTCGACTTTACATAGAATAATCATTTTACTTAAACTCCCAGACATCTTCTATTCTTTTCTTGATAATCTTTATATAGCGTTTTGAATCTGTCTTATCCTTCTGGTAGGAACGATGTATGGATCCTGCTACTAAGTCTGCGAGTTGAATCAGGTTGTTTGTGTGTGAGTCAACAAATCTGACTTTGGCAATTTTTTTCGACCTAGAATTGATCATGCGCCTGAAGTAAGTGACGGCGCTTTTTTTATACTCTCTACCTGAATGCCCGTCTAGCCGAACATCGGCTTTGTTTAGACTATCTGTTTTTGCCAAAACTTCTTTAATTGCATAGTTGTAAAAAGAATCTTGCTTGTTTCTTAACTCTTGGCTGCGAATTACAGATTTATTTATGCAAATAGCGCGCACCCTGAAGTTCTTTGAGCCGAGTCTTTTGAGAAGTTCTGCAGTGATATCTTTTTTAGTTTTATTAAACTTAAATTCTCTATTGTCCGACCACTTTAACTCCCTGCGATATTTTTTCATTACCAAAGCCGTTTCTTCGGCGTCGAGATTGTCGTCAAAAATTACGCAAGCTATTACAAAGTGACTGCTAGAACCCTTACCTAGCTTAAAACCTGGATCGCCAGAGTCATCTATAAAAACTAGTTGTTTTGTTTTCGCCATAACTAAAACAGCAGGTCTATGCCGAGCTCCTTTTGTTAGATTTTGTGCTGCTAGTTGTGTCGACTTTTGAGGTCTTTTTTGTTAATCTAGACTTATCACCATTGTCGGATAGGCCTAAGGTTTCGACCGAACGCCGATGCCGACTTTTTTGATATTTCAGAGAAGTTTCTAGCCTCTCTTTCTTCCGATCTTCTGACACACTAACTCCCAATATTACTGCTACTATTCTACCCTTGAATCAAGTTTTTATAAAATACCGCTCCGAGAAAGTATTATGAATATTAAAACTAACGCGCCAAGCGCTCGGCGAAAATAGTTGGTGCCGCTGAAAAGCTCTAGCCAAGCCCAAGTGGCAAGTGCGACAAAAGCAATGAGGTCAAACAGCAAGTGCGCTATGGGGATATGGAGTGGAACTTTTATAAGCACCGTGGCCACAAACCAAACAATAATCGGCAAGTTGGGCCGCTGGAAAATGGCAAAATTGCCAGAGCTGTCTTTAAAGCATCTATCGAAAAAAGTGGGCTGGGGTTTACTGCTCTTGCGCATGCTCTACTTTCTTGTTTTTCTTCATAATTAACTTTCTTCCTCACTAAATAGTTCAACGTAATCACGATAAATGTATTTTTGACCGTATGTATCAGTGTCTTTAGTAGGAAAAAGTATTCCCATACCTTTGAGTCTTTCGATAACCCTATAAGCACCTGGGCGAGTATAGCCTGTCCATTTCACAATATCAGCAATACCTACCGTTGGTAAGCGATAAAGATTGCGAAGAACCTCAAGTGTTGTGGGGGCTGAAGCTCGACCGAGTTTTTGGACTTTACGCATATCGCGTTCGCGAACTTCGGTTATTTTCTGACATGTGACAATAGCTGACTGTGCTGTTTCTATAATCCCATCCATAAAGAAATCGAGCCATTCGCTGATACGCCCTTCTTCTGAATGATAGCCATTAAGTCTATCGTAGTAGGTGTCTTGATGTTTTTTAAAATATGACGACAAATAAAGCACCGGCATTTCTAATAGTTTTTCATGCCACAGAAACATAGTAACCAATATGCGTCCAGTGCGGCCATTGCCGTCAGCAAATGGATGGATTGTTTCAAATTGAGCATGTAAAAGACCAGCCTTTATAAGTGGCAGGTAGTCATCATCGGCATGAATAAACTTTTCAAGATTACTAAGAGCGTCTTTCATATCGTGAACCGGAGGCGGCACAAACCTAGCATTGTCGGGACGTGTACCACCAATCCAATTTTGGCTAGTACGAAACTCGCCTGGAAATGGGTTGTGTGTAGTACGAGCGCCTGTCATTAGTTTTTGATGTAGTTCTCGTATAAAACGAAGTGAAAATGGAAATTCTTTTGCTCGCTTAAGTCCATAATTCAATGCATCAATGTAATGTAAAATGTCATCAACATCAGCTGGAAGATCTGTGCTACGTTCAACATTTACCGCCTCAATAGCATCCATCATCGTTGCCTTTGTCCCTTCAATCTGGCTTGACGACGATGCATCTTTGCGGACAAACATTTCAAGAAAATAATCCTTATCTGGCAAAAGTTCAGTTATACCGTCTAGTTTTCCGATAAGCCGCACTGCTTCAGTATGTTTTTGCGACAAGGAACGATTAGTCACAATTCCCTCAACTGGTGGAAACACACTAGGAACAAAGGCCTTAAAGCCTGTAGGTTGTTGAATATATTTTCCTATAATACTCATAGCAATTTGTTTACATCTTTGGTTCCAATGTAAACAGAATAGCACATTTAGTTTATATCTACAATAGTAATGTAAACTCGACTGTCAAGTATTGTTAAATGATAGTTGTATAGCAAGCTACTTTGCATACTTTTGCAACTTGTCTTGAGTGTCCCCTTTGGCTACTCTTCGCCATGTTCGGCTGCTTCATCAGCTTCAGCTTCGGCGTGAGTTTGCTGGACTCTGTCGGCCGGGTGGTTTGGCGGGCCATAGATTGAATAAAGTTTTAGATCACTCTCGCCCGTGTTTATCAGATTGTGCCAAACGCCAGCGGGCACAATAACTGCCCAATCGTCTTCAGCATCGTATTCCTTCGTAACTTCGTCTTTGCTGGGCCCGAAGGTTACGTGGGCTTTGCCGCTTTCTATGCGCAAGAATTGATCGACATTTGGGTGAGCTTCAAGCCCTACGTCGTCGCCCGGCTTGATGCACATTACGGTTACCTGAATGTGTTTGCCCGTCCACACAACAGTGCGGTATGTTTCGTTACTTTTTGTTAATTCCTCGATATTTTTTGCCCATGGTTCCATAAAACACTCCTTTTGCTTACCTTTCTATTCTAACAGTTTTAGAAAAGGTCTGGGTAAACGCTTTTGGTGGTTTCGTCTACTTCAGCGCGGAGCTGCGGGAATGGCACGCCTTCGCGCGCGGAAACGCCTTCAAGCACCCAAAATAGCCTTTCGCTAAAGCCAAAGCCGCAAGCTGGCGGCATGGCGTATTCCAGGGCTTCTACGTAGTCGATATCTAGCATCTGGGCTTCTTTGTCGCCGGCATCGCGCAAGGCTTGCTGTTCTTTAAAGCGCTGCAGCTGGTCTATCGGATCGTTTAGCTCGGAATACGCTTTGCAAAGCTCGCTGCCGCCTAGCAGCAAGTTGAATTGCTCGCTAAGCTCGGGATTGTCGGGCTGGGTTTTTGCCAGCGGCTGCAAAAAGGTTGGGATGTCTACCAAAAAGGCCGGACCGTTCAGGCTGCTGCGGATTTTCTTCCAGAGTTTGTCGATGCCGCGGGCGCGGTTGTGGTGTTTTTCAACCTCGAGGCCATGTTTTTTAAGCTGCTCTTGCACATCTTTAAGCGTGCATTTGAAAACATCCAAGCCGTAGTGCTCTTTCATTTGCTCGACAAAGCTGATGCGCGGCCAATCTTGGCCGTCCGGGCCGAGATCTACCTCTTGGCCGTTGGCTAAGCTAAACTTGCGCGTACCCCACGTTTTGTCGGCAATAGAGCGCACTAGATCTTCGGTCAGTTTCATGCCCTTTTCCCAATCGGCATAGGCCCAGTACCATTCCATGGCGACGTGTTCGGGCAAATGCTCGTCGGAATAGTTTTCGTTGCGAAAACGCGGGCCGATGTCAAAGACTTTCTCGTAACCGGCAACCAGCAGGCGCTTCAAAGGCAACTCGTGGCTGATGCGCAGATAAAAATCTTGGCCCAGGGCGTCCATGTGGGTTACAAACGGCGTAGCATCGGCTCCGCCCGGCGTGTTTTCAAGCACAGGAACGTTGATTTCTAAGAAGTCTTCTTTAAGCAAAAAGTCGCGCGTGGCTTGCCAGAATTTGCTGCGGCGGATAAAGCGTTCGCGCACGTCTTGGTTGACGTTTATGTCGATATAACGGCGGCGCAGGCGCTCTTCTTTGTTTTTAAAGCCGTCGTGTGCGGTGGGCATAGGGCGCAAACTTTTGGTAAGCAAACGCAAATTGCTAACTTCCACCGAGATTTCGCCGGTTTGGGTTTTTGCCACCGTGCCGTGGGCTTCAATGAAATCTCCGCTGTCTAGCAGTGGCAACTGCTCAAAGCCAAGCTGGCTTTTTTTAGCATCAAGCGGCTGCATTTTATCTGCTGCCAGGAAAAGTTGCAAAGTGCCGCTGGCATCTTTAATAACCACAAAAGCAATCTTGCCAAATTTGCGGATGTTAATAATACGCCCAGCTACGCTAGCCTTTTGACCGCTAAGCTTAGAAAAATGCGTGGTGATGTCTTGTAACGTGTTGGTACGCTCGGTTTTGGCGGGGTATGGATTGACTCCAAGCTCTTCGAGCTGTTCGAGTTTCCGCAGCCGTTCGTCGCGCAATTCCTTCAGTGTAGCCATATTAGTAACTACTATATCAGATTAGTAAGAACCGTAATGCTATTTTAGGCCGACAACTTTGTAGTTGATTTCGGTCTTGGGAGTTTTGATGGTAACTTTGTCGCCCACCTTCTTGCCCAGTAAGGCTTTGCCGATAGGAGAAACGTCGGATACTTTGCCGTTGATTGGGTCGGCTTCAACCGGGCCAACAATTGTGTAAGTGGCCTTGTCGCCGTTGCTGGAAAGGTCAACAGTGCTGCCGACTTGTATACTAGACGATTTTCTAGCTTTAATAATGTCGGCGTTTAATAAAATCTCTTCAATTTCGCCGATGCGGGTTTCTACTTGGCCTTGCTCTTCGCGAGCGGCGTCATATTCGGCGTTTTCACTCAAATCACCATAATCACGAGCATTAGCAATCTTCTCGGCAATAGTGCCGCGACGACTTTTCAGTTCTTCTAGCTCTTTGACAAGTTCTTGCTTGCCCGCTGGAGTTAACTGATATTGCTTTTTCATAAAATGCCCCTTTTTTTATTAGTGCCTAGCGCTTCCACACGCTGGCATTATTGGGTGATAATTGTTTGTAATTTTTGTTATAAGTGTAGCCGCAAATTGTTTATAATCGCTTAGCTTAAAAATCTACGGGTTTCTAGCTTACCAAACAACTCGGATTCCGTCAACAGCTTTTTTGTGCCGTTTTTGCGAGCGGTATATTCGTACTGTTTTTTATCTGTTAGCCGCTCGCTGACCACTACCCGATGCGGAATACCCATCAGCTCGCTATCGGCCAGTTTTTCACCGGGACGCTCGCTGCGATCGTCATAAAGAACGCTGATATTTTGTTTGTTTAGCTTTTCGTAAAGTTGGTCGGCTTGTTTGACGACCTCAGGCTTGTCGCCGATTCGCACCAAGTAAACTTGGGCTGGTGCGACTGTTTCAGGCCAGACTAGACCTTTGTCATCAGAAAAATGCTCGGCAATCACACCCATCAAGCGGCTGACGCCAAGACCGTAACAACCGCCGATAATAGACTTTTGTTTGCCGGATTCATCTGTGAAATAAACATCCAGCGCATCGGTGTATTTGCTTTCTAGATGGAAGGTGTTACCTACTTCGACGGCCTTTTTCTCAACCAGTTTGGATTTGTCGAGGCCAAGTTTTTTTAGATTTTCATCGGTGTAGATTTCTTCATTGATGGCGATCTTCTTTTCTTCATCAAGATAAATCGTGTCCTCGCCCACTTCGCTGAGAGTTTGGAATTCATCGCTAAAGCGCGGCGTAAAAATGCCGCCATCGGCGTATGTGCGATATGTAATGTCGCCCAGGCCCATTCTTTTGTAAACTTTGTGGTAAGACTTAACGAAACTGTCATAAATTTTTTCATGTTCTTCTTGGGTGCTGGCAAAGCTGTAAAGATCTTTCATTAAGAATTCACGGCCGCGCAGTAAGCCGCTTTTTGCCCGTAGCTCGTTGCGGAATTTGTTTTGAATCTGGTAAACCGAAAGTGGCAAGTCGCGGTATGAGCTGATGTAGTCTTTCAAAACATCAACTATCGGCTCTTCATGCGTTAAACCAACTCCCAATTCCGTGCCGTTAGTCAGCTTGGTTTTAAACCAGTTATCAACCTTTTTGTCGTCCCAACGATCGGTCTTTTCCCAAATGTCTTTCGGTTGCAGAGTTGTCATAGCCAGTTCTTGACCACCGGCGGCATTCATTTCTTCTCGAACAATTTGTTCGATATTTTTAAGCACCTTGAAGCCAAGTGGCAAATAAGCATAAACTCCGGCCATTTCTTTGTGAATAAAGCCGGCACGAATAAGAAGCTGGGCGTTTTTAGCTTCTTCCCCAGCTGGCGCTTGCTTGCGCGTTTTGGTAAATAAGTTTGTCATCCTCATAACTTAGACCTATTGTACGCTAGGTTAGGTGAAAGATGAACAGCGAGGCGAAGGCTAGTAGGTTTTTGCCCATATGCACCATGATAGACGGCCATAAACGTCCGCTATGTTCGCGTAAGTAACAAAGCACTAGACTCAGCACAAAAACATCAATGCTGACATTCCACTGAAAATGCACCAGGCCAAAAAGCGCGCTGGTGATGATGGCTGCTATTTCAAAAGAGAAAATCCGCCGCAAATTGCCAAATAAATAACCGCGGAATAGCAACTCTTCCGCTATCGGCGCCAGGCCGACGAAAGTGACTAAAGCCAGCACAAACTCGAAGTCATTGTTAAGCGATTTTATGCCCACATCTTGCGCTTGGCTAAGGTTTATTGAAGGAAAAAGCAGGGTTACCAGCTGCATTGCCCAAAAAGCAAGCCCTAAATAAACCACGAAACCTAAGATCGCTATGCCAACGTCACGGACGCGTAGTGGCAAGTTTATACCAAGCAGTTTTTTCAGCTCTATTTTACTAGACCAAAGCTTCAGCCTGGCCGGCATGGCGATAGTTATTAATAAAACTAAGGCGTAGATTATGACGCTAATGCTGAATACAAAAGCAACCTTGTCGGTTCCGCCAAAGTCCCAGCCTAATTTTTCTGAAATATTGACACCAAGGGCTACTAAAATTTGCACGAATAAAAAGACTGAAAATACCCACAAAACCAGGCCGAAAGCTTGAAAGCTGCGAACCGGCAGATTCGGCTTAATGGAAAAATTTACTGACATCGGCTGCCGTTACTACCACAACCAGCAGCATCAAAAAAGCAAAGCCGGTGCCATGGATTTTCTCTTCTTTTTCTTTAGTTAAAGGCTTTTTCAGGCCTTTGAAAACAAGTGTTACGAATAACCTGCCGCCGTCTAGCGCCGGTATCGGCAGCACGTTAATAAGTGCCAGAGTCAGTGAGATGATGGCTGTTAGCAGCAAGAGCGAGGTTAAGCCTGACGCCACTGCTGCCGGGAAAATCACACCCAAAATCCCTATCGGCCCCGCCACGCTGGCGCCAGCTGCGCCAAGTTCTTTACTGCCTTCTGAGCGCGTAGTTTGGTCAGAGCTAAGTTTTGCCGTTAAACCTTTGGCTATATTAACTACCAGATTGCCAAGTCCTTTGAAAGTTACGCCGGTAAACTGAGCTGTTGTGCCGATTCCAACAATTGGCGCAGACCATGTAGATTTTTGGATTACCTGCTGGGTTGGGCTGACTCCCAGATAGCCTTCGTTGTTTTTATCACTACTATTTAACCGAATATTCGTATTAGCGCGTTGATTATCGTGTTTATAGACTACGCTCACCTTTTGGCCGCGATATTTTTGAGTTAGATTAACTAGTTTATCAGGGCTGGAAATGTGCTGATTATTAAGGCGAATAAGCTGGTCTTTCACCTTTAAGCCCGCTTTCTGAGCTGGTGAGTTGTCGCTTATAAAGCCGACAGTCACAGGTTTGGTGATAGTCGTGGTATCGCTTGGCACTTGAAATTGGTTATCTACCACTTTTGGAAGACCTGTAATAGCAAGTATTGTAAGAATAACAGCAGCAGCTAGCCAATTGATGGTTACTCCGGCCAGTAGAATCTTAGTTTTTGCCCACATGCTAGCTGCACCGTAATCACCCTTTTTATGAGCTGCGTCGTTTTCGCCCTGCAACTTAACAAAGCCGCCAAGCGGCAGCCAATTGATACTAAAAAGCACACCGTTTTTTAATTTTTTAGACCAAGCTTTGGGTGGAAAGCCGATTCCGAACTCTTCTACTATTACGCCGTTACGACGGGCTGCTATGGCGTGGCCTAGTTCGTGGATGACCACTAAAACGACCAATATCAGCAAGCCGACACAAATTCCTCCTACCAAACCCAGCACTCCGATAAAACTCATTTACCCTCCTTGAGCAGTCTTAATTATATTGTGAGAATTTCCTTCTCTTTTGCCGCGGCGACAGCTTCGGCTTTGCCCTGAAAGTCGCTTACCAGATCGTCAAGCGCTTTTGAAACCCGATGAAAATCGTCGTCAGAAAGCTCTTTTTTGTCTTTTTGATTTTTAGCATCTTTGATAGCGTCGTGGCGAACATTGCGGATTGCAATCCGGCAATCTTCTACTTTGTCGCTTAGTTGTTTGGCAATTTGGCGCCGGCGTTCTTCGGTCAGTTGCGGAACCGGCACGCGCACGATGCGGCCATCGTCGCTTGGGTTAAAGCCTAGACCTTGATCTTGGCGGATCGCTTCAACTACCGCTTCCACATTGTTTTGGTCAAACGGATGAACCTGCAAAAGCTGCGGTTCGGGAGCAGTTACGTTGGCAACCTGATTAAGCGGCATTTTGGTACCGTAAGCTTCCACGGTAATACCATCTAGCATATTAGGATGGGCCCGGCCGGTGCGGATTTTCTTTATTTCGTCTTGAAAGTGGCTAAGAGCCTGCCCCATCCGGCTTTCATAAGTCGTGGTGTCAAACATATCTATAATTATAGCGTAGTTTAGGCATAAAAAAAGGACTGCCTGAGTGGCGAGTCCGAAATTATTACAAAAGAGATACCTTGGAAGTTGTGGGCTGGTCCGCGGGTTTTGCCCCGCGAACCAGCCTTTGCTCTCCCTGACTAAGCTGTGCTCTCGAGGGGCTTGTGAGTCTTTGCGCCCTTCATTTGCATGGTGCGAGCCCTATCAGCTGCTTGGCGTTCGGCCTTCTTGGCCTGGCGCCTGCGCCGATGTGATGAAGTGCTGCGGCGATTCCGTTCGAGTTTGTTCTCGGCCTGGATCTCGCTGCAATGAACTTGCCGAAGCAAGTCTTCCATTTTTCGCTGTTCTTTGACCGGCACCTTGGCAGTCAGTTTAGTCCTCAGCAAGTCCTGTTCTCGACGGTAGAGACGGCGAAAACTTTCCGTCTCAAGTGCCAGAACGCGAACCTCGTTGAACTCATGACGGTAAACCGTCACGAGAGCGCTGATTCGCCCCTTGTGGCTTCCGTTAGCCAGCTTTTGCGGCAACCAGCCTCCAATTTTGGAGAGCTGGTGCTCACTCAGGCGTTGGAGCAGCTTGTTGCACTCCTTGACAGTTTTCTGCCAGGACCGCTCCAGCGTCCCCCGTTTTATAGGCTTCGGGAGAGTAGCCTCGGTAAAAGCAGACATTTTGCTCAACCTCTTCCTTAGTTGACAATCTAAAACCCGATCACTGCACAAATAAGCTTATACAGTTATAGGGTCCTAGATTTACCAAAGAGGTGGTATCTCTTTTGTAAATGTACTTATACGAAGAACTCCACGCTCAATTCGTATTGCGTAACATATTAACATATATTATATATATTGTCAATATATTCTATAAGAATGGTCAGTTTATTCGCTACTACCGCCAAGCTCGATGCGTTTCATCTGGCGCACTACGATATTCTCACCTAGCCGGGCAATGTGGTCTTTTACTAAATCGCCAACTGTAACGTCCGGGTTTTTAACAAAAGCTTGAGTATAGAGAGTTTTTTCTGCAAAATGTTTTTTTACCTGACCATCGACGATTTTATCAATCATATCGCTTGGTTTGCCTTCGTTTTTAGCTTTTTCGGCAAATTCGGCTTTAACCCGTTTGGTTTCCGCAGCTGGAACGTCTTTTTCCTCGATGTATTCAGGTGCCATTGCGGAAATATGCAGTGCGATGTCATGAACCAGGGTTTTAAAGTCATCAGTTCGAGCCACGAAGTCAGTTTCGCAGTTTACTTCCACTACAACACCGATTCTACCGCTATGCACGTAAGAATCAACTAGACCTTCGCGTGCCTCGCGATCGCCCTTTTTCTCAGCTTTGGTCAGACCTTTTTTGCGCATGGCTTGTAGGGCTTTGTCGAAGTCGCCTTTGGCTTCTTCAAGCGCAGCTTTAGCATCGCTTAAGCCTACGCCGGTTAAGTCTTTGAGTTTTTTAACGTCTTCTAGTGATATTGCCATTGTTTCCTCTTTTATTACTTAGATTGTTTCGGTGCGGCAGATTTGCGCTTTGTCAAACCTTCGTTAACCGCCTGTTTTATGTAGTCTAAAATCAGTTGGATTCCCTTGATGGCGTCGTCGTTGCCTGGAATAACGTAGTCTATCATCCCAGGATCGGCGTTGGTATCAACCAGAGCAACTACGGGAATGCCAAGTTTATTGGCTTCGCGAACCGCATTATTGTCAGCGTTTACGTCAACCACAAACACTGCTCCCGGCTGGCCGTCCAAATCTTTAACGCCACCGTATTTCAGATTTAACATGTCGATTTCTTCCTGAAAACGCTGCACTTCCAACTTGGAATAGCGATTAGCAAGCTCGCCGCTTTCCATGCGTCGTTCAAGCAGCTTAAGGTGTTTGATTTGTTTGCCGATTGTTGCTGCGTTGGTTAGCGTACCGCCAAGCCAACGTTCATTTACGTAAGACTGGCCCACTTCTTTGGCCGTAGCTTTTACAATATCTTGAGCCTGGCGCTTAGTGCCAACCAACAGAATTTGCTTGCCATTTGCTACTACCTCTGTAATGAAAGGTAGAGCTTTATCAAGACCCTCCACAGTTTTAGTCAGGTCAATGATATGACTATCTTGGCGCTTGCTATGAATATACTGCGCCATTTTAGGGTGCCAGCGGCTGGTTTTGTGACCGAAGTGCACGCCCGATTCTAAAAGTTTTTTAATATCGACAGTAACTGCCATTGAGTACTCCTTTTTCCTCACTCACACTTTTATTCAGAAGTTTAAACTGTGAGTTGTGTCGTTAAGTATTTTTACATATGTCATTATAACAGATACACTCACATATACAAACCTATATTGCTTTTTATAGCCTTTAGTTATATAATCAACTAATAGGAAAGAATCTTTTTGTACATTGCGGCGGCAAAACCCGACCCTGAAAGGTCAGCCTATGATAACGGAAGAAAAATTGGGTGCGGCTTTGGGCTTCGTGCTATTCCTGCTGGTCGCAGTGGGAGTACACATCGACAGCCAAAGCGCACAAGCTCATTACGCAGGTAACTCTGCCTTCGATGCAGTTATTTTCCACCTCCTTTACGGCTGTGCTTTTGCATTCCTAGCCATAGTGGCAGTGGTGATAGCAGCAATAGCGGTTATCGCCATAATGGCTCTGGTAATCATCGGCATTGTGTTAGCCATCGATCGGGCTATCAAGCCTATAGAATCGATGGGTTAACTCACCGCCCCTGCGCTCCCTTGGCACCGATGATCAAGGGAATTTGTGCAAATGATTCTTTTATAAAGCTGGAAGCGATTTTATTCGCTCCAGCTATTTTTTTGACTTTAGGTATAAAAACAGATACAATACTTCAAGTTTATGAAACAAGGATTACACCCAACCGACTATCGACCAGTCGTCTTCCAGGACGAAACTGCCGGCTTTGCGTTTTTAACGCAATCGACAGTTCAAACTAAAGAAACTATCAAGTGGGAAGACGGCAAAGAATACCCGCTTGTTAAAGTGCCTATTTCAAGTGCTTCGCACCCTTACTACACTGGTGACGAAAAGATTATCGATACCGAAGGACGAGTCGACCGCTTTAAAGCTCGTTCCGCTGCCGCGGCCAAGCGCAAAGCTGCTCTAGCTAACAAAGCCAAGAAGTCCGCCAAGCAAGCTGCTAAAAAAGCAGCTGAAGCTGAAGAAGATAAATAACTACGGGCGGCCTCGCCCACTCCGGAGGCGTGAACATGGCGTCACCACAATTTAATGCTGACGAGCTAAAAGCTGAGAAAAAAGAACTGGAAAAGTTTTTGGCTGAACCAGACGCTTATTCTAAAGATGATTTTCAATCAAAAAGTAGGCGCTTAAGTGAAGTTTCTGAATTATTGTCTGAAATCAGCCAAAAAGAAAGCCTGGAAAAGCAGTTGGCTGAAGCCAACCAACTAGCCCAAAGCGATGATGAACTGGCGGAGCTGGCTAAACAAGAAATTCCTGATTTAGAAAAAAAGTTAACTTCTCTTGATGATAACTTAAATGAAATGCTCATTCCCAAAGATCCTAACGACGAAAAAAACGTTATTGTGGAAATCCGGGCCGGTGCAGGTGGCGACGAAGCCAGTTTATTCGCCGGCGAACTGCTGCGTATGTATCTACGCTATTGTGAAAATAAGGGCTTAAAAACCGAGCTGCTGAGCGAGAGCCCTTCAGAAGTCGGTGGATATAAAGAAGTTATTTTTGGCGCAAAGGGCGAGTCGCCTTATGCCAGCCTAAAGTTTGAAAGCGGCGTACACCGCGTGCAGCGCGTACCGGCAACAGAAAGCCAGGGACGTATTCATACCAGCACTGTAACGGTGGCGGTTTTACCAGAAGCTGAAGAAAAAGATATAGAAATCAATCCGGCAGACCTTAGAGTTGACGTTTATCGCGCCAGCGGACATGGCGGGCAGAGTGTGAACACTACAGACTCGGCAGTGCGCATTACTCACTTACCTACCGGTTTGGTAGTTGCCAACCAAGATGAAAAATCGCAGATTAAAAACAAAGCCAAAGCCATGAGCGTGCTGCGCTCCAGGTTGCTGCAAATGAAGATCGAAGAAGAAAATGCCAAAGAATCGGCTCATCGCAAAAGCTTGATAGGAACCGGTGATAGAAGCGAGAAAATCCGCACTTATAACTTCCCTCAAGACAGAATTACCGACCATCGGATAAGCTACTCTCGCAGCAATATTCCCGCCGCAATGGACGGGAATATAGATGATTTGGTAGAAAGACTGCAGGCTGCCGAGCGCGAGCTGGCGAGTTAAAGTTTTTTAATAAAATCCTAGATTATATACCTGCGCCGTACCTAGTATTTCTTTCTCTTATTTTTTCTCGTTCTTCTGTATACTTAGCTACTTGTTCCGCATCTGTTAAAGGCTTAGAATCTGGAGTTTTCTCTTCCACTACCTTTACTCTCCCTGCAATATCAGGATTTTCGCTAATTACATGGCCGGCAGATTCAGCTTCTTTTTTAGCAGCATCTACATAAGCTTGTTTGTTAGCTTCAAGGTGCGCTCGACTTTCATCCAGTTGTTTACCAGTTGCTGCAATTGCTTCTTCACGAGCTTTAAGAGCAGGTTCTCTTTTTTCTGGCCACATTCTTTCTTCTAGCCCTTCTTCTCCAAGTTTTGGTAGGGCAGCTTCTTGAGCTGTTGCCTCTTCTTTAGATAATTCTTCATGCTTTGCATACATTTCTGCTGCTTGATCACTGACTGATCTTTCTCTTTCTGGTGTTAGTGTTTCGCCCATTTTTATTTTCCTTTTTGTTTTAATGCTTTTTTGGCTGTTTTATATCTACGCCAGCTGCTTTCAAAGCTCGTTTTGCGGCTTCATCGGCTAACCTGGCAGATTCCATATTAGTCTTATCGGCCTCAGACCAAACAGACGCTTCGCTGCGATCAATATCAGCTACAGTAAGGTGCGAATGTCCAGATCGTTTGCGTTCCTCGTATATATCATCCATATGTGGCTTTTCGGCAAGTGCCGCATCATGCGCCAAATCCGAATCAACTTCTCGTACAGGAAATGCGCGCTCACGAGCCTCGTTAATCTTTTGTGCTATCTTTGCTTTAACAGCCTCAGCTGCTTCGTGGTCTTCCCGGCTCTTTCCTTCACCACCATTTACCGCATCGCCGAAAACTGACACATCTTCACCCGCAGAAGGTCCTCTTACTCCAGCGAATATGCCATCGCCTCTTCGAGTAAGAGCAGATGCATCAATCATTACCCAGGCAGACTCTTCGGTGCCGTCTGGATTAATTATTCTTACCTCCACAACATCTTTTAGTACTCCATCTTTTTCAGGATCAATGGACTCATCGCTACCCTCACGATCTTTAGATCTAAATAATTTTATCTTGGTTCCATCTTCTTCCTCAAGTCTAGTTCGATTTGAAGTAGGGTGGTCTTCAGAAGGAATCGCATCTACGGCATCTACAATCGCCCGATCGCCTTCGGAAAGCGGGCCTAACCACTGCTCAATTTTTTCTGCGCGTGAGTCCACGGGCTTTGGTGCTTCTAGAACTTCAGCTTTTGACATATCTTTTTCCTAACTTTTTGTTTTAACGTTTTATCAATTTAAACTTTAGCTAATAGATTGTTTTAATCATCCCATCCATGGCTAGAATCGATATCTGGAGTAGTCAATCCAACCCTATCTACATCCTGATTTATAGCGTTCAGGACTGGCATTAACATCATTCTTTCTACTGGAGATAACTTCGATAGAGGCACTACTTCCCCGCTATTGTTAACGTCTACGCCTAGTTCACCTTCTTCGTTACGGGTAACCACTGTAGTTCCGTCGCCTTCAGCAGAAAAGGCAGAGGCGTTGATAGCAATAGCTTCACCGCCACCTTCTAGTTTTCGATACTGGACCGCTAGCGTAGTGTCTGGCGATCCTTCTTCTCCATCACTAGACCAAGGAATTAAACATTCTGCATCTGTATTCTTCTTTCCGTTTTTTTCATTGCCTTGATCGATGGCAACTTGCATTTTTGACGCGATACCATCAAAATCTGCCGATACTGAACTTTCTATGCGCTCATCCAATTCTTTACTTAGTCCTAGCCTATTGGTAATTCTAAGCATAATACGCTCTCTTCGCGAGAGACCTTCAAGCAGTTTTTCTCCCGCAATAGCTTCTGGGGCACTTTTTGGTTTTTGTACTTTTTCTCTTAGCATATCTTTTTTCCTAACTTTTTGTTTTTTATGAACTTAAGCACTACCATAGCAAACTTAAGCGTTTTTGTCAATGCTAGCGATTTGAAAGTAGGGTAGAATGTTAGTTATGACGATTGAAAATTGGATAAACGATTCTCTGCAAAAGCTCAAAAAAACTAGCGTAGACTCTCCGCGCAGCGATGTGTTTGCAATACTTGAAAATATAACCGGCAAAGACCGTACGTGGATAGTAGCCCACTCAGAGCATTCGCTTTCAGAATCTGATTTAAAAAAACTAAATAATTTAATAGAGCGCCGAGTGAGACGCGAACCTTTAGCTTACATATTAGGCAAAGTGTGGTTTTACGGACGAGTTTTTAAGGTAACGCCCGATGTGCTAATCCCCCGCCCTGAGTCGGAAGATTTTATAGACATTTTAAAAGATATTAAACCAAGCTCACTAGCAGATATCGGAACGGGTAGCGGCTGCTTAGCTATAAGTGCGAAATTAGAGCTTCCGGAGTGCCAAGTAACGGCTGTCGACATTAGTCAGGCCGCCTTAAAAATAGCCTGGCAAAATGCCAAAGACCATAAGACGGATATTTCCTTCTTGAACGGTTCTTTGTTTGAGCCGATTAAAACTGAGTCTGAAGCAATCGTAGCCAATCTTCCTTATGTGCCGGAAGACTTTATAGCCAGCCCGGAAATTGAAACCGAGCCTAGGCAGGCTTGGTCTGCCGGTGAAGACGGGCTAGAAGTTTATAAAAAATTTTGGCAAGAAGTAAATAAACTAAAACAAAAACCAAAATATATATTAACTGAATCCTTACTGGATCAGCATCAGGAAGTTAAGATGTTGGCTAATAAAGCCGCCTACAATTTGGAAAAGACAGAAGGTCTAGTTCAGCTATTTAAGATTTAGCCGTTACTGCCGCCCGTATACCGGCCTAAGGTAACATCTATTTGCCTGGTTTGCCCATCACGAATTATGGTCAATGTAACTTTAGTGCCTGGAGCATATTGAGCTAACAAACCGGCGAGTCCGTGACGCGCATTTACTTCTTCATCATTTATTTTGGTAACTATATCTTTGTTATGCAAGCCTGCTTTGGCGGCTGGACTACTGTTAACTATCGGGCTAGTACCGCTATCGTCATATATATAAGCGCCTTGTTTTACGTCAAGATTCAACGTGCTGGCTATTTCGGGAGTAATGCTAATATAGTGAACTCCTAAGTAAGAGCGCTCCAATTTGCCGCTTTTAATGACACTCTGTATATCACCCTTAGCTGAATTGATAGGAATTGAAAAACCTATCCCTTGGGCATCGGGAGCTATTGCAGTGTTTATGCCGATAACCTCTCCTTCCAGGTTAACCAGCGGACCGCCTGAATTGCCAGGATTGATAGCGGCGTCTGTCTGGAAAAGACCTTCCAACTGTTCGCTGATATTGCCTTCCTGAGCCACAACTGGGCGGCCTATTGCGGATATGATTCCCGCTGTAACGCTATTTTGGTATTGCCCCAAAGCATTGCCGATGGCAATAACCTTTTGCCCGATATTTACTTGATTAGAATCAGCAAGTTTTGCCGGTGTCAGATTTTTTGCACCTTGGATTTTTAGAAAAGCCAGATCGTTGAGCGGATCACGGCCTACTAACTTAACGTTTTTATACTGCGTACCGTCAGCGGTAATAATGCGTATGGTTTGCGTGCCGTCAGCTACCACGTGTTTGTTAGTCATAACATAGCCGCTTTTGCTAATAATTACACCTGTGCCAGCTCCTTGTTGAATTGAGGCTCCTAATAAAGAATTAGCGCCCGAGATAGAGCCGGTAATAATTGAAACTACACTTGGCGAAGCTTTACGTGAAGCATCGGCTAGCGCTGCGCCCTCTTGGACTACGATGCTTTGGCGATTGTGTTTAATAGTTTGGGTGGCATCTTGCTGAACGAGACCAGTGCGCAGGAAAACCCAGCTACCCAAGAAACTAGCCACAAAACAAAGAAAAATCAAAGTAGCTATCCTACCGACTGAATGTTTATGGGAATTAGGTACGGTAGACAGTGTTTCTTCAGAGAAAACTTTATCCGGTTCTTGCTTCATGTGCCCTCCTCTTAGAAATGTTACTGGCTAAAGTGATTAAAAAATATCAACATTATTAATATAATTGCCGATGAAATACCTACTTGTAGCCCGATGTTCTTAAATCGTGGTTTAGCGTGAGTATTATACAAGCTATAACTCTTTCCTATAATATACCCTAGAGCAGCTAAAATAATAGCCATTTGAGGAATTTGAAGATTAATAAGAGTTGAACTAGGTAACGCGTAAGCAATCGTCCAGTGATAAGCTAGCCAGCCCAGTTCAGCTACAGCTAAACCCCAAACTAAGCTTAGTAAAGTAAGCTCTTCTTCTTCGTAACTGGCCAAAAAGTGACGAGCCACACTATAGCCAATCACCCACATAAGAAGTACCACGAGCCATAAGGGCCACTTATAACCCAGGCTTAATAAAGCGGTAACTGCCACGAACTGAGTAATGGCAGATTGCCACAATATCCATATCCGTCCTGAGCGTGGTTTTAATAACAACAACCAGATAGCAAATGCTGCGGCTATGCCAATTTGTAACACAGAAGACCCTGTGGCTTGCCAAATAAGCGTGACCACGCTAAGGCCGACCAGCAAATCTACTACATTGGCTTGTAAGTTAGCGAACCAAAATCGTGGCCGTACGGCTAGAACCCGCCATTTACTTACGAGTACTAAAAGATACGCTAATAGAGGCAAATCGCTAAAATTGCGAACCAACAGCAAAACCGCAGTCGCTAATGCTAAATTCAGTATTATATAAATCGTTTCGCTTACCCAAGAACGGCGCAGCGAAGCTGTTTTAAGTAACTCCATATAAACTCAAGTATACCATTTTTTATAATTAACTGCGGTTGCCAATAACTACAACAAAATCGGCACTACTTACGATACTACCAGGAAATCCTTTAGTGGCTTTAGCACCAAGAAGTTTCTGTAAAGCCCGTTTAGTGGCTGGTTTCTTAGAATGGGAAGCTTGGTAAATCTTAGTGGTGGCATAATTGCCCGGAGCATTACCGACGTTCACCACGTTTAGGCCGTTATTTTTTAGCACGTCAGCCTTAGTTTGGGCGGCGCCTTCAACACTTGAACCGTTAAGCACAACTATGCTTGCCCTTTCTATCGCTGCTTTAGTGCCAAGCTGGTACACATGCACTAAAGCGTGGATATCACCATACTCGTACAGTCCGGCTGAAGGCGTTACTACGCTAGCTCCCCCGATATCACCAGTGGTAAATAGCTGGTTGTCTTCTTTATAAAAATCAATGCTAGGCACTTTACCGGCGTTAATTTTGCCGGTTAGCCTAATGAGGGTTTTGACTTCTCCGGCACTAAAGTTAGTCCTTAGGTTGTGGCCTAAAGTATCAATAAGTTTATTAATAGTTACCGGATTAGCAAGCACACCGGCGCTTTTGGCTTTTTTAACCATAGCAATGATAATTTTGCGTTGATTGCGTTCACGGTCAAAGTTTGATTCCTCAAAACCATAAGTCGGTGCAGTATCGCCGCGAGCCTGTGCCAAGAACAAGGCATGGGTACCATTAAGATGATGCTTGCCGTTTGTGTATTTCACTAAATGGCAGCGGTAGTTACATCGCCAGTCAAAGTTGCGATCAAGTACGCCACGCGGATCACGACTATTGATAGTCACGTCTATGCCGCCTATGGCGTCGACTGATTCGCGCAACACGGTATAGTTAACATGAACAGCGTATTGCACATCCATGCCATATACTTCTCCAACCTTTTTGCGCAAAGCTAACTGGCCTTGCCTCTCGGCCGCTTTTGACTTAGAACCGCCACTAGCGCAACTATATAGGGCGTTAATCTTGCCTTCATACCCGGCAGGACAAGCGCGATCATAATTTACATATAAATCTCTCGGTACGCTAAACATAAAGGCATTATTTTTTTTCTGGTCAACGCTAATTACCAAAACGGAATCCGTTAAGCTCGAGCCTTCATGCCCCGGGTCATCCTCTGAAGTCCCAAAAAGCAAAATGTTACTACGGCCATATTGATCGGTTTTAAGCGGAGTACCGTTGCCAAACAGATCGAATATATTACCGCCAAATATGTTGCTGCCAGCAATCAGAGCTCTAATCCCCAAGTACCCTACTATAAGCAAAAGGATAATTCCCAGAGTAGTAACTATACGCTTTGTAGTTACGGCTCGCGGCTTTTTAAACAGTTTGCGCTTTGGTTTAGGTTTATTGGCATCAATTTCTTGCAGCGAAGCATCGATATCGCGCTGAATACCGCCAGCTACCGGACGAGCTTGCTGCGCTTTTCCTTGATAGCTATTTGAATGCGGATTTAAAAAACGAGCGGGCACTTTTAAGTCGTCTGCACCAAGTTGGCGTGACGAATGGCCGATCGACTGCGGATGCCGACGACGCAAGATAAAACCATCAATCGAATTTTCTTTTTTAGGCATAAATGTCGAGTTTTACTATACCCGACTGACAGCCCGAGCGCAAACAATTAAGCACGTGCGCCATAAGTCATAGTTTTTGCTCAAAACCACCATTAACGTGTATGCTATATAAGCATGAAAGTAAGTAACCAAAACCGAACTAATAGTGTTTTTAAAGATATATTAGGCGTTATCGGCTTTGTCATTTTAGTGGTGATAGGCACAATTATAATTAATGCCTTTATCTTTCGTAGTTTTAACGTTAACGGACCCAGTATGCAGACTACTTTGTATACGGGCGACCGTCTCATTGTAAATAAAACACCATTAACCTGGGATGACTTGCTACATAAGACTTACGTTCCGCCGCGCGGACAAGTAATTGTTTTTAAAAATCCGCAATATAACAATGACGGCATTGATGAGTACATCGTCAAACGTGTCGTAGGTTTGCCTGGCGAGCGTGTAGTGGTAAAAAACGGTAAAGTTGCCGTCTATAATAAGCAGCACCCAAACGGATTTAACCCTGATGCTTTAACTAAGGGTCCAGGCTACCCTACCAGTGGCGAAGTAGATAAAGTAGTTCCCAAAGGACAGCTATTCGTTATGGGAGACCACCGTACCGGCAGTTATTCCCTAGACTCACGTAACGGACTAGGCACGATTCCTCTTAATGACATCATCGGCCCGGTAGCTTTAAGAATTTATCCGTTTGATAAAGTAAGAACTTTTTAGTCAAACAGCTTAGTGATTCGACTCAAGTCTTCAGCGTCCTTATATTGAATAATCAACTGGCCACCTTTTGCCGTAGTCTTAAGTCTTACGTTAGTTTGTAGCTTTTTAGACAACGAACGGGTCACTGTATTTTCCGTCTGAGTGTGTTTAGTAGCCTGCTGGCGCTTTTCCTGGTAAGAAGTCGTGCCTTTTTTGTAGCCGATTACATATTGCTCGGCGCGACGCACGCTCCATTTGCCGGCTATGATTCTTTTTAGCAAATCATTTTGAGCTTTTTTATCATCTAGCGCTAAGATCTGTCTGGCGTGACCTTCGGTGATTTTACCGCTTACCAAAGCTTGTTTGGCGTTTTCCGGCAAACGCAACAATCGTAGAGAGTTGCTCACCAGGCTAGGTGACTTGCCGCCAATCCTTTTGCCGATTTCTTCTAGTTTTAGGTTGAATTGATCGCGCAGTTTTAAGTAAGCCGTTGCGGTTTCAAGCGGATTCAAGTCGCGGCGTTGCAAGTTTTCAATGAGAGAAAGTTCAAGTTTATGTTGGTCGCTTAAGGTTCTGATTAAAACCGGAACTTCCGCTAGTTTTGCCAGTTTAGCTGCACGCCAACGACGCTCGCCCGCTACTATCTGGAAGCCTTTTTCGGTGCGTACTACCACTATTGGCTGGACTACCCCATGTTCAGTAATCGACTGGCTAAGCTCTTTTAGGGCAATTTCGTCAAAATGCCGTCTGGGCTGATTAGGATCAGCAAATATTTCGTTTACTTTTATGTAACGGAGTTCAGAGACTTTCTCGTCCTGAGAAGCTGTCGGGTCGAATGCTTCATTCAATACTTCGGTTGGGACTAATGAATCAAACCCCCTGCCAAGTCCTTTTTTAGCTTTAGCTGACACGTTCTACTACCTCCTTTGCTAGAGATTTATAAGCACGCGCGCCTTTACTCCAGCGTTCGTATGCCCCAACAGGCAAGCCATGACTCGGAGCTTCAGCTAAGCGTATGTTGCGCGGAATAATCGTTTTAAATACTTTACCTGGAAAATGCTTTTTTACTTCTTCATGGACTTGACTGCTTAGTGTGGTGCGACCATCAAACATAGTTACTAGTACGCCCGCCAAAGCCAACTTAGGGTTCATACCTTTGCGTACCAATTGCATGGTTTCTAGTAACTGGCCTAAGCCTTCCAGAGCGTAGAATTCAGCTTGAACTGGCAATATAACATACTGCGCAGCAATCAAAGCATTAACCGTGAGTAGGCTTAGGCTAGGAGGACTATCGATAATAATGTAATCATACCCTTCGGTTGCTGCCAGCGCATCTTTAAGACGAGTAAAACGTCGCTCGGCTTTGGCAAGCTCCACTTCGGTATTTGCCAAGTGCGGCGTAGCCGGCAATAAGGCCAGTCGCTTATGCTTGGTTTTTAACACTACTTTACTTACAGGAGTGCTATCTTGAACGACATTTAATATACTCTTTTTAAGCTGTTGCTTATCAACGCCAAGGCCACTGGTAGTATTACCCTGAGGATCAAAGTCTACTAACAATACGTTATGCTTTAGCTTGGACAAATAATAGGCCAAGTTAATAGCCGTGGTTGTTTTGCCCACGCCGCCTTTTTGGTTGGTTACTGCAATTATTTTGGTTGTTGCCAAACTGTAATTTCCCCTCTTTAACTTTTCTATTGTAGCATGAGCGTGAAAAGTTTTTAGAGGCTTTATTTGATTGAGCTAATTTGAATCTTACTGTATTTTTGACGATGTCCGGTTTCTTTGTGGACGCGTTTTTTAGATTTATAGCGGATAATCCGTAACTTTTCGCCTTTTACTTCCGGCTCGACTACTTTAGCAAGAACTTTAACACCTTTTACGGTCGGCTTGCCCACTTTTGTCGTTTTATCGTCAAACGTGAGCAGTGCGTCAAGTGTGAGCTCTTTCGTTCCATCTTGGAGGCGGTCCACCAAGAGGGTCTCTTTTTCGGCAACAATATATTGTTTGCCGCCAATACTAACGACTGCTTTCATGTTTTTTCCTCTTAATAATTACTGTTAATCAGTGATTGATTGTAACAGATGTAATTTAGTCTGTAAAGCTATTGTCTTCCAGGCTTTGACCTAAGTCTTTTTCTACCATTTCCCAAAAATTGCCCAGTTGATCGGTATCGGGATAACGAGTAAGCTGCCAATCGTTGCCGTGAGTATGAGGATCATTAGCAATTGCCTGGCCCAGCTCATCGTCATCTTCTGCCACTGGAGCAAACTGAAGTTGATGATGGGGTTTAAGATCTTCGATAATATGAGGAAAATCAATTTTGTGGTGTGGGTGATGAAAGTGAAGCATAATTTTTGTTTTAGGTTTTTAACTCTAATATTATATAAGCACAAAAATTATATAATGTCAACGCTTAAGTGGCTGCTTAGACTCGTGAACCTTGAGGAGTCGCGCCGCTTAAGCTGACTTCCGTGTCTCCAGCCACTTCTTCCATAGCTTCACCGAAGTCTTCGCATAAACGATGTGCTGCGTGACAGGCATTAAGCCAATTAGCGCCAAGCCAGCGTTGGTATTGTTCTGTATCTCCTCTAGACACAGCCCGCTCTAACTCTCTATCATATTCAGCATCCAGTCTATCCAGAAAATGATAATGCTCTACGGCTGCGTCATCATCTAAGTTGTCTACGAGACCATAAAAACTATCACGCATAGCTGCGCGATCTGTAACATCCTGAGAAGGACCGTCTGTGCCTAGTAGATGATGAACTGCAAGGGCTTTGCGACCTAGCGCTTTAGGTAACTCTAGGGCGCGCTGGGTAGTATAGTAATTGACTTTTCGCTGATGAGCCATAAGGCTGGTTTTGGCAAACTGCCTCATTTTGTAATGTAAGTACGAGATTACATCCGTCAACACATCTTTGGCATCTTCTGTGCTGCCCGTTCCTTCGCGAGTATCTATAGCAAATTGCCTAAGCTCTTCTACCGGCAAACCATGGACCCATCTAGAATATTCATCCTGTACATGTAATAAGTGAGAAGCGAATAAGGGGCTTACATCGTGGCTGGCCGGTCTGCTAAAAGCCCCGTCGCGGAATGTCTGGGCTTCTACGGCAACCCTAAAGTCATCCTGTATAGATCCTGTTACGGCTTGCAAGTCTTCCAGTTGCGCTAAAGACGAGTATCTTAGCAGAAAATCGACATCGCTACGACGACTAGCATTACCAGTAACTAAAGATCCAAAAGCCATTCCACTCATTGGCTCGTCGGGAGTGTCTAGCGCCCTAATAGCATCAAGCAGCGTTTCAGCTGCTTGATAATGATCGCTACCATCTCCATGTGGTATACGACCCCCCTCAATATCTTCAGGCGTGTATAACCTCCCCATACCTAATATAATTTAACTACCATAACAGAAGCTTGACAATAGCTAAAAAGAGCTAAAATTTATTCTACAACGACTAACCTCTAATAAGCTTTATGCTGAGCTTATGGTTCTCAATTTCTACTTCTTTGCTAAAGCCTGATTTAACTTTTTTTATAGCCAAAGCAAGAGTCTCTGTTTTAATAATATCCTTGTAATCATGTATGGCTTTTTTTAATTGGGGATCAGAAGTTTCAAGCTCTAAATATATGCGGTTGTCCACACTAAGGCCGGCTTTCTTGCGGGCGCTTTGTACGTGGCGAACTACTTCGCGCATCAAGCCTTCCCTCTTCAGTTCAGGCGTTAACTTGGTATCAAGTTCTACGGCAAATTTACCACCAATCTGGCAATCGATGTTCTTAACATTAAGCTCATCGACAATCATTTGAGTGTATTCTTGCAAGTTTTCTATGCCGCTGGGAGCACCAGAAACTTTGACTGAAGCCAGGGGTTGACGAACTTTTATTTGCTGCTTAGCGCGGATTGACAAACCTTCATTAACCACCTGTTTTACAAACTCCATAGTCTGCAAAGCCAACTCATTAACATGGCCGGCCGGCAGCCAATCTTGCAAATGAACACTCCCTCCGCCTGTAAGTTTCTGATAATACTCCTCGGCCAAGAATGGCGTAAACGGCGCCATAACATACATTAAACGCACTAAAACGTAGTGCAAGGTTCTATAGGCATCACTTTTGTCTTTATCGTCACCACTTTTCCAAAAACGCCGGCGACTACGGCGTACGTACCAATTAGAAGCATCTTCCAGGAATGGTAAGATCGGCTTTGTAGCATTGGGTATATCGTAAATATCCATATGTTTTTCTACCTCGCCTATCAGTTGATGAAGCCGAGATATAATCCATTGGTCAAGAGGATTCTGGCAATCTTTCAGCGGATCTTCCAGCTTGCCATTCCACTCCCAGCCGTCTACTTCGGCGTACATAGTAAAGAAATCATACATGTTGCCAACCATGGCTAGCTTGCGATTTACATCTGCTACGTCTTTGTCTTTTAAGCTGAAGTCTTCGGCGTTTAGCAAAGGACTGGAAAGCAACAAGAATCTAAGCGCATCGGCTGAATACTCATCCATAAGCTCATTTGGATCGGTATAGTTGCCGTAGCTTTTGCTCATCTTTCGTCCATCATTGCCGGCTAAATTACCGGTTACAATAACGTTTTTAAAAGCATTGTGGCCAAATAACCCTACATTCACTGCGTGCACGTAGTAAAACCACGCTCGAACCTGCCCGACATATTCGGTAATAAAATCGCCAGGATAATTTTGTTCAAATTTTTCTACATTTTCAAACGGATAATGAAACTGGGCAAAAGGCATACTGCCCGACTCAAACCAGCAGTCCATTACTTTATCAATGCGTTTGTAGTGCACACCATCAATATCAAATTCAATATCATCTACCCAAGGTCGGTGATAGTCATCTAACTCGCGGCCGCTAAGTTCTTTTAGTTCAGCGTAACTACCGATGACTTTTTGGTGCTTTTTGCCGTTTTTATCGGCACCTTCCCAAACCGGCATAGCCGTTGCCCAGAAACGATCGCGGCTTAAGTTCCAGTCAGGCGCAGTTTCAACCGTATTTTCAAACCTGCCGTGTTTAATGTGCTCCGGAAACCAGTTGATGTGTTCTGTATTTTCCACTAACATCTGCTTTCGCTGGCCTTCGATATCCATAAACCAGCTCGGATGAGCTCGATACATCAGGCGCGTGCCACAGCGATAACAGTGAGGATAAGAATGGCGAATATAATCGATTTTCCAAACTACTCCACGTTGATGCAAAGTTTTTGCAATTTGCTTATCGGCCTCCCAAACATTCTGGCCTTTCCAATCACCTTCAGTATAAAAACCGTTTTCATCAATTACATGTACAATCGGTACTTTATTTTTCTGCGCCAGTTCAAAGTCTTCTTCGCCGTAAGCTGGAGCCAGGTGGACGATACCGGTACCATCCTCGATACTAACGTAATCAGCATGCCATACTTCATGAGCATTCTTACCACGGTCAACACCAAGTAAAGGTTCGTATGACTTACCGACAAGTTCTTTGCCTTTAAGTTTGCGGACAATTTTATAGTTAAGCGGCTGATGTTTTTCGTCTACCAGCACTTTTTTAACTAGATCTTTGGCTAAAATAAACTTTTCTTTATCAACCTCAACTTCAACATAGTTAAAGTCTTTATTTACTGCTACGGCAGTATTAGCCGGCAATGTCCACGGTGTCGTCGTCCAAGCTAATAAGCTTGTCTCTTCGCCGATGAGTTTAAACTTTACATATACACTAGGGTCAGTTACATCCTGATACGATCCAGCATCCATAGTAACCTCAGCCTTTGAAAGCGGCGTAGCGTCGCGCGTGCAATACATTAAAACCCGCTCGCCTTCGTAAATCTTGCCTTTTTTATATAACTCTTTAAAAGCCCACCAAACGCTTTCCATGTATTCTTTGTCCATGGTTTTATAAGCGCCCCTGAAATCAACCCAGCGGCCCACCCGGTCAATTGTGTCTTCCCATAAACTGCCGGTCTGGACCATATTGTCACGACAAGTTGTAATGTATTTTTCTAAACTTACCTTAGTGCCAATGTCGCGACGGTCATGAATTTCAAGCTTTTGTTCAGTAAAAACTTCAGCGGGCAGCCCATGGCAATCCCAACCCCACACACGTTCCACTCTCTTGCCTTTCATTGTCTGGTAGCGCGGGATAGCATCTTTAACAATCGAGCTAAGAAGCGTTCCGTGGTGAGGTATGCCGGTTATAAACGGCGGCCCATCGTAAAATACATATGAATTCTCAACCGGACGCATTTCAATCGACTTTTCAAAAGTTTTATTTTTCTTCCATTGCTGCACCAAAGCTTTTTCGTACTCAATCGCTTTGCGACGCGTGCCTGATTTAAATTTCACCTGTATTTCTCCTTGTTATAAGACAAAAAATCACCTCTCTTGAACGTCAGATCCCTGTACGGGAGGTGCCATCTGACTTCCAAAAGAAATGATTCTTTCAGCGCTTAATTGCTCGGTCTAACAGGCCGATTCCGTTCGGTTCTACTAATCCGCTGGCGGACGTTTTTCCGAAAATATTCGCGGGTGATAGCCGCTCATCCGCCGGCTGGCGGAACATCTTTACCTGCTTATTGTACTATTAAGACGACTTTACCTCAAGTATTACTGAAGCCAGAGGTTGTGCTTAATCATCGGTTGTTTTTTCCACCACTTAGCCAAGCTCCATTTTTGGTGCGGTAAACCGTAAGCAATCGCCGCAAGAATAGCAATGTAAACTATATGATCGTCGATAACTGGATTATTTTGAATCGGCAAAGAAGCTGCCCACATCATAAGCAATAATACGCTGCCAGTTACAGCAGCCAAACGAACTACAATGCCAAATATTAGAGCTAAACCTATGCCTAGTAGACCTATCATAAACAACCAGTCTACAAAAGTATTAGCGACCAAACTATGGAAAAAGCTGGCAAAAGGACCTTCCACGCCTTTTAAGAAGCCTGTGGTAGGCGATCCACCATTTATCCATGCATTACTGGACGGAGTGGCATAACCTAAGCCAATCCATTTATCAAAAAAGGCCCATAAAAATATTAGCCCTAATAGAATACGTGCTACTGCTAGTGCATACCAGGTTGACTGGGATGCTGAGTTACTTTTTGCCATAATTACGTTTACTCCTTTTTAAAATAAACTGTTGCCAAATTTAGCGAATACTAAAATTATAAGCATTACCATAATAGCAGCTGCCAATAATTTATCATAATCTTTGTCTAGTAATTGCTGGGCTTTATGGTTGGTCGATTTACTCAAGTTAAAAACATTCTGGCGCAAACTATAGTGAAGAAAAGCAAAGAATATAAGAGTCATTGAAGTCGTGACAAGCAAACACCACGGACATAAAACTTGAATTACATATACGCTAGTAAAAAATAACCCCAAAGCAAAAATCCAGGCTAATAAATACCCTGTTTGAATGATTCTTAGTATCCATTTTGGAAACTTAACTCCAGCTAACAGCAAAATACTTAAAGTTAAAGCAGCCGTAAATCCTACTACGCCCCAAAAACTATTAGGTACACCCCAGAACAAAGAAGCTTCCGATGTTTTCATCACGCTGGCACAGTTCAATATTAAATTAAAATTGCAACTTAAAGATGCATCCGGATTTTGTAAAAGATGTACTTTTTCAACACTCAACACAAAAGAGGCAGCCAAAGCGAGAGCTGAAAAAACTACAAGAGTTATTTTACTGCCTTTATATTCCGCTTTCTTACGGAAAAGTTTATCCAGCATAGTAGCTTACCTCGCTAATAGTCGGTAAAGGCAAGCCGCGCCACATTTGTTGCATGACTCCTCGGTTGTCCGTAGTTAAAACGGTCGGATACTCCACTACGTCATAGTTGCGACACAAATCGGCGCCTTCTGGAGAGTCGGGGTCAATAGTTTTTAGCTCTTTACCAGTCTCTCGCTTGAAGTCTCGCATATAGTCAATCACTGCTCGCGCATGATCGCTGCTGTCTTTGTATATGACATAAGTTTCCATAGCTATTTCTCTAGCGCTATTGTAGCATAAGTAGCTTAAAGTTTAGGCCACTTATGCTACTGACGAGGATTAGCTACAGCCGCTGGTGCTACCACAAGTTGTGCAAACGTAGCAACTACCTGAACGTTGAGTAATGTTACCACAATTGCTACACAACGGTGCGCTACTATCGGCATTTGCGGGTTTGGCGGTGCTCTCAACTTGTTTTTCAACAGCTACAACCGGCTCGGGTTGAGGATCCGGTTTCTTTTCTACCACTGGCTGCTGCTTTGCCTCTGTAGCTTTTACCTCTTGCGGTTTAGCTTCGTCAAGCAGACTGGTTTGCTGGGATTCCATTTCAGCCTCCAAGTCTTCCATGGTAGCAAGTCCTAATTCTAGTCGATCATCAATGCTTAAATATTCAAAAGCTAAGCGGCGGAAAACATAGTCAATAATTGAGCTAGCAGTTTTAATCTCAGGATCATCGGTAGCGCCGAAAGGAGCAAAACTGGTATTACTCAGACCCTTAACAAAAGCTTTTAGCGGCACGCCGTATTGCAGACCATAACTAATTGAGCGACCGAACGATTCCATCACACCTGCCAAAGTTGAGCCCATTTTAGCTACTTGCAAGAACAATTCGCCCGGAGTGCCATCCTCATATTCTCCTACTGTAAAATAGCCGTGCAAATCACCTACTCTGAAGGAGAAAGTTTTCGAGTGGCGAGCTCTGGGCATATTGCGTCGGATAACTGCTCTGACCACTTTGGTTTCTGCCACTGGCGTATCAGAAGTCTTATCTTCTTTGGATTCCTTGTCGCTAAGAGGTTGCCCGACCTTAGAGTTATCACGATAAATCGCAATCGCTTTAATCCCTAACTTCCAGGCATCCAAGTGGAGTTGTTCTACGTCTTCAACGGTAGCGCTTTCTGGCATATTAACTGTCTTGGAAATCGCACCTGAAAGGAAGGGTTGAACAGCGCCCATCATTTTCACATGGCCCATATAGTGGATAGAATTTTCACCTACAGCCGTAGCGAACACGTCGTAATGTTCCTTTTTAACATGAGGAGCTCCAATCACAGAGCCGCTGTTGTCGTGTATGTATTGCACAATAGCTTCAGCTTCTTTTTTGTTATATCCTAGAGTTTTTAGCGCTCGAGGTATAGTTTGGTTAACAATGACCATAGAACCACCGCCAACAAGCGTTTTAAACTTGGTTAAGCTAAAATCAGGCTCTATGCCGGTAGTATCGCAGTCCATCATAAAGCCGATGGTCCCGGTTGGAGCCAAAACAGTAGCCTGAGAGTTGCGTACGCCATGCTTGGCGCCAAGCTCAACTGCATCATCCCACGCACTGGCTGCAGAGCTAAGTAGCTCTTCTGAAACTAGGCTGGCGTCAACATTACGAACAGCATCACGGTGCTTTTTCAGCACTCGGTTCATGCCAGCCTTATCTTTACCATAACCAGCGAATGGCCCAACCCGCTTAGCAATTTTTGCACTGGTTGCATAAGCGTAGCCTGTCATCAATGAAGTTACGGTAGCTGCAACTGCACGGCCTTCTTCGCTATCATACGCCAGCCCTTTAGCCATAAGCATGGCTCCTAAGTTAGCGTAGCCCATACCAAGTTCTCGGTAAGCCCTAGCGTTTTTATCAATACTTTCCGTTGGGTATGCCGAATAGCCTACTAAGATTTCTTGGGCTAAGAACATAACTTCAACGCTATGACGAAACGCTTCGACATCAAACACGTCGTCATTACCCAGAAACTTCAGTAGGTTTAGGCTTGCTAGGTTACACGCCGAGTTATCAAGGTGCATATACTCCGAACAAGGATTAGAGCCGTTAATACGGCCAGCTTTGGGCGTGGTGTGCCAATCATTGATGATGGTATCAAACTGCAACCCAGGATCGGCGCTTTCCCACGCAGCTTCGGCAATTTCTCGCCAAAGTTTACGGGCTGGAAGAGTTTTGTAGGTCTTTTTGGCCTTTACACCAACTAGTCCCCATTCTTCGTCATTTTCAAGCGCTTTCATAAATTTATCAGTTACGCGCACAGAGTTATTTGCATTTTGATATTGGATCGAGATTGAATCACGACCGTTTAACCCCATATCAAACCCTGATTGCTCTAAGACGTGAGCTTTGCGCTCTTCGCGCGCCTTACACCAAATAAACTCTTCTACGTCAGGGTGATCGATATTAAGAATCACCATCTTGGCGGCACGGCGGGTTTTGCCGCCGCTTTTAATCGCGCCAGCTGAACTATCGGCACCGCGCATAAAGCTCAGCGGTCCAGAAGCTTTGCCGCCGCTTGAGCTTAAGGATTCGTAAGAAGAGCGCAAGGAACTGACATTTAACCCGGAGCCTGATCCTCCTTTAAAAATTAGTCCTTCTTCGCGGTACCAATTTAGAATTGAAGGCATAGTATCTTCAACCTTTAGTATAAAACAAGCGCTTGCCTGTTGAGCGCGATCCGGCGTACCAATATTAAACCAAACCGGACTATTAAAAGCTGCTCGCTGAGTAGCTAAAATGTACTTTAATTCCGCGTTAAAAGTATCTGCCTCTGTTTCGTCGATAAAATACCCATTATCGTAACCATGTTTAGTAATCGTATCCGCAACACGGCCAACCAGCTGACGCAAGCTTTTTTCGCGCTGGTCGGTGCCTGGAGTACCATAAAAATACTTCTGAGCCACGATATTAATAGCGTTTTGACTCCAAAAATCAGGGAATTCCATCCCCTTTTGTTCAAATACTACTTCCCCACTACCAGGGTTAACAATTTTTGCATCGCGCTCTACCCAACTAAGCATGTCATACGGATCAACCCCTTCATCCGTAAAGTGACGAGCTAACGCCAACGATGATATTGTTTGTGCCATAGTGTTCCCTCCTGTTTATTATTTTTGTATACCCTTTATTGTTTATTTTTTTATTAAAAAGCTCCTCCCTATTTAGCTTTTTAATAAAACTCTTTTAACTTATCAAAAGCTCAGCTTTTCTTAAATTGACGCAGAACCGCCTCAAACTCTTTTACGTCTTTAAACTCTTGATATACGCTAGCAAAACGCACATATGCTACCTGATTCAGCTTGGATAATTCCTCTAATACTAAATCACCAATTTGACGTGACGGAATTTCGTTTTCGCCGCAAGCGTATAAAGCGTTTTCTACCCGTGCTACCACTTTTTCTACCTCCACCTCAGAAGATAAAAACTTACCAACCGATCTGTGGATAGCGGCAAACAGCTTATGACGATCAAATAATTCTTTGACGCCATCCTTTTTTACTACTATTAAATTAGGTCGTTCAACTCGCTCGTAAGTGGTAAACCGATGCTTGCAGTCCAAGCATTCGCGACGACGACGAATTGCTTCGCCATCAGATGCCTCGCGCGATTCAATAACTTTAGAACGAATTCCATGACAATGTGGGCACTTCATATAACCAAAGCTTCTCCTTGCTTTTGATGTGTTAACGGTTTCTCTACACCCTATTTTTTGATTTTTACGATGTAGCTATATTGTAGTGTAACCCCACATATGCTAACTTGCAATAGTTTTTGACACAACATGTAGTGTTTTCGACAATTTAAGAGTCGTTATCGCTGTCGTCAGACTTATCTTTTTTGTTTTTCTTATCTTTTTTAGATTTTTTGCGACGACGCAGAAAAGCCGGAGTATCCGATTCCTCGTTCTCATTGTCATCATATTGCCAAATATTCTTTTGCTCGCTGTCATCAGCCAACGAGCCAGTGGCCTTAGGCTGATCTAAGTTCATATCAATATTATTAATATCTGCTTCATCTACCGAAGGTTCGTTAGTCTCTTGAGTAGCGGGAGTAGAGCCATCTGCACTTGCATCTTCGCCAAGAGGAGCTGGAGATTGTGATCTAAAGTACGCAGAATCAAAGCCAGTTGCAATAACAGTAACCACTAGTTCATCTTCTATTTCCGGCTTTAGGGTAGCCCCGAAAATAATGTTAGCATCAGGTGCTACGGCGCTGGTAATAATTTCAGCTGCTTCCTGGATTTCACTCATACTCATATCGTAGCCGCCCGCCACATTAAATAGCACGCCTTTTGCACCATCAATTGAAACTTCAATCAGTGGAGACTCAATGGCTTGCTGAGCAGCTTTTTGAGCCCTATCATCACCGCTGGCACGCCCAATCCCCATAAGCGCGCTGCCGGCATTGCTCATAATAGCTTTAACATCGGCAAAATCTAGATTAATAAGTCCGTGCTCGGTGATAAGTTCAGAAATACCTTGGACACCTTGGCGTAAAACGTCGTCTGCAATCTTAAAAGTCTCAAGCAATGGTGTGCGGCGATCAATAGTTTGCAGTAAACGATCGTTAGGAATGGTAATCAAGGTATCAACCTGTCGCCCTAAATTAGTAATAGCCCATTCGGCGTTTTGTCGGCGTTTTTCGCCCTCAAAACTAAACGGTTTGGTTGCTACGCCCACTACCAACACGCCAAGCTCTCGGGCAACTTCAGCTACCACGTGACCAGCTCCAGAGCCTGTACCGCCTCCGGCTCCAATAGTTACAAATGCCATATCGGCACCTTCTAAGGCTTTCTTTATTTCTTCTTTAGATTCTTGGGCAGCCGCTTCACCAACTTTAGGGTCAGCTCCAGCACCTAAACCTCGAGTAGTATCCCGTCCGATATGGATTTTAACATCAGCTTTAGAGTTATGTAATGCCTGTGCGTCAGCGTTAATAGCTACAAATTGCACACCATGCAAACCAACGTCTTTCATCCTATTAATAGCCGCGCCGCCAGCGCCGCCAATTCCAACCACCTTAATATTGGCAAAGGTTTCTATTTCAGCTGGTTTGACCTCAGGCATTGTTACTGTCCCCCTCTGTTTTATTCACTTGTCAGTATACACCTTATTTTCACTCACAACAAACATTATGAGCGGAATTTTCCTATTAGACGGCCGACTTTATTGGCCACATCTTTGACTGCTTTGGAACTTTGACCGGACTTGCTGGTTTTATGTTTAGACTTAGCGCTATCTTCAGCATCCAACAACATTAATCCAAGCGCAGAAGCAAAGGCCGGATGGTTAACATTTTCAGCGACTCCGCTAAATCCGCTTGGCTTACCAACCCTGGCAGCTAACTGCAAAGCTTTCTTAGCATATTCTTCTATGCCCTTTAGCTCGGCAGTACCGCCCGTTAGTACAACTCCGCCAGGAAGTTTGGCCGCCCGGCCAATTGATTTTAGTTCTTTATTAATTTGTTCAAAAATTTCTTCTAGCCGTGCTTCAACAATTTCGTCAACTTCTTTAATATCGAATTCGTGTGTTGACTTGCCTACTTTGACACTAGCGTTTTTGTCGTCTTTGCCGCGTAAACTCTGCTCTGCGACTGCCGAACTTAGCTTTACTTTCTCGGCTACGTCTAAATCAGTCTTTAAGCCAATTGCCAAGTCGTTAGTAATGTTAATGCCGCCTACCGGTAGCACGGCAATGTGTTGCAAATCACCTTCTTCGTAAACTGCGATGTTAGTGGTAGCCCCGCCAATATCAATCAGCGCTACACCGTTTTCAATTTGCTGATCCGTTAAAACTGCGCGGGCAGACGCTAAGCTATCTAGCACCGTGTTATTGGTGGCAGTTTGCGTCATCTCCAATATTTTAAGTACGTTTTTAATATGGGGCGTTAGAGCGGTGATAACATAGGCATCCACTTCCAGACGAACGCCGGTCATACCCACCGGATCTTTAATATTGTCTTGACCGTCAAGCTGATAATTACGAGGCGCAACTTCCAAGATTTCTCGGTTCGCAGGCAATTGAAGCACAGTAGCCGCCTCTTCCACTCGCGCTAAATCATCTTCACTGATTTCATGTCCTTGGGCGCCCACAGCTACCACGCCTTTAGAGCTCATGCCTATGACATGCGTGCCATTCACGCTTATAGTAGCCACATTAACATGATGGCCAGACATTCTTTCGGCGTCTTCTAGAGCTTTATCAACTGCTTGAGCCACATGGGCTAAGTCTACAACCGTACCTTTGCGCATGCCATTACTGGCTGACTGGCCCAACCCAATTATCGTAGGAACTTGAGCACCATCTTCGACGTGGCCAATGACACATCGCACAGTTGTAGTGCCTATATCAAGACCAACGGCATATCTAGCTTGTTCTTGCATATTAAAGCTAGTATAGCGCTAGTAGCTACTTGGTGGCAACTTTTCTTATTCGGCTAAACTTGTAAGGATTTCGTAACCGTTTTCAGTAATCAACGCGGTATGTTCAAAATGAGCCGCTAGGCTGCCGTCGCGAGTTCGAATTGTCCAGCCGTCATCATCAGTTTTTATAGCCGCCTTTCCCAGGGTAGCCATGGGCTCAAGCGCAATAGTCATACCAGCCTGTAAGCGAGATCCGCTGCCAGGTCGTCCATAATTAGGAATATCGGGCATTTCGTGAAGATTGTGGCCAACCCCATGCCCTACAAGTTCTTGCACGATACCTAATTTCGCTTTGCGTAGAACTGATTCAACGGCCGCTCCGATATCACCAACCGTTACATTGTCATGAAGTGCTTCCAAACCAGCACGTAAACTCGCCTCGGTGGCTTGTAGGAGCCGCTTTTTATCGCCGCCGGCTTCTTCGCCGACTATCATCGTAAAAGCGCTGTCGCTAATCATTCCGTTATAGACCACTCCAAAGTCAAAGCTGACCAAGTCGCCTTTTTTAAATGGTTGGTCGTTGGGGATTCCATGTACTACTTCATCGTTTACTGAAATACAAATGACATCCGAAAATCCGTTATAGCCTTTAAAAGCCGACTTGACCCCTAGACTTTTTAATTCGTTATTCACTAGCTGCGCAACATCTACTCCGCTTACTCCAGGTTGCACAAAACCGCGTATTTTCTGTAAAATCGAGGCTGTCATTTGGCCGCTAATTCGCAAGTTAGCCAACTCGATAGTAGTTTTTACACTAGTGAACACGCTTTGAGCTCCGCTTCAACCCGATCGTGCACTTGCCCCACCGTACCGGTGCCATCGATATGTGATATTCGTATATTTTGATCTGTAAAATAAGTTAAAATCGGGTAAATTTCTTGGCGGTATAGTTTAAGGCGCTCTTCAATGGCTTTTGGTTCGTCATCCTTACGACCGCGTACTTTAAGGCGTTTTATCAACTCTTCACGCGGAACTTCTAAAACAATTGCCAAAGCGATTGAGCGCTGGTGTTGGGGCTGGGAATTAATTAACCATTGAGCTTGCGTCAATTGTCTTGGAAATCCATCTAGGATAAGATGGTCAATGTCTTTTGAACGTTGCAGGGCATCGCCAACAATATTGTTCACTTTTTTCGGATCAACCAAGTCACCTTTTTGCATTTCTTTAATTAACTCCGTGTCATGAGTATCACGTAACAACTGACCAGCGCTTAGCCACCGCCACTCATGACGTGCTGCCAGAATCTGCCCTTGCACACTTTTACCCGCTCCTGACGGGCCAAAAAATATAATCATCAAATTTTATTGTAGCTTGGCTTTAGCAAGTTTGGCAATTACGCTGCCATCGGCGCTGTTGCCGGCCTTTGATCTAACTGCACCAATAACCTTACCTATGTCTTTTGCAGTACTGGCTCCCGTTTGAGCAATAGCCTCTTCAACTAGCTGCACAATTTCTTCTTCACTCAACTGGTCGGGCAAGTAACCTTGAATAACATCTTTTTCTTGACGTTCTTTATCGGCCGCTTCTTGGTTGCCACCTTTTTCATAAAGCTGCGCAGCTTCTTCGCGTTTCTTAGCTTCCTTGGCAAGCAAGGTTTCAATTTCCTCGTCACTTAAACCAGACTCGCGTTTGCCGCTGGCAATTTCTTGGTTTAAAACCGCCGATTTTAAACCCTTGAGCGTATCAACTAAAAAACTATCGCGCGCTAGCATAGCGGCTTTTAAGTCTTGGGCCATCTTGTCTTTCATTTATTTGATGCCAAGCCGAGTTTTGAGCAGCTTATCGGCTTTGCGTTGCTTGCGAATAATAGCTTTTTTGCGACGCTCGGTTTTACTTATAGGCTTAGAAAACCGTTGGTTATTTTTTGCCACTGCTAATACACCGCTTTGTAAAACTTTGCGGTTAAAACGGCGAACAATATTTTCATTCGCTTCATTACTGTCTTTTCGTGTAACTTGTACCATAGATATTTAGAGTAGCACAACAGAGACATTATTGTAAATAGCCACAAGAAGCTAGTGCTTGCTAGCTATTTACTTTTCCTCGTATAATTCTAGATATGCTTTACGAAGGCCGGCGTTTTACCATGTCAGAGGAGGGCCAAGAACTGGCTTCACGCCTGGATGAAGTTGTTGAGCCAAGCGAGAAAGATAAAGGCTCTCTTGTTAAAGAACATTTTGAAAAATATAAAGAGCTTGAAGAGCAAGAGGCAATTTGGCAAGAAGCTCGTGATTTATTAGGGAACGATCAAAAAGAAGATTTATTATTCATATTAGGTAGGCTTTTATCTGAAACGCCCCGAAGTTGGGGCATCGAAAGCACTCGCCCACCCGAAAACTTACTGGGTATACCAGATATCGCAAGATACATAGAAGTCTTGCCTTTGTATGATGCATCAGTATTAATCGGGACAGAAGGCGCTGAACTTCTAGAAAAACATCCTGAAATTGAAAAGCTATTAAAAGAACTCTATACAAACAGCCGCCTGGCAAACGCAGCTTTCCTTGGCGCATACCTCTTGCAAGAGCCCACTATGCCTACACTCGACACACAACTATGCGACGGTGTAGTACGGGAAATATCTTTTGAACCTGACTTTCACGGCGACTTTAGAATTGCTGTCGGTGAGTCTTTTAGGCATGGTTCACTTACTCCGCTTGGCGAAAAAGTGCCTTTCGCGCCAGCAGCTGAAAAGAAACTTTTCGCCGCCTATCACTCGGTCGAGCCAGATATTTTGCTTGCCGCTATGCGCTACTTGGAAATAATTGGCCTAAGCGCTGAGGAGCAAGTTGAGATATATGCCAATACTCTTGAGAAAGTAAACCCGGATTTACCTAGCGGCAATTTTGCTGACTTTGGAGACGATAACCTCCGACAATATCTTGATGACATTGACGATGAAGAGTGGTGGCAGAAGAATTTAGAATTTGTGCAAAAAGATAATGTATTGATGCGTTCAGTCGTTGTGCCTGGCCGCGATGATTATTTGTTTATTATTTCTATAGACCAAGATCGTTTTGTAATTAAAAATGTATCATCATCTCAATCCGAAGAACTACCCCTTGATAAAGAAGATATTGAAGGCTTTCTTACTTTAATGATTTCTTCGCCTGGCGGTCGCACCAGTGCTCACACGCTTGTCGATATGATTATAGCTCGCTTAGACCAGTTAAAACCACACTTATAAATTTTGTGCTTGGACTTCCGAAATCCTGCCTTCTACTGACACATTACCTCTCCATTCGTTAACACTTAAGGCACACCAGACTTTTATCTTTTGGCCTACCAATCCAAAAAAATGGCGTGGCGCAGAAAAGGCTAAAACTTGGAGTTTATTGCCATTATTGTCTTCGAGTTGTAATTTAATATGTTGCTTATTATCACCCATTAGTCTTTCGCCAATAACCGTTACGTCTTCAAAGCAAAAAATTGGCTCCGGATTGCCATTACCAAAAGGTTCTAGCTGCTCTAACCTAACGCACAAATCTTCGTCTATATACTTAAAATTATTCAAAGTTATGTCGGCTTGTGGTGCTAAGTGCGAAAGTTGGTTTTCTAATTTTAAAGACGTATAAAACTTATTGATATTGGTGCGAAAAGTTTCAACTTGCTTAGTTTTTAAAGTTAGGCCTGCCGCAAGCTTGTGCCCGCCACCTTTAATCAGCAGCTTTTCGTTGGCACGAATTCCTTCTACGGCACTAAAATCACCAAAACTACGAGCCGAGCCCTTGGCTTCATCGCCAAGCTCCTGCAAAACAAAGGTTGGCTTTTTATAAGTTTCAAGCAACTTTGCTGCCACTATGCCAACGATGCCATGCGACCAATCAGCATGGCTAAGCACTAATACTGGGTGATCAGCAAAATCTTCGGCCTGCTTTTTTGCAGCCTCTAAAATCTGTTTTTGTTCCAAGCGACGCTGAGAGTTCATGGCATCTAGTTTTTGTGCTAAATCTAAAGCCTGTGCGTTGTCTTTAGTTATCAGCAAATCCAAACTTAAACGAGCAGTCTCCAGCCGGCCGCTAGCGTTCAAACGAGGACCCAGCATAAATCCCAGTGCACGAGCATCTAATTTTTCAGGCATTACGCCAGCCACTGCCATTAAAGCTTTTAGGCCAGGACGGCGCATTTTTTTCAAAACTTCTAAACCCCAATAAGCAAAAATCCGGTTCTCGCCCGTTAGTTGCACTACGTCACATACCGTTCCCAGCGCCACTAAATCAAGTAGCCATTTTTCTTGGCCGACAGCCAAGCCCGTAAGCTCAGTCCGCAGAGCTTGAACTAACTTAAAAGCCACACCGACTCCTGCTAAATCGGTAAATGGATATTTACTATCTTTGCGTTTAGGATTAATTATCGCTGCTGCAGAGGGTAGTTTCTCGCTTGGTTCGTGGTGGTCGGTTACGATAATATCTACGCCCAGCTCATTTGCCCTAGATATAGCTTTCTCCGACGATGTTCCACAATCCACTGTTATAATCAGGTTTGCTCCATCGTTTACTAGACGCTCAATCGCCTCCACGCTCAACCCATAGCCATCATCAAATCGACTTGGTATAAAAGCGTGGTGGTTGATATTAAAAGCTTCCAGTGCGCTTAGAAGTACGCTTGTAGCGGACAAGCCATCAATATCATAGTCGCCATATACTATAACCTGTTCATCTTGCTTCTTAGCTTTAACAACTCGCTTCACTGCAGCCTTCATGTCAGGAAGCAAAAAGGGGTCATGCAACAAGTTGTAGTCGGGTTTAATAAACGCCCGTAACTTATCGGGCGTATTCAGACCGCGAGATTCCAATATTTTAGTAAAAATCGGAGACTGGTTCATACCTCAGCAGCAGGCCGCTTAGTGCGCTGCGAGTGAGCCTGGGCTTGCTGAGATTTAATAACGATACTTTGTAGTTCTTTAAAGATAGCGAACTGTTTGTTTGTAGAGTAAATTTTGGTGTTACCTTGTTTTTCGCTGGTTAGAAAACCGGCTTTTTCTAAGCGCTTTAATTCGCGCTGTATGTTGCCAGGATCTTCTTTAATTAACTTTGCCAGACCGCGAACATGCGTCCGAAAATCAGGATATTTTGCATATACTACCACAATCTTGCGCCGCACCCGAGAAGTAATTAATACGTCTAACATATATCCTTTTCACACCTTAACTTTTATGGTCGTTGCTATTTATTCTACACTCAGCCTAGCAAGTTTGGCAAGCCATTTTAGCGCCAATTTAAAATTGTGTTGTTAATTCTTTTGATAGTCGTGGCGTAATTTAACTGGCGATTATCTTCGTAATAGTGGTTTGTATCAAAAAAGTTTTCCGGGACACTAAGCACGTGTAATTCATCTGTTAATATATGCAGTTTATCAACTGCAGGCACCGATACGATCGGCACCGCAGCCACTATCTTCTGCACTCTAATTGGCTTTAAGAAATCTACAGCAGCAGTCAATGACGCACCGTTACTCATGCCATCTGATACTAGAATTACCACACAATCACGCACCATATCGTTGCTGACAATTCCGCCGTCACCAAGCAAGCTATTGATATGCGACATTTTCTGTTGCTTCTCTTGTTCTATGTAACCATGAAACTCACTGTAGTAACCCTCTATTTCTCCAGCCGAAAGCATGTCATTATAAACAAATGAACCGCTTTGACTAATAGTGCCTACGTTTTCCGAAGTTCCCGGTAAATTTATATCCTCTACTAAAAGCATAGTCAGCAAACAGTGAAGACCAACGGCAATTTTCTCCCCCACTTGTACGCCTCCCTCGCTCAAAGCGATAACGATACAATTCTCGTAACGGTATTGTTGCAGTTCTTTTAGCAGCTTCTCACCTGCTTCAGCGCGATTCTTAAAATACATATACCTAGTCTAGCAGTTATAATAATCTTATGTACTATTACTTAGTTGCACCAACTATTAAAATACATCAAACTAATTCTACTCTAACCTACAGTAGTAAAGAAGACTATGGTTTAGGTTCTATAGTTTTAATTGAAGTTGGTAAAAAACAAATTATTGGGGTTATTACAGGTAAAACCGGCAAGCCTGACTTTGACACCAAGCCTATTCTGCGCAGGGTTGAGGAAAATCCTTTGCCGAGCGAACTGCTTAAACTAGCCGAATGGTTGAGCCGATACTACCACACACACCCCTCAATTGTGTGGCAAAACTTATTGCCGCGTGGACTGCAAAAAACCCGTCGGCAACCTCCTACATCAACACCGGTAGTTACTAGAAATCGAACAAATATTGTGCTCAATCAACATCAGCGTAGAGCGGTAGAGAAGGTGCAAGCCATGTCATACGGTACAGCACTACTGCGCGGTATAACCGGTTCTGGCAAAACTCAAGTTTATATAGAACTAGCCAAGCAAGTTATTAACAAAGACAAACGGTCAGTCATAGTGTTGATCCCTGAAATAGCTTTGACTACGCAAACAATTGCCGAGTTTAGCCGCGACTTTAAAAACATTATTGTTACCCACTCTCACATGAGCGAGGCTCAGCGACATGTGGCTTGGCAAGCTTGCTTAAATAGTACTGATCCGGTCTTAGTTATTGGTCCGCGTTCAGCATTGTTTAGTCCTTTAGAAAACGTAGGGCTAATTATTATCGATGAGTGCCACGAACCTAGCTTTAAACAAAACAAAAGTCCTCGCTACTCTGCTTTACGCGCAAGCGCTAAACTAGCTAGTTATTATAAAGCTAAGTTGGTACTGGGAAGTGCCACCCCTAGTATTAGTGACTACTTTCTTGCTCAACAATCCAAAAGGCCTGTCTTGGAACTCACCAAGCTGGCTTTATCTAAAGCTAAGCCAGCAACTACAGTTTTAGTTGATATGACAAAGCCTCAAAATTTTACCAAACACCGCTTTTTATCCAATCAATTGCTTGAACAAATCACTAAAACCCTATCTAAAAATGAGCAGGTTCTTATTTTTCATAACAGACGAGGCAGCGCTCCTATTACTCTCTGTAGCCGCTGCGGGTGGATGGCTCACTGTCCCAACTGCTTTGTACCGCTAGTCTTACACGCAGATAACTTCAAATTAATCTGTCATATATGTGCCTACCAACAAAGTGTACCGACTAAATGCCCGCAATGTAATAATCCGGAAATTATTCATAAAGGCATTGGTACGAAGCTAGTTGTTGAAGAACTTTCTAAAAAATTTCCTGAAGCAACTATAAAACGATTTGATAGCGACTCAAAGAATGAAGAGGCTCTCGAACAACAGTATCAAGATTTATATAATGGCAAAATAGATATTATCGTTGGCACTCAGGTGGTTGCCAAGGGTTTGGATCTACCCAACCTTTCAACAGTCGGCATAGTACAAGCAGACAGCGGTCTAGCTCTACCCGACTTTCAAGCTAGCGAGCGTGTATTTCAGTTGGTAATGCAAGCCTGCGGTCGTGTAGGCCGTAATAATCGCGCTTCTACTGTAATTGTGCAAAGCTATCAGCCTGAACACCCTAGCATAAAATTGGCTATAGCTGGAAACTATAACGAATTTTATCGACAAACTTTGGAAAGCTTAAGACAAGGTTTATTTCCGCCGTTCGTGCATTTACTAAAACTGACATGTGTTTACAAAACGGAATCCGGCGCAATTGAGGCAGCAAAAAAACTCGCCGAACAACTGCGGAACAAAGCCGATAAGAAAGTGGAGATACTGGGGCCAACTCCTGCATTTTATGAAAGAATCGGCAGCACATACCGCTGGCAGTTAGTAGCTAAAAGCCCTACTAGACAAGGCCTGCTCAATTTACTGAATCATGTTCCTGATACTAAGTGGCAAACAGAGCTTGATCCGATTAACCTGTTATAGCCTGTCATTTTAAGTCACCTTAAGTTATACTTTTTAAAAGTAATGACCAAAGACGATATCATCTATTTACCCAATCCTCATTTGCGACAGCAATCTCAACGTGTTACAGAATTTTCTCTGGCAACTAAAAACTTAGTTAGCGATATGGTAGACGCGACTCTAGACTGGGAAGCATCACGGCCATACGAAGTAGGCGCGGCTTTAGCCGCCGTTCAATTAGATAAGCTAAAAAGAGTTATTATTATACGCAGTGATTTTGATAATAAAGAATCTAGAGATTTTACTACACTTATTAATCCTAAAGTAGTTCAACAAGACGGTGAAATATCATATGACCACGAAGGCTGCCTAAGTGTCAGAGATATTTATGGATACGTTCCTCGCTATAGTAAGGTTAAAGTAGAGGCTCAAGATTTATCCGGTAATGTAATACGCATTAAAGCTGAGGGATTTTTAGCTCGAGTTTTGCAGCACGAAATTGACCACACCAACGGAACCGTATTTATAGACCACATCAAAGACAAATCCCAAGCATTTTTTACGCTGAACGAACAGGGAGAGCTAGTACAATTGGATTATGACAAAGACATCAAAAACAATAGTTTTCTTTGGTAGTGGGCCAGTAGCAGAAGCTTCGCTTAAAGCTTTGGATCGTGTTTTTAATATAGAAGCAGTTATTACCAAGCCATCAACTGAAGAAGAAATGAATCAAATTATTTCTAATACGCCTGTACATGCGCTCAGCAGTAAAAACGAACTCACCTCGTTAATTCAGCGGGAAAAACTTATGAGCCCCGTAGGAGTAGTTGTAGATTTCGGCATTATTATTGAACAAACTGCCATAGATCGCTTTCGTTTAGGTATAATCAATAGCCACTTTTCTCTATTGCCCGAATGGCGTGGCGCTGACCCAATAACATTTGCCGTACTGAGTGGTCAAAATAAAACTGGTGTTAGCCTAATGCGTATAGTAGATAAGCTTGATGAAGGTCCACTGATAGCCCAAAAGTCTATAGATATAGACCCGCAAGTTACTGCACCACAGCTAACAGACCAACTTATAGCACTAAGTAACGAGATGCTAATACACTACTTACCAAAATATATTGACGGAAAGGTCGAGCCACAACCTCAACCTGATAGACCGGCCAGCTACTCTCGCAAGCTCACAAAACAAGATGGAAATCTGGATTGTAATAACAAAACAGCAACACAATTAGAGCGCGAAGTAAGAGCTTTTTTAGGATTCCCGCGCAGTCGGCTGACTATATTTGGCCATAGCTGCATTATTACAAAAGCTAGCGTGGTTAATAGTCCGGATACAACACGACTTGTGATTAAATGCAAAAACAATTCTTACTTGAGTATAGACAATCTAATAGCGCCTAGTGGTAAAAAGCTAGATGCAGATGATTTCTTACGAGGGTATGCTAAGCAGGCGCGCTAGTCTCGCCGCCCATGCTTTGCTGTAGTATTTGGTCTTTATTAGTCATAACTTCCTGACGCAAGGCATCTAGTTCAGCCGAGACGACCTGTTTGTAATCAGGGCGATTATGTTCTAGCCACTTCAAAGAAGCGTATTCGGAGGCTAAAATTACTGGGTTAGTATCGGCAGGTGCTCCAGAAATGAATTTTTGGTACTCCTCTGAATTAGCATAATTGGGTACATTAGCGTTTAGCCAAGCTGTTACCTTTTCGCTATCCTGATTAACAAAACCTTCAAACTCTGTTAGCTGCACTTCACTTAGTCCTTCTGAAAGCTTAGCGCCTACCCTTAGCTCTAGCTCGTCATAAATATGCTGCAAAAAAGCCTTTTTTTGCTCTTCTGGCAGTTCTCCTAGACCCACGTCTTGAAGAAATTTGTCGTCCAGTTGAAACATGTAGTTATTCCTCTTATTCGATTTATTACGTTTATTATAGCACTTGTCCTTATTTTACCATGCTGATTACCAACTACTGGGAGAGTTTGCGTTGCTTTAATTCTCGTTTAAATATTTCTAAAATATCACCTTCTAGAACCTGGAGCTTTTTTGTATTAGGTTTAAGACTTAAGCCACACATCTCACCTTCAAAAACTTCTTTAACTTCTTGTTGCTGACGTTGCACGGTTGATATTTCTACTTCATCCAATACCTCATCCTTGCGCTTAACCCTTGCGAGCGTCCCGGGCATTATTTTACCGTTTACAACTTCGCCGCCACATATTACAAGATTTCGCGTACTGCGAAATACTCCCTTTACTTTAAGTTTGCCAATCTCTTCTTCTATCACTTCAGGCTCTAGTAAAGACTCCAGCGTAGAACGAGCGTCATCAAGCAACTCATAAATAACACTGAATATTTTAACCGGCACTTTATCCCGGTTAGCTAAACGCTTAACAGAAGGAGGTAGCTGCACGTTAAATCCATAAATCACAGCATCGCTGCTACTGGCTAAATCTATATCTCGTTCAGTAATATTTCCTACTCCCGAACCAACAATACGCACTGCCAACTCGTCGTTTTCAAGCAATCGCAAACTGTCTTTGATAGAAGTCAGTGAGCCCTGAACGTCAACTTTAATTACTACATTCATCTCTTTTACATCTCGTTTTTTATTCATGAGACGCAATAAATCTGTCCCTGTAATATTTGTAGCTGTAGTGTCTTCTTTGTTAGCCGTCTGGTTTTTAGAAGAAGCTTGGCGAGCTACTTTTTCATTAGCTACAACTTGAAAAGTGTCACCAAATTGAGGAGTTGATTTAAGCCCTGTAATGATGACAGGTGTTGCCGGACCAGCCTTAGCAACTGACTGGCCTGTAAAATCAGTAAGAGTACGGACTTTACCGTAGACGTTACCTGCTACAATATATTGGCTTTTAGCTAAAATACCATGCTCAACTAACAGCCTTGCTACCGTGCCGCGACCCTGCTCAACGTGAGATTCGATTACGAGTCCTTCAGCAGGTACATCAACTTCAGCTCTCAAATCTTCAAGGTCGGCTACTAATAGGACCATATCCAGTAATTTATCTACATTTTGACCGGTTTTAGCGCTCACTTCAACCATGACGGTATCGCCGCCCCATTCTTCTGGATTTAAATGGTGCTCACTCGCCAGTTGAGTTTTTACTAAATTAGGATCAGCTGTTGATTTATCGATTTTATTAATAGCTACTACTATTTTTGCATTAGCTGCCTGGGCAAACTTGATAGCTTCCACGGTCTGGGGCTTAACCCCATCATCTGCCGCTACAACTATAACAACTACATCAGTCAAGGTCGCTCCATGCTGCCTTAGGGCCGCAAACGCTTCGTGCCCAGGAGTATCAAGAAGAGTAATTTTACGATTATTGCGTTCAACTTGATAAGCACTAATGTGCTGAGTAATACCCCCTGCTTCCTCGTGAGCAACCTTCGCACCTAGAATAGAATCTAACAAAGTAGTTTTGCCATGATCTACGTGGCCCATAACTGCTACTATAGGCGGTCTAGACGTTGCTTTGTCGGATAAAGTACGCTCTTCTTTTTTAGGTTGAGCGTTTGCAGGATTTCCATTGGACGAAGCGTCCTCTAATTCAACATCAAGTCCAAGTTCCTGAATAATGATTTGTGCGGTATCAAAATCAATCTTTTGATTTATGGTGGCAGCAATGCCGTTTTTAAACAATTCTCCAACTAGGCGAGCGGCTGGTAAATCTAGTTTTTCAGCTAGTTCGCCTACGGTAATTGCATTAGCAATAGTTAGCACTTTTTCAGCCATTTACCTGCGCTCCTTTCTACCACCTTTAGGTAGCTATTAAAAATTATTTTTTACCGGCAAGACTCAGAGCAATTTTACGGTTATCTTTATCGACTTCTAAAATCTTAAATGCTTTACGCTCGTTGAGTTTAAAAACTTTTTCCGGATCAGCTTCGCTGTTACTTCCTAATTCACTGACATGAATTAAAGCTTCTACTGCCGGGCTAATTTGCACGAAAGCGCCAAAAGGTGTAATTCGCGTAATAGTTCCTTCCACTTTAGTGCCTTTTTTAAATTTAGCGACTTCTTTAAGCCAAGGATCTTCGGTAAGTTGCTTCATACTTAAGCTTAGTCGATCTTTGTCGATAGCAATAATTTTAGCTTCAATGGTGTCGCCAATTTTTACATAATTGCTTGGATCACTAACTCGTTCCCAAGAAATTTCACTTATGTGAACTAGACCTTCGATTCCTTCAACGTTAACAAACACACCGTAATCTACTACTCCAGTCACTACACCGTTAACTTTGTCGCCAACTTTGAGTTTTTCTAAACGTTGCGATAAACCGTCCTTAACTGCTTCTTTTTCGCTAAAAATCAGTTTATTGGCTTTACGATCAACATCAATAACCTGCACCTGCATTTTTTTGCTGGTTAGCGAATTGAGTCTTTGTAAAATCTCATCCTTACCGGATCCGCCAACCCGTGGATAATGCTCAGCGCTCAGCTGGCTAACGGGCAAGAAACCTCGCACGCCTTCATATTCGACAAGCAAGCCACCGCGATTTGCATCATACGGAGTTACTTCTATAGTCTCGCCCGATTCAGCAACCTTAGACACCACATCCCAGCCACGGTCTCGAGCAGCTTTACGCAAGCTAAGCAGAACATATCCGCTGTCTAGTTCTTGATCTACCACGCTAGCTGTAATAGCTTCTCCCTCTTTGAGATTATGTGCCAAAGCAACTTCCCGGCGAGGCACCAAACCTACACCAAGAGGACCTAAATCAATTAAGGCCTCGTGTTTTCTAAGCGAAAGTATCTTCCCTTCTACTAGTTCTCCTTGAGCAGCTTGTGGACTGCTCTCCTCTTTTAAGAGGTCGTCCATTGTAATTGCGGCTTTAGCCATAGTCTTTTTTATAAGACTCCTTTCTACACAATATTTCCTAACGATGCGAGTTAGAACGCATCTTTGGATTTACTATAAATTATACTCTGTCCACCACCGTAAGTCAAAACAGGGTTACTTAGTTGAGTTGACTTGCTTCAAAGCTTGTCGGGATAAATAATATTCGTACCCTGCAAAACCTAAAGCAACTGCTCCAAGTATTGGAATATACCAGTAGTCAGAAATTCCGGCGGGCGCTACCTTGTGAGGTGATTGGCTAGCAGTTTTATTGGTACTCGAATTTTTATCATTTGATTTAGACTCAGAGTGTTGCTTTGAGTTTTTAGATTTCTTATTGCTTTTTTTCTCATTAGTATTAGATTTCGATACTTGATTAGGAGTATGGTTGGAGCTAGAGTTATTCCGGTGTTTTAAAAGATACACTCCACCAAATAAGACTACAGCCAACAAAATTACGACTATAGCAAACCTAACTGCTGATTTTATCCAACTAGACTCTTCCATAATGCTCCTTACTCCACCCGATATTTCTATTATACAATCAAAAACCTATTTAGCACAAACCGCCTAGCCACCATGCTACACTAATATTATGCTAATTACTGTTGATACGGGAGCCACAAAAACACTGGTAGCCAGCTTTGATTCCAACGGCAAAATCCATAAAGAACATCGTTTCCTTACGCCAAAAAATAAGCCTGATTATATAAGTCAAATTAAAAAGATTATTGAGGCTGACTATAACAAAAGCACTCTTGATGGAATGGTTATAGCAGTTCCAGGTATCGTTAGAGATAATAATCTTGTATGGTGGGCTAATCTCAGTTGGCAAGGGTTTGGATTTGATATTGCCAAAGCTTTAAGTTCGGTAGTCTCATGCCCGATTTGGCTAGAAAACGATGCTAACTTGGCGGGATTAGCCGAAACCAAGATTTTGTCGCCACTACCTCAGCTTAGCCTTTATATAACTATAAGCACGGGTATTGGGACGGGAGTCATAATTGACGGCCAAATTATACCAGCCCTTAGCCCTATTGAAGGGGGGCAAATGCTCATAGAATACGACGGCTTAATTCGAACTTGGGAAAAGTTTGCTTCCGGCAACGCTATAAAGCACACTTACAAGCACTTAGCTAAAGATATTAAAGACCAGATTATTTGGCAAGAAATTGCTGATAAAATTAGTCGAGGTTTGCTAGTCTTGATACCTATGCTTCACCCCGAAATAATCATCATAGGCGGTAGCGTGGGATCGTATTTTTCTAGATATGAGACTATTTTGCAAAAAATCTTAAGCAGCCAACTTGACCCTAACTTTCGCCGCCCTCAAATAAAGCAGGCTTATCACCCAGAAAAAGCTGTACTATACGGATGTTATTACTATGGCGTTGACCAGCTCTCTGCTTAAGCAATTAGAAAAAGATTACCCTAAGCTAGCTTTTAAAGCTAGTGACGTTTTTTGTTGGTCGCCCAGCAAAAAAACTGTCTTTTACTCCCAACTTACCTCAAGCCATCAAAAAGCTTTATTACTACATGAATTAGCCCATGCTCTACTAAAACATCGAGATTTTGATCAAGACATAGATCTTTTACATCAAGAAAGAGTAGCCTGGGAGCACGCTAAAGAAACCTTAGCTACACGCTATAACGTTAAAATCACCGAAGAAGATATTGAAACAGCCTTGGATAGCTACAGAGACTGGTTACATCAACGCAGTAAATGCCCTGATTGTGCCAGCAATGCTCCTCAAACCAAAACCGGCACCTACAGATGCATAGTCTGCGGGTGCCAGTGGCGCGCCAATGATGCGCGTTTGTGTCAATTACGTCGCTATAAAGTTAGCGTAACTTAAGCGGTTGCTTTAGTTTTATTGGTCTTGCGACGACGACTAAGGCGTCCGCCTATAGCGCCGGCTTTACGAGCTAGGTCACGATTAGCAGCAAAGCCGCCTGTTGTGCCATTTTCTCCGCCCTTGCGGCCAATACGCGCATAAAAATCTTTACCATGACGTAATTTATTAGTTTTAGCAGCAGCAACGCCGCCCTTCTTAGTGCCTGACATATTTTCTCCTCTTATAATCTCACACTTGATATGTTACGTTTATTATATTAACAAACTATAACCACTTTGTCAATATTTACATAAACATTATTTTATTTTACTAGATATATTCTTACCCTATAACAAAGCTAGCATAACTTGCTAAAGTTTAATTATCATGTTATTAATAAAATATGAAAGATACTAACAAGTATGAGTTACCCCTTCATGAAGTTACTCGACTACATGGAGAGTATGGGCTAGAAGAGCGTTTTTGCCATGAAGTAGATTCCTTAGATTTGCCAATTGAGGACTACCAGAGAATTAATGAGGCTCTTACCCTTGCTTTGTATGCTCACTTGCCTCAAACTCGCGGTGAACATCCTTACTCCACTCATATTCTGCGAGTCAGTGCTAGGATAATTCATCATTTTAAAGTTAAAGATCCTGATATCATAATTGCCGCTTTACTTCACGACATTATAGAAGATCAAGCTAGGCGTATGCTAGGAGATGATATTGAACTTGCCGATGAGATTGAATATAAGTCTGCCGCACTGGCTGTCATTGATGAAAAATTTGGTAGCGAAGTAGCCACTTTAGTTGCTAAAGTGACAAATCATAATTTTAACTCAAATACAGATAAAAACCAGCAATACAAAAAAGATGTTACCCAAGCTATGGCCGAAAATCCCAAGGCTCGTATTATTAAATTATCTGATTTCTTGGATAATTGTAGTGGAATTATTTATAACGAAAGTCCTCAAAAAGCTGAAAAATTAGCCGCAAAATACCTTCCACTTATACCTGTAATGAAAGAGTTCGCTCTTATGCCTGATACTCCATTAGAGCCTGAGGCGCGGGATTATATTGTTGAAAGGCTAAGCAGAGCAGAAAATCGCTGTCATGAGCTACTTGCAAACTAAAGCTTAGAATAAATCCTTAGTATATTCTACCCGACGCTCTATAAAAGTTTCCTCGGAGTCAACAATATCAATTTCTATATCAAAACTCGTAAATACCTTCGGTTGGGATAAGGCTTCTTGGCGCGTCATCCAAGCATTTCGGCCACCTTCAAACTGCTTAACCAACGTACCCTGCGGTTCTTTACAACTAATAACAAAAAAGATTTTATCTTCAAGCTGTTCGCCAGTTTCTTTTTGATATACAAGCTCGTGATATACACCCGCAATACGATATTTTTTGGCCATTAAGCCCGTTTCTTCCATAAGCTCGCGCTCGGCAGTCTGTATAATAGTCTCGCCCCAGCGTATTTTACCGGTAGGCAGTCCCCAAAAACCATAGTAAGGTTGCTTTAAGCGCTCTTGAAATAAGTACTCTGTCTTTTTGCCAGCTCTCCGCTCTAATGCTAATATCACTGCTACTTTGGGCTGTCTCTCAACGGTATTGCTATCAGTATCCAACTTGTTAGCATATTCTTTGCCTTTTGACGACAACGAATAAGTACCTCTAGAGAGCTTCTCCACTAGGCCGATTTCTACCAACTTCTTAAGGTGGAAGTTGAAGTGATCACTGCTCATGCCGGTTAGTTTTTGTAATTTTGCAAAACTCACGCTGGGATGAAATAGCAACTCACGCAATATCACCATCTGCGCATCGTGAATATTAACTTCTAGACTCATGTTTTTCCTCGCACTTGATTAAGATACTTATCACATAAAGAATACCCTAGAAATTGACTAGCTAAAAGTAAAGTCGACTTTAGGTAGTAGATTTACATAAGAAAAAGCCTCCTTTCGGAGACTTCTTCTATAATTCGGCACCGTGCTAGTTTCCCGCGATTGCAGTATAATCGCCGCTGCCAGGCTTAACTTCTGTGTTCGAAATGGGAACAGGTGTTTCCCCGGCGCCATGGGCACCGATTTGGCGTCTTATTAAAAAGCCGCCTGATCGATGTCCATACGGTGTAATTTTAATGTAAAGAATTGTAGTGAATGATATCCACTAACTACTAGTTAAGTCTTATCCCATTTATTCAGCCAATACAAGTATCAGCTTCATAAACGAGAACATAAAAAGGCAATGGCTCTATTAGTATGCTTCGGCTTAATACGTTACCGTACTTCCACCTTGCACCTATCAACCTGATCGTCTTTCAGGGAGCTCATAGGGAAATCTAATCTTGAAGTTGGCTTCGCGCTTAATATGCTTTCAGCGCTTATCCGTTCCGTACATAGCTACTCGACAATGCGGCAGGTGGCCACAATCGATACACCAGAGGTACGTCCATCCCGGTCCTCTCGTACTAGGGATAGCTCTCCTCAAATTTCCTATCGTCCATACCGGATATAAACCGAACTGTCTCACGACGTTCTGAACCCAGCTCGCGTACCACTTTAATCGGCGAACAGCCGAACCCTTGGAAGGTGCTCCCCCTCCAGGATGTGATGAGCCGACATCGAGGTGCCAAACAGCGCCGTCTATGTGAACTATTGGGCGCTATAAGCCTGTTATCCCCGGGGTAACTTTTATCCGTCTGCGCTGTCGATCCCACATTCATGTACAAAATGTACGTACAGCGGATCACTTACTCCGACTTTCGTCTCTGATTGGAATGTACTCCTCACAGTCAAGCTGGCTTATGCGTATGCACTATCACTTCGATTTCCATCCGAAGTTAGCCAACCTTTGAACGCCTCCGCTACTCTTTAGGAGGCAACCGCCCCAGTTAAACTACCCACCATGCACGGTCCAAAAACCGGATAACGGTTTTTGTAAGAACAAGATCACAACAAGGGTGGTATTGCACTAGTGCCTCCACAAATGCTGGCGCATCTGCTTCAAAGGCTCCCACCTATGCTACACATGTTATAACCTGATTCAATGCAAAGCTGTAGTAAAGCTCCACGGGGTCTTTTCGTCCTGGTACGGACAGACGGCATCTTTACCGCCAATGCACTTTCACCGAGTCCTTCGCTGAGACAGTGCCCACATGATTACTCCATTCGTGCGGGTCAGAACTTACCTGACAAGGAATTTCGCTACCTTAGGACGGTTATAGTTACCGCCGCCGTTCACTGGGGCTTCAGTTCGCACCGTGAAGCACTCCCCTTAACCTTCCAGCACCGGGCAGGAGTCAGCCCCTATACATCCACTTTCGTGTTAGCAGAGACCTGTGTTTTTGGTAAACAGTTCCGTGGGCTCTTTCGCTGCGGCCCGCGCTTATTAAGCACGATAGCTCGCTACAAAAGTTCATCTCGTTAGTTACATAAATTGGTGATTCTTTAAAAGATACTCAACTACTTCGCTTTCAAGCAAACTCTTGTAGCAATCACGCTCAAAAAGCGCGGGCAGACCTTATCCCGAAGTTACGGTCGCTGTATTGCCGAGTTCCTTAGCGAAGGTTCTCTCGTAAGCCTTGGTCTTCTCGACCCGAGTACCTGTGTTGGTTTGCGGTACGGGCGGCTATATTCACGCGTACACCTGCTTTTCTAGCCAGCGTCCTCATCAAAATCGTCGTTCTAAAAGAACGTCTCTCACTCCTCCAAGGTTCCCCCTAGAGTTGGACGGATATATACCATGAATCCGCTTTGATTACTCCGCCGTGAACAGTGTACAAAATATAACCGGTTCAGGAATATTAACCTGATGTCCATCGCCTACGCTATGCGCCTCGGCTTAGGCCCGACTAACCCTGGATCGATTACCGTAGTCCAGGAAACCTCACTCTTTCGGCCGACAGGATTCTCACCTGTCTATGGTTACTCATTCCAGCATTCTCACTTCCTAACGCTCCACTGTACTTCCCAGTCCAGCTTCAATGCAGATAGGAACGCTCCTCTACCACGCATAGTAAACTATGCATCCATGTCTTCGGTATAACACTTTAGCCCCGTTACATTTTCCACGCAAGATCTCTTGACTAGTGAGCTGTTACGCACTCTTTAAATGAATGGCTGCTTCTAAGCCAACATCCTAGCTGTTTAAGAAATCTCACTTTGTTTCCCACTGAGTGTTAATTTAGGGACCTTAGACGATGGTCTGGGCTGTTTCCCTTTCGAGCGACGAGCTTAGCCCCGCCGTTCTAACTGCCATGGTTCCACAGATAGTATTCGTAGTTTGTTAAGGGTGGGTATCCTCAAAGGACCCCAGTCCTTGACAGAGCTCTACCCCTATCTGCTAATAACATGACGCTAGCCCTAAAGCTATTTCGAGGAGAACCAGCTATCTCCGAGTTCGATTGGCATTTCACCGCTAACCACAGCTCATCCACACAGATTGCGACCTGTTAGTGGTTCGGCCCTCCACGTCGTGTTACCGACGCTTCAGCCTGGCCATGGTTAGATCACCCGGTTTCGGGTCTAATTCCATACACTTATTCGCCCTATTCAGGCTCGCTTTCACTACGGCTCCGTCAATTGACTTAACCTTGCGCATGAAATTAACTCGCTGGATCGTTCTACAAAAAGCACGCCGTCACAGAATAAATCTGCTCCGACTCCTTGTAGGCACACAATTTCAGGATCTATTTCACTCCCCTCCCGGGGTTCTTTTCACCTTTCCATCACTGTACTAGTTCACTATCGATCGTATATTATATTTAGCCTTGGCAGGTGGTCCTGCCGGATTCAACCAGGGTTTCTCGTGCCCCGGCCTACTCGAGAAAACTTGATATAAGGTCAGCGCCGCTTTCGCGTACCTGGCTATCACAGTCTTTGGCTAATCTTTCCAAATTATTCTGCTAGCAACGCCGATTTTTTACCTTACTCACAGGTAACAGCCTGTGATCGCAAATCAGAGTGTTCGATAATTCAAACCATCTGACTTGGTCTTCAAGTTCCTCACAACCCCTTTTCAAGCATTCGCCTGTTAGCTTATTTGCCCGAAGTTAATCAGGCAAAAACTTAAAAAGGTTTGGACTCTTCCCGTTTCGCTCGCCACTACTCCGAGAATTATTATTTATTCTCTATTCCTCGCCTTACTAAGATGTTTCAGTTCAGGCAGTTCCCTTTCGATACGCTATGTATTCACGTAAAGATGCACATGACATGACTCATGGCGGGTTTCCCCATTCGGAGACTCCCGGATCAAAGCTTGTTGACAGCTCCCCGAGACTTTTCGCAGTCTTCCACGTCCTTCATCGGTAATATACGTCTAGGCATCCATCGTGTGCCCTTGAGTACCTTTTTATGCATTGACTTAACTAGTAGTTGGTAATTACCAAGCTACTATCCGTCAATCCTTTACATCAAATTGTTAAATTACCTGCCACTCTACCTCTCTTGAGCGCACATATTCACATTTCGTTAATCAAAAATGCAAATATTCGGACTCAAGCTCAATTAGCTTAACAAGCTATGGTACCTCTTGTAAAGAACAATTTGTTGTTGTTTTTGCAATAAAATAACCTCTGTAAGATTGGTTATTCAATCGCCAGAGGTTTCCACCAAGAAACATTCGCTAGGTAAGATTAATTGTAACAAAAAAGTATTATTAAATCAACTGTTTTAACAACCACACAGATTATACAGACTTCATAGCTAATTGTCTGCGTAGCGACTTTACACCAAAGAAGGGCAACACCACTCCTTCTACGGGTCTTTGCAGAAATTCTACTCTCCAGTCTCCGCCTTCTCCATAGCGAGGTATTAGTAAACTGTGGGCGCCGGCTCTGTTAGCCGCCAATACATCTTTGAAAGCTTGATCCCCACCGTGCAAAACTTCATCAATTTCTACTTCCGTTTGTCTCGCAGCTTCTTCAATCATAGCCGGATTAGGTTTTCTGTACCTCTTCACTATTCTTTCGTCAGAACTTGGGCTAACAGAAGCGGGTGTTACAACTCGCACTTCACCGCTTATAGTAGCGGCAATCGCCTGCAGTTCAGCGACGCGACCATTATAGGAGTTACTAGAGAAAGCGATTCTTATCCCAGAACTGCCAATCATTTGAAGGTGAGCTAAAATTTCGGGAGGAATTTCTTCCGCATGATGAGGCATAATAGAACCGTCCACATCAAGCGAGAGTGTTTTAACTCCAAGCTCAACTAATAACTCAGGCGTAACCGCCGTTACTGACGGAGCAGTAAAATCAGGTTTTAAGAAGTTTGTCATAATATAAGTTACTAAAATGGTGGGGCTGCCAGGACTTGAACCTGGGACCTCGTCATTATCAGTGACGCGCTCTAACCAGCTGAGCTACAGCCCCATAACTTTATTGTGCGATTCTCAGATTAAACAAACCAAGCTTGCTGTTTGTTTAGTCTAAAGGAGGAATAACGTAAATCTCAATGCAAATTTTGCCACTTGTTTGCAAAATTTCATAGAGATTGCAGTGAATTCCGACGTGGTGGAGCGTCGGGGACTCGAACCCCGGACCCCCTGCTTGCAAAGCAGGTGCTCTAGCCAACTGAGCTAACGCCCCATAACTTAAAAGTAAACAATCAGTATTTTAGCCTACCCGCCCCTTGCTAGCAAGAGGTACCTTTGTCATAATAAATATATAAGGAGTAGTAATATGAGCGTTGGATCGTTTTTTATCGGACTTATAATCGTCATCGTCGGTGCAATCTCAGTAAAGTACAATCAGCAAATTGCCGATAGCTTTGGGTCATCTTCTATAGCTAATAAAATCGGGCCGGGCAGTAAATATGACGTGTTCAAGCTTTACAGTATTATAGCCATAATAGTAGGTCTGATTATTATGTTTGGCTTATATAAGCCAATTCTTGAATTTATCGTTTCTCCGTTTAGCCATCTTTAAAAACTAAAAAAGACCTTCTGGTAAGAAGGCCTTTTTATCTTCACAACTTAGTAGTGCATTTCATCATCAAGTCAAAAGGTGAACTTAGCCTTGTTCTCGAAAAGAGAACTGATGTTGTTATGTAAGCTCAACACAACAACAAGACCGACCTAGCTCTAACTTAGATTGCTCGTAAGTTAGGCATAGTTTCTCCCTAGAAAGGAGGTAATCCATCCGCAGCTTCCGCTACGGATACCTTGTTACGACTTAACCCCAATCATGCCCCCCACCTTAGGCCTATACAAGATAGGACTTCGGGTGTTGGTCACTTTCATGGTTTGACGGGCGGTGTGTACAAGACCCGGGAACGTATTCACCGCAGTTTGCTGACCTGCGATTACTAGCGATTCCGACTTCAAGCAGGCGAGTTTCAGCCTGCTATCCGAACTGGGACCGGTTTTGATGCGATTTGCTCCATCTCGCGACTTAGCTGCGCATTGTACCGGCCATTGTAGCGCGTTTCTAGCCCAGGACGTAAGGGCAATACTGACCTGACATCATCCCCTCCTTCCTCCCCGTTACCGGGGCAGTCTAAATAGAAAAATCCAACTATTCATAAGGGTTGCGCTCGTTAATGGACTTAACCAAACATCTCACGACACGAGCTGACGACGGCCATGCAGCACCTGTCACCTTGCTCAATAAAGCACTCACTCCTTTCGGAGTAATTCAAGGGATGTCAAGCCCTGGTAAGGTTCTTCGTTTATCATCGAATTAAAGAACACGCTCCACCGCTTGTGCGGGTCCCCGTCAATTCCTTTATGTTTTAGTCTTGCGACCGTACTACACAGGCGGGATGCTTAACGCGTTAGCTTCGCTACAGGAGGGGTCGATACCTCCAACAGCTAGCATCCATCGTTTACGGCGTGGACTACCCGGGTATCTAATCCGGTTCGCTCCCCACGCTTTCGTGCCTCAGTGTCAGAAATGGTCCAGTAGCCTGCCTACGCCATTGGTGTTCCTTCTAATATCTACGGATTTCACTCCTACACTAGAAATTCCAGCTACCTCTACCATTCTCGAGTTATGCAGTTTGAATAATAGTCTGAATGGTTGAGCCACCAGGTTTCACTATTCACTTACATAACCACCTACGCAACTCTTTACGCCCAGTCACTCCGGATAACGCTCGGATCCTACGTATGACCGCGGCTGCTGGCACGTAGTTAGCCGATCCTTATTCATAAGTTACCGTCATATTCTTCACTCATAAAAGCAGTTTACGACCCGAAGGCCTTCATCCTGCACGCGGCGTTGCTCCATCAGGGTTGCCCCCATTGTGGAAGATTCCTCACTGCTGCCTCCCGTAGGAGTCTGGACCGTGTCTCAGTTCCAGTCTGGCTGATCATCCTCTCAGACCAGCTACCGATCGTCGGCTTGGTGAGCCTTTACCTCACCAACAACCTAATCGGACGCAGGCTGTTCCCAAAGCGTATAAATACTTTAATCCGAAGACCATATGCGGTATTAGCTACCCTTTCGAGCAGTTATCCCTCACTTTGGGGTACATTCCCACGCGTTACTCAGCCGTCCGCCGCTCGCCGGCACCCGAAGGTCCGCTGCCGCTCGACTTGCATGTGTTAGGCACGCCGCCAGCGTTCATCCTGAGCCAGGATCAAACTCTCCATAAAAATGTGTTAATGCACATTTAACATAAATTAACTGACGATGATTTGCACTACCAAATTGTGAACGTTCGCTCTCCCTTCTCCATCTGTTCTTTAATAGAATTTATAGTTGAGCTAAAGACTATAATAGCTTACTAACAGATATAGTGTCAACGGTTGCTAAGAAAAATGTGTAATATAAATTACAACAATAGCTCCGGACGCTACGCCTAGAACAGCGCCTGCCAATACTTCTGCAGGTGTGTGCCCAGATGAATAATAAGGAGAGTGGCTTGATTTACTGCCTTTGCTTTTAAGCAATTTAGCTAAAACAATTCCTTGCTCTCCTACACTTCGCCTTACTTGCATAGCATCGTAGGCTACAATCGCAGCTAAAACAAACGATATCGCAAACAGAGCAGATCCTACACCTTTTTGTAAGCCTACCGAAGTAGCTAATGCACTTACAGTGGCGGCATGAACACTAGGCATATTACCAGATTTATAAAGCGAAGAAATATTACGCCAATCGTGAGCTTTGCTAGCTTGAAGTAAGTATTTAATTGCTTGAGCAATAAACCAGCCTAAGGCTATCGACAAGATATAGACCGATAGAACACCGGTCGCTCTCATTTTAGCTATCCGCCTCTAAGGTAGGTGTTTCTTGCTCGGGGATTATGCCAAGTGAAGCTACTTGATCTTGTTCTCCTAATCTCATAATACGCACACCCTGAGTAGTTCTGCCAAGAAGCGGAATATCATTGAGACCCACTCTAATAGCTTGGCCTTTGTGAGAAATTATTAGCATCTCATAAGCCTGAGGCGACAGAGCCCTTACGGAGATGATGTTGCCGGTCTTTTTGTTCACTACTGCTGCTTTTATGCCAACGCCGCCTCGTTTATGGGTAGGAAAGTTTGAGGCTTGCGTTAACTTGCCGTACCCCTTAGAACTGACTACAAGTAGTTTTGGATTCTCATAGGCCAAATCCATACCTACCACTTTGTCCCCTGGGCGTAACCTAATTCCGCGAACCCCTCTAGCGGTTCGCCCCATAGCTCGTGCATCTGTTTCCTTAAAACGAATAGCTTGGCCAAACATGGTAGTTATTATTACCTCATCTTCTCCACTACTCTTTTGAATCCAACATAATTCATCGCCTTCATCAAGCCGAATAGCTATCAAGCCGCTAGTGCGGATATTTGCGTAAGCTTTAAGAGGTGTTTTCTTGACCGTACCGTGTGCGGTAGCCATTATTAAATAGCCATCATCTTCAGCTTTGTAATCTTTATCAATTTTAATTATTGAACTTATACGTTCCTCTGGTTGTAACTGGAGAAGATTGACTGCAGCTATGCCTTTAGCAGTTAAGCTGGCTGTAGGAACCTCATAGGTCTTCAGTCTAAACACACGGCCACGGTTAGTAAATAAAAGCAGCCAATCATGAGTGCTAGCTGGCACAAGTTGAGAAATAATATCCTGATCTTTAGTAGTCATGCCGCGTTTACCCTTGCCGCCACGATGCTGGCGACGGTATTCGCTCATATTAGTTCTTTTTATGTAGTTTTCTGTTGTAAGTAGAACAGCGACATCTTCATCAGGAATCAGTTCCTCGTCACTAAACTTACCAAGTTCTTGTGGAACAATCTTCGTGCGACGCTCATCAGCATACTTCTCTTTTATTTCAACTAGTTCTTCCCTGATAATTTTAAGGATTTCTTTCTCGTCTGCCAAAATAGCCTCTAATTTAGCAATCAGCTTGCGAAGTTCTGCTAGTTCATCTTCTATTTTCTTTCGTTCGAGACCCGCTAAACTACGTAGTTGCATAGCCAATATGGCTTTAGCTTGAATTTCGCTTAGTTTAAACTTCTTTATTAAATTAGCTTGCGCGTCTTCAGTAGTCTCACTACTCCTAATAGTAGAGATAACTTCGTCTATATGGTCCAAGGCTATGCTAAGTCCTTCTAAGATATGAGCCCTGTCTTTAGCTTTGGCTAGCTCAAACTCTGTACGACGTCGTACTACTGATTGTCGATGTTTAAGGTATTCTCCCAAGATATCCTGCAAACCCAATACCCTCGGTTGAATGCCATCAACCAGAGCTAGCATATTAAAGTGATACGACGTTTGCAAAGCCGTTAGTTTATAAAGCTGATTGAGAACCTTCTTTGGGTAAGAATCTTTTTTAAGCTCTACGACCACTCTTACTTTGCCGCGGGCACTTTCATCACGTAAGTCACTAATACCACCCAGTTTCTTCTCTTTAACTAAGTCTGCTATTCTCTCAATAAGCGTAGCTTTATTTACACCATAAGGTACTTCGGTAATAATAATTTGATGTTTACCCTTTTTAGTTTCTTCGATCTCAGCCACCGCACGAACCATAACGCCACCTCGTCCTGTAGCGTAAGCTTGGCGCAAGGACTCTTTACCGTACACAATGCCACCGGTGGGAAAATCGGGGCCTTTGACGTATTGTAGTAGATCGTCAAGCGTTGTTTCTTCCTGAGAGTGATCTATCAAGTGGATAGTTGCATTGACAAGCTCGTCTAGGTTATGGGGCGGAATATTAGTTGCCATGCCTACGGCAATACCAATTTGACCGTTTAGAAGCAAGTTCGGAAGCTTAGCTGGTAAAACACTAGGCTCCTGGCGAGTTCCGTCATAATTATCTCGAAATTCAACTGTATCCTTATCTATATCTGCCAGCATTGCTTCGGCATGATTAGCCATCTTGGCCTCGGTATATCTATATGCGGCTGCAGGATCGCCGTCCATTGAGCCGAAGTTACCTTGGCCATTGACCAGCATGTAGCGCATAGACCACTCTTGGGCCATGCGAACCATGGATTCATAGATTGCACTATCTCCATGTGGGTGATACTTACCCATAACTTCGCCGACAATTTGTGCACTTTTTACGGTTTTGCCGCCTGCTCTGATACCCATTTTATCCATGACGTACAAAATACGACGATGCACAGGCTTGAGTCCATCCCGCACATCCGGTAGAGCACGTTCAATAATGACGCTCATCGAGTAACGGAGAAAGCTATCTTCCATAACATCTTCAACTGTTCTTTGCTCTAATAGCTTAGAGTTTGCGTGTGGGGCAATAATTTCGCCCTCGCTAGGTGTCTTGTGTTCTTCGTCCATAATTAAATATCCAAATCCTCAACTTTTACAAACTTGGCTCGACTTTGAATAAAGTTCTTTCTCAACTCGACCTCTTCTCCCATTAACTTAGTGAATATTGCATCAGCTCGTTCGGCATCTTCCACCTTTACCTGTACAAGAACTCGATTTTCAGGATTCATTGTAGTCTCCCATAGCTGAGTAGCATCCATTTCCCCAAGACCTTTATAGCGTTTTTGTTCGGTAAAACCAGCCTGTTTTACTCGATCGCTGTCTAGGTCAACCTTTAGACCCTCTTTTTTGCGTGCCTCTATAGTCTCAGACAGAACCTTTTCTAACTCTTCTTCGTTATATATAAAAACATTGCCCTGCTTGCCAGACTTTACCAACTCAAATAGCGGAGGTTTTGCTAAATAAATATACCCGCCATCAACTACTTCTCGCATATAGCGAAAGAAAAATGTCATTAGTAGAGTTGCAATATGACTACCATCAACATCAGCATCAGTCATAATAATAATTCGCTCATAACGTAATCCTCGAATATCAAACTGCTCGTCAATGCCCACACCCATTGCTTTAATTAAGCTAACGATTTCGTTATTGTTTAACATGCGATCTAGTCGCGCCCGTTCAACGTTCAACACCTTGCCTCTAAGTGGTAAGATCGCCTGTGTTTTGCTATCACGACCAACTTTTGCTGAACCACCGGCTGAATCACCCTCGACAATGTATAGTTCTGAATTTTTTGGATCTTTACTAGAACAATCCGCCAGCTTACCAGGTAAGCTAAGCCCGTCTAGAGCGCCTTTGCGAATAATATTATCACGGGCAGCGCGAGCTGCTTTGCGAGCCCTAGCTGCAAGCACAGCCTTTCCTACAATCTTTTTACCTACAGAAGGATTCTCTTCAAGATAGTAGGCGAAATACTCGTTCATTACTTGCTCTACGTAACGCCGCATTTCCGGATTACCTAATTTGTTCTTTGTTTGACCTTCAAACTGGGGATCAGGCAGTTTTACTAGAATAATTGCAGTTAAACCTTCTCGGATATCATCGCCCGTCAGATTTTCTTCTTTTTCCTTTAATAAACCGCTTTTGCGCGCATAGTCATTAATAGTACGAGTTGAGGCTGAACGAAAGCCTATCAAGTGAGTCCCACCATCGGAATTAAGCACGTTGTTGGCAAACGCTTTAACATTTTCACTAAAGCCATCATTATACTGTATAGCAATCTCCACCATACAATCTTCAACCTGTTTTTCTACGTAAAATATATTATCGGTTAATATATCTTTACCTATATTAAGATGTTTAACGTACGATTGGATGCCGCCCTCAAAGTAAAAAGATACTCGTTCGCCACTGCGCTCATCGATAACCGAAACATATACTCCCTTAGTTAGGTATGCCTGGTGCCGCAAATAATCTTTAACCCAGCCATAGTCTAAATCAACCGTTTCAAAAATATCAGCATCAGGGTAAAAAGTAATTTTCGTGCCTGACTTATCGGTTTTGCCTACAGTTTTTATGTCACTTTGCGGAACTCCGCGTGCATATTCCTGACGATAGTGCTTGCCTTTTAAAAAGACTTCGGCAACCAGTTTGGTGGAAAGCGCATTCACGACGCTAGAACCAACGCCATGGAGACCGCTAGACACCTTATAGCCCCCACCGCCAAACTTACCACCAGCGTGCAAGATAGTTAGTACAGTTTCTAAAGTACTCTTACCGGTCTTTGAGTGAGTTTCAACTGGTATACCTCTTCCGTCATCTTCTACGCTTACTCCGCCATCTTTTAACAAAGTAACTTGGATTCTCGTAGCGTGGCCTGCAATTGCTTCGTCGATTGAATTGTCAGCAATTTCTTTAATCAGGTGATGTACACCCTCGTAGCCCGTGCTACCAATATACATACCAGGACGTTTACGTACCGGCTCAAGCCCTTCTAAAACTTGAATCTGGCTAGCATCATAACTAGCAGTTGATGTTTGTTTGTTCATATTCCCCCATATTCCAGATACTGTAGCTATTTACAACTACTCTATTATAACTGGTAAATTGTACTCAGTGCAACTAAATTTCATTGAACATAATTATTATGCTCATAATATATTCTTAGGCATAGTGGCTACTTATCTTAGTTTAATGTGACCTTCGATATCAGAGTTAGGGTTATCAGGAGCTTGTTGCTTGGGTTGGCTAGGAGGTATCGGTGACGCGGGACTAGAGCTAGGCGGGCCGAAAGTATTATTTGGTGCAGCCTTCTGACCTGGTGACTGGTTAGTTAGCTGCTTACGCTTAGCTAACCATTCGTCAAGAAAAGAAGGTTGTGAACTTTTACTACCTGAGGTTTTAGGAGAAGACACACCAGCAGGAGCTGCGGCCGCTGGCTTAGGCTTACTGCCTGATTGTAAGCGTTTGGATATAGTCCTCTCTACTTCTTGTCTAGGATGGCCATACTTAGCAGCTGATAAACGTTTTAAGGCTGTAGCTAATTTTAAGTTCGGCTTACCAAGAGGCGGTATTAGAGACATACTGAAAGGCGATGAAGGAGTGTTATCGATAAGCACAGTAGTAATAGTTTCAAAATTGGGCAGTTTAGCAAGATCGCTTGCATTAAACGTAGGTTCAAATCTTTTTTCTAGAAGCTCTGCATCTGTTGTGCCGATTCTTCCGCTAATCACCGTTCCAACGTTGCCAATAATTGCTTCGCGCACTTTATCGGTCAGCTGAGTCATAAATTGGTTACCTAGTATTAAACTGAGGCGATATTTCCTCGCCTCAGATAGAATCGACTCAAAACTATCTGTAGCAAAGTTTTGAAACTCGTCTACATACAAACTAAAGTCAACACGCTTCTCTTCATCCTCAATACTTGCGCGACTCATAGCAGCAACCTGAAATTTCATCACAAATATGATACCCAGTAAATTAGAGTTAAGCTCGCCCATCTTACCTTTACTGAGGTTAACTAGTAAGATTTTCTTATTATCCATAATCTCACGTATCTTAAATCCGCTTTTAGTTTGCCCAATGATGTTACGCATTGCATCGTTAGATATAAATGGCCCAAATTTACTCACTACCCAGCTAATAATTTCTCCAGCTTCATTAGAGCGCTGAGAGGCTGGAAACTCTTTGGTCCAAAAATCAAGCACGGTTTGATCTGTAACGTACTTGAGCTTACTGTTTCTAAACTCCTGGTCCACCAGTACCTTTGGAATATCAACAAACGTACCTCCAGCAGGATCTGACATTAAAAGCAAAGCGCTCTGGCGAAATATATGTTCCAACCGTGGCCCTACGATACCTGTGTGGCCAGGGTCATATAAGCTATAGAGCATATTAATAGCTTCTTGCACTAAGAAATCTTTTTGATCCGGATGATCAAATTCAAACATATTAAGACCAATAGGATTTTCCATATCACCCGGGTTAAAGTAAATTACGTCCTCGACCCTCTCTTTGGGAACCATACCTAGAAGAGACTCTGCCGAATCTCCATGAGGGTCTACAAACGCGAAACCTTTGCCATCAAGCATATCTTGCAAGGCTAAATTTTCGAGTAGTTTAGATTTTCCCGTACCGGTTTGGCCAATTATATAAACATGACGGCGCCTATCTACCTTATTTAGTCGTATCTGTTTTTTTATGCCTCTATAGACATTGTACCCAAGCAATAGACCTTCGGTTAGAGGCTGGTTAGGTCCATCTACTTGCTTAGAAGCTTGTCGTTGTAATTGTGACGTCGGAATATTCTTTTGGTCTGGTAAGTGAAAGATGGTAGCTAGTTCTAAACTGTTAAGAATATTCTTACTAGAACTTTGAGGGAAAAACCGAAATATGAAAGAAGTGACAAAATCTTCAATGTTTTTAGTTACTACGAACTTAAATCCATTTTTGTTAGGCGAATCAAATAAGTAAAACACCGCTACTATGTTTTTTAAAAGTGACTGGGCACGAACTGCTGTGTTAGAGGATACCAAAACTCTAATCAACACTTCATAACCAGGATATTGAGTTTTTTCCTCAATTGAATCGATAGTAGATGTTTCTAATGAAGATAGCTGGCGTTTCTCTTCTGGTTTATCAGAAGGTGACTCTGGTGGTTTCCATAAAACTTCGAGCATTTTAGGTGAGACTAGGTTAGAAGATCCGCTGCCTTTGGTCTCTTTATCTTTCTTAATCTTGTTCGCCGAAGCAAGTGTATCTTTTGCCCAACCTTCTTTAGCCGGCCGAAGTAAGATTTGCACTGCCGCTCCATCTTCTTGGCTAGCAGCAGATAGAGCATTAAGCATTGCCCGCATCGCATCTCGCTTAGACTCCTGAAAAGTAGCGATCGGATACACATAGCTCTTTTTTAAAACTAGTTCCCCACCTATAGTGCCGCTTATCTTGCCCGATTTACTGAAAACATTGTGTTCTTCTACCTCTTCTAATCTAGCTGAGGGATAAGCAGCCGCCACTGCTTGGCGTATCACATCCACTAGTACTACTGGAGCAACAGCGTAGTAGTAAATAATTCCTTTACTGGCAATAATTTCAAATGCAATATGTCGCTGGCCAAAAACCTTACTCTTAAAACCTTTGGTAGCGGTACTAGCAATAATATTATAAATAACTTGTGCTTGAGATATGCTCTCCTCAGTAATATCTCTTTCGTCCCGTCCCCCACCTTCAATGTCATCACTCTCCGGCGGAATGTGAATTAACATCGGAACCATTTTTAAGCCACGCTCATAGTTTTTAGACTCGCGCATCGTACGAGAATATAACCAGTAGCCTAGCAGGCCAAACCCAACCCCTAGGCACACAATGATAAAAACGCCTATCAGTATACCCGCTGTCATATTAACTAGTTTACATCACAGACGTGATGATTTAGGAATCATTTGGTAAATTAAGTTGTTTGCCAAAGCGTTTATTGAGGTAATCGACTTGCATTTTGCTAACTTCGTAGCTTTGCTTATGAGGATCTTCTTTAGTTTCTGCTACAACTTTCTTTGCCTTATCCACCCATTCTTTCTCTATTTTATCTTCATCGCTAGCTACCGTTGGGTTAGTACTGTCGTCGTTTGTAGAAGTTGATTGTTGTTGCGGCACAGAAGGTAAAGGTGCGGGCACTGCCGGAGCAGCTTGTGTAGCGGCCTGCAGGGCGCTGTCGTCGCTAATCGCATTCTTTTGCTCATGTCCAGTCTCTGGCACTTCAGGAGACCTCTCAACAGGTGTAGAGACCACTTCAGACTTAGCTTCAGGCGCTGCAGTAGGCTGCGCTTCCGGAGATAAATTAGGACGTGGTAGTTTTGGTTCCATATTACGCTTTAGTATATCATATTCACCTTGAGGAAATTGTTTATCAATTTAAGAACGTTTAATAACGTAAAATACTGCTAAAGCAACTAGACCGCCCACTAGTATTACGTCATTGATTTTTAGTTGTCCAATCGATTGCATAGCCAACAAGAGTACAGGAAAAAAGGCCAGCACGCTGGTTACGTAGTATACTTTGCGAGCTTTAAAGTGACTCTTCTTAGAGTTATCGTCACTAGCGCTCCTCACCTTAAGACGCAGGTACAATCTGAAAATCAAGTGTGCCAATAAGAAAAATATGCTTAAACAAAAAGCATACAGTAGAACGAACACTAGTAATATCTCTCCAGGGGTGGCTTCACTAGGACTAACCATATTCCATAAATATATCAAAGCAATGGCTGTTAAGACGGGTAGCACGTAAATGAATTTTGACCAAAAAGACATACTTGTAATAATCTTACCATTCTCCACCAGTAGTATCCTTGTAAAAAGAGAAAAAAGGCCTGGCGACAAATCCGCCGCTGTGTAAAAAATTATTAGGGCGCTTGCCGCCGAGGCGACTGACCGCTCCGCTCTTCACAAAAAGAAGCTACGGAGCCCAGATGTACGTGTCGCTCAGTCACGTATGATCCCGAGCAACAAATTGCTCAACGCTAATGGGCGGAGCATGGCGACGCCATTGCCGTAAGGCATCGTGCCGCCAGATTTCCGTCTATTAGTTAAGTTTTTAAGGTATTTTAAGCTTTTTGTTTTATGAAATAAGCTTATGTCTACTTATAGCACGCGGAGCTATAGTGGTCAATGCTTTTTAAAAAAATATCGTTGTATTTTATATAAACATTAATTTTTATATCTGTACTAAATAATTATAACAACATTTTGTTGTCATAATTATTGTTGTATTAAATGCTTATTATAATCTATTTTACTCATTTTTTGATGGTACTAAGAACATTTTTGGGAACTTTTTGGTGAATTTGTAATTTTAGAGCAGGATGAACAACTACACACGGGTAAATCTCAAATCAATTATATTAAGTACAAGACCGATAGGCTGATCGCCATTGCAATATTTTTCAAAACGAATAGCAGAGGAAGTTATAGCCACGTTAGTTGACCCGCCTGACCACTGCTTCATAAAAGTAATGGGTGTTCTTTGCTCCATATTTGGTTTTTAATTAAAAAATTATAGATTTTGGGTAAAATTTATTCTTTTCTAGCTGTTCATAGCCAAACTTAAGGTTCTCCACAGTGTTTTGAGCTTTGTCTTCTCGAATAATTACTCAGCAGATACGTGATTCCTCGTTTTATGACCCTAACAAACTAAACTATCTCAGCACCGTTCACCATTTTGTAAGCAACGAATCGTTTTTATGCTTGACGCCCGCCTGAAATTAGATTTTTTAGCACAGTCTTAGCCATAAAGACAAGTTGAGTAGCCTTCTACTTACAAAATCACGGCTGCCTAAAACAAAAATTAGATACAACTTACGTAATGGCTGATTCATTTTTATATAAATTCATATCATTTTTATAGTTTGGGCAACAAGTGGGTCTATTTTTTCTATACTTATCTTAGATTTACTATATAGCTTGTTATTAATGCAAGTTTTCCACAGAAAATTTTTATTAAAAATAGTGTTGACATGAGCATTTTAAAAGCATACTATAGGGGTAGCTCTTGAATAAAAAACTTACTCAGGAGTTCAAAAACAAAAAGTCTCCAACACACGAAACAACCGCTACTCGCAGGCGGTTGTTTTGCTTTAGGAACTAAGTTTTATTAATAGACTTAGCGCCAATATCGCGTCTATATTGCATACCTTCAAAGTAGACTAGTTGTGCGGCCTTGTAGGCAGACTCTACGGCCTTGGAAAGCGTGTTACCTACAGCCGATATGCCAAGCACCCTGCCGCCAGAAGTGATTAAACTCTTTTTAAATTCCGTACCAGCATGAAATACGACTACACCTGGTACCTTTTTAGCAACATCAACTCCACTAATAGCTAGCCCTTTTTTGTACTTATCCGGATAGCCGCCAGAAGCTAAAATAACACAAGCTGCAAATCCAGATTGCCATTCAACCTCAGTATTAGATAAATCACCATTAATACAAGCATCTAAAATATCAAATAAATCCGTTTTCAGTAACCTCATGTACACCTGGGCTTCAGGATCACCGAATCTAGCATTAAATTCAAGGGCTTTGGATCCGTTAGGGCTCACCTTAAGTCCTGGGTAAAGTATACCTACAAACTTTTTGTCCTCTTTATTTAACTCAGACAATGCCCTATTGATAAATTGATTGCCTAAGTTTTTAGCACTTCGAGCAGACACCCAAGGCACAGGCGCAATAGTGCCCATGCCACCGGTATTCTTTCCTCTGTCCCCCTCATTTATAGGCTTATGGTCCTGAGCAGAAGGGAACGGAACAAAAGTTGTGCCATCACAAAACGCATGAAGAGATATTTCCTGACCCTCAAGAAAATCTTCTACGATAACTTCATCCCCCGCTTCTTTGTGGATACGGTTTAACATAAGTTGTTTTAGGGCATTTTCTGCTTCTTGCAACTTATTACATACGTAAACACCTTTACCTAGTGCTAATCCGCTAGCCTTTACTACAAGTGGAAAGTCTTTTTCTCGAATATACTGAAGAGCTTTACGGTATTGGCTGAAAACAGCAAAGTCTGCTGTGGGAATACCAGCTCTAGCCATTAACTCCTTAGAAAATGCTTTTGATGACTCAATCTTAGCAGCAGCTTGCGTAGGACCAAATATGCGAAGATTATTTTTTTGAAATTCATCTACTATACCGAGCGCTAAAGGATCGTCAGGGCCAACCACGCTCATGTAAATCTTCTTTTTCTTGGCGAATTCTACAAGCGAAGCGATATCTGTAGGATTTATTGGAACATTTTCAGCAATGTCACGCGTTCCGCCGTTGCCAGGTGCAATATATATTTTTCTAACCTTAGAAGACTGATTCAGTTTCCAAGCAATAGCATGCTCTCTGCCGCCACCTCCAATTATTAAAACATCTCGCTTCATACTGGTTAATTATAATGCAAATAAGCCTCAAAAGAGGCTTATATTTTAAAATCTGGTGGAGCTGCGGGGAATTGCACCCCGGTCCGAGTGGTAACTGATTATTCGTCTACGAGCATAGTTACTTTAAAAAATTTTACGACTAAGCTAGTTATAAAAATAACAAAATGCTAGGTTTGTCGCGCAAAAAAGTTCATTTCACTACAGTTGCTGCCCAGTAGTGAAGATAGCGGCATTGATATGACATCAGTACACACTTTATGCCGCCTAAGTGTGTTGATGGTTTCAGTATTTAAACTAAAACTGGCGCAAAGGTAGGAGCTTGGAAAGCGCTAGCAATCGTAGCTACTACTGACTTCGCTTTTGCAACAAAGTTTGCAATTAAAATTACACTTACGGTGTAAATCGGCTCGCAAAATAATCTGTTAAGGTCCTCTCGTCGAAGCGTAAAATTCAGCCCCATACGCATGTATCATTATAGCATATGTTGGCAGTTTTTACCATTAGTGCTTTACTGGGTTATAGTTATGACGGCACACATTTATTCTGCTGCTGCAGTTGGTTTTGATGGTCAATTAATAACGGTGGAGTGCGATTCTTCCAAGGGCTTGCCGGTTTTACAAATTGTAGGCTTAGGTAATAAAGCCATTGAAGAGGCCAAAGAGCGAGTCCGTAGCGCTATCCGTAATAGCCACTTAAACTTCCCTGCTAAAAGATTTATCATCAATTTAGCGCCTGCTAGCTTACCTAAAGACGGGGCTCATTTTGACTTGCCTATCGCAATTTCTATCCTTACTGCAAGCGGTCAGCTGCGGAAGGAAGAAGTAGAAGACTCCCTTTTTGTGGGTGAGCTATCTTTAGGAGGTAAGATAAAGCCGGTACGTGGTGTTATAAACTTTGCCGAAGTAGCACGGCAAGCCGGAATCTCTAAGGTTTTCGTGCCAAAAGCTAACATCAACCAAGCCACTCTGATAAACGACATAGATGTTATAGGGGTATCGTCACTCAGTGATCTATACCTTCACCTCAAACAAGAAAAGAAATTGCCAATCAATAACTATACCGAGGGTTTAGAGACAACTCAGCCCGCCGACTCCCCTGTAACACTAGACGAGATTTATGGCCAAGAACAAGCTAAACGAGCTTTAATTATAGCTGCAGCCGGTGGTCATAATATACTTTTCACCGGTCCACCCGGTACTGGTAAAACCATGTTAGCTAAGGCCCTTATTGGTATTCTCCCTCCTCTATCTATGGAAGAGCGCATAGCAGTTACCAAGCTGCATAGCTTAGCCGGGGAAACAGATACTAATACGCTTCTACATAGACCGCTGAGAAACCCCCACCATACCTCCAGCCACATTTCTTTAATCGGCGGAGGACACAATCCTGCTCCGGGAGAAGTTAGCCTAGCGCACTTAGGTGTTCTGTTCTTGGACGAGCTTCCCGAATACCCCCGTACGAGCCTAGAAGCCATGCGTCAGCCGCTAGAAGATCACGTTGTACACGTTGCACGAGCGAACCAACGTGTCAGCTTCCCCGCTAACTTCATGTTGGTAGCTACTAAAAATCCATGCCCCTGTGGTTACTATGGGGATGCTAAAAAAGAATGTGAGTGCAGTTCTTCTCAAGTTATGAATTATCAAAAAAGGATTTCGGGCCCTCTGTTAGATCGTATAGACATGATAGTACCGGTAGGTAGAATCAAGAGCAAGCATTTATCTTCACGACTCCCGCAACCTAAAAAATCAGATACCCTACAAGCTTACAATGTGGTTAACAGAGCTCGTGAAACTCAACTACAACGATACAGCAGCCCCGACACTAACGCTAGATTGAGTAATCGCCAAATAAGCAAATATATAAAAACTGACCCTGCAGTAGAGCAAATTCTAAGCCAAGCTACGGAAAGATTGAACCTATCCGCCAGAGCTTACTATAAAACCCTTAAGCTAGCCCGGACTATTGCCGACATTGAGAGCAAAGATCAAGTAGGAGTCGAGCATATTAGCGAAGCACTTCAATATCGCAATAAATAAGACTCTTCGGTTGAAATCATCTCTACAATTTGGTAAAATAGCATCGAGTAAAACTAAGTGTTTAAAAAGAGGAGTGATTAGTAATTAACAAATCAGTTCGCATAAACGAGGCTATTAAGGCCCAGAAACTGCGAGTTATTAATTCGGATGGCAAACAGCTTGGCATATTATCCTTAAAAGAAGCGCTGAGCCAAGCAGAACAAGCGGGGTTAGATCTGGTAGAAATTTCTCCGCAAGCTAGTCCACCGGTTGCAAAAATTATTGATTGGGGCAAATATCAGTACCAAAAAATAAAAGAGCAGCAGAAAAATCGCAAGCGAGCTAAAGCGGCCGAACTTAAACAAATGCGTTTGGGGCTTAAGATTGGTGAACACGACCTTGATATAAAGTTACGTAAGATACGTGGTTTTCTCGAAAACGGTAACAAAGTAAAAATATCAGTAGTATTCCGTGGCCGCGAAATGGCTCATAAAGAACTCGGAAATGCTTTAATTGATAAAATTATCGCCAAGTTGAGTGATGAAGCGGTGGTAGAACAGCCAGCACAAATGGCAGGCCGTAATATGAGCATAATGATAAGGAGTAAATAATGCCAAAACTTAAAACCCATAAAGGAACAGCTAAACGCATCAAGCGTTCGTCTACAGGTAAACTGTTGCGTCAAAGAGCTTTTGGCGGTCATTTACTTGCCAAAAAAGGCGGAAGCCGTAAGCGCAAGATTAAAACTTCCGCCCCTGTAAAAGGTTCAAATAATAAAAACATTAAGCGTGCCTTGGGAATATAAGAAATGAGAGTTAAGCGCGGCATAACCGCTAATCGTAGACACAAAAAGACTATTAAAGCTGCTAAAGGCATGCAGGCTTCTCGCCGTAGTTCTTACCGGTTGGCTAAGCAAGCTGTCATCCGTGCCTTGCAGTATGCTTATCGTGATCGACGCAATAAAAAGCGCGATCTACGAAGCCTATGGATTGCCCGCATCAACGCTGCTGCACGGGCTAACGGAATAACATATGGGCAATTAATCAGTAAGCTTAAAAAGAATAAAGTAATACTCAATCGAAAAGTTTTGGCTGACTTGGCTGCAAAGGAGCCTAAAGTTTTCAGTGATATAACAAAAGATCTAACTTAAGTTAAGATAAATTATCTCTACATTAAAAAACTCCTCTAACCTAGAGGAGTTTTTTAGAGCAGGCCACCTGTAAGCCGGGTTCTGTCTAGAACGATCATCTATCTAGTTACGCAGTTGCCTGCGCACTCTAGCGGATTATATCGGCCTGTTTGGCGGGCACCACCGCTTTAACAGCGGATACAGACCTCCTTGCAACTGACAGGGTTTACCTCTTGGGCATGTCACCATACCCAACTGTGGGCTCTTACCCCACTCATTTCACCCTTACCCTTTGACAAGCTCGGGGCGGTATCGTTTCTGTGGCACTATCCCTGGGATTACTCCCGGTTGTCGTTAACAACTGTCATGCCCTATGCTGCCCGGACTTTCCTCTCGCAGTAATGCCAGCGATCGTCCAGTAACCTGCCACCTTACATTATACTCTAAGTACGATGGTTTTTAGTGTGCTCATCTAAAATTTTATTAACCATACTGTCTGCCAAACGATTAAACTCTCGGCGTACGTGAGAAAAAGTAACTTTTTCAAACTCTTTCAATAACTCTTTTATACGTTCATGTATGGGCCAAAGATCTCTATTTTTAATCTTATACACTCCGTTCATTTGCTTAACCACTAAATCACTATCAAGTTTAAAATCAATTTTCTTAACCTCCATCTCAGCAGCTTTTTGCAAAGCTAAGTAAACAGCTTGGTACTCTGCTTGATTGTTAGTAGTTACACCTAAATAAGCACCGCCTTCGGCTATAATATGCTCATTTGAGTCCATAATAATAAACCCGGCCGCAGAAGGTCCGGGGTTACCGCGCGATCCGCCGTCCGAATGAATAGTAATCACCTCTCCTGTTGTTTTTTTAGCTTCAATATTATCCACTACACCGTTTTCGAGCTGATTTAGCGTCTCACCTTCGCGATAATTAAGTAAGATTCTAGTAGAGTTAGTTAATGTATCTAACTGCACCCCAGACGATTTTTGCCAGATAAACTTATCATACATACCTGCTAACTTAATAGTATTTTCGGTTTCTTTTAAATTACCTGTATAGACTATAAAAATATATTGAATAGTAGGATCGTCTGGGTCAATAAAGCTTAAAACGTCATTTAATTTAATATTTTCTAAAGCTACCTTAGCCTGCACTAACAGATGTCTTGCTAGGGCATCTTCGGGCTGTTCACGAAAGTCTACACGTCCTCCGGGTAGTTCATACTTTCCTAAAATTGACTCACGGCCTACCGCACGACGAAAAAGCAAAATCTTATCTTCATTGGTAATAACTGCTCTAACTGAAATTTTTTGTTTCATACTGTATTCTATTGTGAAACCTCTTATATAATTGCTGATTCTGTATATTGACTAGTTGGTCGGGGTGACAGGATTTGAACCTGCGACCTCACGGCCCCCAGCCGTACGCGCTACCAAGCTGCGCTACACCCCGGGATACAAAAAGTCCCGAGTATGGCCTAGAGAGCGAGAGATATTTCCTCGCGTAGCTGCAAGGTGGGTGTTTGCACTATAGCTCCACGGAGATATAGGATGTTAAACTCCCTATCATATGACCATTCAGGAAAATCATATGCACCCTTGGTTGGCTCGGGACACTTTTTATTATAGCACTTTTACTCCCAAAATAGCACTAAATGCCCCCACCACGAGTTGGATTGCCGCCTGCATAAATATACTAATCTGCTGACTAAAAAGCATAACTAATACAAATACAAACAGTATGCCGTAACGCTCAATCGTTTCCATGATATGGCGGGCAGGATCAGGTGCTAAAGCGTAAAGTAGCCGGGAGCCATCAAGGGGCGGTATAGGCAAAATATTAAAAACAAAAAAACCTATGTTCACTAAAATTGCTACATTTAAAATCATGCCTATTACACTTGTGGGTACAGGTGTGCCGAGAAGCACATAAATCACAAAGGCTAAAAAGGCTAAAAATAAATTAGTTAAAGGACCTGCAAGAGCTACTATAGCTGCTCCGAAATCCCCAAATCGCACCCGGCTAGGATTGAATGGCACTGGCTTAGCTCCGCCAAATATAGGCGCTCCTATGATCGCTAATATAACAGGCAACAATAAAGTAAAAATCGGATCAATATGAGCAATGGGGTTTAGCGTTAGCCTACCCTTGAGCCTAGCTGTATCATCACCTAACCAATCACTAGTAAATGCATGCATTGCCTCATGGAACACCATGGACACAAATACTACTATTATGATGGTTAAAATATAGATTATATTTATGTCGGGCATATCAATTTAGTATAACAAAGTCTTGACTCATCTCATGAAAAACAGTAGTATTAAACATTGTAGATTTAAATAAGAGAGAAATAATTTATGGCTTCTAAATGTGAATTAACTGGTAAAGGCAAGCAGCATGGACATAATGTGAGCTTTTCTTTACGTCGCACTAAAAGAGTTTTTAAGCCTAACCTTCAGAAGAAAACATTTGTTTTAGATGGTAAGAAAGTTACCATGAATCTTAGTACTCAGGCTATTCGTACGCTCAAGAAAAAAGGCGTTTTATAACAACTTAAGAAGTTCGCGTTACTTCTGTAATAGAAGAGACTTCCGGAAGTGCAGAACCGCTTTTGAGTTTCAGTTTAGCAAGTTTTTCATGCTCTGAAGACCCAAATTCTTTTAGAAAGTCAGCTAATTCTGCTTGCAAAACAGCATACTTCAATGCTTTATCTGCATAATGTGTCGGAACAATAACTTTAGGATCAATCTGCCTTGAAACTGCTACTGCTTCATGGGCATCTAGAGTATATCCGCCGCCGCCAACTGGAATAGTCAATATATCAACGACGCCGATTTCTTCTAGCTGGCTTTCTTTTAGCTCTCCTTTAATATGACCAAGGACACATAGGCGGGTAGTGCCAGCGTGTATGGTATATATGGTTGACCCCGCTATTTGACCGTCTTCGGCGCTATGCTCAGTAGCAGCTATCCCTTTAATAGAAATCCCTGCAACTTCATATTCCCCCGGTCCATCAACAATTAACTTTTGATCAGCCTCAACCACAAAGTCTTTTCCAGTTGCCAGCTGAACGGCATCTTTGACTATATAGTCTTTTTGACCAACTGACGACAGCTTGGGATCAATCACTAACTTAGACTTTCCTTCGCTAATGACTAAGCAGTTTGCTCCTTTGTATTCAATTTCCATATTTATCCTTTCTTTACTGGGAACGCAAAATATTATCAGTATCTAATAAAGTAATATAAGCGCGGTCTATAATTTCAGTTACAAATTTATCTTTTATACTTAGCCGGTAATAAAAGTTATCGTAATCCAAAGTAGCATAATTAAGAGGTCGCCCTTCTTCTTCTTCAAATTTTTTCATCAACCTTTTTACTTGGGATACGCTAGGTGAACCTACCAACAAAACATCCACTCCGCTAGACGGATTACCTGTTAAGTTACCGCTAAGCACGGCTACGCGTATATTGCTTACCTGGTCAACATGTTTTTTCCACGGGTGCTCTTTGGGCGTCTCATCCTTAGCTTCATCTTTAGAGGGTTTTTCATCACTAAACATTTGCTTCAAGGAGGTGTAATGTTCGTAATCTTTATTTACTTTGTAGTAAAGTTTGTTATCAACACTGTCATTTTTAATCACCCCTATGCTTAACATATTAGCCAGTTCGCGGCGAACAGAATTTATTTGTTCATCTATCTTCCGAGTTATTTCGCGCACATAAAATGCTCTGTCCGGATTGCTCAAGAACAGATGCAATAATTTTACCCGAGTTTTTGAACCAAATAACTGCTCAACCATACCTTCCCATGTTAGCATGTTTCTATTTGATGTGGCGAGATTCTAAAAACTCCGATATTCGCTGGTAGGCCGTTGGCAAATCATACCAATGCACATATGTGTTGCGTTTTAACCAAGTTAACTGACGCTTAGCTAGTCGCCAGTCTAAGGTTACAAATTGCTGCTTGGCCTCACTCTCGCTAATATTTCCTTCTATTACTTTACGCGCTAATCTATACACATTAGCGGTCATAGCCTCCGAGTCCCACCCATAGTGCTTTGCCAGCCGAGCTGCTTCGTCGATTACTCCAGAACTAAAGATTGTATCTACTCTCGTTGCTATTTTGTTACGCAGATCTGCTCTTTCTGTTGATATTCCTACAATGAAACAATCTTTTATAGGTTTTTTACTCCTGCTAACGTCTATACCGTGGCGCTCGATTGCCCTTATGACATACCTCTTATTATTTCTATTCTCAGGTAAGGGTATTTTATTTTTTTCACAACAATCCCACAGCTCTTGAATGGTCAGAGACCCTAACTTACTCCTTAAAGCTTGATCTGCCTGAACACCAAATTGATAATTAAAAACTACACTGTCAACATAAAGACCGGTCCCTCCTACTAAAAAAGGGATCTTGTTGCGCTGCCGTATTTCGGCAATTGCCTTGAAAGCCAATCGCTGAAAGTCAGCGGCTGTAAAAACTTGATTAGGTTCAATTACATCTAGTAGATGATGTTTTACTTCTTTTCTTTCTTGAACCGTAGGTTTTGCCGTACCAATATCCATTCCCGTATAAATCGTGCGTGAATCTGCGCATATAATTTCGCCATCATATTCTTTAGCTAACTTCAAAGCTAAAGAACTCTTGCCGCTCGCAGTGGGACCAGTAATAACAATTAGCGGTTCGGGAGTGCTGGGCGCCATCTTAATTTCTCAAATTCTTTTACAGTAAAGTCATCAGCAATTGCCACTCCTTCTGCTTCTAAATCTTTACGATGCCCTTCCTTGCCACCATAGTAACCACTTGCCAGCCCGCCATGCCTGTTGACTACTCTTTGCCATGGTAGTTCAGGTGGACCAAAATGAGCTAATCCGCCTACAATCCTAGCCGCATAAGCATGCCCGCATAAAGAAGCGATGTCACCATAAGTCATAACTTTGCCTTTAGGTATAGTTAAAACCAACGAATAAACTCGTTCTTTAAAGTTTTTGTCAGGCCTATCGTTCATAACGAAGAGTTTTGAGCGCGACTACGAGCCTCATTAGAAACTGATTTAATAAAGTTTTCATAAGAGTAGTCAGCGTCTTTACGCTCTTTAACAGCTAAATCAGAGCGCACTCGAGGTGACAGTTTTTTAGTCTCTAGCTCTTTTTCCCCCACTACCACCGTATAAGGTACTTTCATTAATTCGGCGTTACGTATTTTTTTGCCAACAGATTCGTTAGAACGGTCTATACTAACTCGCACATCGTGCTCTTGGCAAAAAGCAGTTAGCGTGTCTGTAAACTTATCAATATCGGGTGAATCTTTCACTTGGATAATTCTTAACTGTTCCGGAGATAGCCAAACTGGAAATTTGCCTGCAAAATGTTCTATAAGAAGCATAATAAACCTTTCAAAAGATCCTAAAATCGCCCGGTGAATCATAACCGGAGTTTTTTCTGTGCCATCGCTATCTATATAGGCGAGTTTGAAGCGCTTTGGCATAGCAAAATCCAACTGAATAGTGGCCAGTTGAGTCTCTCGCCCCAGTGCATCTTTAAACATAAAATCAAGTTTAGGGCCATAAATTGCAGCCTCGCCTTCTATTCTTTTGGCCTCAAGTTTATGTTCTTGAGCTACTTCTGATAACATTTCTTCTGCGCGATCCCAATCACCAGGCTCGCCTATGTAATTATTCGGGGTAGAAGGGTCGCGGACCGAAAGCGACACCCAGTGCTGGCCCCATAATCCAAGGCTCTTATAAAACTCTTTTATAACCTCTATGATTAAAGAGGTTTCTTGCTTAATTTGCTCAGGTGTACAAAAAGTATGGCCATCGTCTACCGTAAACCCTCGGGTACGCTGTAGTCCGCCTAGTTGACCCGGCTTTTCGTCGCGATACTGCATGGTTTGCTCAATATATCTCAAAGGCAGCTCCCTATAACTACGAGGTCGCGCTGCAAAAATTTGAGTATGATGCGGGCAGTTCACTGGCTTTAGCACAAATTCTTGATCATAGTGACTCTTTACCTGAAAGAGTTCTTCAGAGAACTTTTCTGCATGCCCAGAAGTTTCATAAGTCTCAATCTTAGCTAAATGCGGTATAGAGACAGGTAGCATCTGGTATTTTTTACTTATTGCATTGAGCGCACCCTTAAGCTCATCAATAATGACTGTGCCTCTAGGCGTATAGAGCGGCAGCCCAGAGCCTATCAGGCTAGAGAAAGTGAATAAATCTAATTCTTGACCTAGCTTACGGTGATCACGCTTTTTAGCTTCTTCTAAGTTATTTAAATAGCTATCGAGTTCATCTTTAGATTCAAAAGCTACCCCATATAACCGCTGCATTTGCGGGTTTGTTTCGACACCTCGCCAGTACGCTCCGGCTACGCGTAACAGCTTAAAAGCCCCGACTTCACTAGTATTATTAACGTGAGGACCCTTGCAGAGGTCTGTAAAATCGCCATTTTGATAAAACGATACCTTATCAACAGCTGCCTCGCTATCAGAGGCTAAACCTAGCTCTTTACTATCTAGATCTTTGGCGACAGTAGTCCCAGCGCGTTTTAAATCATTTAGTAACTCTTCCTTGTAGGGCTGGTGGTTCTCCTTAGCCCAAGAAATTGCCTCGTCAATTTTTTTATCTGACCGAATGAATTCCTGTGATTCTTTAATGATTTTGCGCATTTCAGTTTCAATCTTCTTAAAATCATCGGTTGAGATGGTCACTTTAGGAATATCAATATCATAATAAAAACCATTTTCTACTACTGGTCCTACGCCAAATTTAGCTTCTGGCCACAATCTTTGAACCGCAGCAGCGGTAATATGAGCCAGGCTATGTCGCATTGCGTATAAATGATCGTTTTTACTTGCCATAACTTCTAGCATTGTAACACATGGATTGCGTCTGGCCTCTGTTTTTGCTACTCTTTATTGGTAACGGGCTCTTAGCTCAGTTGGCTAGAGCGCATCCTTGACGTGGATGAGGTCAGAGGTTCGAGTCCTCTAGAGCCCACCATTTTTACACTAGTAATATACTCTTTGTGATATATTATGGCTCCCATAGAACTATTGACTTATTATTCCACTTATGCTAATGTATAAGCATGAGTAATACACACAAAAACCACTCCGCCGAATCTAAGCTTGCTAAGTTTAAGCTATTCTATGAATACGACACCACCACTGATGAAGTGCGTGAACAAATCAAGCAACGCTCTTCTTTAGTCTAATACTTCCCACAACTTTTAGTACTTTTTCCACTAGCTTTATCAATAGCCATATGTCAATATATAGACATGATATGTGTATACTGTTTAAGTTCTAAAACCTCCGTAGCCAACTCACGAACCCATGCACAAACTCCTCAAGTTTGGCGACGCCGCCGGTGTGCAAGCTGTAAAAAAACTTTCACCACTTATGAGCGGATATCTGCTAACGACGAAATAACCTGCCAGAGGCTAGATGGCGAAAAAGTCGCTTATAACTTTGGTCAGTTAATCCTCGATATAGCTTCTTGCTTTGATCACGCCCCTGAGAAGAGGGCTGAAAAAGCCTACTGGTTAGCTAAAACCGTAGAAAATAAGCTACTAAGCTCTGGGGATGACCATATAACCACTAAAAAAATAGCTCAAACCGTGCACAAAACTATACTGCCCTTTGATAACTTTGCGGCTATACAGTTTGCCGCGCGACATAATAAGTTAGTCTAGGGCTTTTTCTTATCAGAAGCGACCACGGCTTTTTCGGTAACATCAAATTTATCTAGATACTTCCCTATCAGTAATCGCGTTTGGGAGTAAAAAGCCGAACTTGCCGTATAAACAATAGCTGTGACTGGCATCAGAACCCATTGAGCAAGCATAAATACCGTTCTATGGCGCTTATAGCGCTCTGGGCGAGGCGGAAGCATTTTAAACGATAGAAATACCGTAATTAATAAACCAACCAACGCTATTTGCTGTATACGGCTCACAATAACCGGTAATTCATGTGCCACTATGCTGCGCGCCGCTTCATTGTTCAAAAACAGCGGCACCCAAGCCCCAAAGGCAACAATTACCGGGAGCGCAGCTAAAGTTACGTGTCCATCTATTAATCTGAATAAACGCGCCGTAGCCGGCCAAAATGGTACTGAGCGCTTTTTAGAAAAGACGCGAGTAGCCACATAAGCTATATCCGAAGCGCCATAGGCCCAGCGACGTAGCTGAACAAACTGCGCCTTAAGAGTTTTGGTGTACTTTTCGGTCAATACTGCATCTTGATAAATCGGAATATAAATCGGCACCACCGAGTAATTGCCGTCAAAGTAGAAATAACTTCGCCAATACTGATGACCGTCTTCTACGATGGTGCGCACACTCCAGAAGTCCATTTTCTCTAAAGCTTCCATACTTTGAGAGTGAGATGCGAAATTACGCAAAGAATACGGCCTCATTGAGCTAATAATATTCCAAAAAGAGTTACCGGTGGCAACCACCCGCATAGGTGCCGGAGCATCCCAGATATTATTCATGAACAGGGAAATTGGTTGAAACGCTAAATGCAGTCGATCCTTGTGAGTAGTGTAGGCATAAGTAACGTAAGACAAATAAGATTTATGTGGTTGGTTATCGCTATCCAAAGTAGTAACTACTACCCGATCGGCAGTGATTTTCTTCTTTTTAAGCCATTTTTGTAAAAAGCGGCCAGCACAAGTAATATTACCGCCCTTACCTATCACTTCGTGAGGAAGGTCTGTAGGGTGTCTTACAGTGTGAAATGCAAAAAAGTCCTTACCGAACTCTTGTTCAAGCTTTTGCACGTTCTGCTCTGTAGTTTTGCCGCCCCGCTCCTCATATGCAATCACTAATATAATCTGACTATTAGGGTAACTAGTGTCTTTCACAGCTTGAATGGTTGGTCGTAAAACTTCTAAACTTTCGTTATACGTTGCAACAATAACAGCATTATATAATTTAGAGGGAGATGGATATTCCCCTTCTTTAGATTTTTCGATGATCCCAAGGGTTTTCAGGTGATTAACAAACCCCCATTTTTGAGTTTTTGTGGGCTGAGTTTTACTGTAACGACGAAGAGCTTTTACTGGGCTTTCTAAATCTTCTAGCCTTTGTTGCCAGTCAATCTTCTGAGCTTTTTCTAACACTTGCCTTCCCTGAAAAGTTCTAAAAGCAATCCCAATTGCCTTAATAAACATCGTCAATATGAAGAAAAGCAGGTAAATACTCGCCCACAAGGGGTTAAGTAAGCTTAAAGCTACAAGTACAATTATCGACCCATAACTTAATACGCCAGGTAGTACTTCAAAAAAACGATATGCTTTGGTGCGTTTGCCTAAGGGGATTTCTATATCTGTCATTACGGTAGTGAGACCATATTGAGTACTGCCAGAATGATGAAATAAGCAATTATCAATATGCCAACGCTAAGAGCAAGAAAAACCAGTGTAATACGGCTGCCCTTGCGCTCATAAAGCTTTAAGCCGATCAAACTGTGCATAACTAAAATAACCAATCCAAATACTACAAAATTCAACAAATAATACCACTGGCTAGAGTACAGTTTTGTATCACCAAAAGCTGTATAGCGCACTAGTGTTTGCAGCTCGCTATAGTGCACCTGAAGAGCTGTCAGCACAACTAGAAAAATAGATAAAAAGAACATAACAGCCCACGCCGCCACAAGAGTTCGGTGCTTTGTGATAGAAATGAGGTTGTCTTTTATCTTCATAATATCTTTGGTGCGGGCACAGAGAATCGAACTCTGCTCTCGACCTTGGGAAGGTCGCATATTAGCCACTATACGATACCCGCGCGTAATTGTGGAGCCGCTGATCGGATTTGAACCGATGACCTACGCTTTACGAAAGCGCCGCTCTGCCAGCTGAGCTACAGCGGCACTAGACACCAAAGTATTATAGCAATTATTAAGAATAAGATGAAAAAATCATTAACTGCTTCAACAAGCTTTTACAGTAAATATATAAATCAGATTTAAATTATATTTAAGTTGACTTTAAATCCGCTTTTGTGATAGTATATTAAGGTGTTTATCAACATGAAAAATATATAGATACAATTATAAAATGCAAAATTATACGAATAAATACAATAAAACTCCAGCCAGTTATCTGCTTATAGTAGTTTTAAGTGTATCAAACGTTTTGCTGAACAAGGCTGGCATGTTCTCTACCCCGCCGCATAAGCTAAACAATAAAGTAGTTGATATACTAAAGCTGATTTATGTTGACTTTAAATCCGCTTTTGTGATAATCTTGCATAAGTGTTCAACAAACAGCAAAAAGTCAAAAAAATCAATGAAGAATGTAAAAAAATCAAATAAAAGTCCTGGGGTTTACCCCATTGTGATTACACCCGGATGGCACGAACGATACGGATTGATCGCACTACCCTATTCCGACATCCCTCGTAATATTAAAATAGAAAGTAGATTTAAATCCGCTTTTATGATAGTATCTGAACAGAGGTTTAAAGTAAGGTAAAAATCTAACAAAAATACTATGGGAAACGTCCCTCAAAATAGCCGGTCGGTCCGGCGCCTGACGAAAAACAGTAACGGCACCGTAAGTGTCAGTATTCCTATTGAGACCGCATATAAACTGGGCTGGGCAAAGGGACAAAAAGTCACCGTAGAGCGTCAAGGCAAGAAAGTAATCATCAAACCCGCCAATGGTTCGGTTAAGGAGGCTACAAAATGAGTCTTCTTAGAACAACAAAGTTGCGCAAATTAAGAAACACGGTAGTGGCCACTGCCCTTTTGGCGTTTACACTACTGGTAGTTATGGCTATCATGCCTAACAATACTTATGCCACGTCGTATACCTGGGACGGCGGCGGCACGACCAACAACTGGAGCGATTGTGACAACTGGAGCAGCAACATCTGCCCTACTTCTGGCGATACGGTAACGTTCAACGGCACTTCTACCAAGAGCGCGACAGTCAACTCTTCATTCACCGGTACTATCACGACCATAAATATCAACTCAGGCTACACAGGCACGATAAGCCTAAGCCGCAGTCTGACCGTTTCCTCTGCTTTCTCCCAAGCCGCCGGTACGTTCAATGCCGGCAGTCAGACCCTGCACGTTGGCGGGGCCTTTACTCTGTCCGCCGGTACGTTCAATGCCGGCTCCGGGACAGTAGATTTCAATGGTACATCCTCGGCCACCCTAAGCTGTAACGATGTAAGCTTTAACTCGGTAACTTTCACGAACACTAGCGGCACTAAAACCGTTAGCTCCGATTGTACCCTGCCCATGGGTAGTAGTCCGTCAGCTAACTCTGGTGGGTCAATCACCTTGGATGGTGGAATTTTGCTTGGCACCGGCACGCTGACAACTTCCGGCACTTTAACACTGTCAGAAGCCGCGGGGTCAGAATGCTACGGCGCTGGTGGCGGCACTGGCTCAACTTATGACAGTGGTAACGACGGTGGTGATGCGACCGGCGCCGGCTGCGGTGGCGGTGGCGCCAGTTGGTATGGCGGTGCCGGTGGCAATGGGCTGTATGGCGGCGGAGGCGGCGGTGCGAGTGGTGGCCATGTTGTCCATAACGGCGGTAATGGCGGAGCGGGCATGGTCGTCATTAGTCCCGACAGCGGTTCGGACGTAGCTAAGACCTCTGGCACTTCCTGGACGGTGCCATCCGGGGTTTCCTCCATCAAGATTTGGGCTATCGGCGCTGCTGGTGGTGGTGCCGGCGTACCAGGTTCAGATGGTACGTCAGGCGGAGGCGGCGGTGCCGGCGGAACTGTTTACAAAACATTCTCGGTCACGCCAGGTGATACCGTTTCATACAGTTTGGGAACCGGCGGAGCCGGGGGCGGTAGCGCGAGCGACGGCTCTGCCGGTGGTAACACTACGGTTACGGTGGGGGCTACTACTATAACTGCCGGCGGCGGAGCCGGGGGTACATACAATAACAATGCCTCCGCAGCGGGTGGCAGTTACTCAGGCGGTGATGGCGGCGCGGCCGGCGCGGCCGGTTCCGGCGCTACCGGAGACGACGGTGGTGGTGGTGGTGGTGCTATCGGCGGTGGTGGATCGGCAGCACAGAATGCCACTGACAGTATAGGCGGTAATGACGGTACGCCGGTAAATAGCCCCGACACAACGAACTCGCCTGTCAAACTTGGTAGCTACGCCGGTGATTTTACCGGCACAGGCGCACGTCTTTCCATTCCTAACAACGAAGTTGATCTAAGTGGCGATTGGTCGGTCGGTATGTGGGTTGACCTTGCCAGTACCGCTGGAACAAATCCACGTACCTTCTCCATGGTTGATAGTACACACGGCATAAATCTGCAGACAGGCTACAGAAGTACGACCCCATATCCATACGTCAGGATAAACGGCAGCTCCGTTTACGCAGCTCATGCTCTAACTACAGGCACCTGGCACCATCTAGTATATGAGTCGTCAGGTGGAACCATAACGATTCACATTGACGGTACTGCTTACAGTACTTCCTCCGGAGGTCCAAGCGCCGATACATCATCCTCGGCAATAGGCGCTGACGGCGCCGGATCTTACGGAATGAACGGATACCTGGACGATGTCGTGCTTTATAACCGGGCACTAACCGGGACCGAGGTCGCAGGCAGATACAATAGTGGGTCCGGTACGGAAAACCTGTCAGGCTCGGGATGGAACGTCTCAAGCGCCGCCGTGTCGCAATGGCATATGAATGAGAGTTACTGGGGAAGTAGCGGTGGCGGTAGCGGCTCGCCTACCGATGGTGGTCATGCCGGTGACAGTGGCGGAACAATTGTCGACGTCTCTGGGTTGGTTTCGGTTCTTAACGGACTTGGCTACGGGGCTAATTATTCCTCAATGCTGTCTGGTTTCTCCGGATTGTCAGCAAACAACCTGACAATGAATGAAAGCTATGATTTTAGCTCGTTTAGTACCTTTACTACTAGCGGCAATCTTATTGTCGACAACAGCAGTACCTTTACTGCGCCAAGCGGGACGGCTACTGTCAACGGTTATTTGCTTACAGACTCTGGCTCCTTAGGTGGTTCCAACACCTTTAATGCCGGCAGCGGGACGCTAAATGTCAATGGCGGCTTATATGTAGGTGCGTTTACCGCTGATGCGTCTACTTTCAACGGCGGCAGTGGGACACTGAATGTCAGCGGGGGTTTATATGTTGGTCCCATATTTGGCAGCGACAACGCATCGGTCTTCAATGCCAGCAGCGGGACGACAAACGTGACAGGCGGTTTTGGTGTTACTTCAGCCAGCCCAGTCTTCAATGCCGACGGCGGGACATTAAACGTAAGCGGTGATTTCTCGCTTACTAACTCTTCGAACTTCTCTGCCGATACAGGGACAGTGAATTTTAACGGTGCGGCCAGCGGCTCGCTTACCTGTAGTAATGCCAGCTTTAACAGGGTTAACTTCACCCACACCGCCGGGGTTAAAACAGTCGGCAGTGACTGTTCCCTGCCGCTAGGCAGCAGCCCGACGGTCGGTAGCGGCAGCGGCGGCAATACGGTAAACAACATCAACGGCTCTGCGGCAGACGGCTTGGGCAGCGGCGGTGGCGGGGCCGGCTATTACGGCGGTAATGGCGGTGACGGCCTATATGGGGGCGGTGGCGGCGGTGCAGCCGGCTACAGCTCGGCCAACCGGATTGGCGGCAGTGGCGGTAGTGGTTCGGTGATAATCTCACCTGATAGCGGCTCGGACGTAGTGCTTACTACCGATAATTCATGGAAGGTGCCAGCCGGGGTTACCAGTATAAAGGTCTGGGCCGTCGGCGCCGGAGGCGGCGGAGCCGGATCTACCAGCACTAATGCTACTGCCGGTGGTGGCGGCGGAGCCGGCGGCGTGGTTTACCAAACGTTCTCGGTCAGTCCGGATGACCTTATTACGTACAGCGTAGGAGCCGGCGGAGCCGGCGGCATAGATACGGATAATGGCAGTGGCGGCGGCGATACGACGGTTACAGTGGGCGCTACCACTATAACCGCCAACGGTGGAGCCGGCGGTACATATAATGACGGCTCTACGGCAGCCGGTGGTAGTTATACCGGCGGTGACGGCGGAGTTGATGGCGGCGATGGTACAGGTGCCACGGGCAACACCGGTGGTGGAGGTGGCGGGGGCATCGGCGGCAGCGCTCCAACTGAAGCTGGTAACGCCGGCGATACGGGCGGTCAGGCTGCTGACGTCTCAGATCTGTTCAGCGTGCTAACCGGACTGGGTTACGCTACGACCGGTCCGGGAGCCGGTGGCGGTTCCGGTAGTGGCACCAGCTATGGTGTGGTACTGAACGGTACGCTTTCCGGCAGCGGTACGCTAAACGGCTCTAGCGACCTGACTCTAGCCAGCAGTGGCAGTCTGTCCGGCTTTTCGGGTGTGGCAGCTAATAACCTAACCGTCAACGGTACTTATAACTTTGGCTCGTATAGCACATTTACGGCCAGCGGTGATTTTGCGGTCGGTTCCAGCGGCAACTTTACTGCCCCTTCGGGCACGTCCCGGTTCAGCGGCAACTTTACGCTTGATCCCAGCTCTACTTTCAGCGCCAATGGCGGCACGGTGAATTTCCGCGGTGGCACGGCAACATTATCCTGCGGCAATAAAACGTTTAATTTGGTTACATTTACGCATAGTAGCGGGACTAAAATAGTCGGCAGTGACTGTTCCCTACCCTTGGGTAGTAATCCGACGGTCGGCAGCGGTACCTCCAGTCTGTCGCTGAGCGGCACATTATCCGGCAGCGGCAAACTAACCATGGGCGGCAGCAACACCGGTACGCTAACACTCGGCAGCGGTGGCAGTCTGTCCGGCTTTTCGGGCCTGGCGGCCAAGGCTTTGACCGTCAATGGTACTTATAACTTTGGCTCATATAGTCCGTTTACCGTCAGTGGCAACTTCACTGTTAACAGTGGCGCTAGCTTTACGGCGCCGGCGGGTACGGCATCATTCTCTAGTAATTTTACGATAAGCTCGGGTGCAACCTTTAACGCTAACGGCGGCACGCTAGACTTCAATGGTGGATCAGCGACACTAACATGCGGCGGTAAGACGTTCTACCGCGCTATACTAAGCCATGCTTCCGGCACTAAGACGGTCGATGGCAACTGCTCTCTACCGCTGGGTAGCAATCCAACGCTAGGTGATGGCGGATCAACCATCCTGAGTAGCACTTTGAATGGTAGTGGCACGCTGACAACCACAGGCACGCTGACGCTGGCTTCAGGCGGTTCGCTGTCAGGTTGGTCCGGTCTGTCGGCTAACAACCTAAATGTCAACGGTACTTATAACTTCAGTTCATATGGCACACTAAATATAAACAAAAACCTTACTATCGGCAGCAGCGGGGTTTTGACTGCCCCGTCTGGAACGACTTCACTCGGCGGTAACCTTACTAACTCCGGTACGTTCAATGCCAATGGCGGCACGTTTGTACTGGACGGTTCCAATCAAACGCTTTCCGGCAACACAGCTTTCTATAACCTGAGTAAAGCTGTCACGTCCGCCGACACCCTGACCTTTGCCGCCGGAAGTACCCAAACTATCTTGGGAACATTGACCTTACAGGGATCTAGTGGCAACCTTTTAAGCCTAGTATCAAGCATACCTAGTACTGCTTGGGCAATTTACGTACAAGGCGCAACTAATACATCCTACTTAGATGTTGCAGACAGCGCCAGTATAGGCAATATTATTATCGCCTGTAATAGCATTGACAACGGAGGTAATAGTGGCTGGAGCTTTAACCCTGCCACTTGTAATGGCGGCACGCCAGGCTCCTCCGGCAGTAACAGCACTTGGGCTATAAGCGCCCTTACAAACTTTAATCTGAATCAAGCAGCGTTGATTAACCACGCCCGTGGCAGTGATAATAACAACGGAGCCTTCACCCTCTCTGATAATACCCTCGGCGGCTTGGCATCTCAGCTTTACAGCTTCCTCAAGAATCTGCCAGCCGGCCAGGGCTTGCTGGCAGCAGCCAAGGAATTCGGACAAACATTGTTGGCTGGTTTAGGGGTGGTAATCGTATCGGGTTTACTGTTCGTGTGGCGCCGTAGACACCTGGAAGCCGTTGCAGAGCGTGAAGGCTCCCTTGAAGAAATAGAGACCACCCCCTTTGACCCGACGCCTCAGGCCGACACTACTATAGAACCTTCCTCGAATACTGAGCCAAACAAAAAAACGGGACGGGGCAAGTAAATGAAGATACCGCTATTGAAGATTAATACAATATTGTATACTTAACGGAAAGCACTTATGACAAAACAGCCAATAATTGAATTAAAAAAAATCAGCCACATATACAAGTTAGGTGGCGGGCCTATATATGCCCTGAATAATGTGAACCTTAAGGTCGAGCAAGGAGAATATGTTGCTATCACCGGTGCCAGCGGCTCAGGTAAGTCAAGTCTGGCAAATGTAATAGGCGGTCTCGATACGCCAACTAGCGGCACTGTAAAAGTGGGAGGTCACGATCTTTCTAATATGCGCGATGATGCACTATCTGTTTACCGCAATAAAACCATAGGTTTTGTCTTTCAGTCCTTCCACCTACAACCAGCCTACACGATAATGCAAAACGTAATGTTGCCTTTGATTCTATCCGGCGTAAGCCCTACTGAAAGAAAGAAACGAGCTAAAGAATACTTGGAGATGGTAGGTCTGGGCCATCGACTAAATCACAAACCGAGCGAGTTATCTAGTGGGCAGCAACAGTTGGCGGCTATCGCTAGGGCCTTGGTTAACCATCCAAAAATTATAATCGCCGATGAGCCCACTGGAAACTTAGATACTGCTCATACTTTAGAAATTTTTCAGATGCTACAGAAAATCAATAATCAAGGCACGACATTAATGGTAATAACACATGATCCTAATATGGCTCACTTGGCTCCTCGTATCGTTCAGATGAGCGATGGTAAATTAACGGAGGTTAGAGCATAAAAATGCGTATGAGACTTACTGATTATATAGGACTGGCATTTAGGAACTTAGTCAACCAAAAATCACGCAGCGTTTTGGCTATTCTGGCAATAGTAATAGCTACAACCAGCGTGACCTTGCTACTGGCATTGGTTATAGGAACTAAGGATTTCTATTATAATCAATTTAAGGCTACAGATAAGTTGTCAGAGGTAATCGTAAACTCCCAGCCTGGTCTCAGCTTTGAACAAGCCCAACAGGGTTCCGATTGTCGTAATTGCGTTAAGCTTACTAACAATATTGCCCGACAAGTAGCATCAATCGACCATGTAGTTGGTATAAGCCCTACTGCTAACTTAAATACCTTTGAATCCATTGCACTAAACGGCCGCAAACAGAATGTTCAAGGTGTTAAAGCTTATACACCTAACGGAGTGATTAAACATGTATTTGTAGCAGGTAAAGAATTCAGTGCAAACAGCGGTGCTAGGCAGATTATCATCGGACAAAACTATGCCGATCAATGGGGTTATAAGTATAAATATCAAGATATAATTGGCAAGCAGGTCAAGCTTACCACTAGCAGCAGTTTTACCGGCCAAGGAGCAACTTTACCCGACCCCTTGATTCAGTTCAAGCAGTGTCAGAGCGGTTGTCAGGCCAGTCAGATAGCCGATCAACAGAAATCCACCAGTCTAAAAGCTACTATAGTTGGTGTGGAGTCAGACGATAGCGGTACCTTGTTTATACCACTTAAGTGGGCTCAGGGTTTGTTGCAAAACCGATTTTATGAAATTGCCAAACCTAATCAAACAGCCTACCTCCAAGCATATAACACTTGGAGTTACGGCGGTCAGCAAGGACCGGAACCTACACCGCACTTCACTCTAGTATCAGATAGTCAGTTAGCCAAAAATGGCTACTCTACTTTAGTGATCAAGGTCGACAACCCTCAGAACTCCGAAACCGTAGCCCAACAGATACGTCAGCTGGGTGTAGGAGCCACTACGGCCAATAGCTATGTCAACGATCAGTTACAAATCTTTAGCGTCATAAGCTTTGTTCTAGCCGGCATCGGTAGTATAGCCCTAGTGGTAGCCGCTATCGGTATAGTCAATACAATGGTAATGGCGGTCTTGGAACGTACCCGTGAAATCGGCATTATGCGAGCCATTGGCGCCAAACGTTCCACTGTTAGTCAGCTATTTACCCTTGAGGCTTCCTTATTAGGATTCTTTGGCGGAGTATTTGGTATAGTTGCAGGTTTTGGCTTAATCCAACTAGCCAATGTCTTTATAAACGATCAGCTAGCTTCCAATGCAATAACAAGCCGTGACATTATTTCACTACCTATATGGCTTATGCTCATAGCCGTTGCTACAACAACTGTTATCGGCATGCTGGCCGGACTATATCCAGCATATAGAGCTTCCCGGTTAGATCCGGTTGAGGCCTTGCGGCATGAATAACTTTTTTGCGCGCCAGTGAAAAAACTGTTACCATAATTTAGTCTTATAGGTCGTGGGCTCGTAGTGAAGTTGGCCTATCACGCCTCCCTGTCACGGAGGAGATCGCCGGTTCGAATCCGGTCGGGCCCGCCATGAAAAGTGAGTCACCTTACTGGTGGCTCATTTTTCATATCAGAGTTTCCTGCCGGATGAGAACCGGATAAGTGAGCGGCAGCGAACGACCGGTTCGGTGGAGCGAAAAAGCGCACAGATGCTTGCATCGAGCACTTTTGAGCGGAAAAGGGCGAAGCCCGCTATCCGGTCGGGCCCGCCAGTAGAAATTAAATGCCGCCATCAGGCGGTTTTTTATTTCTACCCTGTTGGCTTGAACAGATTTGAACCGGATAAGTGAGCGGCAGCGAACGACCGGTTCGGTGGAGCGAAAAAGCGCACAGATGCTTGCATCGAGCACTTTTGAGCGGAAAAGGGCGAAGCCCGCTATCCGGTCGGGCCCAAAGCTCCCGCCATGCGGTTGTTTAATTTTTAAGTAATCCCTACTTGCAATTTAATAGTTATAATGCTATTATAAGTTATCGCTTCATGAGGAAGTGTTCTGGGAAACCCCTAGCGAACCTTGGAGAAAACAATGCCCCTTGTCACCCTGACGTGTGCTGACAAGTACTATCCTCCTGACTCTCCTGCAAGTGCGGCTCTTGCTCGCACCACTACGGCGGGAAGGGTTGTGGAACTAGCAGAAAGTCTGCCAAGGCTTCTGGTAGAGAAAGCTAAGCCGCTCCGGCTTGATCTCGACACGCCAGAAGCAGCAGTCCAAGTGGACATTCAAAAGTTCCACGCTCTCGCCGTCAACAATGTCGAGCTATGGATTCGGGTAGAGCTGACTGAGGAGATGCCAGAGGCGTTTCGTATCAACGTACGGATTGTACTGGAAAAACTGCTGAGTCAGTGGTTTAAGAAACATGGTGTAACCATTTCGTGGGCCCTCGACATATTCTTCGGCCCAGGCCATGGCTGCTACACCAACAGCCACGGGAAAATCGAAGAGGTGTGGTAAGCCGCGTAAAGTAAGTCCAGGATTGATAAGCCGAGAAAGCCTCGGCGAAGCAGGCCTCGCCTCTCCTGGAATCAAACCCCTGAAAACACTAATGCGTGAGCAGGGGTTATTTTTATTAGAAACTAACTTGAAACAATGTCACTTTTATGATATTATATATTTATGTTTAAGATTAGAGGTGAAAGCAGCCATGAGGCCGCTGAGTCTAAACCCCCTAACAGGCTAGAAAAAGCTGTAGGTGCTTCTGTGGCGACTTATGTTTTGGCTAGAGCCATAAAACAAGGTTGGCAGTGGAATAAGGATAAAAGATCTCTTACGCCAAACGCTCGCGACTACTATGACTCTTTTGTGCGCCTACACGACAGATATGCCAAAGCGTCAGACTGGGATAAAAAGGTTGATGAACTTATTGGTAGAGCTATAGAAGCAAGAGGCGCAAAAGATATTAAACAAGCTTTGGATTTAGGAGCCGGCACAGGCTTATCAGTTGATGCAATTAATAACCACTCATCCCCTTCTAGAGTAGTAGCTGTAGATGTGTCTTCAAAAATGTTGGAAGCACTACGCCAAAAACATCCTTCTAACTCTGTGGAAGTTGTAAATAGCAAGATAGAAGAATACTTAGATGAAACCGATGACAGATTTGATTTAATTACTTCTACAAGTTCTCTTGAATTCCTCCCCCACTTACCAGAGACTTTAGGTCAGGTGACGGAACATTTAAATCAAGGTGGTGTGTTTATTTTTACCTACGTGCCAAGAGCAGAAGGTGGCGAGAAAAGTCATGTCAACGAATCTCCGCTCATTGGCCAGATATTAGAAGAGTACTACTGGGAGCAATCAGAAATAGAACAAAGTATTACAGATAGTGGACTTAGTATTTTAGAAACTGGCTCTCTAGACGCTTATGAACCTGAGCCAGGCGAAGCGTCGGTGGTGTATAATTTTATTATTGCAACTAAATCTTAATTTATGCTATGGTTCTAGTTTATGGAAATCGGCAGTTTTACTACAGTTGATGATAGAGAGAAAGATGGTTCTTCCTTTTCTGTTGAAGCCTACTTGTTAGAGCGTGCTAAAAATTCTAGGTTCACAATGGCAGAAATCGGCCACGACTCCCTGCCCGTGGCTTACCAACAACCTTTTGAGTTTAGGGGTCAGCGCGCCTATTTCGGTATAGAAGTTTGGCTAAGAGATCCGATAGGCTCAAAGCACGAACGTATAAAAGAGTTGCGCGAAACAGTGGAGAATGGTCAAAACGTTATTTATTTAGACCATAACCCCGGCGGCATTGTAGAAAGAGATGGCTACGCTGAAGAAGGTGGTCATTCTTGGTATGTTGGTGAGTATGATGCTCAAAGTATATTGCCAGATACAGTTGTAAAAGAAGTATTTGTTAGTAATGTGTTTTCTGACAAACATGTTGCATGTTCACAAGAAAGAACTGCTGCCCTTTTGAAAGAGGCAGTCCGCATATTACAAGAAGATGGAGTGATTATATTAAGAGAAACAATCAGTCCTGAAAATATGATGTATTTAACAGAAGAACTAATTCAAGAAATGGGATTACAGGTTGAAGAAGTTGTCGAGCCTGACGATCAAGAAAGATGGCAGATGTTGGAAACTATTTATAAAGCTGAGCCGGCTAATGTTGCGCCACAACCTGGAAGTTGCTATTTGTTTTTATCAAAAGCAGTTGCTAGTAGAGAAAGATAAGGTTTAAAATATTAACTATGGAACAAGAGCCACTTGAATCACAAGAAGAAGACAAATCTGCAGAAAAAGCAGAGGAACCTAACGAGCTTACTCGCGAAGAGCTAGTGGCTAAACTAAGAAGCGTTTTAGCGCCAGAACACATAGATTATCTTTTAGAAGCCATCGAGCAAGGCGACGATCTTCAAGATATGATTGGGCACGCTTACGGCGCGTTATTAGAGCAAGGCGAAGACCCTGACGAAGTGTTAGCTGAGCTAGGAATTACCGAACAAGAAGGTTCTTAGTTATATTTAGGAATTTTTATGTACTCTTTTGTGCTCTTGCTGGCCTGAGCTTTAGCGAAGTCTTTGTCGAATTGCTTGAGGGCTATTTTGATTCGGGTATAACGTACTTGGCTTTGGTTAGTGTCCAGAAGCTTGACTATATAATAAGCATCTACACCCTTGATAATGCCCGAGACTTGACCTTTTTTGAGCTTAAGAGCCGCCTCTAATAAGCCGTCTGGATCTGGTGAATGTTTATCTACAAAGCCTACGTCGCCACCAGTAGCTCGAGCAGAATCATCGTCCGAATACTGGGCAGCAACACTAGAAAAATCAGCCTTTTTAGCGTGGAGTTTTTTCTCAACCAACTTCGCCTTATCAAAAGCTTGGGTATCTAGAACAAAAGCAACTTTATTGCGAAGCAAATCGTCTCTTATTATTTGTTTATACTCGTCTAAAGACCAGCCGTAGCAGTTATTTAGTACTATTTTCTCTGCTTCCACCGACAGCGGAGGATTTCTAGATTCCCGTTGTTGATCTATGGCCCTTTCAACTTTAAAGTTAGAGACACTTACATGATACTTTCTTGCTAACTTTTCGACATAAGCCGATTCTTCTGCTGCGTTTAGCGATTGGCGTTTCATATATCTAGCTTGTCGGTTGTTGTTGCTATCTTTGAAGTTTCTCGTAGGCGCACTGGTTGGGCACTGGTTGCTTTTTAGCCAATATACCGAGCCCTTATAGCGCAATAAGTAATCGCTATACCTAACCTGCTCGCCATCTATTTTAGCTACAGGCGCGGGTACGATTTGAGTTAAACGATAGAAAAACTGTCCGGTATTTTGCGCATAGTAAAGCTGCCACCATGCAAAAGCCACTAGTAGAGCTAAAACTACGAAGCTAATGATAATAGTGTTAATAATTAGCTTGTGTCTAGCATATTGAACCGGATACTTAAATCTACGGCCACGAGCAATAATATCTTCGCGATGCGCAATAATATCATCGTTAGTAATACGCCCCCTACTGGTAGGTGGCGTCGAGCTCTTCTTGCTGATTTTACGCTTCAATCTCTTCATCTAAACCTTGGGCGCTAGCCGGTAAATCTTGAATTAAAATTTGTAAATGATTATGTATTTTATCAGGGTTGTGAACTTTATCCAGTACCAAATCGCCCACATAAGTTTGGATCACTACTGTGCCAAAGCCAAATATCTCGCCTGTAAAACCAGGTATATTATAGCTTATGTTTTGAATTTTGGGTATTCCTAAGTCAATCACATTCTTGCCAAAAAACCCTTGCTGGGTTGATTGGCGCAACCTCTGGTCGGTAATTATAAATACAGTAAAATACCAGCAAACCCAGTGATAAAAAAACAACGATAACCCAATTATAAGGCCGGCAAGAGCTAACCATAGCAGCTTTATGTTGTCAGGCCAGATTAAAGAAGGGGCTGATCCAATAGCAAATGGTATAAAAAGAGCGTAAAATCCTTTGCGCATAGCAATAATATGGCGACGGAACACAAATACTACCTCTTCGTCTTCACGTTGTCCGTCAAATTCTTGATTCATAAATATATAGCCTTTTTTATGGTACGCCCGGCAGGATTCGAACCTGCGACCACTTGGTTCGAAGCCAAGTACTCTAATCCGCTGAGCTACGGGCGCCTATCACTCATTTAGTATATACCAAAGTAGCTTGGTACCCCGGGTAGGACTCGAACCCACAACCTTTTCCTTAGGACGGAACTGCTCTATCCAATTGAGCTACCGAGGCGTACCGATATTATAACAGTTGAAAAGCTACTTCTTGCCTTTTGGGACACGACCTTTAACTACGGAACTATGCGCAGTGTCATAGTCATAAATTTCATCTTCATTAAACCAAAGTTTAATTTCTTGGGCTGCTTCTTGTTTGTCGCCTGACGCATGTAGTATATTCGGTAAAGTCGCCCCGATTGGGTTGGTGTATTCGCGTGTAACGTGCGTGTAATCACCGCGAATAGTACCTGGCAAAGAGTCTTTAGGGTCAGTTGTCCCGACCATTTTGCGAACATGAGCCACAGCGTCAATGCCTTCCAATACAACAGCTACGACGGGACTTTCAGTCATATGGCTTAAAGTTATCCTATAGATATCTTCTCCCCACCGGCTAATTAGTTTGCTAATGCCTTCGTAATGTTCATGGAAGTGCTTTTCGTCGGGCGCCACCATCTTCATGGCTACCAACTTCAAGCCCGCCTTTTCAAACCTAGTAATAATTTCTCCGGTTATGCCTCGTTTTACTGCATCAGGCTTAAGCACGATTAATGTTTGCTCCATACAAGCTCCTGTTTAGTTTGGTTATTAGTAAATATTATTCCATACATTGTAACAAAAACTACCGTATATTAATATCTTATGAAAAATTATTTTATGTCGCAAAATATTAGCAAAAGCGTTATTATAAGGTTATGTATCTTTCAGAACTGTTGGTTGATTTCCTAGAATACCTAGAGGTTGAGCGTGGCCGTTCCCAAAAGACCTCTGAGAACTATCACCTATATCTTATGCGATTGGTAGAATTTTCTGATGACGCCAAAGTTAGTAAAATCGACAACGAACTTATCCGAAAGTGGCGGCTTTGGCTTAATCGTTATAAAAACGACAATGGCGAAGGTTTATCTATTGTGACCCAGGGCTATCACCTCATAGCCTTGCGGAGCTTTTTAGCTTATTGCTCTAAGCGTGGAATCGAAACATTAGGACCAGAACATATTGAACTTCCCAAAACAAGCCGTAAGCAGATAAGCTTCCTGCAAGCAGATGAAATAAACACTTTGATTAGCTCTATTGATACTTCTAGCGAGATTGGTCTTCGCGATAAAGCAATTATTGAACTGCTGCTCTCAAGTGGATTGCGTGTATCTGAGCTTGTGGCGCTGAACCGTGATCATATTAACGCTAAGCGACGCGAGTTTACCGTGCGAGGAAAAGGCCAAAAAGACCGCCCTGTCTTCGTTAGTGAACAGGCTGCCCAGGATGTCGCCAACTATATTAGTTCACGTAAAGATAGTCTGCCGTCACTTTTTATAGGTTACAGCAAAAATATTTCTTCAAATTCTAAAAATAACAGTGGCAACTTTCGTCGACTTACCCCCCGTAGCGTACAGCGAATCGTTAGCCACTATGCCAAATTAGCTGGCATTACTAAACACGTTTCTCCTCATACAATGCGTCACAGCTTTGCAACTGATTTGCTAATTAACGGCGCAGATTTACGTAGTGTGCAGAGCTTGTTGGGTCATAGCAATATTGCTACTACACAAATCTATACTCACGTCACAGACCGACATCTCAAAGAAGTTCACAACCGCTTCCATAAGGCGACTTAGAGTTTATTTATTTGTGCAAGGCAAACTTGGATTGTCGCTATATTCAAGACCGAAGTAAAAAGTTTTGCAAATGCCTGTTTCTGAGTCAAAGCTTAAGTTAGTTAAGCCTTTCTGAGTAAGATCATTGGGCGCTAATCTAGTAATAACACGACGGAATACATCATCAGCTCTGCCAGTAATATCTACGCTAGGTTCTACTCCATTAAACTGCACTACATTGGCGTCAACAGCGTTGTAGTAGAGCGACAATCGGAAAGTAGATTGATTGTAAAGCGGTGTTACCTTCAGGTAGTAGCCTTGGAGGTCGCTCGGGACAGCTAGTTTTAGGTTAGCCGTACAAGCATACTCCGTGCTAGTGTTGCATTTTACCAAAATAGGCTGAAGAGGCTTTGGCCCTTTACGACCGGTATCATTCGCTTCAAAGGTAATATTATCCGAGCTAGGATCAACGCCACTTTGAGCAGGCACTAGAAAAACTGCACGGGAGTTATTGTTGATGCTACTAGCGTTATCACCAGAGTTAAAAGGTATAAGCTCCACCCGCATTAGTGAAGGAGTATTACCACCCCATATAGAGTCACTTACCGGCAGTGTGCTGTCGCTACGCAGAGTAAAGTCATCATTTGGCGAAGATGCATCTTCCGCCCTGAACCATTGCAATTTAATTAAGTTAAAATCGCCAGTTCCTTTAAGTGGTATAAGATCGCTGTTACCGGCCGCTATTTGGCGTACATAGTCGTCGGTCTTAAAGTCAAGATTAGCGCAAGTATAGGCTTGGTTGTATTGTTGATCGTTACTATTTTGCTTAACTTGAACCTCAGGTGCAGTATCTACCGTTAAGCCTAGCTGGTCTTTCAAGTTACTTAAGGCACTGCAATCTTTTTTATCAAATTGAGCCGCTATAACCCCACAATCTGGATCACCGGTAGGATCTTTAAGGCAGTTCTTTTGGTAATAAAGGTTAAGTGCCCTTTTAGCATCCTCTACCCCGGCACTTGCTGAATCATAGGCACTCTTTGATAAATCACTGTTCCTAGACTCTTCCTGCCCAGTATTAACAATCTTTATAAAACTAAGAGTAATAACACTAATAAGCAAAGCAAAAAATATGACAATAAAGATTGAAGCGGCACCCTGTTGTTGTTTTGCTAACTGCTTCATAATATTGCCATTATTATACACCCTAAAGCCCTTTTGCATAAGCAGTTACTTCAAAAGTACTAAGTGCACAGAATTCATCGCCGCTGCTACCAGTACAATGTATCTGGTCGCCAGTAGGGCTAAGGAAACCAAAAACTCCACTTCCATCATCCGGTGTTGAAATAGTGTATTTAAAAGTAAGCAACCTATTACTAGCTTGATCGGCTACCAACTCAGTTGGTTGACGCATAACCAAACCGTCACCTAAGAGTTCGGTGGATTCACCCTGAGGTATCAGACTACCTGGTGAATCACATAGTTTACTATCCTTAACCTTGGCAAAGCCTACTTTGGTGTGGTCTGGATCGTCGTAGTAATTACTGAACCCAGGTACTGGATGTGCGCCAGAGATAGCTGGCTGACTCCACACAAAACTGTAGCCTCCCAGACACAATCTACCTTGTCCTGCCAAGTAGACAGATGTGTTGCCTGATTGCTGAATCGCCTGCTGCACTTCTTGCCCAATATTGCGGCCACTTTGATTGACGCGTTTTAGGGTAACACCTTTATTATAAGTGTGAGTAATTTGAATAACACTAACTAATAAAATAATGAGTAAAATAGCAAGAAACGTCATAGCAAACATCAGCTCAATAACTGTAAATCCTTGGTCGATTTTTCTAACTCGAAACATTATTTAACCTCACAAGCGTACCTAAAGTAGCGTTTGGGCCGCTGTAGGGCGGCTCCCAACAGGCATTGATATGAAAGTCTATAAAACTTTTATTAGTCGGCCATACTGCCTCTATCCAAAACCCGTTATTACCAGGGCGAGCAAATGGATCTGAATCACTCATTAGGGGGGCTGAGGAGTAGTTCTTTACGCTGCTAGCTCCTATATCAGGCGAGTCTGAAGTTGGTAGTTGCAAATAAAACAATTGACCACCACCAGCTCCGTTTTGCTGTACTTGCGTGCAGCCGTTTTCCCCAAAATCTATTGCAGTACCGGTATGGACTTCATTATCAGTAATCGCTTGCCATGCACAAGCCGGAGTTTTATTTTTTGTAGCTAGGGAATATGAGCTAAGGCATATCCCATCTTGTGCAGCATCATGAAGATAGCGTAAAGCTTCAGCCTGCCCGTCAATATACTGGCGAACAAAAGTGCTTTCTGTAGTCATTTGAGCAACTGCCACCCCGCGGTTCATAACCGCAAGGGCTAATACAATAGCCAAACCTGCTACAGCTACTGCAAACATTACCTCAATGATGGTATCGCCTTTGGCGTGTTTGTGATTGAGTATTTTAAGCATCAGATTTTTTCCTAATTAACACAATTGTTATTATCATATTTAAACCTTGTGACTACAGAATCCTGACTTCCGGCACCAGTAAAGTAGACTCCGGCATAGGCAGAGCCAATGTCTTGTGAATGTACGCAAACTAAAAAGTCAGACTGATTGGCTGCTTTGGTTTCATCTTTTAACTTATTAGAAGCGTCTCCAATATCTCCACTGCCTCCGCTATATCCATAGATAAACGTTCGGCCGCTATAAGGAGAGCGTAACAAAATAATATAGTTAATATCATTACCTTTCGTACCTCCAGTTACTTCGCCGCTGTTTAGCGTAGCAGAGTGGGAGACGTTGATGCCCGACACACGCGTTATAGAAGTAGTCTTAGCGGCCCAAGGTACGTCATAGGTTTCAGCGTTGACGTTATCTTCAATTTTAGGAGACAGCTGACTAATGCCAGTCCACTCATCCGAATTGGAATCTAAATCAGTCAAACTAGGATCCTGACTGACGATGGGGTAAGATATAACTTTATCATCGTTAGGCTGAAAATATAAAGCTCTGCCAATAACAATACAAGAAGTGGCGCCTATTTCGTTAGTACCGGTAGCCCCACAATCGGCGCCCGCTTGCGAAGAAGGGCGATTATTAACTACATTGATAGTTTCACTAAATTGCTTCTGTAAAAAAGCCTGAGTGGACTGCACGCTATCAGTAAACCGTTGACGATTGACCGCAATTGTAATTCCAGAAAGTAAACCAACCATTAAAAGCGTCGAAACGCCCAAAAAAAGTGATATCTCAATTATGGTAAAGCCATGTTGGTTTTGCGCCTTCATTATGTTAGGCATTATAGCATAAGCGCTATATAACTTGGTTAGTTGTAACCCCTATCAAAGTGAGTGATATGTACCAATCAATAATCTGTTGACCCCACAAACCGGCAATGATAAAGCCTATAATCAAGAACGGCCCAAATGGTATATGAGAAGTGCGGTTCAGCTTATGCATAGCCATACCGGGGACTACAACAACACAACCTAGTAAGTTGGCTAAAAACAAACAAATTAATGCAAGCTGCCAGCTGGCAAGTAATAATCCTAAAGCCAGGCTTAGCTTAACATCCCCTAAACCAATCCATTTCCCTTTAGACCAAATAAAAATCAATAAATACAGCCCAGCTAAAACTAGGACTGAAAATCCAATATTAAGCGCCACGGTAGGAGTATTCTGAGCAGTAATCATACGTAGTAAAGCTGAAACTAATCCTACTACAATCAGAGGATAGGTCAGTTTATTAGGCAGCACCAGCCACTTCAGGTCATACATAAATAATATAGCTAAAATAACTCCTGCCACCAGCCATAAGCCAAAAACGACCCATGCCGTGAGACTATATAGGGCAACTGGCCAAAAAAGATAAGAGCCTACAAAAAATAACCCAACTGCCAGCTCAACGAGTGGATATTGAATACTGATAGGCTTTTTACAATTGCGACACTTCCCCTTCAAGATCACCCAGCTTATCACAGGTATCAAATCATACCACGCAAGTGTATGTCGGCAGTGAATACACTGGGAGCGGGCTCGCACTAAGTCTTTTTTACTTTTAAGGCGCCATACCGCTGCGTTGACAAAGCTACCAAAGCTCAATCCTAGCACAGCCATTAAAACTACTAGATATGTTTTTTCCATTAGCATTATGGTAGCAGACTTTTTACAAAAACAAAATCCCTCTTGATGGCCAAGAGGGATTCCTATTTTTAGCTTAAACTCTTAATTATTGGAGCAGTATATGCCGCCACCTTCTAAATATGTACGTACTGCAACTTTGCGGGAAGTTGAAGCAGTTAAATTACCACCGCCACCACATACAACACGAGTGTTATAGTAAATAGTTCCTAAATCATCACTAGTTATACTACTGGCATCAGGAGCTGTGCCTGTATGAGCTGTAACCGTATAATCATCACCACTTGGATCAGCAAACTGATCACCATCAGCTCTTAGGTATTGGCTAACAAACGGATCAGCTGCGCTAGTAGTGTCTGATGGAGGAACGCTACCCCTATTATTGGATTGGTACGAATTAATTTGGCTTAAGAACTTACCTACGTCGTCTTTACGCTGTGTGTCACGTTGACTGCGTTGCAAAGCTGGTAAGGCAATAAACACCATCAGGAAAATAAGTCCGGCGATTGCCAAAACTAATACAACCTCAATAATGGTAAAGCCGCTTGTAGATGTTTTTTGTTGTTTCATAGTTATGATGCCACCCTTTCGCTTGATAACTATTTTGCGCTGATAATACGCTTACGTTTAATAATAGTTCAGCTGCCTTAATTAGACAAGTACTTTATACACTAACTGTATTAACTAATTGATAAATCGGTAGTAAAATAGCCGCTACCATACCGCCAGCCACCAGAGCCAGCACAACCATCAACACAGGCTCAATAGAGGTAGATATGGTTTTAATGGCATCGTCTAACTCTTTTTCAAAAACATTGGCAGTACGTCCCATCATTTCGTCAATCCGTCCGGATTTTTCCCCGATTTGGAGCATTTGTGGCACCAGCTGAACAATATAATCTTCATGCTCTAAAGATTCAGCCAAACCTTTGCCACCTTTCACCTTCTCGGCTGCACGATCAATCGATTTAGCAACTAACGTATTGTTAATTGCCTGGGAGCAGATTTTAAGAGCATCAAGCATAGGGACCCCTGTCGCCATAAGAGTTTGGCCGGTACGCATAAACCGCGCCATGTACAGCTTTCTAAATAGCTGCCCGAATAAGGGAACATTGAGCTTGAATACATCTTTAGTATGTATGCCATTATCTGTTCGAAAGTACTGAATAGAAAAGTACGTAATTACGCCGATTAAAATTATAATCAGCCACCAAAAGTGAAGAATGAAGTTAGCTAGACCTACCATTATGCTGGTGATAAGTGGTAGAGTTTGTTTTAAGTCGTGGTATAGTTTTTGGACTTGAGGAACAATTGTAAAAAGCATGAACCCTAAAACCAACAAGATAACTACTAACACAATTACCGGGTAAACAAGTGCTCCACGAATTTTACTCATCATTTCCGCGTCTTTTTCTTGCTGGTTTGCAAGACGCTCTAAGGCTTTGTCTAATGTACCGGAAGTTTCCCCGGCTGCTACCAGCGAGACAAAAACGTTGTTAAACACCGTGGGATGCTTAGCGAACGAGTCAGATAAAGTATTGCCGGCTTCTACTGAAGTCAATATATCTTGCGCAATAGAACGTAATCGTTGATTATCGGTTTGCTCAACAATAGTACTGAGACTTTGCGTCAAAGGCAGGCCCGCACCGATTAAAGTAGCTAGCTGGCGAGAAAAAACTACTTTATCTTTAGAAGTAATTCTATTGGAAATGCTATTAAAAAGATTGTTTTTGCCTTGTTCGGTAATCTTAACCGGTACATAGCCTTGGCTCATTAACAACTTAGCCGCCGCTCGCTCTGATTCAGCCTCTACGGTAGCTTTAACGTGCTTTTTGGTAGCAGAGTCTTTAGCTTCGTAATCAAACTTTAACACGGAAGTTGTTATCCTCTCATCATTCTGTCAAACTCGCCTAAATCAACTGCAAAGTTGCGTGCTTCGTCATAGGTAATCGTTCCCCCTTTTACGAGGCCAGCGAGAGTCTTGTCCATAGATTGCATACCTTGATCGGCGCCAGTTTGAATTACTGCATCAAGCTGGTGGCTCTTGCCTTCTCTAATTATGTTACGCACTGCCGCTGAAGCTACTAAAATTTCTGCAGCTACTACTCGTCCACCGCCAATAGATGGGATAAGTCTCTGTGAACAAATAGCCATTAAAATGTTGCTTAGCTGGGCGCGGATTTGCGGTTGCTGGTGAGGTGGAAAAACATCAATCATACGATCGATTGATTGGGCGGCACTGTTAGTGTGAAGTGTCGCAAAAACCAAATGACCAGTTTCGGCAATTGTAATAGCTGCTGATATCGTCTCAAGATCGCGCATCTCACCGATCAGTACAACATCAGGGTCTTCACGCAAACTAGAGCGAAGAGCTGCTGAAAAACTGTAAGTATCATAGTGAACTTCTCGCTGTGCAACTACTGACTTTTTAGACTTATGGGTAAATTCAATTGGATCCTCAATGGTAATAATATGCGTAGCTCTTTCAGCATTAATTCTATCCAGCAAAGCAGCCAGGGTGGTTGATTTACCAGAGCCGGTTGGGCCAGTCACCAATACTAAGCCACGCGGATAATCTGCAAAGTTATTAACTATCGGCGGCACTCCTAGTTCAGTAACAGTTTTAATTTCGTTAGGTATTAAACGCAAAGCTGCAGCTAAGTTCCCACGTTCATGGAAGGCATTTACACGAAACCGCCCTAAATCACCGAAGGCAAAGCTAAAGTCAAACTCTTTATCTTTTAGTAAGATTTGCTGCTGGTCTTGATCTAAAATTGTAAATATCAAACCCTCAACTTCTTCTTCACTTAGTTTATCGTAGCCAGAAACAGGCGTAAGAGAACCGTCAATACGTAGCATAGGCGGTAAACTGACTTGTAAATGAAGGTCGGATGCTCGCTTACGCACAACTTCCTCTAGCAGAATCTCGATTTTTAGATCTTGGTTAGCCATAATTTCGCCCTTTCCCTTATAATATGTCGGCCGTTACGCGATTAACTTCATCAATAGTTGTATAACCACCTAGTACCTTTAAATATCCGTCTTGGCGCATAGTTAGCATGCCTTGCTCTGCCGCCGCTCGCTTAATTTCATTGGTTGTTGCACGTTTGGTAATAAGATCTTGTACAGACTCATTTACATCCAACACTTCATACAAACCCATACGCCCCGAGTAGCCGCCAGGATATTTAGGGTTGTCCTTACCCTTAGATAAAGTATAAGCGTTTTGGTTGGCCAGGGGCAAGTCTTTAAACCCTAAATCTTCAGAGACTTTAGGAAGATCGGCTTTTGTCTTGGGCAAAAGCATGCCTATGTTGTCCCGAATACTTTGGGTTTCTAAAGCAGATGATTGGTAAATATCTCTATCTGGCGCTACACGGCGAACTAAGCGTTGCCCGATAATAGTGTTCACTGTTGAGGCAATTAAAAATGGTTCAATCCCCATATCTAGCAAGCGTGGCAGCACACCAGCCGCCGAGTTGGTATGTAGAGTTGAAAATACTAAATGACCAGTTAAAGCTGCCTGCACGGCTAACTCGGCGGTTTCCTTATCTCGAATCTCTCCTACCATGACAATATCAGGGTCTTGGCGAAGTATAGAGCGCAAGCCTGTAGCAAAAGTTAACCCAACTTCCGAGTTAACTTGTATCTGATTTACTCCAGAAATCTTGTACTCAACCGGATCTTCAAGAGTAACAATATTAACGGTGTCGTCTTTAATCTCTTGGATTAAAGCGTACAGAGAGGTTGACTTACCCGAACCGGTTGGGCCGGAAGTTAGCACCATGCCATTAGGGCGTTTAATACCTTTTCTGACCGTGCGCAGAGCCCGGCCGGCGTAGCCCATTTCCTCAAGCTTAAAACTAGCGCCTGATTTATCCAGTAGACGGATTATGGCTTGTTCGCCCCAAACTACCGGACTAATTGCAATACGAAGATCCACATCTTTACCGGCAACATGTATATCGAACTGTCCATCTTGCGGAATTCGATGCTCGTCAATTTTTAAGTTAGATAAAATTTTGATACGACTAATCAAAGCCGGCTCAATAGTCTTGGGTAACTTCATAATCTCACGTAGCACACCGTCAATACGACAACGAATTTTTAGTTGAGTTTCTTGTGGCTCAATATGAACATCCGAGGCACGACTACGCACAGCGTAATCCAAAATCGTACTTAAGGCCCGGCTAATCGGCGAGTCTTGAACAATTGTTTTGACGTTGCCCGCTTGTGCACTTTGTTCATTTTCGCTCTGAACCGCATCGACTGCAGCATCTACGCTGGAAAAATCAGTTTTGTATTGTTCAATAACGCTACGTATTCCTCGCTCCGACGCCATGTAAACTTTAATGGGGCGGCCAATTAGATTAGACAGATAATCCACTGCCTGGACATTGTTTGCGTCTATCATTGCTACAGCTAAACGATTCTGGACTTCACCTAATGGAACTGCCATAAAGCGTTCAGCGATTTCCACCGGAAGCAGACCTAAAATATGCTGATCGATTGAAGTGTCCGATAAATTAACGTAAGGAACGTTGGAAAGATACGCAATACAATGCGTTAGCGTTTCGTCATCAATTGCTCCATAGCTAAGCAGAGCCGCAATAAAAGGCGTGCCATCTTTGGCAGATGAGTCTTCATACTGTCTTAGCGACTCGGCTGCAACCAGCCCTTCGCTAACTAGCAGTTCTTTCAATCTCTCCTGTAAGTCATTTGTTAGAAGCGCCAAAACTTTCCCCTCCTAACGCTCATTAAAATGGTAAACTGTCAGACGATTGACCAGTTCTTCTTTCGACTGTCGGGTTAATCGCATCTTTATTAAAAATGCTGCTGTCCGGATCGCTAACTTCAGAGCTAATCGGTTCGGCTGTCTTTACCGTAACATCACTTTGCTTAGGCGAGCCAATGACTGATTCAGCTACAAAATAAGCAATTAATGCACTAATTGAGGCAATTAAAATAATCATTGCTATATCGGCTTTTTTCATGGATGCACCACCTTATTGGTTAACATAAATTTCTTAACTGGTTGGTAAAAAGTTTTAGCATGCACTATAGCTGTAATTGTACTGCCGGTTTGATCACTTGCTTGCAAAGATATGGATATGACCTGAATCGGCAAAATCGATTTTTCCATTTGCTCCAGGGCTTTTTGAACATTTTGATCACTCCCCACTAAAGTAAAGTTAAAGTCCGTTTCTTGTGGACCTGTACCTGTCGCAGTTTGAGAGCTACCTACTGTACTACCATCCGCGGATACAGATCCGTCTACTGATGAAGTGTCACCTGAGAGTGCCGTAATATTAAGGCTTTCAATGCTACCTAAATTATCAAGTAGCTTGGTCTGCAACGATGCGCCAAGAGCTGTACCATCAAAGCGCCATGGCAAAGCATCGAAGATAACCTGCAGGTTATCTTCGTCTGGCTGGGTTTTTGCCGAGGCTAAGTCGGGATTAGCTGTAAGATCGTTCACTGCTTTATCAAGCTTTTTAGCGCTATCGATATTATCGTTTAAGATAGCGCTGGTTTTAGATTTCTCTGCAATAATTTTATTCTTAAAGAGAACTTGCTTACCTAGAAATACTGAAGCAACTATGGCAAACATAACAATTATCGAAGCACCGGCTATCCATAAAAACATGCTGCGGTTCGTGCGATCTATCAGCTGTCGCTTATGCAGCGTTTCAACCGGTTTTTTGGAAGAGCTACCATTGCTGTTACCAGCAGAAGATTCTGGGTTATTAGCAGGCGAAGCCGGTGGTGGTTGAATACTAGACTCTGGCATGACTAACTTCCACCCCCTTTGCTACTAGTTTGACCAAATACGGACGGGTCTTGACTGGACGGTGTAGTATTCTTATTCGGAACTACTACTGTAGGATTTTGTATATCACGCGCAAATGCTTGGTCGCTATAGGTAATAATAAATTTAAATGTAGTTACAGTTACTCCGGCACTATCCTGACCTAGCCCTACACCGGACAGTTGCACGTCGGTAAACACCTTAGAGTCGCCACCCTGACTACTGTTCAGTGTAGCATTGTCTAGTGTATCTTTAAACACGCCTACAGCTTTATAGTCTACTGCCGAACCATCAATCGTAATAGTCTTGGTCTCATTATCTACTTTAAGCTGGGAGATTTTTATGTTGTTTGGAGCTCTGGGGTTTAATACTCTTAAATAATCAAACAATCTGGAATAAATATCTTTGTTTTTATGTAGATCCGACAAAGCTGATAACTGGTTTTGTACAGTTAAATCCCTGGTTAAATTACTTTGATCCTCTAATTGCTTAGCATGGTTTTTGATGTCACCATCCACAATCTTTTCATGAACACTTTGGACTACGTAAAGATTAAAAGCTATGAGCGCTACTATGCCAACCGATATTATGATAAGCAAAATCATTGCAGAAATAATTTTGCGCCTCAAGCGCTGGGCATGGACGAACTCTTGTTTAACATCTGGTAGTAAGTTGAGTTCAATCACGGATATCTACTCCTTTGAGCCAAGCCTAGGACTACACCAAATTGTGTAGCTACTGATTGTAGCTTTTCTTGATCGGCTGAATTGACTTTAACCTTCTGCCACGGGTTAGCAACTACGGCTCGTAAGTTAGTCTTGGATGATAAATACTCAGCCAACAAAGGAACTGCCGCACCATAACCGCTAAGAACCACGTCGTTTACCGTAACGCTAGGATAGCGAGTTTGGAAAAACTTAACAGATTTATTAACCTCAGTAACAAATTGATCTAAGGTGCCTTCAACCGCCCTTACAACCTGACCTTCCAATCTGTCTGGCGCCAAACCAAATTTTAAAATAAACTGATGAGCTTGGTTATCTTCCACGTCCAAGTTTTGAGCCGCTGACTTAACTAAAGCTTGCAAGCCTACAGGTATAGAGCGTATCAAGCGAGGTGATGAACCATAGGTCATAACCAAATCAGTTGCTATGTCACCTATATCAAGAATCATGTGAGCATCTGTTGTGTTGGCAGGAAGAAGTGATCGCACCAAAGCAACGGAATCCGGCTCAACCGCTATAACATTTAAGCCAAGGTTTTCTAACATATTAAGTCGTGATTCATTGTAACTGTTAGCTACACTAGTAAGTAGAACTTCAAGCTTTTCAGGATCGTGTAGGGATTGCCCAAGCAGAGCGTAATCTACTTTAACTTCATCAATTGGCGTTGGAATATATTGCTCAGCCTGATATTTAATATTGCCCTTTAACTCTTGAGGTGACATTTTAGGAACATCTACAACTGTGGCAAAAGTTTTGTTGGCCGGCACCCCGACAACTACATCACGAGCACGGATACCACTCTGCCCAAGCGCAGTCATAATAATCTCACCCAGTTTGCGCTGAGCTTCCGGAGAGTCACTGGCACTCAGCTTAATGTCCACCGGTGCATAGCCATACTTCACCAGCGACCACATATCATCACCTTGGCGAGAAAGCTGCACGATTCTGACAGCAGTACTACCGATATCAAGCGTAAAGTAATCGCCCACTGATTTTAACAACTTCATACTACCCGCCATTATACATAAGCAATAAGAGTTCTGACAAGTCGATTATTAGAGTAGGCAAAACTAGTAACGGGGTGGCACATCACGTTGGTAAACATCAGTGAAGTAATCGCGTTGAGCTGCAGAGTAGCTTCCGAGAAACGCATCCGGGTTAAGGTTAAACACTTCAGCCGGTCCACGCTCATCAAGCGGCTTGGTTAAATCGGCACCAAAAGTTCGGCGTAAGTGAAGCGCGTCAACCGCCACCGGACCATTTACCACCAGCTGCTTGCCGCACCTTGCACCGCTATAAGTCAGGCTGGAAGGCTTGGTCGTACAGGTGTAAAGTCCTTGGCGAGTAACCAGCCAGGCGTCTATTTGAGTAACATCATCATTGACAACTATACCCTGTTGATCGCCGCCTCCGGCAATAACTTGGCCATCGGCTACCACAATAATGCGCGGTATATCGTCTATATTGGCATAGCCTGAATTAGAATATTTAATATCACCATCAATCTTAACTGTACCAGCCGCGTGGATGACTAGCCTTACGCCAGGCTTAACCGTGCCGCCATCAAGAACAATGTTAGCATTTGGTGCTTCAATAGTAATATTTTGCTTACCGTCGCCAATATCACCAATGTTCTTCAACTCAATATTGCCAGGCACACTAGCAGTATAATATTGGTTAGCACTAACTCCACCTAAGTCAACGGTCGAGCCGGTCAATGTAGAGGCGGATTGGTCACGTTGCTGCTCATAGAGCTTCCCGTAGTCTGGGATACACCAATTGCTGTAAGCAAACTGGCCAAGATTCCCATCATTGCCAAACGTCAAACGCTGACCGGTCGGGTCTGCGCTATACCCGCCAGATTTATTATCGGCTGCCGAGCCAAAGCTTGAAACCCCGCCTGATGCGAAAGCTCCGTATTCTACCCAAGAACCGTAAAGATTATCGCTAGCTACGCTGGTAGGTGGCCCTACTGTTGTAAGATCTGCGCTAGCTGCAGATGCTGAGGCCTCCCCACAGGTCGGATTATTATCAGCTTGCTGGAAGTGGCGTCCAGTATTAACGTCACTATTCCAAAATTGTACTTTAGGGGCTTTAACAACAACCGTACATTTTTCAATACTGTCCGAACTCCCGCTGTCTTCAGTAGAAGGATTGATTTTTAGTTTACCGCAAAGCTTAGTGCCAGCCGGAAGCACTGTAGTGTCAACAGAAGGCCCAGATTCAAGTAGTTGCGGGCTCCCGTCAGGACAAATATCCCTTGGGTTCTTGTGGCCGTTCCGATCATAACTCGGCAATGGATCTTTAACTCCGGGCGTATCGGGCTTTTCTGCTGTAACTCTTAACTCCCAGTCAAACGCGTCAGCACAAGTGTTCCAACGATTCAAACTACGGGCAGGGTCGTTACTATTAAGTATTACCGACGGATCAACCTTCGCAGGTGTACCTTGTTGCACAATCTGCGGTGAATCTCCATTGATATCAACTTGGGGGTGAAGCTGGTAAAACCATGGTACATACATAGTATTGGGGCCTTGTTGTCCACTGCCTGCGCTATCACAATTATATGCGCCGGAAGAATGGGTAGGATTATACGTCATTACATCATCAAAAGTCTTGCCCCCATCTTGAGGCGTGAAAGGTCCAGTGTTATATGATGGATTCCAGCTGGTGTCCCCAATCCATAGGTTACCGGCACCACCGCCATTGTGCTTAAAATCAATAACAGCCGTGTGGTCTGCCGGACCGGTTTTCCAATAAGTGTAATGGCTTGTAAATGTATCCCCCACCCACGCGCTAGCAGGATCACGCGGACCATCTATATAAGTACTTCCATTAAGTTGCCAAGCATCACATTCATCAACAGTATTGGGTGATAACTTAACACAAGCCGGATCGCTGGATTCTACGCTACCATCGGTAGAAGAGTTTGGATTAACTCTAATTTGCTCGCAATATTTATCTCCTTGCCTGGGACTATCAATCATACTGTTTAGGTAACTGTCATCGGTAGGTACTCCATCTGGGCTATCTCTATGGTTCTTCCATACATTTTTAGCTAAATTAGTTGTCCAGTCGCCAAAACGCACAGTCCAATCTTCTCCATCAACATGAGCTCTAGCGGGTGTTGGACCGCTGTTGTTTGGTATAACTTTCTTGTATATAGATGAAGTTACGCCCGTAGCTTGAACCCAGTCAACTTTCCCATTACTGCCAACATTACCTACCTTATGATGGAATTGGACTGTATTTAAAGCTTGTCTAGCTGCTTGTCTATTATGGTCTGCAGCATCTTGGTCAGCTTGTGCGACATCTCTCCAATATTTATTCCATGTCTGGCAATGGTCTTTATTCCCAGGATGACCGTCATAATCACTGCAAGGCTCTCCCTGGTAGTAACCATCTGGTTTATCAACTGTCGGCACATCAACATGCGCCGGATATTCATAATTAAACTGAACCTCAGGGTGATTTACGGTGCTAACAGGCTTGATATTATACCCCTCGCTAGGGGCGGCCGGCTCATGATAAGTAGTTATTGCTACCGCATGTTTGCCGTTTTTAGGCTGCACAATTTCACTTTTTGTCCAAGTACCCCCAGCACGAAGTTTTTTGCCGCCTAAATAAGGGGTACCTTGTCCTTGAGCTTGAATTTTCTGCTCATTACCAGCTCCACGTTTACTAACATCGCAATCAATCGCCCAACTTCCATCCCCATAACCTGGTAATATTAACTGGCCGGTACAGCTTGCGTGTGCTCCCTGAATATCCCTTGAGCCAAACGTATGATCATGCTCCCGATCAGATACACCTTCAGGTCCAGCGCCCAGCTTCACCACGTTGCCAGGAGGACTTAAGGTGCCCCCATAGGTCGATACATTAACTCTTGCACCATCACTACGTTGCCCTTCATTAATGGCCTTTGGACTTCCGCCATATGGCAAGGCGCCAAGTACCACAATTAGACCAGCATAGTCGTGTGGACTATCCGTAGAAATAGTACCGCAAGCACCATCGCCCTCTAATTGATGAGCTCTGTCACCTGGGCTCTGGGCTTGTGCTTGATGTGGTAAGATGACGACCCCTAAAAGCATTGTTGTCACGCCAGCTAAAATAAGACCCGTAAAGCGTAGACTAAAACGCCGACCCATCATGCTTTTTTACCATCTTTCTTAAAACCGCTAAAGTGTGCTGGTAAGTTTTGAAGATTGCGACTAAAAGCACTTTTGCTTTGTGACTTGTCCAAATGTTGCACCAAAACAAAGTAATAGTATGTCTCTTTAGTTGAACTGGTATCTGACATCTTGATAGTGGTATTAAATGGCGTGCGACCAACCTTTACGTCGCTTAGCCCTTTTTTAATTTCGCTAGAACTTAGGTAACTTACAATATCACTCGGCAAGCCGTTGGGATAGTCTACTAAGTTGCTGCCTACAAAATATCCGCTAGGGTTAGAGTTAGGTTTATTGAACCACCCTAGCCTAGCGTCAGCTTCCAATTTTTTAAAAGCAATTTTGGGTGACACCTTGCCGTTAGCTAGTTGTTGGTGATAGATATTAGCCTGCTGTTGAGCATATTCCCTATCTCTAGCAATAATTTTTTCATTACCGTAATGCGGCGGCGTATAGGCTGGGCCTTTTTCTATTTGCTGGCCAAAGAAAAATACATAAATATAGCCGTTAACGTTGGCATTGTCAGCAAGCTTATCTAACCTTTCAATTAAAACGTCATTGTAAGAAAATAGCTTGGCCCATTGGCTATTTTTAGCTTTTTTATTATTACTACCGAATAGTTCATTTATCTTTTTATTCACAGCTTTATCGTCAATTTTTATGCCCATTTGTTGGGCCACATGCTGGCGCTTCAAATACCCAAAAGCTTCACGGGCAGCCTGGTTTTTAGGTTCGCCACCTTTGACGGCATAGCTTATGATATTATTTACTTCTTTATCGCTATATGCCCGGCCATCAATCGTAAAAACCGCATTAGAAGTGACCTGAGAGCGCAGTACTGTTATCACCACTACAGCAACCAAAACTAATAATGCTAAAAGTCCGACGATTGCAACTGCTCTCCGTTGCCGCTTTTCCCCTGCCATGACTTTGCCGCTTGCGCTCCTTTTTATGGATGATGTTTATGTTTAGTATTGTATGTCACGAGACTCAATAGCTCAAGCTCTTTTGGTAAAACTGTTTTCATGTTCACAAATTTAAAAGCCCAACTGCTCGTTGGCTGAACTTTCGCTCAGCCAACGAAACAGTCGGACAGATTCACGACGAGTTACTTTAAAACCACATCCCCCAATACATAGAGGGATAAGTTTTGCGTTTGCACCACTTCCTGTAGTTATAGTGCACGCTGTGGTTAGGTCTTGCCTTGTCAACCTGCCTGCGCAAGATTCGTGCAGCTCGGTTAATTGGTATTTCGCCGGCTTCTATACCATTGCCGTAGGTGGTAAGACGCACCTTGAAATAGACAATGGCTCCGAACTGTCGACAGTAGCCAAGCTTACTCTGCGTCATCTTAGAAGACATCCAGCGAAAGCTAGGGAAAGTCCACCACGAAGTGGTGACTCCACGAGCCGTTGCTATTGCTTTGCCAAGATGTCGCCACTTCCCTTTCATAAGACTTGCATCCCTGATCGGAGTGTAGACTTCATACCGTTCAGACGGTATGAACGCTGACACGTTTTCGGTAACCTTCCCGATATCGGAACCGCTAATAACCCGCACTTTGCACTGCAACGGATAAGTCGAAGACTCAACCGTAATACGCGTGTAAAAACGCATACCGGGCAGGCCACAGCGACGTTTAGCCGACAGGGTTACCTGGACTTCATTGTCCTGATCGTTAGTTCCTACTGCTTCAGCCCTAGGGCCACTCCAACTCTGCCAAACCAAGCCAGCAAGATTAGCTCTTTCACCGCTCGGAGTGAAATACGTCACCATAGGTGGCTTCACTGCGATCCCCTGGTAGAACGGATTTATCATCCGCACCTTGAGCTTGTGGTGTTTCTTGGTGTGATGCGGCTGAGCCGCAGCGATTTGGACGCTGCCCGCGCCAAGTACTGCAATGACGATCATCGCAAGCACTAGCTTAGACCACCGCGTAAGCGGCTTAATAGTGGCGACCATCTGGATCACCATCCCTTCTTTTCCAGCCGCTCGCGGCTGGGTAGTAGGTTTGTTCTCATCGTGTTTTTAAATGCAGCCGAAGCTGCACACCTCAGTTAACTTACCGCCAACCGAATAACTATATCATACCATGAAGTATAATTTACAACAAGCATAAGCATCATACGCAAACACCAGCTAAAACATTAGCCTACTACTGAGCTAAACTAACTGATAAAATAAAAACAATGAGTTTAAACATCGGAATAATCGGCTTACCTAACGTAGGCAAATCAACGCTTTTTAACGCGCTAACTGAAAATAACATTTTAGCTGCTAACTATCCTTTTGCTACCATTGAACCCAATACCGGCATTGTGCCGGTACCGGACAAGCGGCTAAAAGCCCTGCAAGAAATTTATAATTCACAAAAAATAGTTCCAGCCAATGTGAAGTTTGTGGATATTGCCGGCTTGGTGGCAGGGGCTTCAAAAGGCGAAGGTTTGGGTAATAAATTTTTAGCAAACATACGTGAATGCGACGCGATTGTCCATGTAATTCGTGCGTTTGAAAATAATGATGTGGTTCATGTGAGTGATAAAGTGGAGCCAAAAAATGACATAGAAACCATAAACACCGAGCTTATTTTAGCCGATCTTCAGACGCTGGAATCCCGTATACCCAAGCTAGAAAAAGAAGCAAAATCCAACCCTAGACTAAAGGCTCAAGTGGAATATTTGAACAAATTATTTACTCACCTTGAAGCCGGCTTACCTCTGTCACATTTAAAAAACTTGGATTTTGAACATACAAAAGGGCTCCATTTACTAACCACGAAAGCCGTGATTTATTTATTTAATGTAGATGAAAAAACTTTGGCAGATTCTGCCAAACGCGAAGCTTTGCAAAAGCTAGTAGCGCCAGCTAAATCTACGTTCGTTTGCGCAAAACTTGAAGAAGAATTAAAAGGCCTGGATGAAAAAGAGTCTAAAGAACTGCTGCAAAGTTATGGCGTAAATGAAACAGGACTACACCAACTTATACATGCCGCCTACGATACCTTAGGTCTGCAAAGTTATTTGACTGCCGGGCCAAAAGAAGTGCGAGCTTGGACAATTAAAAAAGGCTCCACCGCTCCCCAGGCAGCAGGCGTAATCCATGGAGATTTTGAGCGGGGCTTTATAGCAGCACAAGTCGTTGACTATAAAGATCTAGTAAGTGCTGGTTCAGAAAACGCAGCCAAAGCCGCTGGGAAAGTACGCACCGAAGGTAAAGACTACATAATGCAACCGGAAGACGTGGTGGAATTTAGGTTTAATGTATAATAACTGATATGAAACCTAATATACGTATCAAGAATGGCTGGCTATTGCGTGCTAATGTTTCTATCTATCTGCATAAGCTCTGGGCAAAGGAAGGTGACCAGTTAATTGATCGTGAAGGTATAGACAAGAAAGTAGAAGCTTATTCTAGGGCTTGGGAAAAACATGAAGATAAGATTTTAAAAGGAATGGTTCATATAACTGGCTTGGAATTTAGACAAAATATAATAGATGTTTATATTGCACCCTGGTTTAATGCATTTAGCGACCCTATGGTAGTGGGGGTTATATATAAACCTGATGTGTTTGTTGATGTGTTAACCCATGAGCTGCTTCATAGGTTGCTAACAGATAATAACTACGTATCAAATAATGTTGACCTAGTTAAAGAGTGGAGAAAAATGTTTGGCAAACAACTAACCCACATAGCCTTACTACATATTTCAGTCCATGCGATTCATAAAGCTATTTATCTTGACATACTTAAAGCACCAGAACGTTTAGAGCGTGATGTTGTGTATTATAAGAAATTTGATAAAAAAGGTGATTCTTATGCGACGGCTTGGGATTATGTTGAAAAACACGATTATAAAAAGATTATTGAGCAGCTTAAAGAGTCTTATCGCAATTTAGCTAAAGCCAATAAATAAAACCGCTCTTTGTTACCCTTTGCGCCAGACAAATCACTGTCTTGCTTAACCTGAATAGTGAAATATTGCTTTACCCAAACTTCAAACTCTTTCAAAACCTGGCGGCGAATGGTTTCGTTTTTTACTATTCCTTTATTAAGCTCGTCAGATTTAGCTTCGAATTGAGGCTTTGTCATAGCAACCACTTGCGTGTGCCTGCCAGATAACCGAGCAATATGCGGCAAGATATCACGTAAACTGATGAAAGATACATCAATAACCACGATATCTGGACTCTCTTGAGGCATAAAATCACGAATATCAGTTTTTTCGTGAAGCTCAACTTTAGGATTGTCACGCAAACTCACATGTAGCTGGTTAGTGCCAGAATCTACCGCTATCACTTTCTTAGCCCCGTGCTGCAGGGTATAGTCCGTAAAACCGCCAGTGCTTGACCCTACGTCTAGCACAGTTTTACCTTTAAAGTTTAATTGCAACGTAGAGGCCACGCTTTCTAACTTCAGGCCTGCGCGACTTACATATCTGCCCATAACTAACCACCAAACGAAAAGTTTTTTATAGCTTTGCAGGTAGTTTTATCTTCTAGGAGCTGAAGGATCGTAATGCTATCTAATATATATTTATCGCCAGGGTTAGACTGTAATTTACCAGTATGGGAAATATGTGGATTATAAGAGTCCTTAATGTAATCTGATTCAATAATTGCTCCCAATTCTTCAACGATATTGGCAAAGCTAAGGTGCAAATTTTTAAGCTCTGGGCTTTTATTCACTAAATTTACACGCACATCATTTTCCGGGCCGAACATCGCCTCGCCCGCCACTGTAAACTGAAATGGTTGAGATTTTTTTGATACTTCGCTAACGCTTTTGTAAATACTTTCCTGAGAAACTCCACTAGGATTAAACCATTGCAACACCGTGAGATGAAGCGGATATTCTCTACGACTAACAGTCGCGCCTTCTTCTAAAGGCTTAAGAAAATGAATTAAAATTAGACTACCGGCTTTTGGCATTTACTTCTTCCGTTCTAAATACTCGCCCGTACGAGTATCAACTTTAATAATGTCTCCAGTTTTTATGAATGCCGGCACCTTTAGCGTAAGTCCCGTTTCAAGGCGGGCGTCTTTTAAGACGCTGCTGGTAGTGTCGCCTTTAACCACATCTTCTGTGTAGGCTACTTTAAGATATAGGTTATTTGGCAAAGCTACGTTAATAATCTTATCGTTAAAGGATTGAAGCTCAACTTCACCGCCCTCTTTTAGATAGGGCGCTGCAGCATCCACTAAGTCTTTGTTGAGTTGAAATTGTTCAAAAGTGGTAGGGTTCATGAAGTGAAACTGCCCGCCGTCTTCATAAAGGTATTGGACGGTTTGAGAATTAACTTCAGCAGGTTCAATCTTTTCAGCCCCTTTGAAAGTCTTCGGTATTACGCTGCCGTCTATTAAATTTTTTAAGCGCACATTTACAATGCTGCCGCCGCGTCCCATAACTTTCTGGGCATACTCAATAACTTTGAACGGTTTGCTATCTAGCTGAATAACCGTACCTTTCTTTAAATCCGTGACAGAATACACGGCCAACCTCTAGGCGCTAGTTACAAACGGCAGTAACGCTAAATGACGAGCGCGCTTGATAGCAACTGCAAGCTGGCGCTGTTGTTTGGCGTTCAGGCCAGTTTTAGCACTAGAATCAATTTGGCCATATTGATTTACGAAACGCTGCAAGGTTTTTGCATCTTTGTAGTCAAAATAGCTTGGTAGGTCTTTTTTAAATCTTCGAGCCATAAATATACTCCTTAAAATGGAATCTCACTTAAGTCAATCGGTTTGTCATCAATGTCTTCGATGACCACATCGTCTTCTTTTTTACTAGATTTCTTGCTAGATGACTTTTTAGCTGGTGCAGCTTCGGCTGGAGCCGTAGAAGAACTTTCCCCACTTGGACCATCAAGAAATGTCACGTCGCTAGCTATAACTTCCACTTTACTACGCTTTTGGCCATCTTGCTCCCAACTACGGTAACTCAAACGACCCTGCACTAGACAGCGGCGGCCTTTTTGCAAATACTGGCTTACTAGCTCTCCCAACTTCTCCCATGCAGTGATGTCAAAGAAGTCAGCTGAATCATCTTGGCTGAATTGCTTGTCTACCGCCAAAGAAAAACCGCATACACTTTTGCCACTTGGCGTAGTGCGCAGTTCCGGATCGCGTGTTAAGCGACCCATTAATATAACTTGGTTGATACTTTTTGCCATAATCCCTACTCCTTACTTGCCTTTTCGGCAGTTTTCTTAGCCTCTGCAAGCTTCGCTTTTATTTTATCGTCAACCGAAACTAAAAGATAGCGTAAAACTGTATCGGTTATATTCAAAGTTTGAGAAATCTTGTCTATTGACTCACTAGGTAATTCCAACTCAAAATAAACATAAATAGCAAAGTTTTCGCGCCTAATAGGATAGGCTAATCGCTTTTTACCCCAATTATCTTCTTTTACTATTTTGCCTTTGTTGCCGGTTATAATCTCGCGCACTTTTTTAAGCGCATTTTCTAAATTAGCCTCAAGTTCAGGCTGTAATAAAACTGTAAGTTCGTATTGTTTCACATTTTCTCCCTTGGAATTCTAGATTTCCTAGAATGCTTGCCTTACTCACTACCAGCAAGCTGAGTTAATAATAGCTTTATTATAGCTTATAAATGCTTAGTCTGCAACAGAGGACTAACGTTGGGTTTCAGGACCTTCTGATTGTGGGATATGATATTCACCTGGATTAGCTAGGGAATGAGCATCTTTTAGTGCTTGCTCACGAGCTAATCTAGCGTTACCAGGTCGTACTACTCCTGCAGCGCTGGCTGCGCCTTGCAAACGAAGTTTTCTAACTTCGTGGTAAGCTTCCCGAATTCCATCGTCGGCAAGCACATGGCGACGACCTTCTTTATCACCGTTAGAGCCTGTAGGTTGAGGGCGTTCTAAAGTTTTGGTCATGTTTGTTTTGTTTAATTAACCTTTCATATTTCAAATTAACATACATTAGCGTTAAAGTCAATATGCTTATGTATTAACTTATGTTTCTTCTTCGCCAATCGTCTCTTCAACACTAGAAATCAGCACTTCGCGCGGTCGAGCACCGTCGGCTGGGCCGATGATACCCTGTTCTTCCATGGTCTCAATTAGGCGAGCTGCTCGGGCATAGCCAATCCTTAAACGCCGTTGCAACAAACTAGCACTGGCCTTACCGTTGTCTACCACTACATGCACCGCATCTTTATACATATCATCATCACTATCGCCATCGAAGTCCATAACTATCCCGCCGCGGCCATTGAGTTGAACGGGTTGTTTGGTAACCTCTTCATCATATTCTGGCGCCCTTTGCATACGTAGGTAATCAGTCACTTTAGCTACTTCTTCGTCCATCACCCAAGCACCCTGAAGACGTTTTGGCTTACTCATCTGTGGAGTGAGTATGAGCATATCGCCTTGCCCAAGCAGCTTTTCAGCCCCTCCCTGGTCTAAAATCGTCCGACTATCCACTTGGCTAGCTACTGTAAAGGCTATCCTAGCTGGGATGTTAGCTTTAATCAGACCGGTAATAATGTCGACGCTAGGACGCTGAGTGGCAATAACCAAATGAATACCAACCGCACGGGCTTTTTGTGCTAAACGCACTATCAAAGCTTCAACATCTCGCGCGGCAATCATCATCAAATCTGCTAACTCATCAATCACTACCACAATATAAGGCATGCCTTCATCTTTTTTGCGACGGTTATAAGTTTTAATATCACGCAGCTTTTCTTCTGCCAGTAAGTTATAGCGTCGTTCCATCTCATTAACCGCCCACTTAAGAGCACTGATGCACTCTTCAGGTTTAGTAATAACTGGCGCCAGCAAATGCGGTATATCTTGGTAAGGCGCCATTTCAACTTGCTTTGGATCAACTAAAATCAGCTTCATATCGGAGGGGCTATTGCGATACAACAAACTTGTAAGTAAGGTGTTAATCATAACAGACTTACCAGAACCAGTTTGACCAGCAATCAGTAAATGCGGCATGCGGTTTAACTCGCCCACCACAGCATCCCCCGCGATATCCTTACCGATAGCAAAATTCAGTGACTCATGTGATGATTGCCACTGCTTAGAGTTTAAAATGCCATAAAGACGCACGTCAGCAGCCTTACGATTAGGAACTTCGATACCTACAGCACGCTGTCCAGGGATCGGCGCTTCAATACGCAAGCTTTGTGCTGCAAGGTTAAGGGCAATATTGGTTTCCAAAGCAGTAATACGGGTTAGTTTAACGCCGCTTGGAGGACGAAGTGTATATTGAGTTACTTTAGGCCCAATATTAGCCCCTTCCATATCTACGTTAATACTAAACTCAGCTAAAGTGTCGTGAATAGTTTGGGCATTATGCTTTACATCCCCAGCATCAGCTGCGCTTTGTTTCTTTTCCAGTAGATCAAAGCTCGGCACCTTCCAGCTTGGATCGCTAGTAGTGGTAAGTGCTGCTTGATCTTCAGCCTCATGATCTCTTTGTAGGCTGGAGCGTAAACTGGAGCGACGAGAACTCTTATCCTCGTCTTGAGACGACAAAGTGGGCACACCTTCATTTAGTTTTAGTTCTCCCACCTTACCATTCGCAGACTGGGCTTCGGCAGCCCGCATAGTAGCCTCGTTTTGCGCATCTGTTTCATTGATGTCACGGCTGAATAAATCTTTGACTAAAGAAAATAAACGACTGGGCGTCAAGCGAAGCAAGAACAAAGCGGTTATAATCATAAGAACCACAAGTATAGCTCCTGCTACGCTCTTAACAAGTAGACTCAGTAAAGCCTGATCAATCAGCCAGCCGGTAATGCCGCCGCCGTGACCGCTTAGAGCTAGGTTTGCATCATTAATCGAGCTAGAGAAAAGCTGTAAAAAACTGGCCAGAAAAACTACAAATAATACTGTTGCAATTGGCACTACCGCCGATATGCGGTTTTCTTCAGAGCGAAATATCTCAATTGCAGTAAAAATAAATAATATAGGCAAGGCATACACAGACCAGCCTATAATTTGTTGGATAAAGTGGTATAGCCAAGCCAAAATAGGACCGCCGGCATTAAACATAGCTACCACAAACAGTAGAGCCAATACCACTAAAATAATAGCGGTAATCTGTAGCCAAAAACCACTAGGGAGTAAGTGCTGGGGAGCTTGCTTTTTAGCCGGTTTCTTGCGTCTTGTAGATTTTTTCTTTTTGACCATAGCTACTGCCTATTATACTCGCTATTAGAGTTTCTTGTAAGCTATACTATAGCAAAAATTACATCAAATTGCAACTAGCGTTCGCGTAGGTGTTCGTTTGCTGTGGCGGGTTCTTGAGGCTTTTGTTGAGGTTTAGGTTGGGGGCGACGAGCCTGGGAAGAATTTTGACTCCTTTGATCGCTTGATACCTCATTAATAACTGGAATAACGATTGGCGTACGCCGGGTATTGTCGTAAAGAATGTGAGTTACTTCTTCTTTAATTTCCTTCTTAAGGCCATCGATATCAGGTTTACGGCCACTAAAACTGCGCGCTGCTTTTTGTTTCAAATATTGGCGAATCGTATTCATTAGTTCCTCACTATCCCGCAAGTAGATAAACCCGCGAGAAATAATATCAGGACTGGTAAGAAGACGGCCGCTCTGCCGGCTGACTGTCAGAACCACTACAAACATACCTTCGTTTGCCATATGTAAACGATCTTTCAGGACTACCTCGCTTACCTCGGCGCCACTATCGTCATACATAATTCCTCCGACCGGTATACGGCCAGCTTTTTGGGCTTGACCAGTGGAAGAAATTTCAACCACATCGCCGGCATCACATACAAAAATATTCTTGCGCGGAATTGCGCATTCTTTTTCGGCAAGTTCGGCATTATGAACCATATGGTGAAATTCACCATGAATTGGCAAATAGTAGGTAGGGTTTAGGGCGTTAACAAATTTAACGTGATCATCGTAGTAACCGTGGCCACTTATGTGAAGCGGGCCAATATCAGTCAGGTGGCTCCTGCCGTTTTGTATTACGTCGCTACCCTCGCGCATCAGCCCATCGACGGTACGCACGACGTACTTTTCATTGCCAGGGATAGCATTTGAGCTAAACACCACTACATCACTATGCTTAATCTTTATGTGTTTATGAGCTCCTGAGGCCATACGATTCAAGACTGCGTTAAATTCACCTTGAGAGCCGGTGCAAACGATAGTTACTTTGCTGTCTGGTAATCGCGATAAATCTTCCATTTTAACTATGACATCTTTAGGAATCTTAATGGCGTTAGCGCGCAAAGCAACTTCTAGGTTTTGAATCATGCTATAGCCGGCAAAAGCTACCTTACGACCATGTTTCTTAGCTTCTTCTAAAACAAGTTGCATGCGGTGAAGCTGCGACGAAAAACAACTGATAATAATTCGGCCGTTAGGGTACTTTTCCATTACTTGGCCAAAGCTTTGTTGAATATCGTGCTCCCCGTGAGCATGAGTGCCTTCTGATTCACAGTTAGTACTTTCGTTCATAAGAAGCAAAATACCTTCTTTAGCAGAAATCTCCGTTAGCCGCTTCAGGTCGAATTCTTTGCCATCGACCGGCTTATCTTCAAAACGCCAGTCACCACTATCAACGATCACCCCAACCGGAGTTCTAATAACCACGGCAGTAGAATCAGGTATAGAGTGATTCACTCTCACTAATTCCACACTAAAGTTATCGCCTAGCTGAACGCGCTCATGAGCTTCTGGATCCAGCACATTAAACTGAGGCTTAAAGCCGCTAGAAGCTTCCTCCATATTTTTTTGTAGCATACCAGTAGTAAGCTTGCCAGAATAAACCGGAGCGGGAATCCTATGTATTAAGTGGCGGAAAGCTCCAATATGATCGAGGTGTCCGTGAGTAAAAATGTGGCCGCGAATTTTATGCTTGCGTTCTTCTAAATAGGTAATGTCGGGTACGATATAGTTAATGCCCGGATAATCGGCGCCCGGAAATAAAAACCCCATATCAATCACTATGATATCGTTGTCATATTCCAGAGCCATCATGTTTTTGCCGATGCCCATCTCTCCTAAACCGCCAATAGGCATGATTTTAAGCTTTTTAGTATCATCTGGGCGACGGCTTTTCTGGTCGCTAAGGCTAAACTGCCGGCCTTCATATCCGTTATAAACCGACTTATTAACAGGTACGTCAATCATATGCTGTGAAGCTTTTAGTTTCACATTTTCGCTATTGCGACGTTGTGCACGCTGCACTTCACCGCGTCTGGTTTGAGTCTTGGCGAGCACGCTATTTTGCTCGCGTTGTTTTTTAAATTGGGATGAACGTTTTGAAACGTTATCGTTTTGGGGATTAGTTAGTTTTCTTCCTCCCATATTATTTTTTTCCTTTCGTTAATTGTTCTATTATTTTTGGAATTTTTTGAAAATCTTCTATTAAAGTTTCGCGCATCGTATTGTTATAGAGCGCGGCTGCCGGGTGGTAAAGCGGTAAAATTACAATCTTTTTATCGCCAAAAGTAATTCTTTTTGGCTGGCCATGACATAGGCTAATTTTAAAATCTGGCAGAAAGTACTCCATGCTGTGCCTGCCTAAAGTGGCGATGACCAACGGCTCAATAATCTGTATTTGCTTAGCAAGATATGGCCAAAAAGCCTGTTTTTCGTCTATCAGAGGGTCGCGATTGTTGGGCGGACGATATTTTACAATATTAGTAATGTAAACATCTTCTCTTTTCATACCGACACCTTCAAGCATTTCACTTAGGAACTTGCCTGCTGCGCCCACAAAAGGCAGACCTTGTTCATCCTCGTTCTTACCAGGCGCTTCGCCGATAAAAACTATTCTTGCATTAGTATTGCCATCACCCATTACAAGGTTCTTGGCTGTCTTAGCCAAATCCGGGCAGACATTATTTTTCCTTATGTCTGCCGCAATTTGTTCAAGACTATCTTGTTTGGTTTGTGTCATGCGATAAGAGATTACTTAAGTTAAGCCCACTATAGCACACTCTAGATGAGATAACTAGCTTACGCCTTTCATAGTAAGACTGAGCCGGCCGCGATCATCAATGGCCGCAAGTTTTACCCGTACTTTGTCGCCTTCGTTTACTACATCAGTTACTTTATCTACTCGTTTATCAGACAGCTGCGAGATATGCAGCATACCATCTAAACCAGGAAGAATATTCACAAAAGCCCCAAAATCTTTAACGGTAACAACTTGACCCTCATAAATCTTGCCGACTTCCGGCTCTTCAGTTAAAGATTTAATCCAATCAAGAGCTTTTTCAATTGCTTCACCGTTAGCGGCTGCTACCGTGACAAGCCCGTCGTCCTTAATATCAATCTCGGCACCGGTCTCAGAAGTAATTTTATTGATAGTTTCTCCGCCTTTGCCGATAATAGAGCCGATTTTTTCAGGGTTAATTTTAACTTTTTCAATTTGAGGAGCATAAGGACTCAGTTTAGCTCGAGGTTTAGTAATAACTTTAAGCATGTGCTGCAAAATTTTGTCGCGGCCGGCTTTGCCTTTTTCTAACGCTTCTCGCAAAACTTCTACAGGCAAGCCATGAACTTTCATGTCCATCTGCAGAGCAGTAATACCTTTTTTGGTGCCTGCCACTTTGAAGTCCATGTCACCGGCAAAATCTTCCGCATCGGCGATATCAGTTAAAACATATGGCGTATCACCGTCCATCATCAAACCCATAGCAATCCCGCTAACTGGAGATTTTATAGGTACGCCAGCGTCCATGAGCGCTAAGCAGCTCGCACAGGTTGCAGCCATGGAGGTGGAGCCGTTTTGGCTCATAATTTCAGTAACGCTGCGAATAGCATATGGAAACTCTTCTACACTTGGCAATACAGCACTTACTGCTCTTTCGGCGAGATATCCATGACCGATTTCACGTCGTCCCGGCGAACCAAGCCGTTTAACTTCACCTACCGTATAGCCGGGCGCATTGTAATGATGCATATAACGCCGTTCAAAATCGTTTTGCTCCATGGTGTCCACCATTTGGGAATAGCTGAGCGGCGCTAGAGTGACTATGTTCATACCTTGGGTTACGCCTCGTGTAAATAAGCTTGAACCGTGAACCCTTGGCAAAATACCAATTTCCGAACTTAGGGGACGAATTTCATCCAACTTGCGACCATCTGGTCGAGTGCTACTTTTTACGATGTGCTCACGTACGTCTTTATGCAAAGCCGTAGTGAAGGCCTCTTCATATTCCCTGTGCATACCTTCGTAATCTTCACCATGTTCTTTTTCCATATCTTCATGAAATGCTTGGCGCAAGGCAGCTACCAGATCGTTGCGTTCCGGATAAGGAGCGTGGAGATTTTTGCCTAGCTTTCCTTTGACCCATTTATCAACTACTTTTTGGATACCTTCATCAGGTAGTACAAGTTCGTATTCAAGTTTTTCAGGAGCAACTTTTTTGATTAATTCTTTTTGCAACTTGATAGCAGGTTGCATAGATTTATGAGCCCAAGCCAGAGCTTTTACTACAGTCTCTTCGTTTACTTCCTTAGCACCAGCTTCCACCATAGTAATAGCTTTTTCGGTACCAGCTACTACTAAGTCAAGCTCGCTGGCTTCAATTTCTGTAGGGCTGGCAAAAGCTTTAAGCTCACCGTTTACTTGTGAAACTCGGAGTCCTGCAATCGGGCCGTCAAATGGTGCGCCGGTTAAACTCAAGGCCGTGCTCATTGCAATCATTGCAATCATGTCAGGACGAAACCCGGGGTCCATCGAAAGTACAGTAGCCACTCCCTGCACTTCTTGGCGATAGCCCTTAGGAAATAGTGGTCGAATCGGCCGATCAATGATACGGCCAATCAAAATTGCCTCGTCACTTGGCCGACCTTCGCGTTTGATAAAGCGACTACCGGATATTTTACCTGCGGCATAAAATTTTTCTTCATAATCAATACTCAACGGAAAATAGTCCATGCCGCTTATAGGCTTATTACCTACCATCGCAGTACCCATAACTATGGTTTCGCCATAGCTGACTAATACGGAAGCACTGGACCGAAAGCCAATTCGGTTTATTTCTAATTTTAAGGTTTTGCCGCAAAGCTCCGTTTCAACAACGATTTTATCTTTGCCAAAGGGGTTAATTGTTGACATATCAAATGTCCTTTCTAGCTTTGCTAGGTAACGGGTGTTATCCTCTGATAACTGAGAACCACATCCACCACCTAGTCACTTAAAGCTGCTAAATTCTTATAGATACGTTACTTGCGCAAACCAAGCTTAGCGACAATTTTGCTATAACCCTCAAAGTCAGTGCGTTCGAGGTATTTGAGCAAGCGCTTTCGCTTACCAACCATTTGCAACAATCCACGACGTGCTTTGTGGTCGTGTTTGTGTACTTTTAAATGTTCGGTTATTTCCTTAATGCGCTCTGTTAAAACAGATGCTTGCACTTCAGATGAACCGACATCTTTCTTATGGCGTTGATTTTTTACAATCGCCTTGGTTTTGTCCTCACCAGTAATCATATCTAAGTACATACTATAGCAATTTTAGGAGACTAGTGCAACCACAGAAATTTAGACTTCTAACTTCAAGGCGTCTTCTATTGTCCACTTTCCTACCTGGCTCCGCCTTAGCTCTTTGCAATAAGCTCCGACTTTTAGGGACTTCCCAATATCTTCTGCCAAAGTACGAATATACGTGCCGCTACCCACATGAACACTCAACTTAAACTCCGGATATTTGTAACTTTCTATTTTCAAACTGTGAATTTTAACTTTTCTTTTTGGGATCTCAACGCTTCTGCCCATACGAGCTAGTTTGTAGGCTCGCTGGCCATTAATTTTAATAGCCGAAAAGGCCGGTGGTGCTTGTTCTATAACACCTACAAAATTCTCTATAGCCTCATTAATCTCTTTTAAATCTGGTTTTTTACTGCTGATTTTCTTGATTACTCCTTCAGGGTCACCTGTAGTGCTAGTCTGCCCTAAAACAATTGTGGCCTGATAAGTTTTGTCTAGTTTGGAGTATTCGCTGGCACTCTTACATTCTTTACCTGTCACTAAAATCATTAAACCGGTAGCAAAAGGATCTAAAGTGCCGGTATGGCCTACCTTTACTTTCTTGCCGGTTTGTTCTCGAAGCTGGCGACGCACCCGAGCTACTACTCCAAAACTAGTTATGCCAGACGGTTTGTCTATCAACACAATGCCTTCGGCCGGTAAAATCATTGTCTATTGGCCGGGTATACGAAACTGCTGAGGATCGCTACGGTCGGCAACGGGCGGTGGCGAAGGTGTAGGACTGTTATCCGAAGGAGTTTGAGCTTGAGAAGGAGCTTGGTTAGGCTTTTGCGGAGTTAACTCCGGAGGTGGAGGTAGTTGGGAAAAATCCGGCAGTGGTGGAGGCGGAGGTAAAGGTAAGTCAGAAGAACGGCCAGGCAAAGGCATATCTTTAGCTCCCATAGCTGCATCAGGATGATGCGCCGATTCAAATGGCATGTCATTGATGACGTTTTCCACTGCCTTGCGGGCGTCTTCAGCACCACCTGACTGGTTTTTGTCTCCTGCATGAGCCTGAACTTGAGCCTCAAGATCAGCCAGCGTGGGGCCGGATGGTTTATTGTCGCTATCTTCTTTTTCCGGTTGGCTTGGTTCCGGAGAGGTCGCAGGGGTTTGGCCTTCCATAGGGTCGATGAATTTTGGCTCATCGTCTTCCGCATAGTCAGGTTGATTGGCATTTAACGCGCCAGGTCTAGAGCCGCCGTGGTCTAGCAAAACTTTATTACTATCAGCATCAGCATCCTTCTCTTTTTCCGTTTCAGCTTCATGAGTAGTAGCATTTAAAGTGCCGCCTAGGCTAGGCTTGGTTGAAGATTCATCCCGCCAGCTTGGCAGGCTTTTTACGCTGCTGATTTTTTGCCTCTTAGGCTGCTGAGAGTCTCCGTCTTCTGGCTTTGGCTGCTTGCCATCTTGGGCAGCTGCTTCTAAATCTTTTTTCAAATCTTCGGGCATTGCCGGTGCAGAAGTTTCCTCGTTAACCCCATTCTTTTCAGCAAGCGCGGTGGCAAGAGCCTCGCTCTCGTCCGAAGCCGTCTTTTTAACAGTTTCATCTTTTTGCGAAGCTGCATCGTCTGCGTCTTGAGTGATTGAGGCACCCTGATGGTTAACATGCATTTCCCCGTCGGCAGTCTTTTTAACTTCAGATGAACGTAGGTTCTCCGATTTACCTTCCTCAAGCTTAGTTGAAGCATCGGGTTCGTTAGCTGGCTTACTTGGCGGAATATCGTTTGCCTCTTCCAGCCTGGTAGCGATTAACTGTTGGTTAGCGCCTGCCGCCATTAACTGCGCAGCCATAGTCATTACCCGTGGACTGGTATGGTTATTGCGGAAACGCTCCGTAGCCGAAACAATCCCTGTAAGTAAAGCTGTAGCAATTTGCTCATCTAGTATGTTGGCTTGCAAGGCCTCGCTTAAACTCATTAACATTTCACATAGACTACTGGCCTCGACATCTTGCCAATCAATTGAACCTAGTTGACTTTTTGTACTATTGGCATTGACCGTGACAATAGTAGCATCGTGTAGTATTTTGCCGTGTGCCGTAATAGCTTTGTCCAAATCTTCGCGTTTTTCTACACCCAGAGCGATAACCAGCTCTACATTAAAGTCGCCATGGCTAAACTGAAAATCTTCTTCGCTAAGCTTAGTCTTGTATGGCGTAATAAAAATGCGCACTACACCATCTTCAACCTTGTAACGCAGCCTATCGGCCTTGTCTTTATCAAGAGCGATAATAAAATCTCTTAAACTATCGACATTATTTTCAAACGTTTTATCAGGCTTTAAAAAAGTAATCGCCGGTGGCACCGCCCCACTAAATACAGCGGTAGTATGTTTGTCTATCTTATTAAGCATTAATGTTAACCCAAGTGCTGCTGAAAGCTCATCCGCCGAAGGATTAGTGCTAACCGTCACTAAAATATTGCTCACACCCTTGATGCGGTCAACAATTTGCTGTTTAGAGTTAGTATCCTGCATAAGCTAGGTACCTGCTTTTTGTTTTTATGGTTACTCTTAAAATTAAAATAGCACACTTTCGGGCCTCTAGTCAATGGTTATGTTTAAGGAGTTTTCTGCCTGACCTTCGCAACCTTTCCGAAACAGACTAAAGGCGAAACGCAAGCTATGTTACACTTTTTAGTGAACATAGCGAAAGTGGTCTGTTGAGTATAGGGTTGTGAAGGTTAGGTTTTTATATCTTTACAAACTGGGCCTACTCCGTTATAGTTGAGTGCTGACTAATAAATTAGTGCTAATCAGAGGAAAATAAATGCCCATCATAAAATCAGCTGCTAAACGCATGAGACAAACTGGCAAACGTCACGCTCGTAATATAGTTTTAAAGCGTGAAATTAAAGATGCCATGAAAGCTTTTTCAAGTAAGCCAAGTGCCCAGGCGCTTAGCAAGGTTCAAAGCAAGCTAGACATAGCGGTAAAGAAAAATCTGCTGAAAAAAAATACTGTAGCCCGACGTAAGGCTCAATTGTCTAAAATTGCCAAGGAAAATAACGTAAAAATCGTTAAAACTCCAGCTAAGAAAACTGCTGCCACTAAAGTAAAAGCGCCCGCTAAATCTACTAAAAAAGCCTCTGTTAAAAAACCTGCCGTTAAGAAACCGGCGGCCAAAAGATCACCTGCCAAAAAGTCTTCAAAAAGCTAAGCACTTCTTAACTTAGCAATCTTTAGCAAAGCCTGCTCAATTAAGAGCCATGGTTCGCCCGCTGAAGTTTTAAGTTGCATATCAAGCCCTGCGACTACATTAACGATATGTTGAACTTCTGCCATAGTAAGCCGATGCGCTAGAGGGCGCATTTTCTTCAAAGGATAAGGGTGCGTGCCGATTTCTTTGGCTATTATGTCTGAGGGTTTGGTTTTATCACTGGCTAAAAGTGCAAGTTGAAAAACCTGGCTTGCTAACAAGCCAAATAATTTATACGGCTCAGCTTCAGTTTGCATACCTCTTAGTTGTTTCATGACCCGCCCAGACTGCCCGTCTAGGGCCGAATCAATCAAAGCAAAGACATTCGCATGCGGCGTGGCCTCAACTACTTCGTTTATGCGCTCTGAAGTCGTATCTTTTAAAAGTAAAAGTTTGTCTATTTCGTGATAAAGACGCCATTGGTCTGTGCCCACCATTTCAACCAAGCGAGTAGCATCACTAGGTAAAATAATTTGTTCAGCTGACTTCACTTGTTCCACAACCCATTCTCTAGCCTGCTGTTCATTAAGTTCGGCAAAATCGCGTACTTTAGCAACTTTAGACAAAGTCTTATAGGTTTTTGTACGCTTATCAGGAGCGGTTTCTACTAAAACCAGCTCGATATCTTCTGAAACGCGCGAAGCGTAGTCATTCAATGCTTCCCAAACTTGCTTGTTAGCGCCAGCTTCTTTGATAATTACCAATCTCTCACTGGCAAATAAGTTTGTGCCTTCTAAAAGTTCTGGTAGCTCTTCTACAGTTAAATCCAGCCCTTCACGCCTACTTACGGCATGTTCGTCATATTTGTCTACCAAATGGTTAACGTATGCTCGAATCGCAAAACTATTGTTGCCAGTCAGTAGAATAATCATTGTTTAGGCTCCTTCTGACAATTAGGACAAATGTGAGTGCCCCGGCCAGCAACTTTTATTTTTTGAATAACCGTACCACAATGTTCGCAAGGCAACCCTTCGCGGCGAAATACTTTGGCAAAACTTAAATAGCTACCTTTTTTACCCTTGGCATCTACATAATTCCGGTCGGTTGAGCCGCCTTTTTTTATAGCTAAGGCCAAGATAGATTGTATTTGTTTGAACAATTCAGTTAACTGCCTATCTGATAAATCTTTCACTCGAACAGCTGGATGAATTTTTGCTGCCCATAAACTCTCGTCTGCATAAATATTGCCGACTCCGGCAATAACCGACTGGTCTAAAATAGCTGCTTTGATTGTGGTGCCATTACGCCTGCGCACACGCTGCAAAAAATCTTGGGTGGTGGTTTTAGCACTCAGCGGCTCTGGGCCAACTTTTTTCATAAAGTCGATATTAGGCACTTGGGCAGTAGGGATAAGTTTCATCCAGCCAAATTTTCGTTGATCGTTAAAAAATAGCTTTGAGTTGTCCGTGAAAGTTATGATAACTCTAGTACTCTTATCCGGTAATTGGCCTACTAGGCTATCGTTTGGATGACCTGCGCCAAAACTTTGTTCACCACGAAATACTAGTTGTCCTGTCATTTTTAAATGAGTAACTAAAGAATATTTCGAGCTTAGCTCAATTAATAAGACTTTTGCCCGGCGCCCGACTATAATCACCTTAGCGCATGAGGCAAACTCTTTTACGTCGCTCGGCGCGTTAGGAAAGCTTTTTGGAAAATCGCTTTTGATTTCTTTAATAGTTTTGCCTACAATCAGCAACTCAAGCCCACGGCGCACTGTCTCTACTTCAGGAAGTTCTGGCATAATTTTATTGTATCTTAAGCAGCTTCTTGAGCTGTTTCTTTATATCTTCTAAGTCTTCGTAGTGAATCGCCTGCATACCCGCCGACCTTGCTCCCACGCAGTTTTGTTCAATATCATCTATCATGACACACTCCTGCGGCTTCACGCCAAGTCGCTCAGCAGCTAACTGAAAAATTTGCGGTTGCGGTTTAACAACTCTTTCATCGCCTGAGGATATAATCACATCGAACAGTCCCTGGCGTCGCGGCTCTTCGAACAACCCCCCAAGCCAGCCTCGGCCCACATTGCTTAAAATGCCAATTTTGTAATGCTCCCGTAATTCGTTTTTTATAAACTCCAGGAGCGGCTTGTTCATAACATGCTCGTTGGTAACAATCTTTTCTATTTCCTCAGTGCTAAGCCCAGTTAGCTGGGATACTGCTTGTAGGTATTCACTTTTCTCAATAAACCCATAGTCAGATTGTCGTCCTAAGTTCCTGCAGCTGCAACCTGACAATCAGGGAAACGATCTCTTAAAGAAGCCTGAGCGTCCACATAAAACACTCCGAAACAATCAAAAATAATCGCTTTTATCATTTGCCTGTACTTCCAAACCCGCCCGAACTACGCTTCGTCTCATCCAAAGTATCCACTTCGTTCCATATTATTTTCTCGTATTTTGCTGTTACCAACTGGGCAATGCGCATACCCGGCTCAACTTTAAAGTCTTTCTGTCCTAAGTTAATAACTATAACTCCCACTTCTCCACGATAGTCAGCATCTATTGTGCCGATCCCATTAGCCAGAGTAACCCCATGCTTTGCAGCTAGCCCGCTACGAGCCCGGACTTGAGCTTCATAGCCACTAGGCAAGGCAACCGCCACACCGGTTGGAATAACTTGTCTCTCCATAGGCTTTAATTTAATCGGTTTTTCAATCGCCGCATGAAGATCCATACCGGCAGAATGATCTGTTTGATACTCGGGTAAAACCGCATTTTTCCTCAATTTTGTAATTTTAATTTTCATCCTAAAGCTCGCTCGTTAAAATATTCCTCATAGTTCACCCCAATTCTTGCCGATAGATACATCTACTTTTAGCTTAACGCCTAATTTAGGATAAATGTTTTCCATAGTTTCTTGCAAAATATCGCTGACTTGCTTGGCATTTTTTTCAGGGCATTCTACCAATATACTGTCATGTATTTGCAAAATTTGTTGGCCTAAATCGTCTAGTTTTTCGTCTAGCTTAATCATCGCCATCTTGGTTAGATCTGCCGCCGTACCTTGAAGTGGCATATTGATTGCCGCCCGCTCCGCTGCAGAACGAACAAGATAATTACTCGACTTTACATCTGGCGTCGGGCGGCGGCGACCAAAAATCGTTTCTACATAGCCGTCCTGGTGAGCTTTCTTGCGCAAGCCGTCCATATAGGTTTTTAGCTTGGGTCTGATTTCAAAGTACTTTTCAATAAACTCTTTTGCTTCAACAAAAGTCATACCAGTGCTAACTGCCAAACCGTGAGAACCTTGACCATATAAAATCCCAAAATTGACTGCCTTCGCGCGGTAGCGCATTTCTTTCGTAACATCTTTTGGATCAATCCCAGCAACAGCAGCGGCAGTAAGTCGATGGATATCAGCATCTTCATTAAAAGCTTTTATCATTGCTTCGTCGCCACTTAGAATCGCAGCTAAGCGCAGTTCAAACTGCGAATAATCGGCACTAACAAAAACGTTACCCTTATTAGGTATGAATCCGTCTCGTATCTTGCGCCCCAGCTCACTACGAATCGGAATGTTTTGCAGATTAGGGTCCATGCTACTCAGCCGACCCGTCGCCGCAACGTCTTGCTTAAAAGTAGTATGTAGGCGACTATTTTCATCAACCAAACGAGGCAAGGCATCTATGTATGTGCTTTGCAGCTTGGTAGCCTCGCGATACGACTCAACAAGTTCAATAATCGGATGCTGGCCTTTAAGTTTTTCAAGTTCTTTTGCTCCGGTTGAATAGGCAGTTTTACCCTTTTTAATGCCGGCCGTAGGTAAAGCTAACTTACCAAATAACACGTCTGCTAGCTGGGCAGGGCTGGCGATATTGAATTCATAACCTACCATTTCGTGAATCTGCTTGCGCAGTTTATTAACCTTCTTTTCAAACTCTCGACTCATTTTTTTCAAAAAATCCACGTCTAACATAACGCCGCGATACTCCATCCGAGCCAAAACAGGTATAAGCGTAAAATCTACTTTGCACGCCAAGCTCGCCAGTCTGGGTAGTTGCTTGAATTTATCGGTTTGCTCTTCATACAGCTTCCAAATAGCGCCTATAGTTCTCGCACCGTTATCGTTAGTCAACTCTATGCCAGTTAACTCACCTAGCTCATGGTAACGAATTAGCGAATCCAGCATAAAGGCGCCGATTCTTGTGTCGTGGGCTATCCCAGGTAGATCATACCCCTCTGTTAAAAGCACTTTTAGTATAATCTTTGCATCATGGGCAATGATAGACTTTTGGTTTAAAAGTTCTTGCGCCTTTGAGCTATCAACATAAAATATATGTTCGGGATCGGGCGACAGTAGCCAACGGTCGTTTACTATTGCCACTACCAAAGATTCGGCACTGGCGACTAAGCTCGTATTAGCTTTGGTCAGGCTAACCGGTTGAGTAAAGTCTTTTGCGTCAGCAACGATCTCACTACTTGCTGCTTGCATATGTTCTGGAAGTTGCTTAAGAAGAGAATGGAATTCAAGCTTTTCTAAAAGCTTTTTCAACTTAGCAGTATCAAGCTCGTGTGCATTGGCATCTTGCAGATCTAAGTCAATCGGCGCATCTACCCAAAGTCGGGCAATTTCTTTAGTCAAATAAGCGGTTTTCTTGCCATCTTCGAGCTTCTTCCGAAGTACGGGTTTAATTTCTTCCAAGTGTTCGTATACGCCATCAAGAGTTTTATAATCTTGCAAAAGTTTCAGGGCAGTTTTTTCACCTACACCCGCAACACCTGGCAAATTATCTGAGCTATCACCTTTCAAAGCTTTAAGGTCAAGAAACTGATTAACATCTATGCCATATTTTTTTTCAAAACTTTCCGGATGAAAAAGCTCAATATTGGTAAAGCCCTTCTTTAAGGCGTAAACATGTGTAAGAGGACTGATGACTTGCAATAAGTCTAAGTCAGATGTAATCAAGCATGTTTCAATATCTTGACTTGAGGCCTGCTTGGCGAGGGCGCCCATAATGTCGTCAGCTTCATAATCATCTAGTTCGTAAAGGGGCCAGTTAAAAGCTTTTAACAGCTCTTGAAGCATAGGAATTTGTTCGTAAAAATCCGGAGGGGCAGGCTTGCGACCGGCTTTATATTCAGGATAAATTTCACGACGCTTGCGAATATTAGTCTTGGCTTTGTCCCACGCTACAACTACGTAGTCCGGCTTTAGTTTTTTCATTACCTCAAGACTGAGCGCTGCAAAGCCATAAACACCACCCGTAGGCGTGCCATCTTTCATACTAAGAAACGACATGGCGTAGTAGCCACGATAAAACACACTTTTGCCGTCAATTACGACTAGTCTCTTTGCCATATTACCTAGTATAAGCTAGTCGACCAAAAAACTAACCTCTTAGGCAAGTTGACAGAGGCGAGCCAAGAGCGTACAGTGGGCTGAGCAAACTGTATGTTTGCTTTAATTTGAATTATAATAAAGAGTACACAATCTAATGCGAGATACATCAAAATTAAATCATTTAGCCATCATTCCCGACGGTAATCGCCGCTGGGCTCGTCAGCATATGATTAAAGCCCAGCAACAGATATACAAAAAAGGCGGCGAAAAAGTTTTTGAAATAGTTGAAGCAGCTTTTAACCAAGGTGTGCCAACCGTGAGCTTTTGGGCCAGTTCTTACGCCAACCTGATAGATAGGCCGAAAGATTTCGTAAACGCTATGGAAGATATGTATAAGAAAAACTTTCTAGAGCTAGCCGAGCATCCTTTGATCCACGACAATCAGGTGCGTATAGAAATCCAGGGTGAATGGCGGAATTTGCTTGCTCCGGATACTATTGAAGCTATGCAATCAGCTATAGACAAAACTGCCCATTATAAAGAGCGTTTGCTTGCTATCTTAGCCGGCTATGACGGCGATAGAGAAAGGGGTGCAGCCATAGCTAAGTTACTAGAATCTGATGGCCAGCATCCGAAAGATTTCTTAGCTGCCAGCGATGCGTTAAAGCATGCTAGCTGGACAGGCCATTTACCAGATGTAGATTTGATAGTTCGTACTGGCGCTTGGCAAGACCCGCATAATAGTGCCGGTTTTTTAAGCTTGCTGTCAAGCGAAACTCAATTCGCTTTTCCTGAAGTTCTTTGGCCAGACTTCTCTACTGATCAGTTAGCGGAAATTGTTGAGGGATTCAGGAGTCGTGAGCGCCGTAAAGGCAGTTAACTATTGCGCTCAGTAACATAAGTTGCCAAACTGGCTAGAAAATCAGTGTTTAAGTCTGAAGGCGCGTCCTTTAGTACTTTGATTGCTAATTTTGCTTGGGTATCAGCAAGCTGACGAGAGTAGTCTAACGCACCGGTTTCTTGAATGATCTTCTTTGCAAGTTCATACTCTTTTCTTGTTATATGTTCTTTACCTAAAACCGACAAAAGTTCTTGGTGCTGCTTAGAGTTGGCATTATTTAAAGCATGGGCAATTAAAACCGTAATTTTACCTTCACTTAAATCGTCAGTATTACCCTTGCCGCTCTCTTTAGAATCGCCAAATGTGCCTAAAATATCATCCACGACCTGGAAACTAAGTCCCACATGCGTAGCATATAGTTTTAACCAACTGTACTCGTCTAAAGTCTTGCCCGCTAAAGTAAGCCCGAATTCAAGTGGATTCAAAAACGAATAATACGCCGTTTTCATAGTTAAAACTTTTCGTACTTCCGACTCAGAGATTTCCCGTACAGCTTGGTCATATACATCACGAATTTGCCCAGCCACCGTAGTAGCAAGACCGGCGTTGAGCGCTGCCAAGGCCTTCAGCTTATAGCTATCGCTAACGCTCAAGTTAGTGATTTCCTGAATAGCTAAATGTGCGCCCGCCAAAGCCGTGTGAACTGCCTGGCTTTCACCATAATGCCTGCTATCGCCATGCCACTTATGCGCTTTATGGTAATTAGCCAATTGTTCGTGAGCGCTAGGACCGCCTCGCCGCCTGGCGGATTTGTCAGCTACATCGTCAACTATCAGCAGGTAGGCATGGATGGCTTCAATACAGCGTGCCGCGATTTTTGCTAGCTCCTTATTTTGCCCGCCAGCCATCTCATATGCATACATAGCCAATGCTCCGCGCAGACGCTTACCGCCTCGTGACAAAATATCTATATAAGACTTGAGATGAACTTGTGCGGAAGCTCCGTAATCTTTTTGCCATTGGCGTAGTACGTCTCGGCCATAGCTTTCAATATCCGCATCAATAATCTTCTTATAGTTAGCTAATTTTTGAGTGGCGTAATCCAGCTGAGTGGTTTGCTTGGTTGAAGTTGTCATTATCAGCTAGTATAGCAAGTTTATGGTTCGCTTCCTCTATAAAAGCCTCTTTGGTATCGATATTATCAATAAGTATATCGGCCATTTTTTTAATGCCTGGTATATTATAATCCGCTTCCGTATTGCCAGTATGCCATTCTTTTTGCTCTCTTGCCTTAAAGTCCTCTAAAGAAACGCTGGACTCCTTATCACGGTGGCGAGATTGCATTCTGGCATATCTGACTTCCAAAGGCGCGTCAACAAAAATAATTACTCCTTTAGCAGCTTTTATCGCCTTAGTCTCGCCCAAACTACGAATACCGCTCACGATTAAAGGCTTCCCTTCTTTTAATGATAGCCCCGCTAATACACCGGCCCCACGAGTGTGGCGCAGCCACGTAGCAGTTTTGTTAAGAAAGGGTCGTTCAATAGACCCATATTTTTCTTTAGAAAATTTGCGCACAATATCACTTGTAGAAGCGTGATGATAGCCCAACTCATCGCAAAGATACTTTGCTAGCGTATCTTTGCCGCCGGCAAAAGTACCTGTTAAGCCAATAATTGGCAGTTTACTGGAGATAATCGTGTAGGGTTTTGGCATTTTTGTGTTTACGTAGTTTTGCTAAGGCTTTGGCTTCAATTTGACGAATTCTCTCTCGGGTAACACTAAATTCCTGGCCAACTTCCTCGAGCGTGTGGCTTTTATCACCGCCCAAGCCAAACCGCATTTTAAGAATTTTTTGCTCACGTTCGGTTAAAGCACCCAGAATTGACTGTACTTGTTCTTTCAATAGTTGGTTAGCTGCGCTATCAACCGGACTTGGCGCATCGTCGTCTTCAATAAAGTCAGACAATATGGATTCGTCATCATCGCCATCATGGCCGATACCGGCATCAAGACTGCTAATGTCTTGCTTGATCTTAATAACGTATTCAACTTTTTCCGGTTCCATTTCAAGTTCCTTGGCTAGCTCGTCAATGCTAGGCTCGCGGTTTAGTTCTTGAGTCATGCGACGTTGGGTACGTAGCAACTTGTTGATAGTTTCAAACATATGCACCGGAATACGGATAGTACGCGACTGGTCGGCAATCGCACGAGTAATTGCTTGTCGGATCCACCATGTAGCATATGTAGAAAATTTAAAACCTTTATCCGGATCAAACTTCTCAACTGCACGTAGCAGACCGGTATTGCCTTCTTGGATTAAATCAAGAAAATCCAAGCCGCGACCCGAATAGCGCTTAGCAATCGAAACCACTAAACGTAGGTTGGCTTCAGCCATTTGGTCTTTGGCTTTTTTGTCTCCTGCCACAACTCGCTTTGCTAATGCCAGCTCTTCTTCCGGGTTAAGTAATGGGATTTTACCGATTTCGCGCAAGTGCAGCCGCACCGAATCGTCAGCAATGTCATCAATCGGACCAGCCGTTACTTTAGCAGATTTTTTCTCTTCTGCTTCAAGCTCTTCTTCATCCGGCTCCACATCATCTGCTTGCGAATCATCAGCTAGAGTTGCTAGTTTAATTTCTTCTAAAATTTCTTGTCGTGCTTTAGTTTTAGATTTACTTTTGGGCACTACCTAACTCCTTAATAATTACATTTAACTCTTTTTGTAGTTGTTTGGTCCTAGTCTCATCGGCTTCATTTTCAGCCTGGCGTAACTCAGTGGTTAGCTCTTCTTTTCGTTTTTTCATTTGCTCATTTTGAATATTTCTAATAAGTTTTGCAGCTTCATAATAACGATCTTGCGAATTCCAAGCTGCATACCGCACTTCGGCTTTTAACATAACAATTTTAACATAGATTTCAAGTTCGTGCAATAGTTTCGGGATATCTGCATAAGTCTCGTTTGGATGATCGATGATATATGCCATAAGTTTTCGACTGTCTTCATCAGCCAACCAAGAAGGCCTGACTTTTTTTAGAAGTTCACGCACATCCGTGTCCACTATTGCTAAAGCTAGCAAATTATCCTGATAGATTTTATTAGCGGGCGGTTGATCGACTTCATTGGTTTTAACTGTTTTTATCATTTGGCTAGCAGGCGCTTTTTCTAGATCGGCAAGCTTGGATTTTAAGGCGGATTGGCTGGTGTCTATAGTCTTAGCCACTAACTCTAAATAATGTTCACGCTCTACGGAATCTTTCAACGATTTGATAACTTGCAAAGCCCGGTCGCTAAATAACCGTTTGCCTTCAGCACTTTTAAGGTCAAGACGAGTTTTATAAGCTTCTAAGACCCAATCTACAACAGGTTGGGCGTCTTCAATAGCTTGTTGCCAGGCAGCGCTATCTTTTTGGATAAGCTCGTCTGGATCTTTCGCGTCGCCTGGTAAAGTGACGATACTTAAATCAACCTCAATCTTTTGAGCAATAGCAATAGCCCGTTCGGTGGCTGTTATACCTGCGTCATCAGCGTCAAAAGCAAGCCGGATTTTGGGGCTTAACCGCTTCAGGGCTTTTAAATGAAACTCGGTTAACGCTGTGCCGGCGGTAGCCACTACTTGGCGTATGCCGGCTTGATGTGAGCTAACCACATCCAAATTACCTTCTACGACTACGCAGTAGCCTGCTTTGCGTATAGCCTGTTTGGCTTGGTGTAGCCCAAAAACATGGCGGCTTTTATCATATAAGATCGTTTGGGGAGTATTAATATACTTTGGCCCGTCAGTATTCTCATCAATCAAACGAGCTGTGAAACCGATAACCTGGCCTTGGCCGTCGCAAAGCGGCACGATAAAACGCCCGCGAAACATATCACCGCCGCCACGCGAGATTAGACCTGTTGCTTTAGTGTCTTGAACCGGCAACTTTTTTTTAGATAAAAAGCTTACTAAAGCTCTGCCTTGCGAGGGTGCATAGCCTAAACGAAAATCCAAAACAACTTCACGTTTAAAATGGCGTTTTTTAGATGCATAATCAAGAGCTTGCTGGTTTTTGATTAAAGAGTGCTGGTAGTATGTAGCTGCTAAGTCTAGGATTTTTAACAATCGATCTTTTTGATCGCTAAAAGCCCGTGACGAACTGGAGCTATAGAAACTTAAATCAACCCCGGCCTTGCGAGCCAGTAGCTCTAAAGCACCTTTAAAATCCAGGCCTTCCGCAAGCATGATAAAACTAAAAACATCGCCGCCTTGGTTGCTGGAAAAGTCATACCAAATATTTTTTTCCGGAGTAACAATAAAACTGGGCGTCTTCTCGTTAGTAAATGGACTTAGACCCTTGAAACTACGGCCAGCCCGCTTCAATGGAACATACTGGCCGATAATATCTTCGATACTAAGCCTATCCCTAACCTCTTCTTTGGCATCTTGCATGATTATATTTATTGTAACACTCTTTATATCTGTTAATGTTTGTGCTTTAATACTGCTATGGATCCTTACGATAATAATGTGACTTTAGTACCCGAACCCCAAACCGGCATGTCGCGCAAAACTATTTTCATTATTATCGGTATAGTCGTGGCCCTTGTTGTTAGCGCTATATTATTATTTGCTGCCAATCGAGGTAATAACTTGTTGCCATTCGAGCAGCGCCTTGCCATACGGATGAGCAATCTGCAGAAGTTATCCACCGGCGCACAACAAAGTATCACTAGTGAGAACTTAGGCGACCTGAATAGTCAGCTCAGCGCCTTGCTTATTAGCGATAACTCCAGCTTACAAGCTGACCTAAAAGCCCTTGGCATCGACGGCAGTAAATACCCAAAAGACATGGTGGCTAGCGAGACTGACGATTCAACTTACACAGCACTCAAACAGGCAGTTATTGATGGAGATTTTGACCAGAAATACATTAGCGCAGTAACGAAAAAAATCGACAGCACCACAGAGCTTATGAATACAGTCTACTCAAAGAGTAAAGATTCTAAATTGCGCCAAGATATTTCAAAATCTTATAAAGACTTACAGTTCACCAAAAAACAGATGTTGAAGTTAAACCTTCCCTAGTAATTCTTGACCTTTACTCTGAGACTAGTTGATAACTATGTCGGGCAAGATCATAAATTTCTTGTTCATCCAGCTGGCCAGAGCAAATGATTGTATTCCAGTGCTTTTTTGGTAAATGATAGCCCGGTAATATGGTCTCGTATTTTTCGCGCAACTCAGTAGCCAGTTGTGGGTCGCACTTTAGGCTGACTCTAAGCGGTTTAGTGTTTTCAGAAATTAATGCGAACATTTTTGCATTTTTAGAATTTTTGGGACCAACTTTATAAACTGCTGTGTTTTCCCCAAAAGGATAGTCCAGCCACGTATCTTTAAAATTTAGTAAGAATTCTTCAAGTTGCTTATGAGTCATATTTACACTTTGACTTTTTTAAGATAGTACTCCAGTTCCCTTATAGACCGGCGGACATCATCTAGGGCGCGGTGACCCTTTGGTCCTACAAACTTTTTACGATATTTATTTTCAAACACCAACTTCCACGCCGTCACATCAAGCATGCGGTAATGGAGCTTGGCTGCAAAATAAGGCAAATACTTATCAATAAACCGCCGATCATTATGGATTGAGTTACCGGCTAAATAAACTTGCTCTCCGTCACTAAAGTGAGTATCAATAAACTCAATCAGCTTTTCTTCTACTTGGCCTAAAGTTTGGCCGTCTTGATTTTGAGCCAGCAAACCATCCCGCGCCTCAGGATTCTCATCCCAAAAGTTCTTACCGCTCCAAAAATCTTTAGCCTTTGCCATCTGGGTACGAATTAGCGTTTCGTCCTGTTTTATTACCGCTTCTATGCTAGCGGTTTCCTTAAAGTCCCAATCTGTCGCAATAGCCGCTACTTCTAAGACAACATCATTCTCAATGTCTGTTCCCGTCATTTCAAGATCAAGCCAAAGCAGCTGTGGTTTTTTCGTCATAACTCCAGTATAACAGCGTGTAAGTTATTTTTTTAGCTTCAAGCTAAGAGAATTTACACAATACCGCTTACCAGTCGGCGTATCAAAGCCTTCGCCTTCAAATACATGACCTAAGTGGCCGCCACAATTTGCGCAAACTACTTCAGTGCGCTGCATACCATAAGAGTTGTCTTTATGAAATTCAACACTACCGGGCAAAGCGTCAGAAAAACTTGGCCAGCCACAATGAGCATCAAATTTGGTTTTGCTTGAAAATATCTCTGCCCCGCAAGCCGCGCAGGTGTAAGTACCCGGATCAAATACACTATCATATTCTCCGCTGAACGGAGTTTCCGTAGCTTTTTGCCGTAAAACTTTGTAGCGTTCAGACCCCAGCTTTTCTAACCATTGTTTCTCAGACTTACTGAGTTTAGGCACTAGGCTTACTCTTCTTTCTTTCTGTCCAATCTTTCTAGACTAAATAGCTTAATAAATATATAAACAACAGCTAATACTGCAAGAAAGTTCAGTAAAGAATAAACAAACGCGCCCCAACTAAAAACCGTATCATGGGTGCCATGATGGACGATAAATGTTTTATTGCTTAAAGAGTCAGCACCGATTATTACTCCGACAAAAGGATCAATGAAACTTTTCATAAGCTGATCTACTAGCTCTCTGGCCTGAGCGCCAACGATAAAACCAATTGCAAGGCCTACGATAGCGTGCTCGCGCAAAAAATCCACGAAACCGGTTACCGGTTTTTTGACCACTGGTGCAACTTTTTTTGAAACCGGCCTACGACGGCCTCTTGGTGCTTCTAGATTGATATTACCGCTTGTTGCGGCGGTTTTAATGTTGCTATGTCTTCTTCGTGCCATAGTATCTCCAATCCCCTTTTAATGATTATATATTCTTCGAGAGCTACATGCGAGAGCAACTCACATATGCTTAGGAGCTGCAATGCCTAAGATTTTCAAACCTTTGCCAAGAATGCCGGCGTAGCGCGCTACTAGCTGAAGTCGTATGGCCTCGCGAGAATCGCCTATCACTTTGGCGTTTTCGTAAAAACGATTGAAATCCTGGGCCAATTCGTAAAGATATGTACAAATATAATGTGGTTTGAGTTCCGACGCAGCCTTTTCGACCACTTCACTGTACTCACTAAATTTTTGCACCAGTGGCCGCTCCTTTTCATCAAATTCTTTAATGAATTCCTTTTTAGGCTGAGAAGAAGTTTTATTCAAAATGCTACAAGCTCTGGCGTGGGCATATTGCAAGTAAGGACCGCTATTGCCTTCCAGACTGACCGACTCGCCAATATCAAAAGCTATGTCGCTACCAAGCCGATGTTTAAGAAATGCATACTTGATCGCAGCTAGTGCGGTTTGGTAATAGTCGGTGTTGGGATGTTCTTCGGCCACCGCCTCGCTAACCGCATCAATTACATCAACTGCTCTAGTCACATTGCCTAAGCGTGAGCTCATTTTTTGGCCGCTGCCAAAACGAACTATGCCATTAGTTAAATGAGTCTGTTTAACCGCCAGGTCAGGGTCAATGGCGTTTAGAGCCGCGAATACAACTTTCATATAGTCGGTTTGGTCATTACCAGTTATCAGTGCCCGTTTATCATAAGTAAAGTCATCGACTTCATTAAAAATCACGCCAATATCTTTTGTTTCATATGTTGGTAGTCCTTGCGAGGTTATAAAAACTCTCGTATGTAGTCCGGCATCCTGGCCTTTATATACCAGCGCGCCATCGCTCTTTTCAAAAACTGTGCCAATATGCTTATTCACCACCGCGAGGCCGGTTTCAATCATTGCGCTTTCAGGATAATACTTGTCGAAGGGCTTGGCCTGTATTTTCTTGTAGAAATCCTTAAAGTAATCGTAACTCCACTCACGACATGTCCAGTAAATTTTAGCTAGACCGCTTTTTTTATCATTAGACTTATGAAAACCGTAAATTTGTAAATTTATATCTTTTATTTGAGCTTTAGCATCATCACCTTCTTCATATGCCTTAGCGCCCAACACATACGCTTCGCTAACCCATGCTGGACGACCAGCCTTCGGAATATCTTTTAGTTTGGCGTATCCATCATTACCAATATTACTGACTATTCCGTATAAACATTTTGCAACATGCAAACCTACGTCACCGCCAAAATTAGCACGAAATACAGTTGCGCCAGTGTATTCCAAAATTCTCCCCAAGGCATCCCCGACAATAGTCTGATACAAATGGCCCGTATGTAATTCCTTAAAGGCATTTGGACAAGAATACTCGAGTAATACGTGTTGCCCTTTACTCGGTCCAACCACGCCGTCATAGATAGACGACATTAAGGCCTTGTCTGTCAGAGTGATATTGATAAAACCAGGACCGGCGACTGATACATCTCTGACCTTATCTGCCAACTCTTTACGCATTTTCTCCGCAAGTTTTTCAGCGATATCGCGCGGCGATTCGCCTAACTGCTTACCTAGCTGTAGAGCAGCATTGGTAGCATAGTCGCCAAACTGTTTTTCTGGCCTCGTCAACTCAATGTTAACCTTTTTACCAAATTTCTTCTCAACCAACTCGGCAATATAATGAGATAACTCTGATTTCATAACCTTCATTATAACAGAGAAGCTATTGCTTAGCGGCTTTAATCAAGCCGGCAAATAAAGGATGTGGCCGGTTAGGGCGGGAACGAAATTCTGGATGAGCTTGAGTGGCTACAAAATATGGATGATCTTTTCCTTCAATAAATTCAACTAGCCGACCATCCGCAGATTGGCCCGATACTACAAGGCCGCCTTTGTTAATGGCTTTCTCAAAAGCACGGTTCACTTCGTAACGATGCCGGTGACGTTCAGTAATCTCCTTACTGCCATAAAGCTCGGCCACTTTAGAATCTTTAGACAACTTGGCGCCGTAGTCTCCCAGGCGCATTGTGCCGCCGGTAGCTTCTTTACCAATCTGTTCATCCATAATATAAACAACTTGGCTTTTAGACTTTTGGTCTAATTCTGCGCTTGTAGCATCTTTAACACCGCCACGCTTGGCAGCAGCTACGACCGCAGTTTGCAAGCCTAAGCAAATGCCTAAGTAAGGAATTTTATGCTCTAATGCGTAGCCAGCCGCTACAATTTTGCCGGTTACACCGCGCGTGCCAAAACCACCTGGAACTAGCAAGCCATCAAACTTTTCTAAAGATTTTACAGTCTTTTCATTTAATTCCTCAGCATTCACCCATTCATAATCCAGGTTCACGCCTTCGTTCCAAGCTGCGCTACGCAAAGCTTCAATAACCGAAAAGTACGTGTCTTCGTTGTCTAAATATTTCGCGACCACGCCAATTTTTACAGTTTTTGGATACGACTTAGTAGCTTTCTTTACTACCTGCTGCCACAGGCCCATACGAGCCTTGGCTGGCGAAAGATTAAGCTGTTTCATTAGCAAATTGCCAGTACCTGCTTCTTCTAGCATTAATGGAACTTGATAAACGGTACTGGCATTTGGCAAAGCAACCACAGCTTCCTTTGGCACGCCACCGAACAAGCTAAGTTTATCAATTAAATTATCATTGATAGAGCTATTGGCTCGGGCTACGATAATATCCGGCATAATACCGTAAGCTCTTAAGTCACGAATCGAGTTTTGAGCCGGCTTGGTTTTGAGTTCTTTGCTGGCACTTAAATATGGAATATAAACTACATGCACAAACAAGCAATTTTGGCGGCCGACCCGCACCATAAATTCACGCATTGCTTCAGTAAAAGCTACGCTTTCAAAATCGCCTACCGTACCGCCCAGCTCCACGATATGAACTTCGCTGCCATTGCCCGAAGTTTCAATCGCGTGTTGTACCGCCTCTGTCAGGTGGGGAATTACCTGCACGGTCTTGCCTAAGTATTTCCCGGCCCGCTCGTCGCTTATAAGATCAAGTAGCAGACGACCGGCAAGCATCGCACTGTCTTTATGCAGTTCTATATCAAGAAATCGCTCGTAATGGCCTAAATCAAGATCGGTTTCAGCGCCATCGCAAGTTACAAAACACTCGCCATGTTCTGCCGGGTTAAGAGTGCCAGCATCTACGTTAAGATAAGGATCACATTTTTGGATAGAGACTTTAATGCCGCGGGCCTTTAAAATAGCGCCGATTGACGCCGCTGTTATGCCTTTGCCTACTCCGGAGAGTACACCGCCTGTTACGAATATGTATTTGCGGTCTCTACCCATGTTCTTCATGGGGTTTCATTATAACATGCTTAGTTTTTTTGTGACACCTCGTAAGATGTCTGAGTTGATTTCTTACGAGCATCCGAAAACAAAGGTATAAGAATAACTATACTTACTAGCGACGCGCACCCAAGCGTGGCGAGTGAAACTTGGATACCAAAGGAATCAGTAATTAATCCAAAAAGGGGTGCGGCAAGAATGTAAAGAATTAGGTATGCTGTACTGCTGCCCGACAGAAAAGTGGCACGAAATTCTGAAGCTATGCGTTCATTTGTAAATGTATCAATGGCAACTGAGTAAAGCCCTCGGGCGAAAGACACAAACAAAAAGAAGGCAACAAGTAGTGCTGTGACAGATAAAGCTGGCATAAGCGCACCAACTGCGAGCATAATAGCAAGCAAAAGTAATACGCCCCTCATAGGTAACTTCGCAAGAATATTATGTGTTTGCTGGGAAATTGCACCACGAGCTAAATAATCTATAGCCATAAGCGCTCCAAATATCGCACCCGCAAACCCAAGAGCATGCAAATAACCTTGAACAAGGAAAATTGATATTTGCCCAAGCACCGCAAAAACAGCACCAAACAAAAGAATGCGAAGTAGGTCTTTGTGCGTTCTAAACGGTGCTCTTAAAAGCGAAATAACACCAGAGGTTTGTTGCGTTTTTTTAGGATGACGGGCTGGCTCGCTCATAAGAAGCGGCAAGAATGAAATGCCAGCAAAAAATATAAAGTTAAGGAGCGGCGGGCTGCTAGAATTGAGCATTAGAGCAAAACCCCCAAGAAGTGACGCGCCAACGAATACATAGTACCCAAGAGCTTTGATCAAACCCCATTCGTACGGATAACGTTTTTCTTTGCCTTTTTCCTTTAGGGTGTCGTAGAGAAATGCTGAATTTGTGCCGGAGTGAAAACTGCTACCAATACCAGCGATTCCCCAAGCAAGCGCAAGAACGCCAAACCCGCCTCCAAACCACATAAGTGCATACGCTCCGGCACGTATCAGAGCGGACAAGAAAAGTACGTATCTCCTTTGCCATTTATCAGCTAAATATCCAGATGGCAACTCAAATACAAGCGACATAGTGCTAAAAATAGCGTTTAGCGAAAGAATCTCTGTCATTGAAAGACCTTTTGCTAAAAGAAACGGAACGAAAAAAATGATTACAAATAAATCACCAAACGCTACCGCCTCGTATATTCGAAAAGGAAGCAATGACTTCATTACAAAAGATTTTTTACCGACATATTAATAAATAGAGTATAGCTAGTGTTACAGCTAGACTCAATGATTAAAACATAATGTCTCAGTTGGCGGAGAGGGTGGGATCGCTACGCTCTTCCGCTCAAACATGCTCGAAGCAAGCTTCTGCGCGTGTTTTCACTCCACCGAACGCCACGGTTGCGCCAGCTATGCTGTCGCCCGTGGGTTCAAACCTAGCCCAGAGCACTAAAAAACCAGACCAAAAGGTCTGGTTTTTTAGTGGCGGAGAGGGTGGGGTTCGCTTTGGTCGATAAATCTCCCAAAGTGCCTGGGAAGTCCACTGGACTTCCCGTTCAAATCCTATCAACAACTTGAAAAGCCCGGCTAAAGCCAGACTCTCAAGTTGGCGGAGAGGGTGGGATTCGAACCCACGGTACCGCAAAAACGGCACACCTGTTTTCGAGACAGGCCAGTTCAACCACTCCTGCACCTCTCCGTATGGGTCCAGTATACTGATTTATTCTCCCATATGAGAGAATGTGGGAATTTTTGTTTCGTACCTTTTTCTTAGTTCCTCAAGTAAAACTTTTCGCTCATCATCAGACAGTTCAGGGTCAGCCTTTATCCTATCGGCAATTATCTCAACCTCTTCAGAAGTTAATCTTTTTTCATGAAACTGCAGGGCTGGCGGCCCAAACTCAGCCAGGCGCTGTTTCACTTCTTCAGCATTACCAGCAGGCTTTTCCATTTGTAAACTTCCTTCTCGCATATTTATTACTTATATACTATCATAATTAACTGTTCTTAACCACTGTAATATAGCAGTCTACTAGTCAGTTGTAAGAGCAGCTAAAGCTGCGCCATCCAAGCAGGCGTTGGATCGAGGATCGCCGTAATCTTTTGTCATAATGAGAGTCGGGTTTTTGCCTAGAAAGGCTGCCAAAGTTTGCTCAACTCGTTTGCCGTAGTTGGGAAACTTAAAAGCCCCTCCATGGCCAACTATTGTGGTTTGATCGTCAACTAAATCAATATCAAATGATCGTGCTGTGCCTGCTATCACATGAGCCAATACTACAGCTGAGTGTTCATACAGTTCACCAGCCAGTTCGTTGCCTTCTTTGTATAAATCTTCAATTTCTTTAGCAGATATGGATCCGCCGGTCAGTAACCTCCACTGCGCTTCAATACCACATTTATTAGCGCCCAGGTTTTCTAAACAAACATAAGAAGCCCCAAATAAACCGCATTCTGTTGATTGATTGTATACGTTAAGTTCAGGCTCGCCTTCAATATGCCCGGCTTCCGTAGCAAAAATCACGCCTTCATGTAATACGGCCATGCCTATACCACTGCCATTAATTGGCAAAAGAACAGAAGAAGTTGGCTTTAAGCGACTAGCTTCTATAGATCCGCTTATGACGCCGGCCGGCCCGTCATTTACACAAGCCGCTAAAGTTGGCAGCAAGTTTGCAAAATCGCCATCATACCTTCGGACAAGCTCTTCTATAAATGTCTTAGATTTAGGTGTATCTGTCAGCGGTTTTGAGCCGTCCAAAGGCGTACCCCATGATACCCCGACGGGAATATCGTGACTTTGTGCAAATTGAGCGGTCTTTTCCAAACTTTCCATATATCCGGAGCCGTCATCGCTTTGCACATGGTCTTCAAACTCATCACTAACTACCAAGACACCGTTTTGCACTACAAAAAGTTTTGTGGTTCCTTTATCACCACCAAAATCTGCCCCGATTACTTTTTGGCCCTCTTTAGCTTTTAGCTTTTCTAGAGCACTTGCTGGATCGAACTCCATTAACCTAACGGCGTGTATACTTTTCTTATCAAATCTAGCAAGTTGCCTTTCTAAAAGTAAGGCCGGCTCGCGCTCCGTCAGAGGGACGGGTTTTTTAATACCAGCAATTTTTTCCATGAATTAAGTATTACATAATATATAAACTTTACAATACTAGGGTGTATGAAAGTTGTATGAAAGTCGATTGTATTCTTTAGTATCGTAAACTTTCTCGCCCGCCTTATTCCACAGAGCAAAATGCTTTAGGCCAACGTCAAGTGCCAGGCGGCTGCATTCCGTACAAAAAGGCTCGCCGGCATCTGTAAAATTGCCGTTTTCATCTATGCGCATGAAATATAGTGTTGAATCTTTTATTGCATCTGGGTGTTTTTTCAAAGCATCCGCCATAGCTCTCCATTCGGCATGAACACAGCAGGTTTTGTCATATTTTGGTTTTTTTGAGTAATCGTATTCTTGTTCGCACATGCGATTTTCTTCGTCGTTACCAGGCGGAGAGTTATAGCCTTCCCCTATAATTTTATTGTTCTTTACAATCACCGCGCCACAACGAGCGCGCAGGCAAGTAGCTTGCTTGGCAACTTCAGCCGCACTTTGAAAGAATTTATTCTGCACTAAGTTGGGCACGACAATATACTCCACCTGTAGCATCTAACTGACTAAGATATTCTGTGCCGGCTATAGGCGGGCACGTAGTAGTTCCCTGCACAACATACCCGAGAGTTGCTGTGTCGCCTCCGCCCGTTCCGTCATAAAGCAAACCGCGAAGCCATGTTCCACCTGGATCGCCTACTGCTTGAAAATCCGGTGTAGGTAGATTACCACTACTAAGATATGGCGATACAGCCGATGTCATAGAAGATCTATAGGCGTACCCGCCACCCGAATAACAAGTACCCGTATTACTGTCATTGTAGCCGACAGGATAAGTATTGCTACCCAAACAAACTCCATAAATTTGAGGAAAAACACCATTCTCAGCTTGATATTCGTGAAAGGCCAATGCCCACTGACGGGCAGCATAAAGAGTTTTGGTGTTAGCGGTTTTTTGTTGTACGCCCTGATAACTAATAATAGCCAGAGTGGCTAAAATAGCGATGACCACAATAACTATAAGCAGCTCGACTATAGTAAAGCCTTTAGAGTTACGTTTTTTTGCTTTAAACATTATCTTTTTAAGTATAGAGAAAGCTGGGTTTAAGAACAAATTGTTAGCGATGTTTGCAAGAAAATTAGCTATAAATCATTATGCCAGCTACAACTAGCCCGTCTACTAAAATCCACATGGCATTATTAATAATCAGCGGTTTAATGTTGAAAACCAGCCCATAAATAAAGTTGCTAGCATTAAAGATTAGCAACATTACCCAGGTTATAAGCGAGACATCCTGCGCAGAATGCTTTTCAAAAATATGGACAATTTGTGGGAACACCATTAAAGGCTGAATTACAGCAACAACCAAAGCGATTTCTAGAATTTCTTTTTTAGTTTTTTTGCTTGTTTTTATCATTTCACCTAATTATAGCAAAAGAGAAATCGTCAGTTATAAAGTTATTCGCCAATCGAATCTTTGCCGTAATAAGAGTGGGCTTCTATGGTTACTGTTTAGCTCTCCATATTTAGTTACTTGACCCGTCTACGTAGAAGGGAGTGAGCTTGTAGTCGGACCAACTTTGTTCAACACTTTCAAGCTCCACTTACAGCCAGAACCAACTAATATCTTAAACGTCCCAGCTTTGCTGGCTTGCTCGGTGCCGGAAGCTTTTGGATACTTGCTGGCAATACTAACATCTTCCACTACACTACCACTATAAGCGTTCACATAATCAGCTTTACCATTCGGATCTTCAACTATAACTACAAAAGTTGGTTTTTTACCTGCCTTTGTACAATCGTAGCTCCACTTATATCCCCATTTGTTTGATGTGGCGGTAAATACTTTTGTATGGTACCCATGTGCGTCTAGTTTGGGGTTAGTGTCATCCCGACTCACTGATAGCAGAATGTTTGATTTTGACGCAGCAATTGGTTTTGAATGATGATAGGTTGCGAGGAGTACTATGACGACAATGATTGCTATAACTCCCAAGATTATAAGGTTCAGTAAATTCGGAGCCAATTTTTTTACTTGTGATCGTTTCATGCTGTAAACTTCCTATTCGCAACTTACACTAGCATTGGTAGCGTATTGAGTACCTTGGTGTGTAATAGTTATATTATCACTAAAGTTCCATGCATCGCCAGGCTAGCGGCCTAGCCTTGCTCACTTGACGGTTCAAATCCTAGCTCGAACACGAGCAGTAATTTAATACCACCTCTTGCGAGGTGGTATTAAATTACTTCTGGTACACCCGACAGGATATCGTCCGCCAGCCGGCGGACTCCTCCGCTTAAAAGTGCTCGGAGTAAACTCCTGTGCGCTTTTTCGCTCCGCCGAACCTTACAGGTTCTCGCATACTTTCAGTATGCTACCAAATAAAACACCCCACGCGAGGTGGGGAATTTTATTTGGTACACCCGACAGGATTCGAACCTGTGGCCTCTGGCTCCGCAAGCCAACGCTCTATCCAGCTGAGCTACGGGTGCTCGTCGGTGCACATTTTGCTTAGTCGCTTTACCTAAAAACAGTAAACTTCCTTTGCTCCATGGCACCTCCTCTTGCAATCACAAACAGCGTAAAAACAAGTGTTACGCTTGGTTTGTGTTGCATACCTAGAATAAATTCTAGGTTATCAATTATAAGGTGCTTTCTCATAACAAACTAAACGCTTGAAAAGAACAGGGGTTATTGTAACAAAAAACCCTTTGGGTTACAAACGTATGTTGTGCGACAGCTTATCAGCAAAGTCCGGTTCAATCTGCCTCATTGGTAGATAATGACCTAATATATCAACTATTTTTTCGCCATCCTGCTCTGCAAAATACACTTCAGTTAATGGCGCAAAGCGCTTGGTTGGAATCAATCTGACTGAGAAAAACGAGCCTGTCTGTAAAACTCCAAAAGCCTTAAACTCGCCAAAAGCATGAAACTTTTGCCCGATATGCAGACCCTTGCTGCTAATTGTATAACGCAGCACCTGCGGCGGCCGGCGGCTGTACACTAGGGCTGCAATAGTCATGACCACCAGTAAAATAGCAAATGTCCATGAATTAAGTACAAAAAACGCTAAGGCAGCTAACCCAAACCCAATAACAACTAAGGCGATATACCAAAATGGCGAGCGATTATGATGAATGTATTCTGAAGCTTCCCAACTCACTAAACTGTCGTCAGAGCTAGCGTCAGAAGACGGCTGAAATGTTTCTTTGTGAGGCGAAACAACAGCTTGAGCAGCTTCCTGGTTAGCTGGCTCAGGTTGAGCACTCGCCTGCTGGCTCGGGTTTTCCCCTGGTTGCCAATAGTTTTGCTGGTTATCCTGTTGCATAGGTTTAGTATAACATTAGCGAATTAAAAAAGTTCAGCTAAACCTTAGGCTGCAAATAAAAGCGAAGTGCAGCCCAAAAATCGCTTGCTACTTAAGGTTTGGTGGGATAAATGGGGAGATATCGTCTATTTTACTCATCTTAAACAAAGGGGGAGATAGCGGCCTTCGGCCTTCTCCGCTTAAAAGTGCTCGGAATAAATTCCTGCGCGCTTTTTCACTCCGCCGAACTCCCGCGTCGCGCCAGCAAGCTGTCGCCGCGGGAGTTCAAGCCTACCCACATCAAATAAAAAATTGACCAAATGGTCAGTTTTTTATTTGGCGGAGGAGGGGAGATTCGAACTCCCGCGCCAGGTTTCCCCGACCTAACGATTTAGCAAACCGTCCCCTTCAGCCACTTGGGTACTCCTCCGTATCTTGGCTATTATACCCTGTTAAATTAAAAAAGTCAGGGTAAATTACTTTGTCGAACGTCGTAGCGTCAGCGCACCAAGCACGATAGCTACCACCACACACCCCAGAACTATGAACAAGTCCCGCCAGCTTTGAGAGCTAACGCTAGTTTCTACTGCCACGTTTTGCAGCGCCTGCACAGCATAAGTCATTGGCAAAGCATGGGCAATGCCACTGAGCAGATCCGACATTTTATCCAGTGGCACAAGCAACCCGCAAACTAAAAGCTGCGGGAAAATTACCGCTGGCATAAATTGCACTGCCTGAAATTCATTGCTTGCAAAAACGCTAAAAAATAACCCGAGAGCCATACCAAGCAAGGCGTCAGCTACGCTGACAGAAATCAAAAACCAAATCGGCCCGGCAATATCTAAGCCCAAAAATGTTAAGGCTACAAAACTTGCCAACAAGGCCTGCAAAATTGCCAAAATACCGAATGCAAAGGCGTAACCAAGTAGCAGGTCAAGCTTGGCTATAGGTGTAGCTAGAACACGCTCTAAAGTTCCGCTGGTGCGCTCGCGAAGCGTAGCAATCGAAGTGATCAAAAACATGATAATAAGTGGAAAAATTGCCAAAAGCGCCGGGCCGATTTGGTCAAAAATTACTGAATTATTTGAATAAACCCAAGCGAGCAAACTAAGCAACACGCACGGTAAAAGAAAGATAAGGGCTATAGTGCGTGGGTCATGAGACAGCTGCAAAAGAACTCTTTTGGTAGTGCTAAAAGTCGCTTTAAAGTGATACATCAGCTTCTCTCCTTGCCAGCAAGTTTCAAAAAGGCCTTTTCTACATCTTTTACTTTTAGTTCATGAAGCAATACAGACTTTTCCCCTTGCCATAACACCTTGCCGTCTCTTAGTAAAAGTAGATTTTGACAGCGCTCGGCTTCATCCATAACATGGCTTGAAACCAACAAAGTTCTGCCAGAATCGGCTATTTTTTGGAATAACCTCCAAAGACTATTGCGCAGAATCGGATCCAAACCGACCGTCGGCTCATCAAGGACTAAAAGCTCCGGATCGCCCAGTAAGGCCACTGCTAAAGAAACGCGCGCACTTTGGCCGCCCGATAGTGTAGAAACTAGCTGATTCGACTGAGCATCTAAATCAACTTCCTGAATAATTTTTTTAACCTGCTGGCGAGAAGCGCTAACCAGAGTGGCAAAATATCGTAAATTTTGTTCGACAGTTAAGTCGTTATATACACTGGTTTGTTGCGAAACATAGCCTAGTTTAGGGCGTAGCTCCTTGATGCCGGCCTTCTTGCCTAAAACCACTACTCTTCCACCCACTTGTTGCATGCCTAAAATCACTCGCATCAAAGTGGTTTTGCCGGCTCCGCTTGGCCCGATCAGCCCAGTTACTACGCCTTGCTCAATTTCAGCGTTTAAATTATCAAGAATCTTACGACCGCGTTTTTCTAAAGTTATGCCTGCAACTTCAATGGCTGATGGTTTCATTATTTATAATAATAACACTTTTAAGATTCTGGCGGACTCGTCCGCCGTAGTCGAGCTTCAGCGAGACGATGGCGGAAGGAGAGGGATTCGAACCCTCGGTACGGTTGCCCGCACACACGCTTTCCAAGCGTGCCAATTAAACCACTCTTGCATCCTTCCGCGTCATTTAGAGTTTAATACATCTTTATATTGCTGTCGAAAAAGCCTTTTACCCTCAGTCTTTTTAAGAAATTTCTCTCTTCTTATAGCATCAGATTTATTTTAAACATAGTACATAACTTCAACCCATGGCATGTCGCCATGACATGCACTCGGCCACCTCTCCACACCTAAAATTATTATAACCCACAAGGTAGTTGTTATTTACACCTTAAAATCCTGTTGCACCAAGCATTGAAAGCTATTTATAATAGTATTAAATAACTTTTTTAAATAGCTCTTTTTAATATGTCAAACGCCACAACTCCAGTCATACAACTACATAACTTGACCAAACAATTTGGTCACGCCGATACCGCCATTATGGCGCTTAATAACGTGGATCTTACGATAGATAAAGGCGAGTTCGTGGCAATCATGGGCCCAAGCGGCTGCGGCAAAACCACACTACTAAATATTTTAGGCTTACTAGATTCACCTTCTGCTGGCAATTATCAACTGGACGGCAAATCAGTTGCCGACTTAAGCCACCAGGAAAGGGCGAAAATTCGTAGCCAACAAATCGGTTTTATTTTTCAAAGTTTTAATCTGCTAGGCCGCAGTACAGTTATTGAAAACGTGGCTTTGCCGCTTACTTATAATGGCTCGCCCCAAACTAAAAGGCTTAAGCGAGCCAGCAAGATGTTAGCTTTGTTCCACTTGCAAGAGAGAGAATACTATATGCCCTATCAACTTTCAGGCGGCCAGCTGCAGCGTGTGGCAATTGCTCGAGCCTTAGTCAACCAGCCGTCTATAATCTTGGCAGACGAACCAACTGGCAACTTAGATTCAAAATCAAGCGAAATCATCATGGAAGAATTGAGTTATGTTCACCAACGCGGTAACACAATAATCATGGTGACTCATAATCCTGAGCTAACAAGTTATGCAGACCGCATCATACACATACTAGACGGACAAATCGACAAAGACAGCAAGCAAGTAGAACCTGAAATTGATAAAAGCGCCAAGAAGCCTTTGGGCAAATCGGGAAAGAAAAAATCTTCTAAAAAAGTAAAGGTGAGTTAAATGTTAAAAACCCATATAAAACTTGCCTTAGCTGCCCTAAACAGTAATCGGACCCGTACGGTATTAACCACTCTGGGTGTAATTATCGGAGTAGCATCAATAACTTTTGTGTTAGCAGTTGGCGGCGGCGCGCAAAATACCGTGTCCCAGCAAGTTAGTAAGTTGGACGATAATATTATACTAGTCCGGCCAGGCCAGGGTCACTCAACTTTTGATAGGCGTACTTTAGACTACAGCCCTCTTTATTCTTACGCTACTACTACTTTAACTGAAGATGATGCCAACCAAGTTAGCCGTGTCCCTGGAGTCAAAGCCGTAGCTCCGTTGATGCTGATAAATGGCAGCGTGCGTCACAATCACCAAACCGCAGGCGACACGCCCGTTGTAGCAACCACGCCGGACCTATCTAAAATTTTAAATCTCAACATCGGCGCCGGGCAATTTTTAGACGGCACCACGGAAGACAGCACAGCGGTTATCGGCCAGCAGTTGGCAGTCGACTTATATGGCACGGACCAGCCGCTAGGCGAACAACTGAAAATCCGCGGACGTACCCACACTATCATAGGAGTAATGAATGACGTTACTACGCCAACTGGTATCAATGGCGTTGACCTGAACCATAGCGTAGTAGTCAGCCTTAATGACGGAAAGACCTTCAATCAAGGCTTAGCTCAAGTGCAGCAAATCAACGTAGCGGCTAAAAACCCCAAGCAAATTCCCGAACTGGTAGATAGAATTCACAAAACCATCCTGCAAAACCACCAAGGCGAAGAAGACTTTACGGTTATACGCGGCGGCCAAGCCAGCAGTATCTCCGAACAGTTTTATCACCTGGTTGTCGTGGTAACCGCCATAGTGGCCGCAATTTCGCTGGTAGTTGGCGGCATCGGTATTATGAATATTATGCTAGTCGGCGTAACCGAACGTACCCGCGAAATCGGCATTCGCAAATCCTTAGGCGCCAGCCACAAACAAATTTGGCTTCAGTTCTTAATAGAAGCAGTTATTGTCAGCCTTAGTGGCGGCGTGATTGGCTTGTTCATCGCTTACTTCACAATCTTTGCTTTGGGCAATTTAATACCTTTTGTGCCTGTAATAAATCTGGAGATTATTTTGCTCAGCATTGGCCTGCCGCTCATAATAGGCGTAATTTTTGGTTTGTTCCCTGCCATAAGCGCCGCTCGCAAAGACCCGATAGAAGCCCTGCGCCAACGCGATTAGCCATATTATTGCGCTTATGCCACTTTTGCTCTAAGATTAAAGTAATCATGAAGAAGTTTATAAAAGCTTTGTTAAAGTTAAGCAGTTCTTCTAAAGCTTTTGCTCTGCCCACAGTAGTTATCACCGCTACCGTCTTGATGATTACCGGAGTTTCAGTGGCGCAAACGGTAGTCTCTATTTCTACTAACCTGCGCGGCCAAAGCTACAATCACTTGGCAGATGAAGCTGCCCAAGCAGCCGTGTCTTATGCCACGAGCTGCATTAATAAAAATGGCACTAGCAGTTACTGGACCAGTTCTCTCAAACCTAATACCGACTGCACGGGTACAAATAACGGCGGCAGCCTCTACCTAAAAGATCAGGCGGCTGGTGGCGATAGCCCCCGCTACCGAGCAACTTTTGCTGTGTCTACGCCGGATGGCAGCGGCCGAGCTACGGCAGAAGGCACAGTAGAATTAGTCAATTCTACTGGTAGCGTTACTAAGACATGGACGTCGGACAAGGTGGTGGTAGTAAATGTCACAAGTTCTACACCAGCTGCCAAGTTATCAGTAGGTGGTGATGCAAGTTGTGCTTTAACTTCTGGCGGTGATGTGTATTGTGCTGGAAATAACAGTTACGGTAGGCTTGGCAATAATAGCACGACCAATACTTCCACACCGGTACAATTCCAGTTGCCAGCTAATACTTATGCTACCAAGGTAATTGTCGGCGGCAACTATAATACCGACCACATCTGTGCCTTAGTTTCTCAAGGTAATGTTTACTGTGCCGGGAATAATTTCTCTGGCGCACTGGGCAACGGCAATACAACCACCCAGTATACGCCGGTAAAGTTTCAGCTGCCGGCAGGAGCTTACGCTACAGACGTAAGTATAAGTCCTACTAGTGGTCCCGGCAACCACTACTCTGTCTGTGCGCTAACATCCCCTGGAAATGTGTACTGTGCCGGAGATAATGATTATGGGCAACTTGGTAATGGTAATACAACCGATCAACATACGCCAGTAAAGTTTCAGCTGCCGGCTAGTACTTATGCTAAGAAAATAGCTGTTAGTTCGGGAAATACTTGCGCTTTAACGACTGTTGGTAGTGTGTATTGTGCAGGAATAAATAATAACGGCGAACTGGGCAACGGTACACACTGTCAGACAGGTTGCGCTAACGCTTCCACTCCGGTCAAATTCCAGATTCCAGCTGGCACTTATGCTACAGACGTGGCGAAGCTTGGCAGTAGTAACACATGTGCTCTACTATCAAATGGCGAAGTATATTGTGCTGGTTTTAATTATTATGGCACATTAGGTAATGGTAATACAACCGATCAATATACCCCGGTCAAGTTTCAGTTACCAGCCAGTACTTATGGTAGTAAGCTTCTGAATAGCAGCACCTCTACTTCGTTCACGTGTGTTTTAACGACTGGCGGTGATATATATTGTGCTGGATATAATATCGGAGGCCAATTTGGCAATGGTACTACGACTACTTCTTCTACGCCGACTAGATTCCAATTACCATCTGGGGCTTATGCGATGGACGCATCAATTAGCACTGCCACTATATGCACCTTTATAGCAAGTGGCGATGTGTATTGCGCCGGCAGTAACACTGGTAACGGCGCTGCGCCTAGTTCATCTACGCCAGTAAAGTTTCAGCTGCCGTCTGGAGCTTACGCCACAGACGTAGAGTCCGCATCCGACGCTAATTCATATAGCTGTGCTCTGGTTTCTAGCGGTGATATATATTGTGCCGGTAATAACTTCGTCGGACAATTCGGCAATGGTACTACAACTGCCTCATCTACTCCGACCAAATCCCAGTTGCCTTAATCTAGTTAAAATTTTACTTTTTCAACTCAGTTTTTAGTTTCTCAAGTACTTCAACTTGTGTAGGATCAACTCCATTTAATATTGCTAAGTAAATGCTCACAAAATCTGCCAAGATGCTGCCTAGCAGCATCTGTTTTATCACGCTATCGCCCTTTAGCTCCACTGTGATGGGGCTAGGCCAGCGTCCGCTTAAAAGCTTTTCAGAAATATCAAAGCGCTTTAATATGCGCGGATTTTCAAAACCCGAAATTAGGTTGAATATGACAAACGGCTTTTCAACCGGATGGCTGACCCATCCCATAATTTCGTTATGATTGAATTCGGAAAAATAATTATAAAAAGCTACATTCTTGGAGTTTTCATTGAAGCTGATTTTCCATTTATAGGCCACTGGCGCCATTAAAGGCCCAGCATAAATAACTGGCGTTTTGCCTGCGGATTTTAAGGCTAATTGTTTGGCGAGATTACTTTGGCTTGGAACTTCAGGCAGCCAGTTTTCTACCTCGCTTTGCAGCCAATCGGCTAGCTCGGATACTTCAGCAAGTTTACCTTTTACTAACCTGTAATCTTCTAATATGCGAAGCAAGCCGCACATATTGTTAATAAGCGCCATACGCGGCTGTAAGCCCCCAGGCAAAGCTACTAACGGATAGTTCTTGGCTTTGGCGATTTCAGCCAGCTTACCACCGGAAGTAACTACAGTAATCTTGGCTTTCTTAGCCTCAGCATCCTCTAAAGCTGCCAAAACCTCTTCGGTATTACCAGAATAACTGCTTATTATCACCAAGCTTTCTTCGTTAACAAGCTTAGGCAGTTTATAGTCGCGGATGATTTCAAAGGGTGTATTTAAATCCAGCCAGTTTTTAACTAATCCTGCAGCTAAAGCTGAGCCGCCCATGCCCGCTACAATAACATTTGATACTTTACCCTCTTTAACCTCGCCTTCAAGTTCGGCGCTGAATTTTACCTGCTCCGCTTCAGCCGCCGCTACCGACAAAGCATCTTTGCTGTCCTTTTCCTGTATTACGTTTAAATCATCGAGCATATTTTTCCTTGTCTATTCACAATATTTATATTACTATGCTACAGTATTACATAAGAAGTATAAACATTTACTAAAAGGGGTGGGCATGGACATTCAATCAACACAGCAGCAGCAACCAGTCAGCGACGATAATGAACTTGCTAAAGTTTTAGCTGGCGTGGACGATAAAACTGCTTCCGATGATAATAAGCAAGCTGATGACTCTTCATCAGCTAATCAAGACCAAGCTAGCCAGCAGCCTGACCCACAAGCTACGGTTCCGCCCTTAACCGGCAGCGTAGATTTAGAGCCTATCAAGAAAGAAGCTATCGAAGAACTGCGACCACTGGTAGATAAGCTTAACTTGCCAGCTGAAGAAAAGTTTGACATTTATTTGCTTATCATCCGCTCCACTGATGATCAAACGCTCATAGAGCCGGCTCACGAAACTGCAAAGAACATCGTCGATGAAACTCGTCGGGCTCAAGCTTTGCTTGATATCATCAAAGAAATTGAATTCTTTTCTCACCCGCCACAACAAGTAGACTCTGGCGCTCCAACCTCTGAGATACCAGAGCCTCAAGCTTCGTAATTTAGGCAAGCTTAATTTAAAAACTCCCCTGTTCTAGGGGAGTTTTTAATATAGAAGATACTAGCCTACATCATTCCCATGCCGCCGGGCATGCCGCCGGCCGGAGGGGCTGCTGGAGCTTCCTTCTCAGGAATTTCTACTACCAAAGCGCCCATGGTCATAGCGGTAGCTGCGATTGAGACTGCGTTTTGAATAGCTTCTTTGGTAACCATCACTGGGTCAACTACACCGGCTGATTTAACGTCAACGACGCCGTCTTCAGGCTTGTTAACGTTCACACCTTGTCCTGCCTTAGCGCTCTCAACTTTTGCAAGTAAAGCTTCTGCATTTAAGCCGGCATTTTGCATGATTTGACGGAATGGCTCATAAAGAGCAGCCTTAAGCACGCTATAGCCAGCCGCTTTTGAGTCATCACCTTTAATCTTAAGGTTTTTCGCTAAGTTAATTAAGGTAACACCGCCGCCAGGCACGATACCTTCTGCCAACGCCGCTTTCACCGCTGCAACAGCGTCATCAACGCGGAATTTCTTTTCTTCAATCTCGGTTTCAGTAGCGCCGCCTACTTTAATTACCGCCACTTTGCCACCCAGGGCTGCAGCACGCTTTTCCAGTTGTTCTTTATCGTACTCGCTGCTGGCATTTTCAGCTTGAGTATGAATTTGGGCAATGCGATTTTTAACATCAGCTACCGAGCCGGCACCCTCGATAATCGTCGTGTTATCTTTATCGACAATTATCTTCCTAGCCGCACCAGCAACATCGAGGTCGACATTTTCAAATGTCATTCCTTGATCTTCACTAATGACTGTTGCGCCAGTTAGCACGGCAATATCTTGCAAAATATCTTTGCGGCGATCGCCAAATGCCGGAGCTTTCACTGCAACAGTGTTGAAGCTACCCTTGAGTTTGTTTAAAATCAGAACGCCAAGTGCTTCGCCTTCTACGTCGTCAGCAATCAGCACTACATCTTTCTTGCCAGCTTGAGCTAGTTTTTCAAGCACGGGCAGGAACTCCTGCACACTGGAAATCTTTTTATCGGTAATAATAACCGCAGGTTTTTCATAAACCGCTTCCATGCGGGTAGTATCGGTAGCCATATAAGGGCTGACAAAGCCGCGGTCAAACGTAAAGCCTTCTACTACTTCCGACTCCATTTCCAAGGCCTGGCCTTCTTCTACGGTTACTACGCCGTCTTTACCGACCTTTTCAATTACTCCAGCAATCAGTTTGCCAATAGAATTGTCGCCGGCAGCAATGGTAGCAACTTCAGACACACGATTTTTCTTGCCATCAACACCTTCGGATAGTTTTGTTAAGTTAGCCAAAACTTCTGCGCCGGCCGCCTCTACGCCCTTTCGCAATTCCATTGGATTATGGCCGGCAGCTATAAGACGGTTGGCTTCGTTTAAAATATTGTAGGTGAGAACAGTCACAGTGGTTGTGCCGTCGCCGGCTGCTTTATTCATTTTAGTAGCAGCTTGTTTAATTAGCTCGGCGCCCACTTTGTAGCCTAAAGTTTCGTCATCATCTTCCGGCAGGTCTACGCCTTCAGCCACGGTTACTCCGTCGTGAGTCACGGTTGGGTTGCCATAGCTCTTACTGATTACCACATTGCGGCCGCGTGGCCCCATAGTTACTTTCACGGCATCATAAAGCGCCTTGGCACCACCTAGTACTCGTTGGCGTGCGTCGTCATCATAAAAAACTTTCTTTGCCATTAATTTTCTCCTTTAAAACTTACTGGCCGCTCAACTATTTTGCTCTGAACGTTTGCGTAGGCCGCTAGGCCGAGACTTAGTGAAGATAAAATGGTTGAAAAGGCCGTCATTTATTATTACCTAAAGCGTTGCTAAAACGTCTTCTTCTTTAACAATTAAATACTCTGCGCCGTCTAATTTCAGCTCAGTCGTACTATATTCTTTGTAAACTATCCGGTCGCCTTTTTTAATATTTTTAACTTCCGGCCCCACAGCTTCCACTTTGGCTACCACAGGTTTTTCTTTGGCGTTATCCGGTAAGTAAAGGCCGGAAGCGGTTTTACTGTCAACCTCTTCACGAACAGCCACTACTCGGTCAGCTAGCGGTTTTATAGGTACACTCATAATAGTTATGAACCTCCTTTAAGTTACAGTCTTTTATCTTAAAACTTCCACGTCATATCGACATGATATGATTTTATTGTAACTTAGGAAATTAGCACTTGCAAGTGCAGAGTGCTAATTTAGGTCGATTTCTAATATAAGTTATTATGCGGCCAAAGCTAATGCCGGTGCCGGTTCAGTTGGTTCTGGTGGTGCCATTTGCTGTCTGGTTACTACCCGACCAGCAGCTTGCTTAAATGCTGCTTCGCTGCGTTGACGAGCTACTACCTCATCAATTACGCTGCGAGCCACCTCGTGTCTTTCTTCAGGTGAAAGCTCAATTAAATTAGCCATAATTTCTACATTGTCAAATTGGGCGGCTGCTTCAACAATAACATCTGATCCAACTTCTTCTTCAAGAGCATCAAGATAGTCCGCAGGCGACTGGCCATTGTGAAAATCGCAAGTATGCACCAAGAAATTCGCTACTGCAAAACGACTTACGCTATAGTCAGCTTCTCTTCTGCGAGTTTCGTGCAAAACAATCTCCAAAAGGGCGCCTTCAAAGATTTCTAGTTCATCGCCTCTAGCATCGCTAGGGTGATGTGTTTGTGTATCTTCTAGGTCGTGGAACGTCATGTTGCCCTCGTGTTGATTTTAGTTTTTCAAATAAAAAGAAGCAGTCGTTTGATGCTTCTCCCACCGGCCACTACCCGGTTACTAATAATTATACGCCTCTTTTTTGACATTAGGTCAATAAATCTGTCGTGGTTTTTACCACAAGCGTTTTGTGTGAATAATTAATTAAGGGTAAATTGATTAATAACTGAGGTAGCTTTAGCTACCATATCGTCTAAGAATTGTCTATTTTTGGCTTCGGCATTAAGGCGTAAAAGAGGCTCTGTATTGCTAGGGCGCACATTTAACCACCCCTCAGGATAACTAACAGTTAGCCCGTCCAGATCGTCTTGCTCGCCATCAGCAAAGGTGTTTTTCAAAGCTTCTAAAGCAGCCGACTTGTCATTAACTTTAAAGTTGGTTTCATTAATCGCTTGATATTTTTTATACTCACTTGCTAGTTGGCTAAGACTTTTACCGCTTTCAGATAAAAGCTGAATGATTATCATAGTAGCCAACAACCCGCTATCAGCGGACCAGTTTTGCTTAAAGTAGTAATGTCCCGAAGCTTCGCCTGCAAACACCGCATCGTGGGCGCGCATATCAGCTTTAATGTAGCTGTGGCCTACTTTAGTTCGAATGCCTCGCCCGCCGTTCGCTTCAATAGTTTCTGGCACGATTCGCCCGCAAATCGCATTAAAAAGAATTGTCGAATGAGGATTTTTATCTAAGAAATACTTTGCCAGCAGAGTTGTCGCAATTGTACCGCTAAGCGGTTCGCCGGTTTCATCCACCAACACAGCTCTATCGCCATCGCCATCAAATGCGATCCCAAAATCCAAGCTATTCTGGCGCACTTTATTTTGTAAATCTATCAAATTCTCCGCTTCGATTGGGTTAGCGACATGATTAGGGAAAGTGCCATCCAGCTCATAGTACATTGGCGTAATTTGCAGGGGAACCCGACCTTCAAGTAGCGGGGCAATCGCTCCTAGCATACCGTTGCCAGCGTCAATCGCTGCCTTATAGCCAGGCCAGTTTTCAGGTTTTACAAATTTTAAAACATAATCAATCCATTCAGACTTAATATCACGCTGCACAAGCTGGCCTTTTTGCTCAGCCGGCACCAAATTACCAGCCATAGCAGTGTCACGAATCTCTAGCAGGCCTGTATCAATGCCGATTGGTTTAGCTTCTTCGCGACACAGTTTGATGCCGTTATATTTGCCTGGATTATGGCTGGCAGTAACCACAATACCGCCCATTAAACTAAAGTTGCCAACCGCAAAATAAATCATATCACTACTGACTAGCCCAATATCCCAAACTTCACGGCCCTGTAATCTAATACCCTCAATTACAGCTTTCGATAGTTCTTCGGAATCTGGCCGCATGTCACGACCCACTGCCACCGGGCCTTCATTGGGCAGCCAATTAGCGAATGCCTGGCCAATTTGCCAACAAACTTCAGAGGTTAGTTCGGTCCCCACTTCGCCACGCACATCATAAGCTTTAAAAATGTCCGGATTCATTCGTATTCCTGAGTTAAATCAATAATAACGCTGGCTATTATAGCAGCTCGCGGACCACTTCCCCATCGTTCCATGGCAAACGTTCGCCCTTCACAATGCGAAACTGCTCATGTCCCATGCCGGTAATTACTACCGTATCGCCAGCTCTGGCAATTGAAAGAGCTTTTTTAATAGCTTCACGCCTGTCGGCAACTTCCTCGGTTTTTCCATCGCCGCCCGCCTGCTTGATGCCCGTAAGTACCATTTTGCGGATAGCCTTGGGGTCTTCATCATAACTTTCTTCGTCGGTAACAATAATCCTATCAGTATTTTCCACCGCTATTTCACCCATGATAGGCCTCTTGGCTTTGTCGCGATCGCCGCACGCGCCGAAAACCAGAATCAAACGGTTTTTCGTTAGGTGCTTCACAGCTTCTAAAAGCTGTTTTAAGGCGTCGGGCGTATGCGCGTAGTCAACTATTACCTCATAGGGCTTTTTATCGCTTTTAACGTATTCAAAACGCCCAGGAATGGACTTCAAGCCAGCTATACCCTTAACAATCGCCTTTAAGTCTATTTCTAAAACATAAGCTGCTGCCGTAGCGGCTACTGCATTGTAAACATTAAATTTACCTGGCAATGCAGTCGTTAATTTTAGTTTAGTCTGGTGATCGATGACTACACCGATATCGCTACCCTTTTTGTGCAGTTTAACCTGGCTGATTCGGCATTCCGCTTCGCTATTAGTGCCATAGGTTATCTTATGCTCGTTAGCATCAAATTTATCAAAATATTCAAACCACTCATCATCTTGGTTTAGTACTATGTAGCGTGGGTTAGCTTTAAATAGTTTAGCCTTAGCCTCGGCATAATGCTCCATAGTTTTGTGATAATCCAGATGATCTTGGGTAAGGTTAGTAAAGATTGCACATTCAATCGGTACGCCAGCTAATTTATGCTGATGCAAAGCGTGGCTAGTGGCTTCTAAAACCACATAATCTACTTTGGCTTTCTTGGCCGAGCGGAAAAATTGCTGTATTTGCTGAGTAGTAGGAACAGTGGCGTTCAAATCATTGATTTTGCTCTCCCCTGCTAACTCAATAACAGCGGTAGTAAACATGGCCGTAGTATAACCGGCTGCTTTTAAAATCTCATTCAAATAAGCAGCGGTGGTAGTTTTGCCGTTAGTCCCAGTGACTGCTAAGACTTTAAGTTTTTTAGCCGGATTTCCATAGCGTCTTGCCACCGATCGTACTCGCGCACGACGATAAGTTTCTTCAGTTAAACGTACTGCCGGCGTGGGCAGTATTTTCCTGGTTATTTTCACTAATCCCTGTTTCATCCTCCCTCTATGATACAGTGATAAACATGAGAATTCTAGGCATCGAAACAAGTTGCGATGAAACAGCAGCCGCAGTAGTAGAAAATGGCCGAAATGTGCTCAGTAATGTAGTCCACAGCCAAATAGATATACACAAAGCCTACGGAGGCGTAGTACCCGAAATAGCTGCCCGTAGCCACCTAGAAGTAATGCTTCCCACTGTTCAAGCGGCACTCGACCAAGCCAAGTGTGATTGGAACACAATAGACGCTATCGCGGTAACCCAGGGGCCAGGCTTAATGGGCAGTTTGTTAATCGGGACTTTAACTGCCCGTACACTTAGCCTTATAAAAAATAAACCTCTTTATCCTATTCATCACGTGAAAGCTCATGTTTATGCTAGCTTTTTAAGCGATAATCCGCCGCAATTCCCTCTGTTAGCACTAATAGTTAGCGGAGGACACAGCTCGTTGGTAATATTTAAAAATCATCAGAATTACCAAACTTTAGGGCAGACTCAAGACGACGCTATTGGTGAAGCTTTCGATAAAGTAGCAAAAATTATCGGTCTACCCTACCCTGGAGGTCCAAGCGTCGCCAAATCAGCCGAGAACGGTGATTCAAATACCTACACTTTCCCCAAAGCTAAGCTAAAAAATCCTTTAGATTTTAGTTTTTCAGGGCTAAAAACCGCCGTTTTAAGGAAGGTGCAGGCTGAATGTGGCGTAGACTATAACTTCCCTTCCTTTAAGCTAGCCGATAAGTTAAGTGAATCTATGCGCGATAATTTTGCAGCCAGTTTCCAAAAAATAGCCGTTGAAACACTGGTAGATAAATTAGAGCTTGCTGCTAAGCAATATTCGCCTGAATCAATTGTTATCGCCGGGGGAGTAGCTGCAAATAAAGAACTAAGAAAGGTTGCTAAAAATAGGTTAGGGGAGAAAATTTTATATCCTGATTTCAAGCTATGCACAGATAATGCAGCCATGATAGCCGGAGCAGCTTATTTTCAGTCGCAGTTTGAAAAGCCTTCAAGAATACATGAACTAGAGGTGGCGCCCAGTATTTCTATGTAGTAGAGGAGCCGTCGCTAAGTTCTTCGCCATACTTAATAAGCAAGTCTATAAAGTCTATTGCTTCTGTGCCCATCGGAGGACTAAAATGGCCGTGGCTGTCCCACGCCGAAGTATACAACTTAACTTTTTCACCACTAGTATACACCCACTCACTGCTAGCAGGCTGCAAATAAATATGGGCAGCCTGCTGCGTGTTTAAATTTTTCATAAATAGAGCCAGCAAAGAAGTCTGCCACTCGTTTCTGCGCAATTCTAGCCCTGTTTCTTCATCTACATATGTTAAATCATCTGGTTCTAGAACAGGGAAGTCGTCAATATCTGTTAACTCAGCAATGCGTTTTATTTGCTCTGGATCCAGGTAAAAGTTTGGTATTTGTAAAAATGTAACGCCTTCAAGCCTAGGTGAAGGGTTTCTGCCTTGCAGCCATTCCTTAATAAACAAGCGAACAGCATTTTCTTCATCCATAACTTCTTTAGTTATTTCATCATCTTCTGACAGCGCTAATAAAGCTGTAGAAATAGCTTTTAACTCTTCTGCACCAAGTTCTTGTAGCTTTTTTCGTTCAGGCGTTAAGGCAACTTCCGACACTATAGATTCTCCTTTTTCCACCCTTATACTTTTAATATTATACTACTAAACTACTGTTAAGATAAAACATGTTATACTATAAACATAAAATAAAAAGGCAAAAACTAGTAGGGAGATTTTAGTTTTTGACTAGAGGTGGTAACTATCTGGTATTGTGTTTTTTGACGTGAAAAATTTGACGTGAAATACTTAAAGTACAAATGTAAAATTATATAAAAATCGACTAAAGATGAGTAAAATTGAATCATGAAATTGGCAAAAGCCTACGAACCAAACCAGTATGAACCGAATATCTATGCGCTATGGGAAAACAGCGGCGCATTTTTGCCTGACGGAGAAGGGGAGCCTTATAGTATCGTTATGCCTCCGCCTAACGCGAACGGTAATTTGCACCTCGGGCATGCATTAACAGTCGGGCTGGAAGACATTCTTGTCCGCTACCATCGTATGAAAGGGCGAAATGCCATTTATATACCAGGTGCGGATCATGCAGGCTTTGAAACGTGGGTAGTATATGAAAAGCAACTGGAAAAACAGGGGAAGAGCCGATTTGATTTCAGCCGTGAGCAACTATACGCCCAGGTATGGGATTTTGTTGAGCAGCAGCGCGGAGGCATGGAGCTGCAATTGCGAGCGCTTGGCGCCAGCGCCAGTTGGCCACACTTAACATTCACTTTAGATGAAAAAGTAATTAAAACCGTATACGGAACCTTCAAAAAGCTATGGGACGACAAGCTTATTTATAGAGGCGAGAGGATTGTTAATTACTGCACCAAGCATCAAACTAGTTTCGCAGACATTGAAGTAGAACATAAAAATGAAAAAGGGAAGTTGTGGCAAATTGCTTATCCTTTACTAGATAAAATAGGCGAAATAACAGTAGCCACCACCAGACCAGAAACTATGCTCGGAGACGTGGCAATCGCAGTTCATCCTGAAGACAAACGGTATAAAGACCTGGTCAGCACTCGGGTTTTATTACCTATAGTTCAGCGTGAAATACCTATCATTGCCGATGAAGGGGTAGACCCTAAATTTGGCACTGGAGCCGTAAAAGTAACACCAGCGCACGACCCTTTAGATTTTGAGATAGGACAACGCCATAAGCTAAAGCCGATTCAAGTTATAGGTTTTGACGGTAAAATGACCGATGCCGCTCCAAGCCAGTTTACGGGTCTTGATGTCATGCAGGCGCGAGAACGAGTCTTAGCATCATTAAAGGCCGGTGAATTCTTGCGCGGAGAAGAAAACCACGAACACAGCGTAGGCCATTGTTATAAGTGTGGAACGGTCATTCAGCCGCTTCTAAAAGACCAGTGGTTTTTGCACGTAAAACCTCTGGCTGACAAGGCAAAAGAGGCTATAGATCAAGGCAAAATTAAATTCACTCCTAAGAACGGCCAGCGTTTGATAACCCAGTATTTAGATAACTTAAAAGACTGGAACCTTAGCCGCCAAATCCCGTGGGGTATCCCTATCCCGGCTTTTCAAAATGTCGACGACCCTGATGATTGGATTTTTGACGATCATGTAGACGAAGAGTATATAGAAGTAAAAGGTCAGCGTTACCGACGTGAAAACGATACTTTCGATACGTGGTTTAGCTCCGGGCAATGGCCATTTGTCGTAACTGATTATCTGGATAGGGGAGAGTTAAGTAATTTTTATCCTACTAACATGATGGAAACTGGCCAAGATCTGCTGGATCGCTGGGTAGCCCGCATGATTATGCTGGGACTTTATATGACCGGAGAAGTGCCATTTAAAGAAGTCTACATGCATGGCATGGTTCTAGATGAACACGGCCAAAAAATGAGTAAAAGCAAAGGCAACGTAATTAACCCTCAAGATATTTTAGATAAATACGGCTCAGATGCTTTACGGTTGGGAATCGTGGCTTCGCGTAGCGCCGGACAAAATCAGGCTTTTTCTAAAGCCAAGGTGATAGCCGGACGCAACTTTTGTAATAAACTGTGGAACATTGCCAGGTATATAGAAGATAGAGTAGGTGTAAAACCCACAACAGTTGCCGGTCCTCAGAATATTGCCGACCACTGGATAATTAGCCAGTTAAACCAAGCTAGCGCAGAGACAGCCAAACTACTTGAAGGTAATCGTTTTGCCGAAGCGGCAGATACGGTTTATCACACAATTTGGGAAAGTGTAGCCGATTGGTATCTTGAGGCGGCCAAAAAACAGCGCAGCACGGGTATGCTGGCGTGGGTGCTCACAACCAGCCTAAAACTAGCCCACCCCTTTGCCCCATTTGTTACTGAAACTATCTGGCAGACGCTTGAGTGGGAAAAAACGCCGCTTATAAAAGCCGCCTGGCCACAAGCAGCAAATTACGACGAGATTGCTGCCAAAGAGTTTGAGCAAGTTCAAAAACTGGTTAGCGAAGCTCGTTATGTTAGCGCCGCGCTTGATTCGGGTAAACAAACCCTGCTTTACGGCGAAGATAGCCTGATAGCAGACCAAGCAGATATGATAGCCCACCTTGCAAATCTAAAGACAATTGAAAAAACCGATCAACCACGTGGGCTGCGGCTAGCAGTACCTAACAGGGAGGCTTGGTTTGATGTTTCTAGTCGCACCCTTAAACATCATCATAAAAACTTAGAAAAAAGGTTGCAGACTATTCAGCAGCAAATTACTACTTTAGAGAATCGGCTAAAAAATGAAGGCTACGTCAAGAACGCTCCCGCAGAAGTAATAGAAGAAACTCGTCAACAGCTTAACGAACATCAGACAATTGAGAAGAGATTACAGCGCGAACTACAGTTAATCGCTAAATAATTTGCAACTTCTTAGTCATAGCAGCCAAGGCCTCATGGTCTGGCTCACGCTGGTTTCTATCCAGCGGACCGTAAAAATCCCTGGCCTCATTGCAAGGATAAATATGTATATGAGTATGTGGCACATCGAAGCCTTCGATGCGAGAGCAAATTCGCTCAGCTTTGGTAACTTTCTTTAAGTGTTTAGCCAGCTTTTTAACAGTTGCAAACAAAGCTTGGTAATCTTCTTCCGGCAAATCTTGAAACTCACTTACCTGGTTTTTAGGCACAATTAGCATGTGCCCTGGCTGTATCGGATGAATATCTAAAAATGCAAATGTTTTAGCATCTTCATAAATTTTGTGGCTTGGGATTTCCCCTTTAATGATTTTTGTAAAAAGACTGTCTGACATAACTTTGATTATACCAGCTTCAAGACAAGAGAAAGCCCCCAGCCATAAGGTCGGGGGAGCTATTGACCCGGACCAGAACAGTAAAGTTCTGGCACAGCTCACGAAAATCCGTGCCGGGTTCGGTCTGTGATGGACGAAAGAATACTTATATGCAACTGTGCTACTCCAAGCTTGGTTTGAGTTTCCAGGCAGCAGTCAAATCGATCAAAATACTGAGACCGACAATGATGCCGCCTAGTAGCCAATAGACATGCATGCTGCCAAAAAGCTGCTGTTTTAAGATGCCGCCCAAAATGAATATGGCAACGATCAGCATACAAACGCAGGTGATAAGAAAGGCATCTCCATCGGAGAAGACCTTCCTTTCGTTGCAAAATTTGGCAATCCGGCTTTTCCGAATTGCGACCAGGAACAAAGTTAGTGCAACCGCGATGAGTATCAGTCCTATACCGCTCATTTCACGCCTCCTTATTTAGAAGTTAGTAGGTTGCCTCTGCTTTTCCAGGGCAACGACTATAATAATCAATCCCACAAGAGCAAAGCTCAGGCCTACACCAGCGTAAATTATTACTAGAAGCTCGCTGAAATAGCTCTGGCCCACGTAACTTATCCCAGCTACTGCCAGCGTGGCAATCAGCCAGAATACACAGTACAGATAGTTTTGTGGCCATTTGAGATTTCCGCCAGGCGTATTTTCAGCTACTAAGGTAGCCACCATAGAAACCCCAAAAGGCAAGAATAGCAAAGCTATAATTACCGGCAAGAGCGCTACGGTGTATGACAGCGCGCCAAGAATCAGCAACGTAAAACACCTCTTTCGTCGAAATGTACAAGAAAACCTACGAAGCCTTCCAGTGTTGTTATTATAACTTATTACGCTTTAGTTGTCAAAATAAACTAGCGGGTTACTTAATTTCTGCCAAAACCGCAGCTGCCATTTCTTTGGTAGTTACACTACCGCCTAAATCACGAGTTCGTAAACCGCCCTCAATAACTTTTTCGACAGCAGTTTCCACGACTTTGGCTTCTTTTGGCATATCAAGTCCATATCTTAACATCAGAGCCGCAGAAAGAATCATGCCCAGCGGGTTGGCAACACCTTTTCCAGCTATATCAGGTGCTGAGCCGTGAATTGGCTCAAACAGGCCAGGTTTTCCTTCTTCGCCTAAAGACGCACTTGGCAACATGCCGATCGAGCCAGTCAGCATAGCTGCTTCGTCGCTTAGAATATCTCCGAACATATTTTCAGTCAGTATTACGTCAAACTCGCGCGCCCGGTTTATCAGTGCCATTGCCGCATTATCTACCAGCAAATGATCGAGCTTTATATTGTGCTCTTGCCCCATTTTTGACACTGTTTTGCGCCACAACTTGGAGGTTGCAAGAACATTCGCCTTATCTACGCTAGTTACTTTACGGCGGGCTAAGCGAAACGCAACTTTAGCAATACGCTCTATTTCCTCTTTGGTGTACGAACAAACATCACTGGCCTCACTATCGTTCAAATTCTTTTCACCAAAATATATTCCGCCTGTCAGTTCGCGGACAAGTAACAAATCAACACCTTCAATATTCTTTTGTTTGAGAGGACTGGATTCGTACAGGGCGGGGTAAGACTTCACGGGCCTTAGGTTGGCATAGAGCTCCAGCTCTTTGCGCAACTGTAATAAACCCTTTTCAGGCGTAGCAACCTTGGAGGAAAAGCTTTCCCACTTTGAGCCTCCAACCGCACCCAGCAGCACGGCACCCGCCCGCTTACAAGCTGTCAAAGTTTCATCAGTCAGAGGAGTTTGATATTTATCTATAGCGACTCCTCCGAATAGATGGGTTTCAAGCTTTAAATCAGCAACTCGGCGTAAAATCTCCAAAGTAGGCTCCATAATTTCAGGGCCAACACCATCACCAGGCAACACTACAATCTTCTTAGTCATTACTAATAACTTTGTAGCAGTTTAGGCCGGAATGCAAGCACTCAATGTCTTAAGGAGAGGGTGGGATTCGCTTTGCTCGATCAATCTCACAAAGTGCCGAGGAGCAAAGACTTTTGCTCCTGTTCGAATCCTCACTTTCATCAATGAAAATAGCCAGACCAAAAGGTCTGACCATTTTCATGGCGGAGAGGGTGGGATTCGAACCCACGGTACCCGTGAAGGCACGCCGGTTTTCAAGACCGGTACCTTAAACCACTCGGTCACCTCTCCATAGCTACTTATTCTACCAGTGGTCGCCTTAGGAGTCGAGAGTTTGGCGGGCAACAGCTGCGACCCACACTTCTTTAGCGCCAGCGTTTTTTAAGCATTTAGCGGCCGCTTCCAGCGTGGCTCCTGTCGTTACAACATCATCAACTATCAAGTATGGCTTATCCTCCAGCTTATAAGCACATCTAAAAGCTTCTGAGGCTTGTTTGCGCCGCTGGGCTGACGAAGTTGCTTCTCGCTGTACCGTGGCGGTTTTACGGCTTAAAACAGGCTTGAGCTTTAAGCGACGCTGCTTGGCTAATCGCTTAGCCATAAGCTTGGCGTGATCATAGCCGCGTTGACGAATGTGGCGGCTAATCGTTGGAATCGGAACAATCACAATTTCAGCTGGCAAAATAGGTAAGCGCGCGTCAAGTAATTTTGCTAAAGGCCGGTGTGCCGCTTTGGCGTAAGAAAATTTGTAAGAATCTATGAGTTTTTCTAAAGCCGTTTCGCGTCTACCAACTACCCACCCGCGCTTATAAGCAACTTTCGGCTTACAGCTTATACACAAACCGCTATCAGAAAGCTTGTTACACCTAAGGCAAATATCAGGAAACTCGTCTGCAATACTACTCAGACAAACAGAGCAGAGTATGTTGCCGTTTTGTCCACAATTACAACAGCCATGTGGAGCGATGACCTCAAGAAGTTTCTCAATCATTGTGTTTTTTACTCACTTTATTTGTGGTTTTATTGCATTTTATACTATCGTTCCATTATACTTGGCAATAGAACACTTGTTGTTTGCCAAGAACCAAGTAAAAAGTGGAGGAGACTTATGGCGCGAGGTAACAAGCAAAATAATGAAGATTTGTTGATTGAAGAAGAGCTGACTACAGCATTCTTAAACGACGACGATGCGACGTCGCAACCAGCAAAACCAGAGCCTCAAAACGAGGACGACCTGCAAGAAGAGGATTTCCCAGGACAATTAGCAGTTGACGTTTACGAAACGGAAGACAAGCTAATTATTAAAGCTCGTACTGCCGGTGTGAATAAACAAGATCTGGATGTGAGCATTTCTGATGGCATCTTAACTATTAGCGGCACTCTATCTAGCGGCGATGATACTGCAGCTACGCAGTGGCACATTCAAGAATGCTACTGGGGCGAATTCAGCCGTACCTTAGCTCTGCCGGTAGCGGTTAAAGAAGAAGAGGTTGAGGCGGTTCTCAAAGACGGCGTTCTTACTATTACTTTTAACAAAGTTAAGCAAGAACAAGCTCGCAAGATTGAAATTCGATAAAACAAAAACGTTCACATTAAAAATAACCTGCCATAAAAAGCAGGTTATTTTTATTTAACTTATCTAGTAGTCTACTTTAACTGCCGAACCGCTAAGAGCTGTGCTGTTGCCACTTTCGGTAATGTTCTGTGTTACAAATCCAACTACGGCATAAGCCATGACCGCCACCACAATGCCGATAATGGCATAGAGGATGGTGTCTTTGGCGCCCTTGACCGCTTCTTGGCTGCCACCCGAAGTAGCATAGCGAATACCACCGATAACCAGCATTACAACTGCTATCAAACCGATGATGAATAGCATGATGTTGATAACCAACTTAATGGTATCTACAAAGCTGGTATTTTGGCTACCGGTTTTTACGCTACAAGCACCGGTCCCAGGACCATTAGTGCCTACTTTGTCCGGGTTAGAGCTGTCAACATTCACGCTGTCTTGGCAGCTCGCAGCAGAAGCGCTAGTTACCAATACAGCACTGCCCATACCGAAACTCAGCAAAGGTACAGCAAGTAGTGCTAGTAAAGTCTTTTTTATAGTTTGTATCATTTGTCTATTCTCCTTTATGGATTAGTCTAATATTAGTTATAGCAAACATAAGCATATATGCAAAGCTTTTTTGCAGGTTGTTAAATGTTCTGGGTAATAAACCCGACGATCGCATAGGCCATGACAGCCACTATGATTCCTATAACGGCATATAAAATTGCGTCTTTTGCCTTTTTAGTCTGCTCTGCATTACCTCCTGAGGTGGCATACATGATTCCTCCGATAACGATAACTACGACGGCAATGATGCCGATGATGAACAGCAAAACATTAACTACTTTGGCGATAGTTTGTGTTACGCCGGATTTAACGTTTTCACACTGGTGAGTTCCTGAATTAAAAGTCCCGCCAGTTTGATCGCAGGTGTCTTTTTGAACATCCTGCAAACTTACCGTAGCGCCTGCTTGAGTTGCCGGTAATGCCACAATAGCTAGGTTAAAAGCTGCCAGCAAGGCAACAAGGCTTAATCTTAGTTTCTTCATATGCTCATACGCCTCCTATATATTCCCAATTACAAACCCGACAATTGCATAGGCCATGACTGCTACGATGATGCCGACTACTGCGTAAATAATGCTATTTTTAGCTTTGCTAGCCTGTTCGGCATTGCCTCCTGAAGTAGCGTATTGTATGCCAGCGATTACTATGACTATGACTCCAATGATGCCGATGATGAAGAGTAGGGTGCTGATGATGTTTTGGAAGGTCTTTCTAAATGTGCCATTTTTACCGGTGCTAGTGTCAGCGCTGCTAGCTCCAGAGGCAGTAAGCCCGTTCTTCACTTCATCTTGTGGTGCCGCATATGTAGCAGTCGGGGCTAAAACGGTAAAACCAATTCCCAAAACCAGCAGTAAAGGCAAAGCCAAAAGTGTTAATTTACTAAAAAATCGCTTCATCTAAACAGCCCCTACGTGGTTTAGTACGAAATTAACAATCGCATAGGCCATAACGGCGACCACTAGGCCAACTATGGCGTAAATAATGGTTTCGCGCGCAGTAGTAGCTTGCTGAGGATTGCCTCCTGAAGTAGCAAACCTAATGCCGCCCACTATAATGACTATGACTGAGATGATTGCGATAATAAATATTAAAGTGTTGATAACATTTTTTAATACCCCGCCAATCAACTGGTCTTTATTAGCAGAAGTACAAATATCTGAATTAGGATCGGCGCTGCCATTATTACAAGCTTTGTAAATAGTTAGCGCCTGCGCTGAAGGACTAGCTATAGCTGGAAGACCGACACCTCCTAAAACTAGAGTGGCTACGATTCCTAAACTTACCATTAACTTCTTCATACGCCTCCTATATATTCCCGATTACAAACCCGACGATTGCATAGGCCATGACTGCTACGATAATGCCGACTACTGCGTAAATAATGCTATTTTTAGCTTTGCTAGCCTGTTCGGCATTGCCTCCTGAAGTAGCGTATTGTATGCCAGCGATTACTATGACTATGACTCCAATGATGCCGATGATGAAGAGTAGGGTGCTGATGATGTTTTGGATGAACGTTCTCAAGGGAGGGCCACCGCTTCCACCAGCTTGATCAACCCCGCCTCTCGCTGTACAAACCGGCAGACCTTGTTGACCGCCTGCAGAAGGGGGCTTGCTACAGTCGAGCGCAGCTGCCGCTACGCTATGAACAGGAATAAGCGTCAGCAAACCGACACTCAAGCTAGCTACGGCTATTAAAGAGGCTAGCGCTAGTCGAATCTTCTTCATCATAATTTCACTATACTACAGCCAGCACTACGTTAGTAATTACAAAGGCCATAATTATTACCACCAGACCGACTGCCGTAAAGATAATTGACTTACGAGCTGTCGCAACATTTTGCGGGTTATCGCCGTTAACTGCCATAAGTAAGCCGCTAATCACAATAATCAAAACTGCCACGCCGCCAGCTATGGTGTAAATGCCATTTAAAATCTTTTTTAAGTCGGTCGGTGAGTTTTCTAGCCCCAGATCACTAGTAGATAAGTTAAATGGGCCAGTGGGGCCACCGCCTCCGCCACCTTTACCGCCACCTTTACCGCCGCCGTCACCGCCTCCGCTACCAGCATCGCTAATTACTTTATTGCAGTTTTCGCCAGCCTTATAAGCTGCTGAGCCTGTTTTGTGATTATTTTTAAGCTCTTTACATAAGGTTACTAAATCGGACTGCGGATTTGCCGAAGGGCCCACTTTCTTACATATCTTATAGCCTTTTGCAGGCTGTTTCTTACACTTAGTGCTAAGTATTTGGCGGGCTTTTTGATCGCTCAAAGCAGCCACGCTATCGGAACCAACTAAGCTTAGGGCGCCAATCGCCAAGCTTGCCAGCAACCCAAATAATACTATTGAAGAGAGCGTTATTTTTTTATATTTGATAAACTTCATAACTGCTAGTTTAGCTGATGTCATCATTATAAATGACCGGCTACAAAATTAACAATCGCAACCGAGCCGGTAACTATTATCAAGCCAATTGCCGCATCGATAATGGTCTGTCTGGCCTGAGCAGCTCTCTGGTCATTACCCTGGCTTAACATAAAGGCAAACCCGCCATAAATTATCATCCCCGTAGCAATATAGCCGGCAGCCTGCAGAAGTATATCCAGAAGATTAAGGGCTATAGTCCAAATTACTTTAGCTATTCCTATATTTTGCAGCTCTAATGTGCAGTCGTTATCAGATTTTTCCAGTCCCCGGTACCAAACAGGGAAAGTCAGGAACCCTTTAGCACAGTTAGGATTCCCGGTTATAGAATTTTTTGCTAAAGCAGGAGAGCTGGTTAAGAGCGGAGCCAGCAGAGTGATACAAAGGGCAAAAGCCAAGTAGAATTTTTTCATTAGTTAAATAGCCCTCCCGGTATAGCAAAGTTTAAGATCGACACCGCAAAGGCATAAAGCGCTAAGCCAATCACCGAGTTAAAGATAAAGCTCAGGCCTTTTTTAGCGGTCTCGGAATTGCCACCCGCCGTACTGTAAATAATCCCGCCAGTAACCACGCCGCCAATTGCCACTAGCCCAACACCACCGGTAACAATTTTAATAACCGAGGCTAAAATCTTTACTATAGGATTATCTTTACCCCCCTTGTCGCTTGAGCTGCCGCCACAACCAAAGTTGAAATACGTCTGGGCATCCCCGCAGGTATTTCCCCCTGACGTCGATCCACTTCCTTTTTTACCTGTATCGCCGGCTTTTGGCTTACATGAGCCGTCCGATTTTCTGCCATTAGGGCAGTTTTTAGGTTGACACTTGCCCTTTATGACTTTCTCGTCTTTTTTACAATGAGGTTTTTTAGCTAGGGCAGAAGGGGCGACGGTTGCAGCACTCCCAACCGCTAAAGTTAGAACTGTAATAAACCCTAGAATAATAAGTGAGATTTTTTTCATAACCAGCTTTATGCTAATTATGCATCAGGCGGCCTGTTATCACAAGCCGCCATACAAATCTAGTAGATAAGTGTTACTCCGTCTTAGTAAGCAGGAAGAGTTTGCTGATGACCGTCAGCTTCGGTGTGGCCTTGGGGGATAGAATCAATTTGAGTTTCGTTATCTAAAACAGGCTGGCCACCACTTAGAGCAACTGTTACGCTGCTCCAGCCACCTTCGCTAGGTAAATCGGAATTACCTAAGGAAGGAAAATTTATAGTTATAGCCTTAGTATTATCTCCAAAGGTATTGTATTGGTCACTTCGCACCAAGCCGTTTTTACTCATACCTGTCATATACCATGGGCCCCCATAGATTTCATCCCCAAGATCAATAAATTCAATGCTTGCGTCACCGTTTGCTATCATTTTCTCTACCTCTTCCGGTGTGTGGGGCGCGCCAACAACGCCGTTGTTGTCCGCTGGATTTATAGACCCGGTCAAGGATTCTTCAACAAAACTAAGGGTACTCTTGCCTATATCAGACAGGCTCTTGCCGTCTTTAGTTAGCAGCAGTTCTGCATTGTCGGGATTATTTTGCACTTCAGGACCTAATCCCATATACGCTCCTGATAGTTTTGCATAAACATCTAGTATTCGGTAGTCATGACCCATAGCATTAAATAACTCTTCAAGCGCAGCTTCTGGGGTAGGAGCATCAATGCCGCTGGAGATTAAGCGGTGCTGTTCATTAGAGTCTAGAACCTGCTTGAAGCGTTCTTGGCCACTCTCGGGTTTTTTTAAATCCACTTGCTCTAAAGCTTGCGGAGTTTTTATCTTATTCCCACCACCGCCGCCGCCAGTCGAATTACCAGCTACAAAGGCCGCAGCTACGGTAACTATAGCGCCAGCGCCCATAAGTTTTTGCTTCTTAGAAAGCTTCTTTTTCTTCGTAGTTTCGTGTGAACCTTGTGGTGGATGGTTGTGACTCATAAATACCTTTGGTTAAATTTATTAATTTTTATTAACTTCAACATTAACATAGACTTAACAAAAAGTCAAGCTATGGTTATGTTTATCCGTGCAATTTAAAACACAATCTATTACACTTATACTTATGATGTCGGCAAGAAGTCGAAAACCACAAAAAATAATCAGTCTTGTTTTAGCAGCTGTTATTTTCTGCTCCAGCGTAGTAACGCTTTTCACGCCTAGTGCCTCATATGCAGACTACAGCCCTGATAGTGTAAGCAGCCAGAATGACAGAACCATATTAATCGCTTTAGAACACTGTATTTCTGCTGGCGAGGTAGGATTTTTGCCGCAAGTCAGCGGCGCAGGAGTTAATAAAGACGACATAGGCGGTGTTGCTCTAGGAAATTCCGATGTGCCGGTAGGCTATGAGATTGACTCCAGCGATGGCAACGCTGCATGTACCGGCATTAGCCTGACCAGAGCTACCCGACCACTCAGCAAAGACTCTCACTGGTTCTTTAACCAAATTTATGATCTTGCGCATCCTACAACTAGCGGAGATACTCTTTACTATCCGATGAGGTCTGGTTTTTCGACTGACAATCTTGTTACAAAACTAAAAAACCTCACGCCGGCAGCAGCTAAGCCTCCTGTAAAGGGTAAAGAAAAAGAGCGTCGTGTGGCCAGAGCTTTTTGGTTGTGTAACGAAGAGGTGCCGGCAGGTAAGACCCCGGAAAGAACTAACAATAAGATAGGCGGGAAAGTTTATCAATATAAAGATGGTATAAGCGGAGGTAGCCAATTTAGTGTCGGCTATGATCTAGAAGCGAGTAACGGTAAGTATACATGTAACACTCTTTTGCACTGGGGGAATGAGACCTGGCTAGCTCAAGCCCTTAAAGACTACCCCGCCAACAGCTTCAGCGGCTCTGGCACTGGAGCTCCACCGGGCGCCACTGGTGGTAGCAGCGACTCTTCTTGCCAAGGCGGTGCACTAGGCTGGATTCTCTGCCCGATGATTGACTTACTCTCTCAAACCACCAAGTTTGCCGCCAATATGGTAGATAATCTGCTGCGATTTAGGGTCTTAGCACAAGAGGCTGCCAGCGGCGATCAGACAATTCTGAACGCATGGCAAGGTGTGCTCAGTGTAGCTAATATTTTTCTGGTTCTAGCCTTTTTGATAATTATCTTTTCCCAGTCAACGTCACTAGGTCTTTCCAACTATGGCATCAAACGCATGCTGCCAAGGCTCATACTTGCGGCTATTCTTATTAATATCTCGTTCTACATTTGTGCATTTTTGGTAGACATTAGCAACATAGTCGGCAGCAGCGTCTTGGGCTTTTTAACAGGGCCGGGGACAATCGGCAACGCCTTCAGCTCTGGCATTGACCAGTCTGGCGGCTTTGCTCAGGCGCTGGTTGGCGGCGTGGCAATCGTAGCAATTATATTCTTCTTCCTCTTGCCGGTGTTGTTAGCCATCCTCTTGGTACTGCTTTTGCTTATAGCCCGCTTGGTAATTTTAGGAGTATTAATAGTAGTCTCGCCACTGGCTTTTGCAGCGTGGCTGCTACCAAATACCGAGAGCTACTTTAAAAAATGGTGGGATTTATTTACGAAATTACTGTTTATATACCCGGTAATTATGGCTATTTTTGGTGCTTCGATATTGTTTTCAAAAATTACCACAGACCTTGCGCCACACCACGATAAGACCCTTGCTAACCTTATTTCACTGGCTATCTTGGCAATCCCGCTATTTGCTTTGCCAAAAATCCTCATGTCAACCAACTCCATGATGGGCCAGGTTGGCAACCTGGGACAAAAATTTAATAAAGCTATCGAAGGCAGCAAGTTCGGCCAAGGTGTCAAAGCACGTGGCCGGGCCTACGGTAAGTTTGGCGCACTAGGCGCGGCCGGTGCAGCTCAATTCGGAGCTAAGAAAGCTGGCGGTGCAGTTAACAGTCGTTGGGGTGGCAGAGGAGTGGCTCGCAGTCGGGCAGGTTATGTCGCCCATGGTGCAGTTTTAGGAGCTAAGAAAGTCGGCGGCGCAGCCAGCGCAGCAGGCAGAGGGGTTAAAAAAGTAGGTGACTTTGACAGAGGCGTAGTAGAAGCTGCTGAAGCCCGCAAGCGACAGAAAGAGACGGATAGAGCTAAGAGAATGTATGGCCTGGCCGCCGATGAAAAAAGCATAGGAGGAAAAGCGTTGCGAGCATATGGCGGTAGGGACTTTGCTGATTACGTAGCAAGTAAGCGCGAATCAGCGTTTGACGAACGAGTGGGTCAAATTCAATCTAAGATGAAGCTTGAAGACCAGAGTGTTGAAAAGATTGCTGAAGCAATGCGCGAAGCCCTGACAGGCGGGGATCGTGAAACTACCCGAGCCGCTTTTAACCAGCTAACCATGATGGGCGGTTTTGGTAAGGGCGCAGCGGCAGAAGTTTTGCAAACTACCACATTTAGCCCGGACATGGACGCTACTGTTAACAACGCCGTTGACGCCAATTACTCGTCTAACGTTGAAAAAGAAGGCCTCATCGCAAAAGGACGCGCCGATGGAGGTCAATTTGCAGTACGAGACAAGAATGGGGTTGTTACAGGAAGCCTCGGCGGCTTATCACCCGAGCAACTAGCTGGCCAAACTGAAAAGTCTCTAAAAAGAGCTGGGGCTGGCGTTAGCCGCGAAACTGCTAAGGCTGTCGTAGGGAGCGACATACTAAAAGCTAAGGTTGCAAGCCCAGAGGCACTAAAAGAGCTTGAAAGAATTGCGCAATAAAAGTGGGTAAATAATTTAGCTTTTAGAAGCCTGCTTTTCTTCAGCTTCTTTTTTGCGCTGCTCTTCCTGTTTTTTTATACCTTCTATAGTTTCCTTGGCTCTGCGCTTTCTTAAGAAGTGGCGCACGCCACCAAGCGCTGCCAAAACCTCAGGGTCTTTTTTAAATAATGCTCTTCGAACCACCGCTTCGCCAAAGTACTTGGAAGCACCTAATCCGCGGATTTTTTCACCAGTAAGCTCCACAGCCCTTTGTTCCAAGTCGCGGGCTTTGTTCTCGCTGTGCGCAGCGCCCATAAGATGCCAGCCCTGGGCAGCCCTTGCCTGCGCCTCCTCATACTGATCGTCCGAACTATTAAAAAGTTCTTTAGCTTCTTTTCGAAGTTTTCTAGCTTCGCTATCTAATTTAGCTATTTTTTTTAGTTTGGCGCGATGAGCTTCTCTACTATCGGTCTCTAACTCGTCGTCCTCATTAGGCTCTCGCAATTTTTCCCCGGCTTCTTCATCAATATCCCCGGCTTGTTTTTTAAGTTCCCGGGCTCTGTCTTCAGTTTGAGCTGATTCCATAAGATGCCAGCCTTTTTCCGTTTCTTCTTCAGATTTTTTAGCTGCCTTGTCCGCCTTGTCGATCTGCCCTAAGCTTTCTTCAGCGCCCTCGTAGGCCGAGTCAATTACAGCACCTATCACCGGGTTGCGCTTATAGCCAAATCTTATATTTTCAGCTACTTCTAGCTTTCGGTGAGGTTGATCAACTTTATCTGCTATGTCTCGCATCACTTGATCGTGTGCAAGCGTATTGCGTATCCAAAGTTGAGATAAGCTGCGCTGCTTGCGCACCTTGCTGGTACGAATTCGCGAAGCGGCTTCTATAGCTAAATCCAAGTTGCCGCTATCCGCAGCTTCGTGAGCTATTGCTTGCAGAGTTCTCATTCGCTTGGTAGGCCGATTCATAGCATCGGCTTCGTCTATTTGTTGCTGTAAAGTCTCCCGCGTCTGCCTGTCTTCTCCTCCAGCAGCCTCGTTGTAGTCTTTGTAGGTGTTGTGGTGAGTGCCGCCCATTTCTTCAACAAACTCCGGGGAACCTGGGAGTATAAGCTTATCGGCCGCGTTAGGGTCAATTTCTCTCCGTCCTGGAATTACTAGCTCAGGAGATTCGGCCGCACTCTCAGGATTAAACGGTTCTTCGTTGTGATCTACTAAATCTTTGGGGTCTTGCGGTTCTGTGTAGTTATGGGGCACAATTTCTTTAGGCTCCGCGCTATCGTCAGGCTTCTCTTGGCCTGGAATAACCAGATCTTTAACGTCCACATTTTCTACAGGTTCGTCTTCGCCGGGAATAATCAAATCACGAGGTTCTTCCTCGCTTTCAGAATTAAATGGCTCGCCATTAGGGGCCAGTAGTTGTGGTGGACGTTCTGACATACCTTTATATATAGCATAAGCTTTACAAAATGTCAACTATTTGTGCTCTGTTATTTACCTCTTGTGTGATAGACTGTAACATAAGAATTATGGCAGTTTATAAAGTTCCCCAGGATGTCGAAGCCGACGACAAGCTCCTCGGTCCATTTAGCTTCCGGCAATTTATTTACCTGATAGTAGTAGCAATTGCCTGTTTCATGGCTTATGCGTTGAGCCAAATATTCATCGGCTTAATAGTAGTGCCTCTGCCATTTATTTTATTCTTTGGCGCCTTGGCTTTGCCGCTTAGAAAAGATCAGCCCATGGAGGCTTACTTGCTAGCTTTAGTGCAGTTTTATCTAAAGCCTAAAATGCGCTTATGGAAGCCTGACGGGCAGTTGGCGACCGTAGAAATTACCGCACCTAAAACTATTGAGACAAAGCGCACCAAAGATATTTCTGGTGATGAAGCTTCAGAGCGGTTTTCTTACCTTGCGCAAGTTATGGATACTAAGGGCTGGGCTTCGCGTGGCGTGCTTGACGAGTCGGGCACTTCACTCAATCAGCAGTCTACCGAAGATAGTCAAGCCGCAGAAGACGCCTTGGATGAAACTGCTTCAGTAGCTCGATCTTTTGACAGTCTTATAGACAAGCAAGCTAGCGCTCGGCGGGAAAAGCTTACCGCAAGCCTTAAATCCGCTAAAGCACCTAGCACCAAGAAGTCTACTCCAAAAGCCAAGGTCGACAGCAAGCAGTCTACACCGGCAAATAAGGATGAGGGGGAAGAGCCAGCCATACACTATTCGCCGTATCCTACTGACATGCACCAAAAGATAGTGCAGCCCATAGGAAAAAATTCAGAATCCCCAACTAAAAAAACTAAGCCGAAAAACACAAGCGAAAAGCCTAGCGATGAAGAGCCGTCACCTGATATAATTAACCTGGCAAATACTCCGTTCACCATTAGCACGATCGCGCACGAAGCCAAGCGCATTAAAGATAAAGAGGCCGAAGAGGTGGTTATATCGCTTCACTAGGGCTTATATTTCGAATTTATAGGGGGCAAAGACAAATCAAACATGCAGCCGGAACAGCAAAAAAACCAGGCACCGCAAACCACAGCAGAGACAGCTAGCTCTGCTAATAATGCTGCCCCGGCTCAAGCCCCCCAGGCTCAACCACAAGCTAACTCTCAACCTACGCCAACTACACAACCTGCCCAACCCAATGCTCCCGCGCCAAATCAACAGCCCACCCAAAAACCCCAGACGGCTCCAGCTCCAAAAAACCCCAACAGTACTCAAAATACCCTGTTAATTTCCGAGCTTAGGGATAATATGGTGGTTCTAAATGACGGCAGCTTTCGCGCTGTTATTGTTTGCAAGTCTATCAACTTCGACCTTATGAGCTCCAGCGAACGTGAATCAATTGAGTTTGCTTACCAAAGCTTTTTAAACTCTCTGTATTTCCCCGTGCAAATTCTAGTGCGCTCGCAGCGCATAGATATCGGTCCTTACCTTGACCGCCTGGCTAACATTCGCCGCTCACAAGAGAACATGTTGCTTGGCGTGCTTATGGACAATTACATAGATTTTATCGACACATTATCCGAAGAGGCTAATATTATGGATAAAAGCTTTTTCGTAGTAGTCCCTTACTACCCAACCGGCGATGTTGACGCTCTGGTAAAAAGCAGTAAAGGTTTTTTCAGCGCGCTCTTTAAGCCTCAAAAACAAGGAGCCATTAAGATTGATCAAGCCGCCTACGACAAAGCCAAAGACGAAGTTAAAACTCGCGTAAGTGCTACTTTAAGCGGCCTATTCCAAATGGGGGTTCGCTCAGCTCAGCTCAGCACTAAAGAACTCGGCGAGCTTTATTACAACTTCTATAATCCCGATACGGCAGTGCGCGAACCGCTAGGTAATTTTGAAGATGTGACTAACACATTTGTGCGCAAAGGCGAGGGCGAAGCCTCGCAACCACACCTGCAAGAGGGGACGATGTAAATGGCTTTGTTTGGCAAAAAGAAAACTGATCCGGTTAATGTTGCTGCTCAGCAACGTGCACGTGAGCAAACCGAAGTTGAACAAGCCTTTTTAAAGGGCATTACAACTCTGCGCGACCTAATAGCACCGAGTAGTATTGAGCTGCATTCAAGCTACTTTCGACTCGGCACGCGCTATGGCCGCACTATTTACGTTTATGCCTACCCGCGCCAAATCTATACCGGCTGGCTAAGCGCCATTATCAATGCCGACGAAGTTCTGGACATCAGCATGTTTATCTACCCTGTTGAAAGCCAAGTGGTGCTTAACAACTTGCGCAAAAAAGTAACTCAGCTGGAAGCCACCAACTCAATCAACATCGAAAAGGGTAGAACCCGTGATCCGCAGCTCGACGCAGCCATCCAGGACGCCGAGGAATTGCGCGATCAACTTCAAGTTGGCGCCGAACGATTTTTCCGCTACGGACTTTACATAACCATTTATGCCGACAGCTTAGATGAGCTTGGTTTTGTGCAGCATAAGATTGAAAACATTCTTGGCCAACAGTTGGTTTTCTCTAAAGTAGCCTCCAGCCAACACGAACAGAGCCTTCACAGTACGGCGCCGCAAATGACCGACAAGCTACAGATTCGCCACAACATGAACACCGGCGCAATCTCGAGCAGTTTTCCTTTCACCAGCGCCGACCTTACCCAAGAAAAAGGCGTGCTTTACGGCATTAACATGCACAATAACGGCTTGGTCATATTCGACAGGTTCAGCCTGGAAAACGCTAACATGGTGGTGTTTGCAAAGTCTGGTGCCGGTAAATCTTTTGCCGTAAAGCTAGAAGCTCTGCGTAGCATGATGACAGGTTCCGATATTGTGATAGTCGATCCCGAAAACGAATACCAAAAGTTAGCCGAAGCCGTCGGCGGCAGTTATATACGCCTGAGCTTAAACTCTGATGTGCGCATTAATCCGTTCGACTTGCCGCAAGTCATCGACACCGAAGATGCTGACGATGCGTTGCGGGCTAATTTAGTCACACTTCATGGGCTTCTAAGGTTGATGTTAAGTAACCAAGCACAGCCTTTGACGCCGAACGAAGAGGCTGACCTTGACCAAGCTTTAATCGATACTTACGCAAGAGCCGGTATTACCAGCGATCCGCTTACACATCAATCGCCTCCGCCGACTATCAGTGATTTATACGAAACTCTTCTTCATATGGGCGACAACGGGCCTAGCCTAGCTCAACGTTTGCGCAAATTTACCAGCGGAACTTTTGCCGGTATATTCAGCCAGCAATCCAATATCGATATCAATAACACTATGGTGGTGTTTAACATACGCGACCTTGAAGAAGAGCTGCGTCCTGTAGCTATGTACATTGTGTTAAGCCATGTTTGGAATATTACCCGCAGCAACCAAAAGAAGCGTCTTTTGATAGTCGACGAGGCGTGGCAGCTAATGAAATATGAAGACTCAGCTAACTTTCTGTTTAGCCTAGCTAAACGTGCCCGCAAATATTACCTTGGCCTTACTACCATTAGCCAAGATGTTGAGGATTTCATGGGGAGCAAAATGGGGCGCGCTATTGTAGCCAACTCAAGCATGCAGCTGCTTCTCAAGCAATCAACCAGCGCAGTTGATGTGCTGGCCGACGTATTCAAATTGACCGACGAAGAGCGCAAAAGGTTAAGTAGTTTCCCGGTAGGCCAAGGGTTATTCTTTGCCGGCCAAAACCACGTTCACATGCAAGTTGTAGCCAGCCAAACCGAGCATGAACTCATTACCACTACCCCCCAACAACAGGTTCAAGACCAGGAAGTACCCCTTGAAAACAAATCCGAGGCGACTCCTCAAGCCGGTTATTTAGATCAAACAGAGCATTAATTGAGCAAAAACCATGCCAACAAAAATAAAGCCAGATGGTAGCCCAGAAACCAACCGCGACCCGGGAGACAAAGACTGGGAACAAAAAACTGCTCGCTATGACAGTCGCCACAGCGACCAAGACAGCCCATATGTTACGCCGGAACAGGCTGAAGAGCTGCAAGACCAAGTATATGGCTCTGACACCCAAGAAGGCTTGGCAGAGCAAGAACAAGCCGCGGCAGAGACGGGCTCCAGTGACGACATAGGCACTCGCGAGGCCACTGGCGATGCCGGCTGGACTACTAAGGTTGAGGGTGAAACTAAGGCAAAAGCTACCATCTTCACAAAGAAACGCAGCTTATGGGCGCTAATTGCCCTAGTAACGGCTAGTGCTGGCTTTGTGATGACCGGCATAATAACCCCAGCTATAACCTTGGTTAACTTCAAAGAAGTCATGGCGCGTAAGTTTTCTAAAGTTGAAAGTTCTGTCATAGACAGGCGCTCCAACCGCATTTTAGCTAAAAAGTTTACTAAGGATATAACTAGAGGTTGCGGGTTGGTGAAAATCAAATGCCGCTACAAAGGCATGACAAGCCGAGAAATCAAAAAGTTTAACCGTCGCAACATAGGTGAAGGCTGGAGAATTGAGTCAAAGGGCAGAAGTTTAGTGCCCCCTTTTAAAAACAAGGTGGAGCTACAAAAAATCTCTGGTGAAGGCAGCAATGTAAAGGTTGAAAAAGTGGTCGATGCCAGCAAAGTAAAGACAACTCTGCGCAAAGATCCCAGCCTGCAAAAATCCTTTAGAAACTTTAATAAAGGCAGAGTAAGTTTTTGGGCCGACAGCAAAGCCAGGTCGCTTTGGAAGAAGTTAGGAGTAAAGCTCTTTAAGCGCGCGCCGGAAGAAGGCAAAGGCAAGACCGAAGAAGAAAAACGCATATACCGCACTAATAAAGAGGTCAGCGACGTTGAGACCAATGGCGAGGGACATTCTCCTAAAAACGCCGGAGCTGGAGACGCTGAAAAATATCTTGAAGATAGAGCCAACCAGCTATCTGAAGACGCTAACGATCCTTCAAGAACCATTCCCCCCGAACCAGATATTTCCAACCCTAAGGCAGTAGATGATTTGTATGGCAAAACCGCCAGCAACATTGAACACGCCAGCCCCGGTTTACTCGGCGAAGTAGTGAACCCGGTTGCCAGTGCGATTTTTAATTACTGTATCGTAAAAGATTTAACCAAAGCTACGCTAAACATACGTAAAACACTTATAGTAATCCAGCTTGTTCGCTATGCAATTAACTTTGCTCGTCTGGCTGACCAAATTAAAGCAGGCAATGCCGGTGCTGACACCACCCAAGAAATCGGAGACATGACAAGAGTTTTAACCGCTAAAGACGGCCTAGGAAGAACCGCTTTTGACTCATTCGGCTATAACTGGGCAGCTTACGGTAATCTTGGTGCTCGCGGCCCTAATGAGGATATAACCAAATACCAAACCGGAGGCGGTCCGCCCGGACAACTAGGTGGCGTAGTGACCGCGGCTACTAGCCTGATTCCCGATGGACTCTGCAAGGCTGCAACTAGCCCTCTTGTAACGTTTGGGTTGTTAATTGGCCAGCTTGCTCTTGCGCTTTCAACCTTAGGCTTAGGTAATGTAGCGGAAGAAGCTGCCAGCGTCGGGGCTTCGCAAGGACTAAAGGCGGGAATTAAATTTATAACCGACAAAGCAATTGCTAAAGTTTTGGAAGGATTAGCAAAAGACGAACTTAAGAACACTGCTAAGACTATTATTACCCACAGGTTCACGCGCATAGTTACTGCCTTGGGGGCGACCTTCGCCTTCTTCCATTACGCTGTTCCGCCGATGATTGGCTTGATAGCCCGGGCAATCACCGGCACCACCGTAACCGGCGACACCCACGGACCAGATGCTGGCAACGCCGCAGTTTCGGGTTTTGGAGCGTCTGGCGCGGCCAGTGGTCGCGCCCATGGCTTAGCCTTCCTTAATAAAACTGATGCTGTTAAAAGCAATCAAGCGGCCAGCGCCTACGACAAACACCTGGCAAAAATTGACAGTATCAACCAATTTAGCCTTAACGACCCAAATTCGTTTGCCACTAAATTAGCCATGGCAGCCCTGCCTTACACATCGCAGTTGTCATTCGCCGGCGCACCCGACAACTTTGGCAGGCTTTTCGCTTAGCTCTCTTGGTGGCTTGGGCAACAACTCAACGCTTCAAGCCGCCAACGACAGCGCCCAATACGAAATCTGCAAAGACGAGACATATGACAGTCTAAACTTAGCGGTAGATCCGTTCTGTAACCCTCAACCAGGCATGCCTACGGAAACGATAGACAGCTCCAGCACAGATCCCAATAAGGTAATCAACTACATGTTGGCTCATCACTATATCAAAAATAACGGCGACCCCAAACCCGGAGATTATCAGGACTTCTTAGACAAATGCGTCGGCTCTACCGACCAGCCAACCGACAGCGAAGATGCTTCAAACTATGAAATATGCAAAGACCCTAACGACATGAGTGGTGCAAACAACACTAAATACACTATGTTCCACTACTACACAATAGACGGCGGTATTAATAGTGACATGGAAGATGACGGGAGCAGCGGGAGCAGCACACCAGGCTCTACAGCTAGTTCAACCATCGACATGGCGCATCTTTTCGATAGTTCGGTCAGCGTAAACTGCGCCTCTGGCACTAAAGACCTGGGCATACAAGATGGCTACCATGAAGGTAAAAAAGTTAAAATACGCACCTGCGCCATTCCTAATCTATCCAGCACTGGCGGAGAAAGCGACTCCACCTCTTCGTATTTCATAAGAAACTCGGACGGAAAAGCTATAGTGAACTCAAGGGTGTCAGGCGCTGTTTACAACATGGTTACATCCGCAAAAGGCGATGGGGTAAATCTAAGCGCAGGCAGCTCTTTCCGGAGCATGGCTCATCAGCAATACCTCTGGAACAAAAACCCAGACCCCGCAAGGGTCGCTCCTCCCGGTTATTCTAACCACCAAATGGGAGTAGCTATAGACTTTAGCGACCTGCCCTCTAGCCCCGGACCAGTACCAGGCAATAGTGTGTGGGAGTGGCTAAGTAAAAACGCTGGAGATTTTGGTTATAAAAATTATCCGGCAGAGGCATGGCACTGGTCGCCTACAGGAAATTAAGATATGAAAAAAATAAATATTAATTTAAACCTAGAAAAGTTTGCCAGATTTATGTTCTTGGCTTTGGGGTTGTCATTAATTTTGGCGTCTCCAGCCCAAGCTCTATCTGATTTTTATGACAGTTCTGAGATTCAGTTTTATGAAGATTGTGGAGGCAGCACTGGCGGCTCTACGCCCTCTAGTAGCAGCGGAGGTGGCGCTACGACCAGCATAACCATAAGCGGACCATTTAAGCCAAAGGCTACGCCGGGAGACCACATCAAAAAAGGCGACGCCTACAAAGGTCAGGCCTCAACCTACGGCAACGACCCAAAAACCGGCTATGTAGACCCGGGTGACGTCGATAGTTCCGGCAACCCTCTAAAACCCGCTCTTTCCGGTGCGACAAACGCCCAGCCTGCTATAGCTGTTTATAACAGCGGTTCGCTTGGCGGTTGGTGGAAAGTAATCGCCCCCAACAAAAAAGGGGCAATCCTCCAGCAAACCGACATAGGCCCTTCGACCAGTAAAATAGTAGACATTAATTCCGTAGCCGCCCGTGCCGTATTTGACTACAAAGAAGGCAGCAGGTTTCCTACAGGTGTCGGCCAGTGGAAAATAGAATACATGGGCAAAACTAAGCCAGCCGGAGCTATAACAGACGAGACCGCCGCCAGCAGTACAGGTAGCACTGGTAGCGGATCTACGGGAGGCGCGGGGGGTGGACTGGTGTGGCCTTTTGCGACCAAAAAGAGTTCTCAATACAGGCGCGTAGATGCGGGCTGGGACCTTCAAGACAAATCGGGAGCCAACATTTATGCTATCGCACCTGGAACCTTGCATATTTACAATAAAGACCCCGGAGAATTCGGTGATGATTACCCTACCGTGGAACTGGACCATGACATAGGTGGCCCAACTAAAACTGTTTATTATGGCCATGTACACACTATTCCGGCTTTAGACGGACAACACGTTGACGCCGGACAACTGATAGCCCACGCTAATACATTTTATGGCGAAAAGGAGTCAGGAGCAGATCCAGGCTGGCTGGAGATAGGCTTCGCTCAACCGGGAACAGATGCTCCAGTAGCCCCAACAGACGCACCGGGTCCTCCAGGACATACAATGAAACGGTTATTGTTAGGAGCAGAGCCTGGGTCGGGTGGAGGCTCTACACCTGCTCCTACAGCCAGCTCCTCATCTTCTACTACTTGCTGCCCGGGTGGTAGCTCAAGCTCGACAGGTTTAACCCCCACACCAAGCGGCTCTTCCGATGCCGAAACTGCTTTCAACTACTTTATCAGCACCGGCTCTGGCAATCCCGGTTTAAGCAAGCAGGGTGCAGCCGGCATAGTAGGTAACTTGATGCGCGAAACGGGTGGGGACAGTTTCAACCTTGATCCTAGCAGCAGCCCGCCGGCATCCAGTTACTATGGAACATTCCAATGGAGTGCGATCAGGTGGGCAGGAGTAGTAGATTACGCCAATAAGCAAACTCCAAAAAAGAGCCCGCAAGATTTAACAGTTCAGCTGGAATACGCCTGGAAAGAAATGAACACCAGTTCTTACAAGTCTGTGGTACCGAAACTCAAGAACGCCACCGACCCAAAGCAAGCCGCCAGCGATTTTAATTCTATTTTTGAAGGAGGTTCCGACGTAGGCTTAAGGCAAGCTGACGCCCAGAAAGCTTATGACAACTTTAAAGATAATACACCTTCGAGCACCACCGGCGGTTCGTCGGGTTCGGCCAGCACTTCTACGGCTTGCTGTGCCACGGGCGGATCTACCGGCTCGCCTTCTGATTTAGATAAGTTCCTAAAAGTTCTAGCTTACCAAGAAAGTGGCGGCGACCCTCATCAACCCGGTAGTGCCGGAGGAGCCAGAGGTAAATACCAATATATAGACTCCACCTGGCATAGCTCGGCTTCTTCTTATTACCCGCCAGCCGACAAATACGCAACAGCTAACCTAGCCCCAGAATCAGAGCAAGATGCTGTAGCCTATTTGGAATACTTAACCAAGTTTAAAGAATTCAGCGGCGATATATTCAAGCTCGCGGTAAGTCACTTCTATCCTGCGGCCAACGACAACCCCGCCCTGCTAGATGTCGTACCTCCCTCAAACGTCATCACCCCCAGGCAGTATGCCAACTCCATAAAAAGCATGATGAACAGCTCCGGTCCTTGGGATAAAATTCCACTTAAGTACGCAGACGCTCCCGACTTTGAAACCTGGCTCAACAAGGTCGGCTCGTCGCCAAGCGGATCCGGCTCGTCGTCATCTAGTAGCGCCTGTGCGTCATCGAGTGGCTCCGGCAGCTCTGACAGTATACAGTTGCCAGTAGACCAGAAGTGGTGGGACCAACACCCCGATTATTTCACCTCCCCACACCACGACCATGCAGCCGATGATATTCCAGTCCCTAGGGGCACAAAAGTCTACTCTATGACCAATGGAAAAGTTGAGTTGGTGGACGGAACAGGTTGCGGCGTAAGTGTGTTCATAGTACCCACCGGGGAAAGTAATGTTGAAATTGGCTATTGCCATGGGATTACTGGCAGCCGACAAGTTAATGTGGGAGATACCGTAACAGCGGGGCAACACCTGTTTGATGTCGACAACACGGGGGATTCTTTCGGCGACCACCTGCACGTCCAAATCAAAGTTAATGGCGTACTGCATTGCCCCCAGAGCCTCATGAAGGCCATTGGCAACCACACTAGCATTCCTGAATTTAAAGATTTGCCCACTAGCGGATGTACTTATTAACCGGCAGTGTTTATTATTAACATAAGGAGTTTTTATGGATGATTCTCAATATCCGGCAAACAATCTTCGCAAATATATTTTGCTGGGTTTCTTAGCGCTTTTTATATTCGAAGGTTTATACCTGCTGTTTACCCATAGTATCGTCATAATAAAAACCAGCCCTTCCATAAGCGGAGCTAATTTATACTTCTCCCAACTAGGCCAGGACACCTCTAGCGAAACCAAGCCCGGGCTTCATATTGTCAGAACAGGTGACTACATCTTAAGCGCCCGCAAAGGTGTTTCAATGTCTAAAAGGCCTTTCCATATTGGCGCCCTTCAGGTCAAAAAAATCGGCATCAATCTCTCTCCGCAAAAGCAGGCTTTTAAAATAGCCAGCGGCGCGGAACAGTGTCCGTTTGGAAGCACAGCAGACATGAAAAGGGGCACATTGCTGTCTTACAACTCTTACGACTGCAGGGAGCTTTCTGGTGCATTTATCAATGCCTTCACCAAGCGCTCAACCAAAAAGCCTTTAATAAGTCAGGAATATGGCATAGACGCCACCCAAGTATCGCCTTTTAAAGACGGGGTAGTAGGCGTAGTTGGTGGGCGTTTTGGCGGAATCGGTTTGCTGTTCATAAACAAAGGCAACTTCCAAAGCATAGATATATCGCCTTACGTTAAAGACACCAACACAAGCCACTACATGCTCTCGGTTCAAAATGGAAAAATCTATCTTTTTAACACGGTTAGAAAAACTTTGTTTACGTTTAAGGATATTAAATCTAAGCCCACACAAATGAAACTTGGCCTTGAAAATAACGATTCTGGGGCTAAAGTGAGACAATTTCAAGTTGCAGGCGATAAAATTTATATAATTTCAGCTTCGGCAAACAAAACTCGCACCGAGAAACTAAACAAAGGTAATCTATACATATATAACATCTCGGGAGACTTGGAGAATACGGTTAACCTAGATAAGTACATATCCAGATTTGTTGGTTTTTCGGCTCTAAACAAGACCACATTTATTAGTAAGCCGATTGGAGCTAATGGCTACGTATTTAAACTAAAGGACAATAAACTTTCGCTATATGACACTCTGTTTGGCGTAGACCAAATAGTTTCTGCCGGGTCATCTGCTTACGCGCTAATCGACGGCGACATCTACCAATACCAGCCTAACGGAACGGAAACTTTGGTGTTCCACTCTCAAAACATTAATATATCTTCACTTAGAGCAGTAGGGTCGACGTTATTATTTAACGGCCAACTTACCAGCGGTGACAATCCGATTAATTTAACCTACATGCTAACTGGCCAGCCACTCAAAGGCCAGTTCCGCGAAGAAAACTATCTGCCATACAGCCCAACTCCGCTAGTTTCCTGGATGGATTACCTGGGCAATAAAGTAACCTTCGCTCCACAGCTATCGTCGCTAACTTTGAGAGGCCCCGACAACACGCCTTCGTATAGCCAAACTGAATATAAATATAAGAGCGGCGAGATAAAGCAAGAGTTAAAGGCCGACGGTTTTACTGAAGGCAAATATCAAATAACTTCTTACCCGTATTAGTTCAAAGCTTAATAGTTTGGTTGCTTTTACCAAACACCGGAAAGTCCGCGTGAGTGGAAGTAATAATAACCTGGGTATTGCTAAGATATTCAACTAGTTTAGATTGCCGGGTTTTATCAAGCTCTGAAAATACATCATCGAGCAATAAAATAGGCGCTTGCCCAAAAACTTCCCCAACCTTATGGAACTCGATTATTTTCAGCGCTAAAAGCAGCGAGCGGACTTCGCCGCGCGAAGCCGACAATGAAGCTTGTTTGTCGTTTAATAAAAAGTTGTAGTCGTCGCGGTGCGGGCCGCTGGAAGTAAACCCTCGCTCTTTATCCAGCCCAACAGTGTCTTCAAGCCGTCTCAGCAGGGAAGAGGCATAGTTTTGTTTATCCAATTTTGTCACGTAATGCACCTCGGCTTTGCTGGATTTTTTAGCGATATTCTCGTAAATGCCGCTGATTGTTTCATTGATATCTTCTAAAAGTTGCTGCCTGATTACGGCGATTTTGCTGCCAAGTTCGCTCATGCGCACGTTCCACACAAAAAGCTGGTCCGGCTTGTTAGGCGAGACAAACTTCAAAAGCGCATTACGTTGGGCAAGAGCCCGTCTATAGTCGGTTAAAGTCGCTTTGTATTCAGGGTGTAGTTTAGACAGTAAATCATCAAAAAACTGCCGCCTGATTTTAGGCTCCCGGCTTAAAAGCTGCAGATGATCCGGCTCAAAAAGTACGGCAGGAATGCTGCTTTGCCGAGTCAGCCGCTTTGCCTGTTTGCCATCAATAATAAAGTTTTTACTAGCTTTTTCCTCGCCGGTCATTTCTAGCTTAGATGTTCGCGAACCGCCAGAAAAGTTTCCGTCCAAGCGCGCCCAACGGTGGTCAAACTGAACCAAATTTTTATCATCAGAACGAAAAGAACTGCCACTGGCTAAGAATAAAATCGCTTCTAAAAGATTAGTCTTACCGCTGCCATTTTTCCCCACAATAACGTTTACGCCTTTATTAAAAGTGAAGCCTTTATCGCTATAGCTCCTAAAATGCTGCAGGCGAATATCGTGGATCATCCTGGCCTACTTGCTTAGCTTTTTAGAGGCATAATGATGTGCTGATAGTCTACCGTTTTACTATCGGCAGTTAAAACGCATGGCGAAAGCTTGCCGCTAAAACTAAACCTAACCGTGTCGCTGTCGATACTATTCAAAGCCTCTAGTAGATATCTTGAGTTGAGGGTAACTTGGCCATCGGCATTAACCTCAGCGCTAGCTTCAGAGGTGTTCTCGCCAAGCTGTGAGGCAATTGAATGAATAGAAAGAGTCTTTTGGCCGCTATTGGTTTTCAGTGTAACGCTTCCAGCGCTTTCTCGGGCAAATAAGCTGGCGATTTTAGTGATGCGAATAAACTCGCTTTTTTCCAAGCTGGCGTTAATGTCAGATTTTTTAGGTATAAGCTGGCGATAGTCGGGGAATTTTCCTTCAATCAACCGGCTGGTAATTTCAATGTCATCTACCCTGAAACGAACCTGGGTCTCATCAAATAAAATCTTAATGCTTTCACATTCATCTGGCGCCACTCGCAAAACGTCTTGCAGAGTAGAGGTAGGTACGATTGCTTCCAGTTCGCCGGTTTGCTTGCCAAGCTCTCTCTCAGCCAAACGATAACCGTCAGTAGCTGCGATGTAGAGCTTGTTTTCAAAACTGTGGATATACGCACCGGTCAGCACCGGACGTGTGGTGTCGCTAGACGCTGTGATAATGGTTTGAGAAACCGCCTGTTTGAGTTTATTGGTAGCAATATCCAACTTCACGGCTTTTTTATCGTTAATCGTCGGCAATTCAGGAAACTCATCGGCCAAAACTCCATTGATAGTGGAGCTGTATGCGCCGGAGGTGATGTGAAGGTGAGTGCCGTCTACCCTAAGCTCAACATTAGCTTTTGGAAGGTTGCTGATAAATTCCATCACGAGTTTTGCCGGAATAGTGATAGATCCTTCATCGCTTACTTTTGCGCCAATATGTCTGGTAATTGCCGCTTCCAGGTTGGTAGCAGCTACTAAGAGACGGTTTTTATCAGTCTTAAGTAAGATGTTATTTAAAATTGGTAATGGAGTCTTAGATGTAGCTACGCGCCCCACCGCATTCAAAGCTTTAGACAAATTTTCTTGTGTGACGGTTATTTTCATTTCGTCCCTTTCCAACTATTGTTATTTATATACTTTAAATATTCGTAATAGTAATAATATACCTTGTGGATGGTGTGTATAAGTCGGCCTGTAACAGTAGTTTCGAACAAATAATTTACTGTGGGTAAGTCGGTGGGGTGGAGGGGGGTAAAAACTATGGAAAACTCATTGTTTTTTCCACGTGTTGCATAAAACTCAACAACATTATTAAAAATCCGTGGATAATGTGCAAACCTTTCCACCAACTTATACGGGTTAGTAGCCACAGCTTTTCCACTTTTTTTAAACATACAGTTCCTCCCGGATATTTGCCACATGTTCACGAACTACAAAATCTAACTTAATAGCTTTCTCGATTTTATCAACCGAATGAATAGCCGTGGTGTGGTCTTTTCGTCCCAACTCTCTGGCTATTTTAGGAAAACTAAGATGTAACTCGCTGCGCAAGAGATACATGGCGATTTGCCTGGGCACTACGATGTCTTTGTCGCGCTTCGGGCTTAACATATCGTCCTGTGCAATTTGAAAGTGGGTGGCTATCTTACTAACGATCTGCTTGGCCGTAATGTGGTGCGGGCGGGTATTGCGCACATTGCCCAGTAAATTCTCTGCAGTCTGGATATCCGGACTAATTCCGCGCATTTCACAAAACGCCAACAACTGGTTTAGTACGCCCTCCAACTCACGAATATTGGTTTTAATGTTTTTAGCCAAGAATTCGGCGGTTTCGCGCGACAGGTGAACGCCGGAAAACATCGCCTTGGTTTCTAAAATGGCGCAACGGGTTTCAAAATCAGGCATCTGGATATCGATTGCCATTCCCCACTCAAACCGGCTTCTTAGGCGAGCCGTTAGGGTAGGAATGCTTTTTGGCGGCTTGTCGGAGCTAATAATAATTTGCTTATTAGCTTGGTGAAGCGCATTAAAGGTGTGAAAAAATTCGTCCTGAGTCTTTTCTTTGCCGGCGATAAACTGAATATCGTCTACAATTAGCACGTCAATACTTCGGTAGCGGTCGGAAAACCCGCCTTTTTTAGTAAGCACGTGATCCAGAAAATCATTAACAAAAGCCTCGGTGTTTACGTACAAAACTTTAGAGGCTGGGCGAGTTTTTATAATTTCATTCCCCACCGCTTGGATTAAGTGGGTTTTACCAAGACCAACGCCGCCATATATAAATACCGGATTATATTTTTTACCAGGCTGGTGGACTACCGATTGGCAGGCGGCATAGGCTAAGTCGTTGCTTGAACCAACCACAAATGAATCTAAACTGTAGCGCGGGTTCAAGCCGTGCTTCGGTGTGTTATTTTTCAAAGAGGCTTTTTGAGAGGGGCTAGTGGGAGATTTTACGTCACTTATACTACGGGAATTTGATGTTCTGAGGGCTGTTTTATTGGCACCTATAATATAACTGATTGAATCTGCTTCAACGCCGTTTTTCTTTAAAATCTGTTTGATTTGTTTATTAAACTTAACTTCAAATTGTTGCTTTGCAAAAACATTAGGAACCGAAATCACCACTTTTCCATCAGGCGATTGTTCTACGAGCTCTGTTTTTGTAAACCAGGTGAGGAATGCGGCATGTGAGACCGACAATTCAATTTCACCCAGAACGGTTTTCCATAGTGAACTATTCACTAAAACTCCTTTAACCCCTTTTGTTTTTCCATAAATCTCACTCTTAACTATAACTTAAAGCGGCAGTTTTCCACAACTACAAGCACTTTACGAACCAACTGCGCAAATAGAGGTAAAGATTTCCACAGTTTACAACCACCCCTGTAAAAATGTGGAGAACTACTTGTCTAAAGTGGAAAAGTTTGCAATACTGTCACTTATGCCTAAAAGAACCTACCAACCAAAAACCAGGAGACGCGCCCGCAAACACGGCTTTCGTGCGCGCATGGCTTCTAAGTCAGGACAACAGGTTTTAAAAACCCGACGCCAAAAAAGCCGCAAAAAATTAACCAGCTAGTTTTGGGTTAACTATTTAAGCTGTGGCATACTGTAATATATGTTAAGCCACCGCTATCGATTTCATGGGCACCGTAGTTTGCACTATGTATATCAACACGGTGAACGGTACCAAACCAAAGCCCTGACCTTGCGTTATGTTAAAAACACTCGCCGCGTTCATTCCAGATACGCGGTTATTATCAGCAAAAAAGTCTTGAAACTGGCCGTTAAGCGCAACCGTTTGCGCCGCAGAATCTATGAAATCATTCGCCAGCATCAAGACGCTCTGCCGCAGGGCTACGATGTAGCCATTTCAGTTTTTAGTAGTGAGCTGCTTGAGCTGCCGCATGTCGAATTAACCAAGCAGCTGGAAAAACTTTTCAAACAAGGCGGCTTAGTAAAATAAAGCCTCTAACCTATGTTATGCTAGTACGTAATACAGGGAGAGGTTAGTATTCAATGAATATATTTGAAATCTTAGTAATGCAGCCAATTTTCAACATCTTGGCCGGCATTTACGCGATTCTGCCAGGCCATGATTTTGGAATCAGCTTAATAATCTTTACGATTCTAGTTCGCCTAGCTATGTGGCCTTTGGTTAAAAAACAGTTGCATCAGACCAAACTGATGCGCCAGGTTCAGCCTGAGCTGAAAAAGATCAAAGCCCGCACCAAAGGCAACAAACAGCTTGAAACCAAGCTGATGATGGAGCTTTATCGCGAAAGAGGCGTCAAACCCTTTAGCTCAATCGGTTTGCTAATTTTGCAGCTGCCGATTTTCATCGCCTTATTCCAGGTAATCCGCATCATCACCCAGCATCGCGATCAAATCCATCATTTTACCTACAGTTTTGTGGCTTCTCTTGGTCCTATTAAAGACGTCATAGCCCACCCCAATCAATTCAACGAAAAGCTATTTGGCGTAGTGAACTTGACCCAGCCCGGCATTGGTGCCAAAGGTGTTTACATCCCGGCAATAATTTTGGCTTTGGTTGCCGCTGTTTTCCAGTTTATTCAGTCAAAACAGCTTGCTCCGAAACCAGACTCTAATAAGCGCCTGCGCGATATTTTAAAGGCTTCTGCCACCGGCAGTGGGCAAGTCGACCAAAGCGAAATCAGCACCATTATGAGCAGCCGCATGGCGCTATTTATGCCAATCATGTTGCTTTTTATCGCCGTCTATCTGCCCGCCGCCCTGGTACTTTACTATGCCACTTCCAGCATAGTGGCGGTTATCCAGCAGCGCGCCGTATTGTCGCAAGACGAACAAGAACTGGTAAGTTTAGCCGATAAAAAATCTTCTACCACCAGCAAGCGCGAATCGGCTGCGCAAGAAGCTACGGTGGTAACACAACCAAAAACCTCCAAACCAAAACGTAAAAAGCGTAAACGGAGGTGAAACATGAACCAAGAAGAATCAATACGATTTGCAAAGAAATATCTTGAAGATTTGCTATCGTTTTTTGGCCTGAATATTGACGTAAGCGCCAGCCAGGACGACGAAGTTATTGAGCTGAACGTGCCCTCAACCAGACTGAATGGCTTTTTAATCGGCCAGCGCGGCGAAACCTTACGCAGCTTGCAGTTCCTGGTTTCTACCACCTTAAAGAACCGCGAAGCAGAGATTAACCGCGTCAACATAGACATCGCTAACTACAAACAACAGCGCGCCGAAAGACTGACCGAGCGCGTACAAGAGTGGGCTAAAGAAGCCATAGACAGCGGTCAAGATAAAGTCCTTGTCTCAATGAATGCCGCCGATCGCCGCGTTGTCCACAAAGCAATTACAGAATACGACCAGCTAGAGACTGTTTCCGAAGGCGAAGGCCGCGACAGGCATGTAGTTATTAAGCTTAAGAAAACCGAAGACAACACTGACGAAAAATAAATCATGCCCAAAAAGCAGCCCCAATCCAAAAAACCACTTTTTTTGAGGATAATATCCCATAAGTATTTCTTCTGGGCCGTAATAGCCCTTTTTATTTTTCAGGCGCTTTGGATTGCTTTTTCGGCATATTACCCGATGTTGTTTGACGAACAGTACCACGTTAACGTTACAGCTATTTACGCGCAGCATCTTACGCCCTTTATAGCCCATCAGCCGCCAGAGGCGGGGCTGTATGGCGACATTACCCGCAACAGCTCATATCTCTTCCAATATTTAATGAGCTTTCCATATCGTCTCGCCAGCGTCTTTACTAGCAGCCTGGTGGCTCACATAATCGTGCTACGCGTTATTTGCGTACTGTTTTGGGCGGGCGGAATAGTTATGTTCAATAAACTCCTGCGCCTTGCCAAGGTTTCCGCCTGCATCCGCCATATGGTAATTTTAATATTCACGCTAATTCCTCTGGTGCCGTTCACGGCGGCTAACGTAAACTACGACAGTCTGGTGTTCCTGCTTCTTCCCACCATGCTTTACATGACGCTAAAAAGCCTGCAAAAAGGCAAGCGCCAAGTGTTATGGGTAATCGGCGCGCTAACAACAGGGGCTTTTGCGTGCTTGGTTAAGTTTAGCGTCTTGCCAATTTTGCTGGCTATAACCATTTTTATAGCCGTCGGGCTATATCGCCAGCATCGTGGGCAAATCTTGCCCAGGCTCTGGAAACAGCTAAGAACTGCGCCAGTCTGGATAGTCGCGGGTGTGCTTACAATGGCTTTTTTAGCGGCCGGGCTGTTTGTCGAACGCTACGGCGTAAACTTGGTAACTTATCACCGGCTAGAGCCGGCTTGCCGCCAGCTTCATTCTAAAAAGCAGTGCGCCCAATATACCGTCATTAACCGCAACTACCAATGGAAAAAGCGGTTTGAAGAAAACCCTCATCCGCTTTTGAGCCCGCCCATTTACACCGTTGGCTATTTCATTCCGCACACCTTTAACGACTTCTTTGTAACCGCAGCCTACACCGGCGGCAAAGTTGCCCTGTATCAACCGATTGGCAAGCTAGAGGCCAGCGGCGGCAACGCATTCCTTAAATACACCAGCTGGGCAATTTTCATCGTCAGCATAATATTAGTCATCGCCACTTGGCGGCGGGTAAAATACAAGCAGCTAAGAAATCTGTTCTTGCTGGTGATGGCGATTTACATAACGGCTCTTTGGATTCAAATCTACCAATCTTACCTTGAGCTGGGCACGCCGGTAGCCGCCCAGGGTAGATACATGATTCCGCTCTTAATTCCTATTTTCACCATGGTAGCGCTGGCGCTTAATCAAATAATTCGCCAAACCAAAATAAAACTGGCCATTTGCATTTTAGCTTTGTTGATTCTAACCCAAGGCGGCGGGGTAATGAGCTACATTGTTTACAGCAAACCAAATTGGTATTGGCCTAACCAAACGGTTATCAAAACCAACCAAAACGCCCGCCAGTTTCTAAAAACCTTTATTTAGCTTTTAAGGCTTTCAAATAGATCTCGTGGGTTTGCCGTGCCATTCTGCCCCACGAATACTCCTTGGCGCGCTTGTAGCCCTTTTTAATCAAGTCTTGGCGCGTTGATTCGTCTTCTAAAACCCTTTCAATCGCGCCGGCCATTTCCTCAACGTTTTTCGGGTCAAAATAAACCGCTGCGTCGCCATAAACTTCCGGCAGGCAAGTGCCGCTAGAGCTTACCAGCGGTGCACCGTATTCCATAGCCTCCAGTCCAGGCAAGCCAAAACCTTCCATCAGAGAGGGAAACACATAAACTCCACAGTTCTTATAAAGCCAGGCCAGCTTTTCGTCGGAAACAAACCCCGTGAACGTAATGTTTTTATAGTTATTTTCTTCTACCCAAGCCGCGTTCATTCTGTTCGCCTTGCTTTTTGAGCCCACTAGCACCAGGCCTAAATCAGGCTTAGAGCGCAAAATATGCTGATGCGCCTTAATCAACCTTTTAGTATTCTTATAATCGCTCTGCTGGCCGACATACAGCAAAAATTCTTTATGTTTTAGTTTCATCCGCTCCGGCGGTTTCGGGTCAACCTCGGCTGCCTCATAAGTTACGCTTATCTTCTTTTTAGAAATGTGCGAAAACTTCATATATTCATCGCGCGTAAACTTACTGGGGCTGATGATATGCCGCGAAGTGTGGCCGATTAAGAAAAACAGCCCCCGCCCCACAAATTGCTTCAAGTGGAATACCAGCCAGTTCTTATCGGAGTTATAAGTTTTTAAAAGCGTAATATCGTGCACCGTGGTAACATGCGGCTTTAAGTAAAACAACGGCTGCTGCGGCATACAAAAATGTACCAAATCCGCTCTTAGCTTATAAAGCTGCCAGGCAAAGCCTAGCTGCTCGCCAAATGTGTAGTTTTTATAGTGCGTGGTCTTAATCTTGAAGTTTTTATAACGCGGCTTCCAATAATCCTTGTCTTTTTCCGGCACCAACACTATATATTCGTTTTCTTTATCTACTTCTTGCAGGTGGGTAAGCAAGCGCTCAACGTAACGGCCGGTGGAAGAATTAATAATCCTGGCATCTATGACTATTCTCATACCTATTAATTATCGCCTTATAAAAAAGCTGCGAAGTTTGCGCAAGCCCGGCTGTACGGGCGGCAAATCAGGCCAAATAATGCTCGATATATACTTTGTGCTAGCTGTGCGGCGTCTTTGTATTTTCCACCGCTCCATCAAGCCGTGAGTAAAAAACAGCCCCACCGACACAAACCAGCCTTTAATAGCCGGCACAGCAGCCCCGTGCCTTAAAGCCGCATTGCCAACGAAAAGCACATAAGCCAACCAAAACCGCACGCCAATTTTAAAAAGCAGCCCTGTGGGCACGTTTTTAATGTAGAGGAGCGGCAGGTTTTTTATAGTTTGGTAAACCCCGAAGCCGGATATCTTATTGCTCGTCGCGCCTTGTTCGTGATAGGCGATTGCCTTGGGGTTGTAGTAAACTTTCCAGCCGTAAAGCTGAGCCCGAAAGCTTATATCCACATCTTCATAGTAGGCAAAAAACCTTTGGTCAAAATCGCCGATTTCTCTCAAAGCAGCCGAACGGTAAAGTGTAGCGCCGCCGCTGGCGCCAAACACAAGCCCGGCTTTAGGCGCTTTGTCGGCAGTCTCATCTCTGCCGCGCGGGTAAGGCAAACCCCAGATAGAATACCAATCGCCGGTGCTATCAATCGTTTTGCCGTCTTCGTGCAGCAAAAGCCCGGTTACAATGCCGGTCTTAGGCTGCTTTTTTAAAATGCTCGCCAGTTCTTTTAGCCAGTTTTTATCAGCCGTAGCGTCATTATTAAACAGCGCCACCCCGTCAAAACTTTTGGCCAGAGCATAGCTTATGCCAAGATTCACTCCGCCGGCAAAGCCCAGATTGCGAGGCGAGTAAATAATATGCAGCTTTTCCTTACCTACTTTCTTTTGTTTTTTCTTTAACAACTCTTTAGATTCATCAACCGAGCCGTTATCTACCACCACTATCTGAAAGTCTTTATAAGTCTGGTTTAAAAGAGAATCCACGCAAGCAATTAACGAATCTGCTCCGTTCCAATTAGGGATTACTATCGCAAGCCTGTTCATATACTAAGCTCTATTCTATAATTAATCTGTACTTATGAAAATCTCAAACATTGTGAGTCGGCGTAACCGCATATTGCTGCGCGAGCTGATTGTGACCGATTTCAAGCTTCGCTACCAGGGCTCGGCCCTTGGTTATTTGTGGTCATTGCTAAGACCACTGTTTTTATTTGCCATTTTATACGTAGTATTTGGCATGTTTTTGAGAATAGGTGCCGATGTTCCGCATTTCCCAATTTATTTGTTGTTGGGGGTTGTATTGTGGATGTTTTTTGCTGAAGCTACATCCCAAGGGCTTTCGGCAATAGTCGACAGAGGCGATTTAATCCGTAAAATTAGCTTTCCTAAGCACATAATTATTATTTCAGCTACAATTTCAGCGCTTATCAATCTCGGCTTTAACCTTATAGTCATCTTTTTCTTTATGTGGATTAACGGCGTAGAATTAAGCTGGAATGCTCTGTTACTGCCTTTAATAATCCTTGAGCTATATATTTTAGCCCTGGCTCTAGCCTTTTTCTTATCTGCCTCATACGTCAAATTCCGCGACATCGGCTATTTATGGGAGGTTCTTTTGCAGGGCGCTTTTTATGCCACGCCGATTCTTTACCCCGTTTCTGTGGTGATTGGCATTAACGAATTTGCCGCCAAGATTTTGATGCTAAACCCAGTAGCGCAGATCATCCAAGATGCCCGCTATGTTTTAATAACACCGCAAACCACCACGACATATGAATTATTTAAGGGCTACTGGTATGCCTACATTCCCTTCATCATCGTGGGTGTAATCATCATTGCTGCCAGCATTTACTTTAGAAAGAGCTCGAAATACTTTGCGGAGAATGTGTAATGAGTAAAAGTGAAGAACCGGCAATAATCGTTAAAAACCTCTCTAAGAGTTTTAAGATCCCTATAGATAAAAGCTCTGGCATCAAGCAGCTAATCGTTAACTTTTACAAACGCCGCAAGGGCTACCGGGAGTTTAAAGCCTTAGAAGATGTATCTTTTGAGATTAAAAAAGGTGAGTTCTTTGGTATCGTCGGCCGTAATGGATCTGGCAAAAGCACGCTGCTTAAAACACTAGCAGGAGTATATGAGCCTGGAGAAGGTTTAGTTAGCGTTAACGGGAGTCTAACTCCGTTTATTGAGTTGGGAGTAGGCTTTAACCCAGAGCTCACTGGCCGCGAAAACATCTTCCTCAACGGCGCTTTACTGGGCTTCAGCAAAAAAGAAATGGAAACCATGTACCAAGACATTGTAGATTTTGCCGAACTGCATGATTTTATGGAAGAACGCTTAAAAAACTACTCTTCCGGTATGCAGGTGCGGTTGGCCTTTTCGATTGCCATTAGGGCCGAAAGTGATATATTGCTACTCGACGAAGTTCTGGCAGTCGGCGATGAGGCATTCCAGCGTAAATGTTACGAATACTTTGCAAGAATAAAAAAAGAGAAAAGAACAGTTATATTTGTGTCCCATGATATGGATGCTGTAAAGAATTTTTGTGATAGAGCTGTGCTTGTCGAAGAAGGGAAAGTGACAGCTATTGATAAAAGCACGAAGATTGCCACCCTGTATAGCCGACTCAATAGCGCTACTAATGGACAGAGCGGAGGTAAGCTTAAAAAGAAACAGTGGGGTAATGGCGATGTAACATTTAAAAGCGTGGAAATTCTTTCAGGCAAAAAGCAAAAAAAGTCATTCTTTAGGGATGACCCTATAGCTGTAAGGTTCAATTTTAGAGTTAACCAAAACATCAGTAATGCTGTAGTTGGAGTCGTAATACAAAATACCCTAGGCCAATATGTTTTTGCCACAAACACCCAAAATATAGACGAAACAAAACATAATCTAAAGGCTAACCAAAATTACTCTGCTGTGTTTGACTTGGGCAAAAATATATTCACAAATGGAAGGTATACAATATCTGGCGCTATAGCTAATGCAGACAGAACAACTATCTACGCTAAGGTAGAAGAGATAGAAGATTTTTCAGTGGGAGGATGGTCTATGGCTCATGCCTTAACTCACCCAAGCCATTCTATCTCTATATTAGAAAGTAAGGAGTAAAGATGTTTGGGAACAATAGGATCAGCAAGCAACAAGACTCTTTGAAGTACTTAGGCCCCCTTTATCATAAGTATTCATTTTTTGGAGTGGAAAACGAGCAGCTAGAAGGAATTTTTGCCGGCAATCAGCAGGCAAAAGCCTCTATTCTTACTGCATATATAGCTTTTGCTATAGCTAAAAGCAAAGAGAAACAAGACAAAGTGGATTTTGCTGAACTTTTTTGTGCAGATGGCTACTATGCTATGGTTGCCTCTAGATTGGGCGTTAGTAATTCAGTTGGTTATGATAATGATATAGATCCACATCACTTTTTCAAGAAAGCACCTCAGATTGCAAAGTCACTAAATTTGAAGAATGTTAAGTTTATAAAATCAGATATGCAAAATCTTAAAAAACTTCCTAGGTATGATATCGTTGCGAACGTGGGAGGACTATATCATGTAGAAAATCCAGAGACAATACTTAAAGAATCTTATTCAATGGCAAAAAAGTTTCTTATAGTACAAACTGTAGTCTCATTGGAAAATAAAAAGAAAGATTATTTTGTCACGCCTGCCCCTGGATGGACGTGGGGGTCGCGGTATAGTCGCGAATCCTTTGATGCACTTATTAGAAGAATGAAATATAAGGTTATAGATTCACACTTCAATGAATTAACTGGTAATGGCGAAGCTAGTAACAGGGGCAGCGTTTACTATTTAATACAAAAGTAGTTTGTAGCCTTTAGCGTAATCTTTTCTTAACATTGCGGTAGGCTTTTATTGGTAGGTAGTTGTCATAGCGCTGAAGCCTTTCTTGGTATTCAGCGAGCACTTTGTTTAGATGCTCTACCACTGGCTTTAGGTTATTTAGTTCTTCTCGCGACTTCTCAAGCCCTTCTAAATACAAAGGAAAAGACTCGTAACTGTTTACGATGTTTTGATTTTTAGACAGATTTGATGGCGCTTCTTGAGTAATAGGTATTCTGGACACATAGTTTTGAAAACTAACGTCAGATAAGTAGGCTTTTTTGTAACCAGCATTGGGTATAGAGGCGATGTTTTGAATAGTTTTTGGAATAACTATCCCATTAAACATTTCGTTAAGTTGCAGTTTTTTATAATTTCTTCTTAAAATGTCAGAGTATTTAGGGCCAAAAAAGCTAATTAGCAGCCTAGCTTTTAGGAACTCTTTTGGCACATAAAAATCAAAAACCCACTCGTAGTCAAATAAAGTAAGCTTTTTATTGTCAGAGACTATAAAGTTATCAAGGTTCAAATCAATAATCCCAGGCTTTACACATTCAACTTCCTTGTCGTAATGGTTGCCAAAAATATCAACGAAGCCCTTATTTTTTGAGGGATTTATTTTAGAGCTAGGTAGCTGATCAATTATACTAAACACGCTCGCCACCATCTTCTTAGCAAGTTCTAGCTTATTATTTAGTAATGCCTCTAATAAAGTTCTCTCTAGAGTTTGTCCGCTGACTAAAGGGTAGGCAATGCTAGCTAGGGGTTCTGCAACTGTAGAATCTTTACTTTTACTATTCAGGCGTGGCTCTAAGTGTTTGATTCCTAGTTTTTTGAGCAGATTTGATGTGGCGATCATCTGCAGTATATGATTATTTGCTTCAGAAGTTTGGGCTTGTTTCTGGACAACAATTTTCTCATCGGAGTCTCTTAAAAAGTAGGTGCCAATTCTAAATTGATCTTTTCTGTCATTTTGTCCTACATAGCCGAGAACCTCGTTTCCTACCTTTCCTTTTTCCGAAACTTCAGCTAGAAAGGAGTTTGCAAAACTAGGGAAAACGTCTTCGTGCTCTAGTGTAATTGCAAGAGCTTGCTCTGAGAACAGGTAGCGTCGCGGTTCGGGGGTAGGTGTTGGCAGAAGACCAAGGGGAAAGTTGACAGCTTTGCCGGGATACATTGCGTCTGAAAAAACGACATGGGGTAACTTATAGTCAGGATGGGGGTAGTAAAAGTATTGATTATGAAAGCCGGCGTTTTCTAAGATCTTCCCTAGTTCTTTTTTGGAAAAAGTTTGAGTTCCTGACGAGTTAGGGTAGTTATTAGTAGAATCAAACATCACACCAGTATGATCCTCGCTTGCACCAGCTAAATACTTTAGACCTAGTTTATTTTCAATTGCAATTAAACACACGCCTTCCGAGTTAAGGAATGACTTCATTTTTGTCGCGAAAGCAGCGTAAGGGTCTTCAGAGGTGATATATTTGCCAGAGTACTCTAAAACACCCACACAAACAATGTAGTCAAATTTATGTTCAGGCTTAAAGTCTTCAATATTGCCTACTACTACTTTAAGATTTGTAGCCTTTTTGTTTCTTTCAGCGTTAACCCGAGCTCTTATAGGGTCAATTTCTAATGCAGTAACTTGAATAGACTTTTGAACAAGAGCTTCCGTAATTGCTCCACATCCTGCGCCAACCTCTAAAATTTTCGCGCCTTTTTTAAATTTATACCAGTCTATCAAAGAAGAACGCTTGTTGGATAGATGATAAACCATAGGCCAAGATGGCTTATTGGATAAAACTTCAGCTGTTTTCTTTTTTGGGTTCGATGAAGAGAATATGTTAAATAAGACTTGCTCAGCCCCGTCTGCATATTTAACCTTAGAAGAGTCTGAAGTGTATTCTATAGGTACATTACCTACTTTTGTCGCCAAGTCTGTTACTTTGCCGCCAGTCTTGTTGTTCGACATAGTCTTAAACTTCCTTTAATATTCCCTTAACCTTATCATCGATTGTAGTCCATGAGTCAGATATAGAATTATTTTTAATATTCTCGACTCTACCTTTATAACTTTTTTGCGCAGCTTGTTTTATAGCGCCCGCTACAGACTCAACTCCAATATCGGTAACTACTATATTTTTAGAGTATTTACCTAAGTCCACTTTATTAGCGTACTTCGTGGTTACGACCGCTGACCCTATAGATGCAAATTCTAAAGTAGGATAGTTGGGATGAGGCGCCATCATAGGAGATATAGCTAAGTCCACCGTCTTACTAAAAGCAACGTAATCTTTCATGGACATTTTGCCGAGGTTCTTAACCTTTAACCCAGAGGTTAACTGAATATCTGGAATATTGTCCTGGCCTGCCATAAATAGTTCCCATTCTTCAGAATCAATAAAGGATGCCTTAAGGGCGTAGTCAATGCTATTAAGGGCGGTAAAAAATAAGTTTCTATGTACCCCCGGTCTTCCGTACAAAAATAGCCGCTTTTTTTCAGAGGATTTCTTTTTAACCACGATGCCATTTTTTGCTCTAGATACGGCAGGCTCAAACCAGTTTTTATCTCCTGTGTTTTTAAAAGCGGGGTAATTACGTTTTTTCATGAAGTCATACATAAGTTTCGTGTTACATAAAGGAATAAAGCCATCTGTTTTATAAGTAGACTCAGCCAATATATAAGAGTCGCTATTATTGTAGAAAATAGGCTCAAAGTCTTGGATAAGATAAATAAACTTCTGCGTTAATGGTAGTTGACTAATTAAATGGGCATCCCACCAGGCAGAAGCAATAAATATGTCCTCAGGGTGCATGTTTATATAACCGTAAAAATTGTATTTTCTAGCAGAAACATCCACTACTTCAATTTTGTTCTCAAAAACAACACCTTCCTTGTTTAAAAACCCCTTCAAGTCGCTATGAGAACCTGTTTTTAAAGTTTGAACAATCTTTAAAGGACGGTCAGCTATAATTGCAGCTTTTGCGGCTACTACTAAAGCTGTGGCGGTGCCGCCAAAAAAAGACGAATTATCAAGGGTGGGAAGAAAAAGAGTAACTGTAGGAACTGAGCCTACAGCAGGCATTGCTGGATTGATTGGGGTTATCTCAGGGAGAGAATTATAATAAACTTTTTCAAAAGGAATAGAATCCTCTACTTTCACAGAGAAATCGATACCATTGAGCATTCTGCTAGTTTTATCTTCAACCTTTGCAGTTAGTCGCACGGCTTTTGACAGCACTTTAGTACTGATGTGTGCGCCTTTGCGAGTGGATCTAACGATAATCTTTTTCATAACTCTAGACTTTTACTTTAATGTCTTTAGTAATTTTAGGCAAAAATGGGTCTCCTACTTTAGAATCAAATGCCTTGGAATAAGAAAGGTATGAACAATAAAAATCATTATAGGGGATAGGTTTATTTGTACGAGACTGACTTTCTTTGTGGAGTATATAGCCTCCTCCTACATACCACGTTTGGTACCCTGTTTTGTTAAGTCTTATACAAAGATCTATATCACCCCCACAAATAATAAACTTTTCATCAAAACCACCTACGGAATCAAACTTTTTACGTTCCACTAAACTTACTGCACCAGTTACTGCTGTCATAGGGTGGTCTTTATCGATTTTGTAAGGAAAAATGGCATCATTACCTATTAAGGCGTTCTTGTAGCGTTTTCCAACATATAGGTGCTCGGCCAGGCCACCAGGCATTAAGTAAACTCCAGCATGCTGTATTGTGCGTCCATCTCCGTATAGCAACAGGCAGCCCGTAATACCCACTTTAGGCGTTTGGGCTTTTCTATACATACTTTCAACTAGCTTAGTTGAGTTTTCATTTAGTTCAGTGTCGTTATTAAGAAATAGGACGCACCTACCTTTTGATTGTTTTACGCCCCAATTATTCATCTTCTGGTAGTTAAAAGGCTTGTTGTATTCAAGAAGCTTTATGTTTTTATGTTGCTTAGTAAAAGATGAGATTTTTTCCAACTCTTCTTTCTTTGAGTGATTACTTATCAATAGGATTTCTTTAAAAGAAGGGCCATATTTTAATAAAGACTCAACACATTCAAGTGTCATGGTTGCTTTATCTTTAAAGGGGATAATAACAGAAATATCTAAAGGTTTAGCTTTAATGTCCGATGCGCGTGTTTTCATAGGTAGTATGACTATTTTAACAGAACTTTAGGGGACGCGGAAGACGACTCCCTCATATGTATAACCATATTTTGAAACTGCATAGTCTCTTTCTGTTGTAGATATAGTGTATAAGTATGACCCTCCCTTGTGAGACAACCTAAATACTCGTTTTGTAGCTCCTAGATAGGATGGATCATACGCAAAGAATTTTACGCCCTCAGGTCTATACCCCAACTTTATTGCTCTTTTGCGTTCGGATAAACTAGTGGTATAAAGATAGCCCTTGCCACTAGCTAATCGGTAAACGGGCAAGTCATTAGTGGTGTACCCTAAACGTGTTTGGAAGCCTACGCCTTCATCTCTGTATCCATATTTTGAAACTGCATAGTCTCTTTCTACTGTAGAAGCTGTAAATAAATATCCTGCCGTCGGATGTGCGAGCCTGTATATATCATTCGGGAATGCTTTGCCAGTTGTGTTATTAGTGTAGAAAACTACACCTTCCATTTGGAAACCTAAATTAGATTCAACTTCTTGGGCTTCGGCATCTGAAACGGTGTAAAAGTAGCCCCCGCTGGAGTCAGATAATCTATAAACAGGTACAGGAGAGTTTGTGGCATCGTAAGAAGTACTACCCGTAAAAGCAACCCCATCAAGCCTAAATCCATAATTTGTCTCAGCATTATCTCTTTCCGTAGTGGACGCAGTAAATAGGTAGTGGCCATTACGAACTAAACGATATATAGAGGAGCTGCCTGTGCCTGACGGATAAAACAGAATTCCATCATAAATATAGCCCATATTTCCGGTTGCAACACAAACCTCGTTGGCGCTAGATGTCATAAATGACGTATGCTTGTCGGGCTGCCATAGTCTGTAAACTCCTCCAGAGTTATCTTGAGGTAAAACACAGTTTAACACAAAGGGAGAGCCAAACCAGTTGGTGAAAATGGTGTCAAAGTGCTGATTGCCAGAAAAGTGAGGAGTGTAAGAATAAAGCGCAGCAGTAGCCCCATTACTCATATAGACGTTTTGGCCGTCTATAGTGGCATGGCCGTCATAGTATGTAACTGTGCCCCCAGCTTTCCTAGCTCTATAGCCTTGGGTCATATAGCCGATATAATTAACGCTTCCGTCGCCGTCCCAAGAAGTGTGCCCATAAGCTCTTTCTTTGTTAAATTTTAGTTGCCATGAGCCTTTGGTCACCTGCCTGCTAAAACCTGCAGATCCTGGCCCAGGACACGCGCCACTATCTGGACAGTCAAACCCCATGGCAGAGTTATAGCGCCAGCTTGCACAGCCCGAACCGCCCGTGACAAGACCCTCTTCTTTTTCAAGCGTGGCTAAAATAACTCGTGGGTTGATGTGCCACAAAAGCGAAGCACGGCGAATAACTGTGGCAGCTGTAACCTTGCTGCCATAGGTAGAGTAGCTTTGCGGGTAGGCAGCTTTGTAATTCTTTAAACAACTGCTAGAGAATTGGTTTAAGAAGCTCTGGATCTGACTAGCGGACATAGTGCTGTAATCATCAAATACAGCATCATTCATAATATTATTTTTATTAAAACTGGCTGCTTCGGCATGGGGTGCGGGGAGCACCATTAAGATGCCTAAAACTAGGATGGCGGCGATACTGCTGATTTTAATTAAAAACTTTTTCATCACTTCTTATTTTACTACTAAATTCAACGCGTCATAAGCTGTTGCAGTCTTATTTCCGTTTATAGCTACGGCGCTGACTTTCCAGGTTCCTGAAGTTAAACCAGCGCCTTGGATAGTCCAGTTCCAGCTGACGTTGCCATTGCTGTTGGTTGTTTTGGCCGGCAGTTTTTTGGTAACACTGCCTTTGGTAAAGCGAATCTGGCAGGTTACACCAGCAGTGGTCAAGCAGGTAGAGGATTCTTGGTTTGGCGGCGGGTAATGGTTGCTCACGAAAGTGCCGACTGGTTTTTTGGGCTGTACGTTTGAGCTAGTGTTGGTAGACGTTGAAGAACTACCGCCTTTTTCTGCAGTTGTGTTGTTATCACTAGATTGATTGGCAGATTTCTTATCAGGCTTAGGCACATTAGTGTCAGGGTTGGAGTAAGTAGGGTGATATTTAGGTGTTTTATTTGTAGAAGAGTTATTTTGCTTGGCATATAAATACCAACCCCCACCGGCTGCAAGTACCAAAGCTATGGCAGCGGCAATTATAATTTTACGTTTGTGGTGAGGTAATTTGAGCATGTTTTTATTTTATCGTAAACACTACTCTAATTATAGAGCCCATAACTGTTAGGTGTCAATGTTAGCAGTAAATTATTAATACTATTAATTTATTCTATATAAATAGAAAGTTAGTGCAGGATACTTAATAGTGTCTCTTAATTGTAAACACTCATCATTTAGAGGGTAAACTGATAGTGCGAATTGTGCATTACTTTTGATAAATTTATTGCACTCAAACTTAATACTAAACGCATCTTCCATAGTTAACTGTATAGGAGCTTTTTGAGTAGGACTATTGCTATAAAAAGCGTGGCCCTGTCTGTTGTAAATGTCTTTATAGGAAGGACCGGCTACTTTTTCCCAAAATTTCACATTTGGGTAAATTTGAGTTCCACTAATTGACTTTCTTCCCGCAAGAATGCCGAAGTTCTCAAATACTCCAGCATTTTTGCCTACTGTCACCCAAGAATCTTTTGGTGCTGAAACTGATTCCATTTTTTTTATAACATTGCTATGGGCTATTGCCCCTAGGCCTCTATAAAGAGGTATTACTCTGTAGCTACTTAGTAAGGTGAACACAAGAAGGAGACTGACAGCCAATATGCGCTTATTAGCTAGAAACGCAACAATAATGCTAGTGAAAGCTCCTGCTAGTCCAAGGATAATTATCCAATTATGCAGAAAAAGAGGGTAGTGATTTCTTATATATAAACCTTCTAGCAAAAGTACGAATAGGCACACCAAGCCATAAATAGCCGACATCAGCCACAGTTGTTTTTGTTTTATTCGAGCTTCTTTTATTTTTTTAACTATATATATAAGCTGCAAAATACCGAGGAAGCCAATACCTATTATTAGTCTCCCATTAGGAACTCTTTGGAGAAATAATAATTTATAGAAAGTGTCACCGTATGGCACAAATGCTCTTGCAAAAAGCAGTATGCCACAGGCTTGAATAGCCAGAAAAATCCAATCTATGCGTTTGTGAAGTTTCCATTCTCTAGCCATAAGGAAAAACCCAGGTAGCATTAGAAACGGCAAAAGTAGTATAAAGTTGGATGCTTCGCTTTGATTTATAAAAAAGTGTCCTCCTCTCAAATCACTTTGAAGAGCTGGCATTACAAAAGCATCAAATATTTTTAAATGAGGCAAGCCTCCGCTAGGGGATATTCTATGACCTGGGTATAGACTATGGCCCAAAGCTTCAATTGGCGTCGAGTGGGTTAAGGCAAAAACTCCTCCGATAGCCCCTACGGTCACTAAACTTACGACGACTATGCTAAGTCTGGGCCACAGTTTTGCCCATTTTATACCTTGCCCAAACTTTTTGTGAGCTACGTAACCAAGGCCAAAAAACAACATCACAACAGCTATTGATATTTGGAATGGCGGATAGAATAGTAAGCCAAAACACGCAATCAAGAAAGTTAAAATAGCTCCATAAATTATATCTGTCGTTAGTTGTTTTTTAACAAACTTAATCTTCTCCTTTTCCATTATTCTCATGCACAGCGTAAGTATCAAGAAGCCATAGCCTAGAACCAAAAAAGTGGTACTTTGATACCACCACATTACAAAAGGAGATAAGCCCACACTTATACTTAGAAGGATTGCGAATAACTTAGCATTTTTAAGTACTCGCAGAGTAAAGAAGTAACAGCTTACTATCAACACAAACATTATCAACCACCACCTAAACGCAAACGCATACTCTAGAGGAGCTACAAAAAATCCCCAGTTTTGGGGTTTAAAAGCAGCTGACCAGTCTCTACTTGGGGCAGTAAATTGCAAAGATACATCCTGGCCACCTGTCATATCAGTATTAACTCTAGAGAAATTGTTTTTAGATTGAGATACTAATACCTGATCTCTAACTAGCCATTCATCTGACCTAATTGCTCTAGGGTGACCGTAAATTAAGTTGGGATCGTGAGTTGTATCGCCGTACATAATTTTATGGTAAATACCTGCTGAAGTTCCGCTAATTTTTAAGCCAGTTAGCACCATCATTATTACAAAAAGAATAATAGGAAAAGCCCAAACAGAAGTCTTAAGCCACTCCCCAGCCATCTTAATGTAATCCTTAAGCATGCATCAAATTATAAAGGTAGCATTAACTACGGGCAAGCTAATTAGCATAATTGTTGAAAGATGTTAAGATAGACCCATAGAGTGCGAGGAGGGTAAATGACATCAAAAAGCCAAGCTGCGAGTATGAAGCTTAAAGCTACGCCGGAAAAAGAAGATTTTCGGGGTAAGTATGAAAGTGGCAAAATAGGCGACAAACTTTTAGACGGCTATTTTAAGGCTGTTAAAAAGCTGACTCACGCGGCTGAAATAGCAGAAGAAAAAGCCAAAGCCATTGAAGTTGGTTGCGGCGAAGGCCTTTCTACGAGGCGGATAAACTCCTTCTTGCCCGGGCACATAGAGCTGGAAGCTTCGGAATTCGTGGAGCACCAGATCCCTCACGCTAAAAAGAATAACCCTGGCCTGACGGTTACTGCCGAGAGCGTTTACGATTTGAAACATCATGACGATAAGTTCCACCTAGTATATTTGCTGGAAGTTCTAGAGCACCTGGATTATCCGGAACGAGCTTTAGAAGAAATTAAAAGAGTTTTGAAGCCGGGTGGCCATTTGATAGTTGGCGTACCGCGCGAACCGCTGTGGCGGACGCTGAATGTTTCGCGAGGTAAATACTTGAAAGATTTGGGCAATACTCCAGGCCACTTGAACCATTGGTCTAGCAAAGAACTGGTTAAATTTCTTGAAAAACACTTTGGCTCGGTGGTTGCCAAAGAATCGCCTTTGCCGTGGACTTTGGCCTTAGCAAAAAGCGAATAGTTAGATTCCGATTCCTATGTAAGCAATGCCGTGCTTGGCTAGCTTGTCTTTATGCTCGCCCAGAGCGTTTCGGCCGTCTAAGAAAACTTCTACGCTGCCCGAGGTGAGGCCAGGCAGTTTTTCAGCGAATTCTTTATGGGCGGTTACTAATATGATGGCTTGCTTGCCTTCGATTGCTTCTTCCAGGCTTTTGGCCGTGGATTTTTCTGGCATGTATGGGTCGTAAGTGTCGACTTTAGCTCCACGCTTTTTAAGCTGGCTGATTACAGTGTAGGCCGGGCTTTCGCGGTCATCGCCGACGTTAGACTTGTAAGACAGGCCAAGCACGGCTACGCGGCTGCCTTTTAGCGGCTTGCCGGTTTTACCTATCAAAGTTTGTTCTAGCAGGTCGATGGCATAAATTGGCATGGATTCGTTGATGTTACGCGCCAGTGAGATAAATTTGTGTTCAAAACCGTTGCTGCGGGCGTATTCGATTAAATAGTATGGGTCAACCGGAATGCAATGCCCACCGACGCCAATGCCCGGATAGTGGGCCATGAAAGCAAAAGGCTTGGTGGCTGCGCCGTCTATGACGTTGGTGACGTTGATGCCGAGCTTTTCAAAAGACATGGCCAGCTCGTTTACGAAAGCGATGTTGATGTCGCGGAAAGAGTTTTCAACGATCTTTACGGCTTCGGCCTCTTTTAGGCTGCCCATCTTCTTAATCTCGGCATCGATTAACCGGCTGTAAAAACCGTGGGCTAGTTCTAGGGCTTTTTCGCTGTCGCCGCCTAGCACGCGGTTGATGTTGCCAACGTGCCATTTTGGATCGCCCGGGTTGATGCGCTCAGGGCAGTGGGCGACATATAAAGTTTTGCCCACTGTATGGTCTGTGTCGGCCTCAATCAAAGGAATCAGCACTTCGTCGCATACGCCAGGATTGATGGTAGATTCTACTATTAGCAAACTGCCGGGGCGAAGGTTTTTAGCGGCGCTGGTGGCTGCGCCTTTGACGGCCGCAAGGTTTGGGTTTTTCTTTTCATCTACCGGTGTCGGTACGCAAATAATAGCCGCGTCGACGTCTTTTAGCAGACTGAAATCGTCGCTGAAGTTTATATTAGTGGTTTTTAGCCTTTGGTTAGCATCGGCATCGTCAATAATCGGCTGCTTGCTTTGCAGGCTTTTTAGTTTGGATTTGTCCAAATCCAGGCCGATGACATTGAAGCCTTTTTCTTCGGCCAGCAAAGCTAAAGGAAGGCCTACGTAGCCTAGACCGATGACGGCAATATTTTTAATTGACTCCATTAAACTAGATTATAAACTATTTTGGCCATATAATAGAGCTGAGTTTAAGAAAGCGAGCAATCAATTAAATGAAACTAGTTATTTTTTCTATCTGCAAAAATGAAGCGGAAACTATCGGTGAGCTTATTAAACGTATGCCTAAGAAGATAAAGGGCATTGATAAGATCGAAACACTTGTCATTAGCGATGGCAGTACAGATGATACTGTAAAAGTTGCTAAAAAAGCCGGCGCAACTCGGGTGATAGAAGGGTTCAAGCAAAAACGCTTGGCTTTTCGCTTTTCGCAGGCTACGGAGCTGGCGCTGGAAATGGGCGCGGACGTAGCGGTGAATATTGACGGTGATTTGCAGTTTTCTCCCGAAGATATACCTAAGCTAATTGAGCCGATTATGAAAGACGGCTATGACTTTGTGGCGGCAAACCGCTTTGCCGATGCCAAGACCGGCGAAAATCGCATGCCGTCAAACATGCCAACCGGTAAATACTGGGCCAACCGCCTGGGCGCTTGGATTGTCAGCAATCTTTCGGGCGAAAAGTTTTATGACGTAACTTGTGGTTTTCGGGCCTATACCCGCAAGGCTTTGTTTGCACTTAATATTAACAGCAACTACACCTACACGCAGGAAAGTTTCCAGGTATTGGCGCTTAAAAAGCTCAATATCGCCTCGATACCGATTGAGGTTAAGTATTTTGAAGGCCGTCAGTCGCGGGTAGTGCGCAGTTTTTGGCAGTTTTTGTTTGGCAGTGCGCTTAATATTTTGCGAGCTTTTCGCGATTATGCACCGCTCAGGTTTTTTGGCCTGCTTGGCGTAGTTACTTTTGCGCCTGGTTTAGTTCTAGGAATTATCGTTTTAATCCACTGGGCGACCACCGGCGGAATCAGCCCGTATAAAGCCTACGGCTTCTTGGGCATCTACCTGATTTCTGTCGGCATACTTTTTTGGATGCTTGGGCTGGTAGCCGATATGTTTGATAGAATGCTAAATAACCAAGAAAAGATTCTGGAAAAACAGAAACGAATCATTTATGACAAAGAAGATTAAGGTTTGTTACGTTCTTTGTTATAAAGACCCAAACTACACCCGAACCAATTCGCTGATCAACGCTTTAAAAAAGATAGACAACGTTGAGCTAACTGTAATAAAAAATAAGAACAAAGGCGTGTTGCGCTACTTTGAAGTGCCGCCCAAACTTTTGCTAACTAGGCTTCGGGTTAAACCGGATGTTTTTGTGGTCGGCTTTCGGGCGCATGAGATATTTTGGGCTTTTTACCCTTCAATGATTGGCAAGAAGATAGTTTTTGACGAATTTATCGATCATCACGAATGGATTTTAGAGGAGCATCATAAATTTGGAATGTTCGGCGGAGTTTTAGTAGATATCCTGGATGCATATATGCGTGTGGTTATGTTTTTAAGCAAATATGTTTTGACCGATACGGAGGCTCATGCGAAGCTTTGTGTTAAAAATTATAAGGTACCTGAGGGTAAAGTTAAGGATATACCGGTTGGTGCGGATGAGGGTTTGTTTTATCCACGTAAAAAACCACTAAGCAAAAAGTTTAACGTTTTATTTTATGGCAGCATGCTGCCGCTTCATGGCACGGATTACATATTAGAGTCCCTAGAGATTCTTGCTAAACGCGACTCGTTAGGAGACTTGCAAATAACGTTTGTTGGCGGCAAAGGTGAAAAGAGTTTTGTAGATAAGTTAGAGAGTCTTAAAAAACGAACCAAACTTTCTAGCCGCATAAACTATATACCGTGGGTGGAATACGAGAAACTGCCTGCGCTCATCAATACCCAGCAGCTTTGCCTGGGTGGGCCATTTGGCAACACAGAGCAAGCCAAAAAGGTTATTACCGGTAAAACCTACCAGCTTTTAGCTATGGCTATGCCGGTGGTTGTAGGGCGGATAAATACGATGACCGGTTTTAAAAATAAAAAGAATTGCTTGATTGTAGACCAAGCCTCAGGCGCGGCTTTGGCTGATACGCTTGAGTGGGCTATGAAAAATAAAAACCAACTTAGCAGCATTGGAAGCGCTGGAAGAAAACTATATGAGAAGCAATTTTCTTCTGTGGTAATTAGTAAAAAGCTCAAAGCCTTAGAAGGCTTGCGGTAACTTACCAGTCTTTTTCTTTGCCGTAGCCGTAGGTTTTCATGAGCGGACCGCAGATTTTTTTAATTTGCTGCCGAGTCGGCTCAGGCCAATCTTGCCAAGCTTTGATTTGGCGATGTTTGGATTTATTTCGAGGGACTTTAGAGTTTTTAAATTCGTTTAAAGCGTTTTTTGGCGCGCCGATGATTTTAAGCAAGTCGCCAAGCTTTTCTCGGTCGCCAACAAAGACTTCTTCAAACTTAAACATGTAGTAGTTTTTGTTAGACTTGCCGTAATCTCGCAAAGTCTGGTTGGTGATTTGCCAATGCTCGGCTGCCCTGAAAGCCGGCTCTAGCTGGCTCTGCTTGTGGCCTTTGGGGGTATAAACCCAAAATGGTACGTATTTGTTAAAGAAAGATTTCAGCCCGACGGTATTGCCGTGGTTGATCGATGAAGTGGTGTAAGTGCGCGGGTCGCGAACTACGTGGATGATTATCGGGTCGTCAAACAGTTCTTTGAGCACGTCGACAAAGCCGACTATAAAAGGGTTTGACTCTATATAAATCGGAGCGTGCACGTGGTTTAGTAATTTTTGGCGTTTTTTAGAAAATGCAGCTGCCATATAGTTTGGCGAAACCCGGCCTTCTAAGCAGGCCATCGACCACATGCGCAAAATGCGTGATGGCTTTGGCTCATGAACTGCGGTGATGTTGCCGTATTGGTGCAAAAAATCGGCCAAGAAAGTCGTGCCGGTTCGGCCGGTGGAAAGAATAAAAATCGGCTTCAGGCCAGGCTTTTGCAGCTTTTTATACCTGAGCGAAAAAAGCGGGGTAATGATTTTTAATAGCCAAGGAGCACGGCTGCCTGACGACTTTTTGGTAGATTGCATTAAATCTATATTAGCAAATAACTGTTTAATTGGCATATAAATTCCTGGCAACTGTGAGATAATAGAGCTTAGTGAAAAAACATCTGTCTAAAATAATTACCGGTCTATTCTTGGTTGCCTTTTTGGTTTATGGCTTTAAAAACCAGAATATATTTTCAGCGTTAGGCCAAGTTTCTTTGATTAGCCTTATTTTTATTGCTATCGCCAGGTTGATGGTGTTTGTGTCTAACGGTCTGTTTACCAAGTGGACCGCTGAAGTCTTTACCAAAAAGATGTCAGTGGGCGAAAGCCTTTATCTTATAATCCTTTCGGCGGCCGGTAACTTTTTCGGGCCTTTACTGGGCGGCGCCAGTATCCGCGCCGTTTATTTAAAGAAAGTCCATAATTTGTCTTATGGCAAATTTACTTCTACGTTGATGGGCTATTACCTAATTCTTTTTATAGTGAACATAACTGCAGCTTTGGTGGCGCTGGCGCTTTTGCCCAAAAGTCATCAGACCAACCAGCTGCTGGTGATATTTGGCATTTGGCTAGCAGTTTTAGTTGTAATGCTATTCATTAAACTGCCCAACAAAAAAAGGTTGGAATGGTTTAGTAATAAGAAATACTTAAAAACCGTAGTTAAGATTTTTTATGACATTGAAGAAGGCTGGCATACGATTTTAAAGAGTAAAAAGCTGCTGGCCCGAATGGTTTTCTTGGCACTGGTTAGTTACGGCGTGCAGTTCTTCATTGCGTTCCTAGAGTTTCAGGCGATTGGTGTTAGTGTCAGCCCGGCGGCACTTGGGCTTTATACCACGATTGTAGCTATTTCGCTGCTGATTAGTGTAACACCGGGAGCGATTGGCATACGCGAAACTTTGCTTATTATCGTGGGCACGACTTTGCTTGTTTCAACCGACCAGATTTTGCAGGTGGCGGTTATAGACCGAGGCGTAACTTTCCTGCTTTTAATTTTGCTATTTTTACTCACCAGAAGTTCGCGAGTAAAAAGATTATTTACCAAAGAAGAATTGCCGGTTTAATCTGTTTTGAGGCAGATATTTTTGCGACGGCATGATATATTTTAAGTAAGCCCGAAGGAGGAAAATGACGAATCATCTTAACAAGCCGCACGGTGGGAAACTGGTTGATTTGCTGGTTGGCGAAGAAGAAAAGAAACGACTTAAAAAAGAAAGTGCCGATCTTAAAAGCTGGGATTTAACCAAGCGCCAGGTTTGCGACGTGGAGCTGCTTTTAAACGGCGGATTTTCGCCTTTGACCGGATTTTTAAATAAGAAAGATTACCAGAGTGTCTGCGAAAAAATGCGCCTTAGCAGCGGGACTTTGTGGCCGATTCCTATTACTTTGGATGTTGATGAAAAGTTCGCTAAAAGCTTGAAGAAAGGCGAAAAGGTAGCTTTGCGCGACCAAGAAGGTGTGGTGCTGGCAATCTTGGAAGTTGGCGACGTTTGGAAACCCGATAAGCAGCAGGAAGCCGAGCTGGTTTTTGGCGCTGGCCATAACGACAAAGCTCACCCGGCGATTGATTATCTTCATAGCAAAGCTGGCGAATATTATGTTGGTGGCGAGCTAAAAGGCCTAGAGCTGCCTACTCACTATGACTTTGCCGAGCATCGCTATACACCCCAGGAGCTGCGGGAATATTACAAAAAAATGGGCTGGAATAAGGTAGTTGCTTTCCAGACCCGTAACCCAATGCACCGAGCACATGTTGAGCTAGCCTTAAGAGCTGCTAAGCAAACCCAGGCAAACTTGCTAATTAATCCTTCGGTCGGCATGACTAAGCCGGGCGATGTTGACCATTACACCCGTGTGCGCGTTTACCAAGAAGTTATAAAGAAGTTCCCACAGTCTACCGCTATGATTTCTTTACTGCCGCTGGCAATGCGCATGGGCGGTCCGCGCGAAGCTTTGTGGCATATGATTATCCGCAAAAACTATGGCGCTACGCATTTTATAGTCGGGCGTGACCACGCCGGTCCGGGTAAACGTTCTGACGGCGAAGATTTTTATGACCCGTATGATGCTCAAAATTATGCCAAAGAACATGCCGAGGAAATCGGTATGCAGGTTGTGCCATTCCATATGATGGTTTATGTAGACGATTTAGATAAATATATGCCGGTTGACGACATTCCGGAAGGTAAGAAATATTCCAGCATATCCGGCACTGAGCTTCGGGCCAGACTGGCTGACGGGCGTGAACTGCCCGCCTGGTTTACTTATCCGGAAGTTGCCCGGGAGCTGAGAAAAACCTATAAGCCAAGACACGAGCAAGGTTTGACGGTGTTTTTCACCGGTCTTTCCGGTGCCGGCAAGTCAACAGTAGCTAACGCTTTGATGGTAAAACTTATGGAACTGGGCAAGCATTCGGTTACGCTGCTGGACGGGGATATCGTTAGAAAAAATCTTTCATCGGAACTTGGCTTTTCCAAAGAACACCGCGACATTAACGTGCGGCGAATCGGTTTTGTAGCTTCAGAGATTTCCAAACACGGGGGCTTGGCGATTTGTGCACCGATTGCGCCTTACGATTCTCTTCGTAAAGACGTGCGGAACATGGTGCGCAGCAGTGGCGGTGCATTCGTGCTGGTGCATGTAGCCACGCCGATTGAAGAATGCGAAAAGCGCGACCGCAAAGGTTTGTACGAGGCAGCACGCAAAGGTAAAATCAAAGAATTTACCGGAATATCCGACCCGTACGAGGAGCCTAAAGATGCTGAAATAACCATAGACACGGTGAAGTATTCAGCCGAAGAGCTGACAAACCAGATTTTGCTTTATCTGGAAAAAGAAGGCTACCTTAAGGCTCAGTCGTAAATTATGAATAAACTAGTTGAAGATTGTATAAAAATAGCCAAGCAAGCTGGCGAAGCGATTTTAGAAATTTATGAAAGTGATGATTTTGGCGAAACGATGAAAGACAACAATTCGCCGCTGACTAAAGCTGATATTGCTGCAAATGACATCATTCAACACGGCTTAGAACAAATATCTGATTACCCAATTGTCTCAGAAGAAGGCGAGCACGACAGCAAAGGCAGTAAAATCTTTTGGTTAGTTGATCCAATTGATGGGACTAGAGAGTTTATCAATCGAAATGGAGAATTCACTATTAATATCGGCCTGATAAAAAACGGCCAGCCTGTAATGGGAGTGGTTTATACTCCAACTAAAGGCTGGATGTACTTTGGCGTCGTTGGCGAAGGAGCATATAAGGAAGTTAAAAATAAAAAAACTGCTATCTCGGCGCACTATAAAGGCAAGATTCCAACCGTAGTAGTTAGTCGCAGCCATAAGTCTGAAAAGACTCTTAACTTCCTAAAAAGTATTGGCAAGCATAAAGAAGTAAATATGGGATCTTCGCTTAAACTTTGTTTGGTGGCCGAAGGGGAGGCAACGATTTATCCGCGCTTTGTGCCTACGTGTTTGTGGGACACTGCGGCGGCTGACGCCATAGTGCGTGCTGCTGGTGGTTTAGTAACAGATATGAATTCTACGCCACTTATTTATGATACGGCTCAGATTAAAAACCCATACTTTATTGCTAAAGTAGACAATTGGTCGCATAGCACCCGCTATTAAGAGAGCTTGGCTAAGTAATGCCCATAGCCGGATTTTTTAAGCGGCTCGGCAATTTTTTCTAACTGTTCTTTGTTGATAAAACCTTCTCGGTAGGCAATTTCTTCTGGGCAGCCGATTTTTATGCCAGTTCTTTTTTCAATCACCCGGATATATTCAGCGGCGTCGTTCATAGAACCGAAAGTGCCGGTGTCTAGCCATGCAGTACCTTTGTCGAGAAGAGAAACTTTTAGCTTGCCTTTTTGCAAGTAAGCATCGAGTACTGAAGTTATTTCTACTTCACCGCGTTCACTTGGCCGCACGTTTTTGGCGATTTCTACTACGTCGTTGTCACAGAAATACAGGCCGGCATTTGCATAGTTTGATCTTGGCTTTTCGGGCTTTTCTTCGATAGAAAGTACGTTCATGTCTTTATCAAATTCATAAACGCCATATCGTTCAGGGTCTTTAACTGGCGCAGCAAAACCTACAGCACCATCGACATCGGTAAATTCTTTGAGCTTTTCATCCATACTTGCGCCGTAGAAAAGGTTATCGCCCAATATCATGGCAACCTTGTCGTTGCCTATGAAGTCTGCCCCTATGATATAAGCTTGCGCCAGGCCGCCTGGATGTGGCTGCACGGCGTAACTGAGTTTAATACCCCAGCTAGATCCGTCGCCAAGTAGGCGCTGAAACTGCGCTTGGTCGTCAGGTGTAGTGATAATAAGAATATCGCGTATGCCAGCGCTCATAAGTGTGCTGAGCGGATAATATATCATTGGCTTGTCGTAGATAGGTACGAGCTGCTTTGAAATGCCTTTAGTAATAGGGTAAAGACGCGTGCCCGAACCACCCGCTAAAATAATGCCTTTCATTAAAATCTCCTCGCAGTTTATTTTTTCAAATAATCTTTTAATGCTTCGTCCCACTCTCGGGGAACAAACCCGACAGACTTTATCTTATCAAGTTTCAGTGTACTTTGCAGCGGGCGCGGCGCAATGCCGGTTTTGCCCTGAAAATATTCTTCTGTCGTTACGTCGGTAACTGTTAAATCATCGCGTCCTAACGCAGCAAAAATCGCCCGCGTAATCTCTGCCCAGCTGGCCGATTTGCCTTCATTGGTCAGATTGTAAGTTCCGTATTCGCAGTTATTATCTAGCAAATGCTTTATGCCTTTTGCTAGATCTTGGGTGAAAGTAAGCCGGCCGATTTGATCAGCCACAACTTTAGGCGAAATGTTTTTCTCAGCCAAGCCGGCCATAGTTTTAACGAAATTATTGCCACTGCCAATCACCCAAGAAGTGCGCAAAATGTAATGTTTTGGAACTATTAATAAAGTGATATCAGCCGCAGCTTTAGTCTGCCCGTAAACACTTAAAGGCGAGAACGGCTCGTTTTCGTCGTGGATTTCTTGCTGCCCGTCAAACACATAATCAGTCGAAATATGCACCACGGTTAAGTCGTGCTTCAAGGCGGCTTTTGCAAGATTTGCCACTGCCACGGCGTTAATTTTCCACACAAGGCTTTTATTTTCGGGCGCTTCTGCGCCGTCTACATTTGTATACGCCGCCGCATTGATAACGGTATCTACTTTTGACCAATCGAATTGTTCAACTGATGAAGAGTTGGTAATATCCAGCTCGTCGACATCGGTGCATATTGCATCTGGGTAAAGAGCTTGCAGGGCGCTACCCAGCTGTCCGTTAGCGCCGGTTATTAAAATTTTAGAACTCATCTTAAGACTCTCTTTCTACCTCACTTAAGTTAGGATGGTTTAAATCTTTTTCAGAAACGATTGCTTTTTGCAGGGGAATAGGCCATTTAATACCAAGCTTCGGATCTGCCAAATTCACAAGTGTGTATTTGGCTTCTGGCGACCAATGCTCATTAACCAGGTAAGTATAGACAGTGTTTGCTTCAAGCGTCTGGAATGAGTTGCCGCAACCTCTGGGCACGTATATAGCTTTGCCAGGATCCAGCGTAAAGGTTTCTACATTGCCAAAACTTTCGCCTTTTCTAAAATCTACGATAGCTGCAAAAACAGAACCGAAAGCGATTGAGATGAATTTGTCCCACGGTTCAGCGTGAATGCCGCGGGTAACGCCAGCTTCTTTGTTGAATGAAATATTATTTTGTACGACTTCAAAGTTTTCTGGCAAACCAAGTTTAACTAACTTTTCTTTTTGGAAGTTTTCCTTAAACCAACCGCGGTTGTCGCCGAAAACTGCTAAGTCAAATTCTATCAAGCCGTTTATGGAAGTTTGGCGGGCTTTGAGCTCTGGTTTGTCACTGGGCTGGAAAGGCGTCATTACTGGCCTGCCTTTTTGTATTTAGCTTCGGTTTCAGCTTTTTGCGGCTTCCACCAGGCTTCGTTGTCTTTATACCAGTCTATCGTAGCTTTCAGCCCGGATTTAAAGTCGGTATATTTTGGTTGCCAGTCCAGTTCCTCGCGCAGCTTGCTAGCGTCGATGGCGTAGCGCAAGTCGTGGCCCGGGCGGTCTGCCACATGTTCGTAATCTTTAGGGTCTTTGCCCATTTCTTCCAAAATCATCTCTACGACTTCTTTGTTATTTTTCTCTCCGTCGGCACCTATAAGATAAGTTTCGCCCAACTCACCTTTTTCTAAAATCGCCAGTACGCCGGAGCTGTGATCTTCGGTGTGGATCCAGTCGCGGACATTTTCGCCGGAACCATAGAGTTTGGGCTTTCTGCCTTCTAAGATTTCAGTGATTTGCCGCGGAATGAATTTTTCAACGTGTTGGTAAGGGCCGTAGTTGTTTGAGCAGTTGGAAATGGTAGCCTCCACGCCGAAACTTCTTCCCCAGGCGCGGACCAGCATGTCTGAGCTGGCTTTTGACGAAGAATACGGGCTGGAAGGGTTGTAAGGCGTATGCGGCATAAATTTGTGAGGATCGTCCAGTTCCAAATCACCATAAACTTCATCGGTTGAAATGTGATGCAAACGCTTATTGTGTTTGCGAACCGCTTCCAAAATTCGGTAAGTGCCGATAATGTTTGATTCAATAAACGGCCAAGGGTTGCTTAGCGAATTGTCGTTATGTGACTCGGCGGCAAAATGCACCACGGCATCGTGCTCGGCCACCAATGAGTTCACCAAGTCTTCGTCGCAGATATTGCCCACGACAAGCTTAACTTGAGATTCATCCAGGCCACTAAGGTTCTCTTTATTGCCAGCGTAAGTGAGCGCATCGAGTACAGTAATTTTCCAATCAGGGCGTTCTTTATATAAATAATGAACAAAATTAGAGCCAATAAAACCTGCGCCGCCAGTGACTAACACACTCTTCATACAATAGCTATTTTACACCATAAACAACCTTTTATTAGTAGTAATTAATACAAGAAGCGCTATGGCTAGCTAGCAGTGTAGTCGGCCACCACTTTGCGGATTTTAGAAATGAACAGAGTCTTATGAAATCGCTTAGCTTGGCGGTGAAGGCTGGCTGGCTGGAAAGCGTGGCTTTCAACCTTTTGAATAGCTTCCATTAGGGCTTCGGTGGTTTGAGGGGTAAATAAAACCCCGTTTACGCCGTCTTGAACAATATCCAAACTGCCGCCTTTGCCGTAAGCTACCACCGGCGCACCGGCAGCTAAAGCTTCAACTTGCACAATTCCAAAATCTTCTTCAGCCGGGAAGATGAAGGCCTTAGCTTTTTGCAGAGCGTGGGCGATTGTTTGGTCGCTGCCTCCGACGATGAACTTTACGTTTGAACCGGCAATTTTTCGTAGCCGCCCGTGTTCGCTGCCATTTCCGTAAACACTTAACGGTAAGCCCAGCTTAGTGCAAGCCTCGACCGCCAAGCCAATTTTCTTATACGGCTCTTGGCGACCTAAAGCTACGAAATGGTTGCGCTGGCTTAGGCTGTCTGGTGGCGGGGTAAAACGTTCCACATCCACCGGTGGATTAATTACGGTTGAAGGTTTATTGTAATATTTTTTAATCCGCTCTTTGACGGCGTTTGAGTTTGCGATGAAAACGTCTACTTGTTGAGCGGCTTTGTAGTCGGCTTTTTTAAGCGGCGGCACGAAAAGAGGCATAGCCATTCTGATAAACCAGTTTAGTTTGCCAAAGCCCGGGTCGCTTTTATATTCCTTGTAATGGCTCCAATAGTAGCGGATAGGCGTGTGGCAATAGCAAATGTGGATTTGGTCTGGGCGCGTTTTTCTAACTTGTTTGGCCTCGGCGCTGGAGCTGGAAATGATAATGTCGTATTCGCTTAAATCTAGCTTTTGGAAAGCCCGCCCGCGCATGCTGGGGAAAAACTTGTGCAGTTTTCTTAAACTGCGTGGCAATTTTTGCAGCCAAGTAGTTCGCACGTCGACATCTTTAAACAAAGGCAGCTTTTTCGGGCTGTAGGTGGAAGTGTAAACCGGTGCATCGGGGAAAGCTTCGTGTAAAGCCAAAACAACTCGCTCAGCCCCGCCCATGTTAGTGAGCCAGTCGTGAACGATAGCAATTTTAGGCTGCTTCATAAAACTAGTTTAGCAAGCAACCACTTATCAAGCTATGTCGTTATCTAAATACTCATGCTTGCTGACTACTGTGAACTACTATATTATTACCCTACTATGGCAAGTGAAAAGAGTCCGGGTGCAGTAAAAACAGACGAGCCTACTGCTGCAGATCCGAGAGAAAAATTCATAGAAGAAGTTATAGGCTCTATGAATTTACCCGCACCGATAATAGCGGCTTTTGCCGCGGTTGATAGGGCTGAATTTGCGCCGCCGGCTGGCCGCGAACATGCGTACAGCGACAGTATAATTCGACTAGGCAAACATTCTTCGCTAAGCCAGCCGACTTTAGTGGCTGAAATGGTAGCTTCTGTCGGGCCGATGCCAGGCCACCGGGCTTTAGAAATCGGCACAGCTACAGGCTATCAAGCTTCTGTTTTGTCGCAAATCGTAGACCACGTAGATACTATTGAAGCTAACCCTAAACTAGCCGAGCAAGCAAAGAAAAATATCGAACGGCTAGGTTACGATGAAAAGGTTACCGTCCATGTTGGTGACGGCACCAAAGGTCTGGAGGGCCAGCAGTTTGACAATATTTTGGTAACTGCCGCCTTGAAAGAAATGCCTCAGGCTTTGCTAGACCAGCTTGCGCCGGAAGGCATTATGGTCGCTCCTGTCGGACCTAATTTGGGCGAGAGCATCTTAACCGCTTATAGAAAAGGCAGAGATGGCAAAATAACCGAATTCACGAGCTTGTCGCCTGCTTTTTTTCGCCGATTGATACCGATGGGGGAAGCGGATGGACGGACGAAGAAGTAGAGAAAACCGAAGATGACTATTATTTAGTATCAATGGCGGCACAGCTTGAGGCTTTAGGGAAAGTGCCGAAAGTAGAGATTGAACGTTTGAAAGCGGACATGGCTGTGGTTCTTGGCCTGGAAGAGCCTTTAACTACTGCTCAAATGGTTAGAGTGGGCAGATTGATATCCGACACTCTTTCAGCTGATATGCAGGAGCCTAAATTTGAAGAAGGTGAAGCTAAGGAAGAAACTGTTTAACGGGCGCCGCTTTTTTTAATAACCACCCAAAGAGTTCTGAATAAGATTTTTATATCTAGCCAAAAGCTCCAGTTGCGGGCGTAGTAAAGCTCCAAGTCAATCCGCTGGTCAAAGCTTAGCTCATTGCGACCGGAAATTTGCCAAAGGCCGGTCACGCCGGATTGTACACTGTGCAAGATCGGTCCGTGGCTTTTTACCAGTTTCATTTCTTGCGGCAAGATTGGCCGCGGGCCAACTAGGCTTAAGTCGCCTTTTAGGGCGTTAACAAGTTGTGGCAGCTCATCAAGCGATGTTTTGCGCAGGAAATGCCCGAAAGGCGTGATGCGCGGGTCGTTCTTTACTTTGCGATGCGCTTCGTATTCTTTGGCTAAATCTTCCCTGTCCATATCACGGAATTCTTCGGCGGCATCTTTTTTGCCAAACTCCGGCCGCATGCTGCGAAACTTATAAAGCGCGAAAGGTTGCGAGTAGCGAGATAGGCGCCGACTTTTATATATGACCGGCCCCGGGTTTAAAATAATCTGCAAAATTATCAGAATCAAGTAAATAGGCGAGAGCACCACTAGCAATATGGCGGTAGCTATTACGTCGAAAATTCGCTTGACGATTTTGCCCCAACCGATGAGTGGCGTTTGCGAAACCAAAATAATCGGGTAACCGGCAAACATGCCAACCGTGTTTTTGCCGGCGTAAAACTCGGCCTCACCAGGTATGAAACTGTAGTCTATGTGATTAGTTTGGGCGGCTTCCAAAACCCGCTGGTTTTTACTGGAAGATTCATAAAGGTTAGTTTGAATAATCGTAGAAATACGGTGCTTGCCTAAGTTTTTCAAGGCTTCATCAACCGATGAATAGCAGGTAACTTTAGAGTTATCAGGCAGTAATTTTTGAGGACCTGCCAGCGCCACGACCTTATATCCTGAACGTTTGGACCTGCCTAAGTGCCCTATAATGTCTTGCGCTGCAGGCGAATTACCAACTACCAATACCCGGCTAGCTCGGCCGTTGCGTAGCATGTTCTCGTAAATTGCATGCACTATACTACGGACTACTACCAGTGCTATAAATGAACCGAAGAATGCATAAACTGCCACTAGCCTTGCGGGGAAGAACGCTTTATCTAGCAGGAAAGCGTAGCCCAAAATTATTAAAATCCCCACCACGCAGCCTACCAGTAGTTTACCGATTTCGTTTAAGCGTTTGGTGCGAATTTCTTCTTTATAAAGCCCGAGAATTGCAAAGCTGATTATCCAAAACGGCACTACACTCAAAAAGCTAAGCAAAAAGTCTACGGCATAGATTTGGGTAACGAGAGGCCGGCTGTCTATCTGAACACGGATGATGTAAGCAAGCGTAAAAACCGCTAGCAAAACCAATACATCGACTATTATTAAAATCAGACTATAACGTTTACTACCGCGAGGGCTCATAGATTTCCTTGGGTTACCATTGTTGACATTGTACCACTCGCGGTACACTCATATAAGAGATGCGTAAAAATAATTTGGTATTCAAAGTTTATTTGGGTCTTTTGGCGCTGATTTTCGGTTTGATTGTTTTGCATGCGCCTCTTACGGTTTGGCTAGGTGCGCGCATACCCGACCATGACTTGCTATTTAAAGCCTGGAAAGAAATTTTGATGGCGCTGGCCTTGCCGTTAGGTGTTTGGCTGGCTGTCAAACACAATTTAGCCAAAAAAATGTGGCACGACAGGCTGTTTCTGGCTATCGCAGCTTTTGCTCTGCTTCATGTAGTTTTGCTAGTAATTATGAACCCTGGCTTTAGGTCAGCGGCGGCTGGCTTGATGATAGATCTTCGTTACCTGCTGTTTTTCGTGCTGGTTTATATTGCACTTAGCTTGCAGCCCAGCTACCGGCAACTATTTCTAAAATTAGCTTTGGCCGGAGGTGTGGTGGTGCTAGGTTTTGCGCTGCTGCAGATCTTTGTTTTACCGGCAGATGTTTTAGCGCATATCGGCTATAGCAAAGCTACAATTGCGCCTTACCTTACAGTAGATAAAAACCCACATTACATTAGAATCAACAGCACTTTGCGTGGGCCGAATCCATTAGGGGCTTACGTGGTAATTTGGCTTTCACTGGTTATTACCTACGCCATGAGAGCCGGCAAGAAGTTTAAATACAGTAATGCCGTGTTGTTACAATTCCTAGCCATTCTGGCTGGGCTAATTGTTTTGTGGGCAACCTATTCGCGCAGCGCGCTGCTGGGGCTTTTTGCGAGCTTGGCTTTGATTCTTACTGCTATCGTCTGGAAGAAACGCTCTGCCCGTAAATGGCTAGCGGGCACAGTTGTTTTGTTGGTTGCTGTGGGTAGTTTACTGCTTGCAACGTCAAACAATTCTTTTGTGCAGCAAGTGGTTTTTCACAATAATCCGCAGGGCGGCAGCCGTATAGATTCTAATCAAGCCCATGCAAATTCGCTGGAAGTTAGCGCTAAGGAAACGCTAAGCCACCCATTAGGCTCGGGTGTCGGCTCGACTGGCTCGGCATCTTTGCTAGGCAACAGCCCGGCTGTGATAGAAAACCAGTATTTGTTCGTGGCGCATGAAAGCGGCTGGCTTGGGCTTTTGCTGTTTCTATATATTCTTATAGCAGTGTTCAGGCGGCTTTGGCTGGCAAAAGACGATTGGCTAGCACTTGGAGTTTTAGCTAGCGGTGCTGGGCTGGCATTAATTGGCTTGTTGCTGCCAGTCTGGGCAGATGATACGGTAGGATTAATATGGTGGGGCTTGGCTGCAGTAGCCTTAGCCACCGTAAAGGTAAAACATGGACGCAAATCGACCAAGCAAAAAACAACGTGAACTTCTTAGTTACATAGAAGGTTTTATTAAAGGCCACGGCTATGGGCCTAGCTACCGCGAGGTTATGCAAGCGCTGGATTATAAATCGGTTTCCACTGTGGCAAAGCATATTGATAACTTGGTTAAAAAAGGCCATCTTATAAAACGCGACGGCTCGGCTCGCTCGCTGGAGGTTGTTGGCGCAAGTGAAGCAAAAGTTCCTACAAACAACGTATCGGCCAGCGAAGAAAAGTGGCTGGTTGATTTAATAACCAAGCGGTTTTCTGAGGCCGAGAAGTCTAAAGGCCTTAGCCGCAAAGAAATAGATAATTTATTCGTTCTAGTCGGCGCTTTGCATGTTTTGGGCTTGGAGGCTGCCGCCAGTGCTTTTAAGCCGCGGCTAGCCGAGCTGCAACAACAGATTGACGCCAGCCAAGACTAACTTTATAATAGCTCGAGTATCCTACACGATATTCCGGGGTAGCTCAGCGGTAGAGCGGGGCGCTGTTAACGCCTAGGTCGCTGGTTCGAATCCAGTCCCCGGAGCCATGAAAATGCCGTCAGCTTCTTGCTGGCGGTCTTTTCATGCTCGAGATTGGCTTGATTCAAGCGACACAGATTTGCTTTAGCAAATATGTAAGTCGCTCGGTTCGATAATCAAAAGCTCTCGCAGAAGTTTATTTCGAGAAAGCTTGCAGATTTAAACATCCAGT